>NZ_LRMN01000064.1:0-301 GCF_019266105.1 Pseudomonas sp. D1HM | reverse complement strand
GTAATCAGACCTCTTCCATGCGACCCAGCAGGGCCTGCAGACGTTCCTGCCAGCCGTTCTGCTGTTCTTTCAGATGGTTGTTCTCACGCTCCAGCTCTTCGCGCTGATGCTGGGCATTTTGAACTTCCTGCGACAGTGAGTTGTTTTTTTCTTTCAGCTCTTCGATTTCCATCTGCAACTGAGTGATGGTATCAATCGCCTGCTGTACTTTTGCTTCCAGTTTCTCAAACACTTCTAATGACATTGTCATACCTCTCCTGAATTGCAAGGCGTTGATGGATAAAAATCCTCGTCCCGATTA
>NZ_LRMN01000063.1:0-337 GCF_019266105.1 Pseudomonas sp. D1HM | reverse complement strand
TCAATCCGTGAGCCACCACAACATGCGGTTAAACGGCATGGCCTCGATCTCACTGGCCGAGAAATGAAACTCCCGGGCCAGATGCTTGGCCGCCGCTTTAATCGTTGTAGGGGTAAGGCTCATCATCTTCGACCAGGCGAAAATAACCGGCCTGTAAGCGGTTGTAGTCCACGACGGTCATGCCGGCGATGTCCTTGTCCCCGGCTTGAGTCAGGGACGCGAACAGGATCAGTTCGCGCTTCTCGGCGTCACCACCGGACTGGACGGTGGCCTGCTGTACATCCTTGACGGTGGGCGCTCGCAGCTTGAGCCGGTCGACCTTGATCTGGTTGATTTC
>NZ_LRMN01000062.1:0-479 GCF_019266105.1 Pseudomonas sp. D1HM | reverse complement strand
GGCAGGCTGTTGTCGATTTCAAAACCGCCGCCGCTGACCAGCTTGTCGAACAGCCGCCCGCGTACTGCTTCGGCAGTCAGCCCAGCAGCCACAAATTGCTGAGTGAACTCAGGCAGTCGCGCCGCCACGCACAGATCGCGCACATTCTTGGCATTGGTCAGCGCCGCGTTGACCGTGGCTTCGTCGGCCAGTTTGGTATTACTGATCAGCGATTCGATCAGGTTGCTGATCCCGGCTGCGTTGCAGCTTTGGGTGATCAGCAAGGCCAGTTTGGCCGAGTCCACGATGGGCGGCTTTTCAGGTTCTGGCTTGGCCGGCTCGGGCGTTGGCTCGGGATCGAGCGGTTCATCCAGCTGAGCCAGCAATGCCTGCGGCGCGTGCTGGAAACGCTGCAGCACACTGCCCTGGCCCAGACACGCTTTGACGGTGAGACCGGCGCCGACTTCGTCTGCCAGCCCCAAGGCCACTGCCTCGCTCGC
>NZ_LRMN01000061.1:0-484 GCF_019266105.1 Pseudomonas sp. D1HM | reverse complement strand
GCCGCCCGCATGCCCGCCAGTTGTTCGGCGCTGCGCCGTTGCGCGGCCAGCCCGGCCGACTCGACTTCAAGGCTGATGCGCAGCTCCAGAATCGCCAGCACATCGCGCAACGTCACCACGGTGGCCGGGTCGATGCGAAAGCCGCTGGGGCTTGGCGTGTCCAGCACGAAAGTACCGATGCCGTGCCGGGTCTCGACCTGCCCTGCCGCCTGCAGCCGGGAAATCGCTTCACGCACCACCGTGCGGCTGACGCCATGGGCCGCCATGATCGCAGACTCGGTGGGCAATTTATCGCCTCGCTTGAGCAAGCCATCGCGGATCTGCTCGGACAATACCGTCACCAACTCTTGCGCAAGGCTGCGGCGTTTGCGAGGAAGGCGCGGGACGTCGATCTGGTTTTCCATGGTGAACATTTATCTCGGATTCAAGGGATATCGGGGTGGCACAGGCCTGCATCATAGCTCAAGGCGGTTGTACGATCACA
>NZ_LRMN01000060.1:0-609 GCF_019266105.1 Pseudomonas sp. D1HM | reverse complement strand
CTGTTTCACAACACCTTGCCTGTTTCCGAATGCGAAACCCGCGTCATCGAGCTCTACGACTGCATGACCGCCGTCACCGAAGTGCCCGTTCTGACCTGCGAAGGGCTGTGGCGAATATACCAGCGGGCAGCCGAAGAAATCGTCGCCCCCGGCGGCATCCTGATTGCCGACCCCCAAGCGCGTAACCGCGCGATCAACGCCATCTATGCCCGCATGTGGCTGGAAGACCCACGCTTCCAATGGGCCGGGCTCGCAGCGTTTGCCTCCAAGCAGGTGGGGTGCGGGCTGCTGCATGCGGCGGACTCGATTGGCAAAGTAGAAGACGAGTTCAGCGCAAGAAGACAATGGCTGGAGGTCAGGAGCAAGGGATCGCACTTCGAGCTTCCTGGCGATGAGGAAAGCCAGTTGTACGAGGCTTACCACAAGGCTTCAGAGCAAAATTTGGTGCCTGCGGATATCCGTTTTGAGGGAGAGCCCCAAAGCGTTGCACAGGAACAATTTCAGCATGTGTACGACATGCTGGCGTTGGGCAATACCACGCTGTTTTTAGATATCTTTCCACTGCATGCGTTTTACAAAAAACGGGGTTTTGAGGAGCTGAAAACCTGC
>NZ_LRMN01000059.1:0-337 GCF_019266105.1 Pseudomonas sp. D1HM | reverse complement strand
GAAATCAACCAGATCAAGGTGAACCGGCTCAGCCTGCGAGCCCCCACCGTCAAGGATGTACAGCAGGCCACCGTCCAGTCCGGTGGTGACGCCGAGAAGCGCGAACTGATCCTGTTCGCGTCCCTGACCCAAGCCGGAGACAAGGACATCGCCGGCATGACCGTCGTGGACTACAACCGCCTACAGGCCGGTTATTTTCGCCTGGTCGAAGATGATGAGCCTTACCCCTACAACGATTAAAGCGACGGCCAAGCATCTGGCCCGGGAGTTTCATTTCTCGGCCAGTGAGATCGAGGCCATGCCGTTTAACCGCATGCTGTGGTGGCTCACGGATTGA
>NZ_LRMN01000058.1:0-620 GCF_019266105.1 Pseudomonas sp. D1HM | reverse complement strand
TCAATGATTCCGCAAACCCTGTTTAACACCAACATGTTCGTGGACGGCATGAGCCTTCAGGGCGACGTGCCGAGCCTGAGCCTGCCCAAGCTGACGGTGAAAACCGAAGAATATCGCGGCGGCGGCATGGATGCGCCGGTGGGCATGGACATGGGGCTGGAGAAGCTGGAGGCCAGTTTCACTACCAACGGCATCCGCAAGGAGGTGCTGAAGTACTTCGGCGCCTTTGACCAGACCAGCTTTAACGCTTCCTTTCGCGGGGCCTTCAAGGGCCACAAGGGTGCGACCACTGGCGCGGTGGCCACCTTGCGTGGCGGATTGCGTGAGGTCGATCCGGGCGAGTGGGCGCCGGGCGCCAAGGCCGAGTTCAAGTACGCCGTGGACGTCACCTACTACAAGCTCGAAATCGACGGGCGCGTGATGTTTGAAATCGATCCGATCAACTCCGTGCGCATCATCGATAGCGTGGACCAACTGGCTGACGTGCGTAACGTCCTGGGCCTCTAAGGAACAATGAAAATGACTACTGCTACCAAAAAACTGCCGAGCTGGCTGGAACTGACCGAGGAAGGCGCCACCATCACCTTGCGCAAGGCCGTCGAAATCAACCAGATCAAGGT
>NZ_LRMN01000057.1:0-241 GCF_019266105.1 Pseudomonas sp. D1HM | reverse complement strand
TGGTGGATGCGCCAGATCCATGGCTTAGCGCATTGGGGGTTGTGTTCACGGAGGATGAACTGAAACCGTACGAGGGACTGCATACTTTTGAGATTGAACGCCTTGATGCGCGCTTTATGGGGCGCCTGGATGATGCTGGTGGTCATTTAAGCGCGGAAGAACGCGAAAGGTATGGTTACTCCAAACGAACCCCCTGGCCATTGCGCTGGTGGTATGTGCGTCGCGTCCTGAGCTTCTGGAA
>NZ_LRMN01000056.1:0-795 GCF_019266105.1 Pseudomonas sp. D1HM | reverse complement strand
GTACTGGGCCCCGCCCGGCTCACCGCCGTGTGCTGAGAGGCTGCGGCAGTGACCGACTCCCATGGCACGACCCAGTATTCGCCGTCTTCACGGGGTACACAGACTTCGCGACGTTGGCGGTTAAAACGAATGGGTAAAGGGGTTGGGCGAATCAGGTTGTAGATAAAGACGAGTGTGGGGATGCCAATTATGACCATCGCTCCGATCACAACAATGTAAAAAAGATCGTCATGCCTTGAGGGGTAACCCAGCACTAAAAATATTAGAGACATAAACCAGATCACCATCACCGTCCCACCCACGTTGAAGTTTCCAACGTCTAAAAACACATCATTCTTGCGCCAAATGATATTAAGCATGTCGACCGGTGTTTTTCCGGTAGGGATCGGTAACGGGGCCAGATAATCCTGCTGCGAGAACACGCTTTTTTTGCGGGCACCCGCTTCAGGACGGCTCACGATTTAAGCCCCCGGCCGCTAATTCAGCTTCACGTTGCGCAATGGCACTTTCAAGTTCTGGCGAGCGTTTGGCCCACTGTTCAGGCGGGAGGGGTTTGGACCATTCGATAATGTCGGGATAGGTGAGGTCGGGGGGTGGAGAGAGTTTCCAGCTTTGCAATATAAACACCAAGGGGCCGCCAAAGATAAAGATACCGAGTACCAACCATAAGGCCTTGCCTATTTCCTCGGCTTTCACATGCAGCCAAATGCTATACGCGTACTCGCAGCAGATGCCCCAAATAATTCCCCGTTGTTTCAGGCTGTCTCCTCCCGTCTCAAAGTCATTGCCTGGGGG
>NZ_LRMN01000055.1:0-611 GCF_019266105.1 Pseudomonas sp. D1HM | reverse complement strand
TCGGCATCGGCGTCGGCGTCGGCGTCGGCGTCGGTCTCATCGATGTCCGCGCTATTCACCTGCGAAGGGTCCGAGATATTACGGGCGGCATCGGTCAGCGTCACACTCAGGAGTTCGCCATTAATTTTTGGCGTATCCATGTCAACTGAGAAGTTGCCATCAGCCCCCACCGTACCGGTACCCAGCAGGTTGCCTTGGTCGTCTCTGATGTGGACGGTGGTACCTGCTTCACCTTTACCCGAGACATTCACGCCATTTGGGGTGACCACGAGATTAGTCGGGGCATCTGGAGCGGTCGTATCCACGAAGTCGATGTCCGCGCTCACTACTTGCGCAGGATCCGAGATATTCCCGGCCGCGTCGGTCAGTGTCACGTCAAGGACTTCGCCATTGACTTGAGGAGGGTTCAGCCCAACTGCGAAGTTGCCATCAGCACCGACGGTACCTGTACCGATCGTGTTGCCTTGTGGATCCTTGATGGTAACTGTCGTGCCCGGCTCACCTTTACCCGAGACAGTTCCGCCATTGGGGGAAACACTCAGGTTTGTAGGCGCATCCGGGGCAGTGGTATCAGCAGGATCGATGTCCGGGCTTACCACTTGAGAAGGGTC
>NZ_LRMN01000054.1:0-393 GCF_019266105.1 Pseudomonas sp. D1HM | reverse complement strand
CGGCCCTGGGCGCGCATCGTCGAGCTCTATGGCAAAGCCGTCGAGCGCGATCACTGGAAAGCCATGCACAACCTCGCGGCGCTGTACCGCACGGGGTGGCCGGGAAGCATCGAGCAGGACAGGCAGAAGTCTCTCGACCTGTATCAACGCATGATCGATCTGGGCGTTCCCCAGGGTTTCTACAACATGGCCGCCATGATCGGTAACAAGGCCGGGGTCAAAAACCCGGCAACAGATGGCCTGACGTTCCTCGACAAGGCGGCGCGCATGGGAAATCCAGCAGCCCTGACCGAACTGGGCAAGTTATATATCTACTACGGAAAAAAAGAGGATCTCGGGTTGCAGTACACACGTTGTGCCGCCGAACAGGGTTATGGACAGGCGAACTACGAA
>NZ_LRMN01000053.1:0-585 GCF_019266105.1 Pseudomonas sp. D1HM | reverse complement strand
ACGATGCGCGCCCAGGGCCGCAGGGTATCGGGTTTGGCCAGGGCCGCAGCCTCCCGGTACCAGCTGTCGGCGAGCGGGTCGAGCGCTGGCAGGTGGTCTTTTTCGTGGACGCAGACAAAGGGCGCAGATTCGGCCATGGCCGTTGTGCTCAGGGATAAGAAAAGCATCAGGGCGCAACGCTTAATGATGTGCATCAACTCACCTTGTGTCGTGCATGGGCTAAGCCGTTGGGGGCGTTTGTTGTTCATGGCCTGGCGTGCTCGGGCTTCCAGTCCGGTCTTTCTGCGTCATAGCCCTGGGTCGGGTGAGGTGGAAGGGGATGGTCTTTCATCAGGGTGGGGAAGCGTATGTCAGGGTCATTTCTTAGTTGTGAATAATATTCCGCGTAAACCTCATATAAAGAATCATTCGGTGTGTACCACATCCTGAAGTGGGGTTTTGAATTGCTGGAGAATACATATTTCATAATCAGTGCCGCACTTTGGTGGCCTTGCGAAAGTGCAACTTGGTAGTGCTGCAGTGCAATTGGGAAGTTGTCCTTGAGTATTTTGTAATAAAGGGCCAGTTCGTAGTTCGCCTGTCCAT
>NZ_LRMN01000052.1:0-467 GCF_019266105.1 Pseudomonas sp. D1HM | reverse complement strand
CCGGCGCTCGATGCCAGCAAGATCACCAGCGGTACGCTGAGCAGGCCAACTTCTGGCAATGCCGGCACAGCCACCAAGTTGCAAACCGGCCGAGCGCTGACGTTCAACGGCGCAGCAACAGGCATGGGTTGGTTCGATGGTAGCGGCGATGTCAACGTTCAGTTGGTCTTGGCCGGGCTTGATGTGAGCAAGCTGGTTAGCGGCACTTTGCCGGTCGCGCGTGGAGGTACGGGGGGGAACACCCCAGCAGCAGCGCGATCAAGCCTGGGAGCGGGTGTCCCGTCGACCTTGTACCACGACCCCAATGGGTACTGGTGGGATAAGGACACCGGCCTGTTTGTTCAGTGGGGCAACAGGTTTTTTGGCGACATGCCGGGGGGCAAGTGGAACGTCCAGTTCAACTTTAGATACGAGTTTGATACCGCGCCCTTCATTGTCATACCGGTGATTATGGAGCATCCAAACTC
>NZ_LRMN01000051.1:0-488 GCF_019266105.1 Pseudomonas sp. D1HM | reverse complement strand
TCCACAGCGCCGGTCAAAGTGATCACCGTACGCGCCACCGGTTTCGACCCGGTTGCTGCAGAAGGCGGTTCGGCAGCGGTTGAAGCGGTTGCAGCGGTTCACGATGCAGGCACTTCGTCGTTTGTTGGCGAAGAACTGGCCAAGTCTGACCGTCCTGAGCTGACCGCTGCCAAAATCGTCGTTTCCGGCGGTCGTGGCATGCAGAACGGCGACAACTTCAAACACCTGTACGCTCTGGCCGACAAGCTGGGTGCAGGCGTGGGTGCTTCGCGTGCTGCGGTCGACGCCGGTTTTGTGCCGAACGACATGCAGGTCGGTCAGACCGGCAAAATCGTTGCGCCACAGCTGTACATCGCGGTTGGTATTTCCGGCGCGATCCAGCATCTGGCGGGCATGAAAGACTCCAAAGTGATCGTCGCGATCAACAAGGACGAAGAAGCCCCGATCTTCCAGGTAGCTGATTACGGCCTGGTAGCGGACTTGTTCGA
>NZ_LRMN01000050.1:0-878 GCF_019266105.1 Pseudomonas sp. D1HM | reverse complement strand
TTGCTGGCATCGAGCGCCGGGATATCACCCTGTATGAGTGATTGCGCCCCCGTCACCAACCCTTTGGCGTTCACTGTGACCTTGCTGTATGTACCTGCCGATATGCCCGAATTGGCCAGGGCAAGCTGCACATTGACGTCGCCGCTACCGTCAAACCAGCCCATGCCCGTTGCAGCGCCGCTGAAGGTCCATGCTCGACCGGTCTGCAGCTTGGTGGCTGAGCCGGCATTGCCGGAGGTTGGCCGGCTCAGCGTCCCGGAGGTGATCTTGCTGGCATCGAGAGCCGGAATATCCCCCTGAATGAGCGAGTGAACGCCCATCACTAACCCTTTTGCATTGACCGTGACCTTGCTGTAAGTACCCGCAGACACACCCGAATCCGCAAGCGTCAGGGCAATGCTGGCATTCGCAGACCCATCAAATGAAGCATCACCCGTGGCATCACCCGTCACCGCTATTTTGCGCGCAGTCTTCAGCTTCACCGCGCTGGCTGCCTCACCCTTGGTGATTTCCTCACGCACGGTGTTGACGGTGGCCATGACCAGCGTTGGGTCATCCTGAATCGTGATATTGGCCGTGCTACTGACGAGGATCTGCAGGCGGATACCTTGAGTGCGCCCGGTGCCTTGAGCCAGCGTCGGCTTGTAGGTGGCCGGGTAACTGGCCACCGCCACCAGGGTGCCGGTTGAGTCGTACAGCCCAACCTCGCGCACCCACCAACCACCAATGTCTGACGGCAGAATCAGCTCGGCAACAATCACCGGCTTGTCTGCTCGTACCGTCAGACGGTTCAACTTCATCCGCACATTTTCGTGGACCAGTTTTTTCTGCAGTCTCGACGGCAGCGGCGTGACGCCATTACCGTCACCAACGCCCAT
>NZ_LRMN01000049.1:0-878 GCF_019266105.1 Pseudomonas sp. D1HM | reverse complement strand
ATGGGCGTTGGTGACGGTAACGGCGTCACGCCGCTGCCGTCGAGACTGCAGAAAAAACTGGTCCACGAAAATGTGCGGATGAAGTTGAACCGTCTGACGGTACGAGCAGACAAACCGGTGATTGTTGCCGAGCTGATTCTGCCGTCAGACATTGGTGGTTGGTGGGTGCGCGAGGTCGGGCTGTACGACTCAACCGGCGCCCTGGTGGCGGTGGCCAGTTACCCGGCCACCTACAAGCCGACGCTGGCTCAAGGCACCGGGCGCACTCAAGGTATCCGTCTGCAGATCCTTGTCAGCAGTACGGCCAATATCACGATTCAGGATGACCCAACGCTGGTCATGGCCACCGTCAACACCGTGCGTGAGGAAATCGCCAAGGGTGAGGCGGCCAGCGCGATGAAGCTGAAGACTGCGCGCAAAATTGCGGTGACGGGCGATGCCACGGGCGATGCTTCATTTGATGGGTCTGCGAATGCCAGCATTGCCCTGACGCTTGCGGATTCGGGTGTGTTCGCGGGTACTTACAGCAAGGTCACGGTCAATGCAAAAGGGTTAGTGACGGGCGTGCACTCGCTCATTCAGGGGGATATTCCTGCGCTCGATGCCAGCAAGATCACCTCCGGGACGCTGAGCCGGCCAACCTCTGGCAATGCAGGCTCAGCCACCAAGCTGCAGACCGGTCGAGCATGGACCTTCAGCGGCGCTGCAACGGGCATGGGCTGGTTTGACGGTAGCGGCGACGTCAATGTGCAGCTGGCCCTGGCCAATTCGGGTATATCGGCAGGTACATACAGCAAGGTCACAGTAAACGCCAAAGGGTTGGTGACGGGGGCGCAATCACTCATACAGGGCGATATTCCGGCGCTCGATGCCAGCAA
>NZ_LRMN01000048.1:0-611 GCF_019266105.1 Pseudomonas sp. D1HM | reverse complement strand
CGCTCCCAGGGCACGATCAACACCCGATGAGTCGTGCTGTCGACATAACACACTTCGCGCCGCTGACGGTTGAAACGCACGGGGTAGGTTTTGGCCTGTTTGTAGACATCGGAAACCATGCCGTACAAAAATGCGCCTAATGTGATCACCCCTCCAGGGATGCCATACAGTAGACCTACCTGAAAGACGAGCATCATGGCTAAGCCTATGTCCTGTTCGAAATCCTCATTCCCAAATAACGCCAGATAAACGCCCAAGAATATCGGAACGCCAAAGATAAGCATGATTAACAACCAAATCATGAACGCCAACATCTTTCCCGCTTCAACCATCCCCCGGTTACTGCCACCCAACTCCAAATACACTTCGTTCATCTGCGAGAAGTTTCGGCGGCCTATCGGCACCTGCCCGGTGTACACCGGCAAGGGCGCCAGGAACAGGGTTTCACTCGAACCCTGAGTACGGATTTCACCGGCCCTGGGCGACTGGTTATCCCGGTCGAAAGGGGGTTCATCGGTGGTCGCTTTACGCTTAAACCACTGTTTAAACATAGGCATCCCCCCTTCCATTGCCTGTCATCGCTTTCAGGGTTCTCAATGCAAACCCGCCTC
>NZ_LRMN01000047.1:0-402 GCF_019266105.1 Pseudomonas sp. D1HM | reverse complement strand
GGAGTGTTCTTTATGCAGGCGATAGCGGCCGTTGGATTTCCCTTGGAAGGGCCCTAGCGGCTCAATCTCGGCTTGAGCACCTGCGATCAGGTTGTCGTTCAGGCAGTTATCGTTTGCCCAGACTCGGATAACTCCGCCCGGGGCAACGCCTAGAACGGCGGAAATCATGGGATTCGCAGGGTAATCGGGCCAGTCCGGACAGCGGCGTGCCGTCGAGCCGCGCATGATGCTGCGGCCACTCTCGGGAATGTCGACCCAGCCTTTGTAGGTTTTTTGTTCAACAATGGACTGCCAGCGTACGAATATCCGTTTGGGCAAGTCGATACTGCTGATGGAGTAAATGTTTCCGCCGATGGTTGTCCAGCCTCGTGCGTACTCGCGATCAAGGCCAGGATTGCCACT
>NZ_LRMN01000046.1:0-1539 GCF_019266105.1 Pseudomonas sp. D1HM | reverse complement strand
CCGCCACCGTGACGGTGAAATCCGTGCAGCCCGCGGCACCCAGCTCACCGCCAAGAGCTGGATGACCGAAGCCCCGTTGCGGATGCTGATGAACAACCTCGACCCGCAAGTGGCCGAGAACCCGACCGAGCTGGTGGTGTATGGCGGTATTGGTCGCGCAGCGCGTAACTGGGAGTGCTACGACAAGATTGTCGAGAGCCTGACCAACCTCAACGATGACGAAACCCTGCTGGTGCAGTCGGGCAAGCCGGTCGGCGTGTTCAAAACCCACAGCAACGCGCCCCGTGTGCTGATCGCCAACTCCAACCTGGTGCCACACTGGGCCACGTGGGAACATTTCAACGAACTCGACGCCAAAGGCCTGGCCATGTACGGCCAGATGACCGCCGGCAGCTGGATCTACATCGGTAGCCAGGGCATCGTTCAGGGCACGTACGAAACCTTCGTTGAAGCCGGGCGCCAGCATTACAACGGCAGCCTGGTGGGCAAATGGGTACTGACCGCCGGCCTGGGTGGCATGGGCGGTGCGCAGCCTCTGGCCGCCACTCTGGCCGGTGCCTGCTCGCTGAACATCGAGTGCCAGCAGAGCCGCATCGATTTCCGTCTGGCGACTCGTTATGTCGACGAACAAGCCGTGGACCTGGATGACGCGCTGGCGCGTATCGCGAAATACACCGCTGAAGGCAAAGCCATTTCTATCGCCCTGTGCGGAAATGCCGCCGAACTGCTGCCAGAAATGGTCCGCCGTGGCGTACGTCCGGACATGGTCACCGACCAGACCAGCGCCCACGACCCGCTCAACGGCTACCTGCCTAAAGGCTGGACCTGGGAACAGTACCGCGACCGTGCCGTGACCGACCCGGCTGCCGTGGTCAAGGCGGCAAAAGCGTCTATGGGCGAACACGTCGAAGCCATGCTGGCGTTCCAGAAAGCCGGTATTCCGACCTTCGACTACGGCAACAACATCCGTCAGATGGCCAAGGAAGTCGGCGTCGAAAACGCCTTCGACTTCCCGGGTTTTGTACCGGCTTATATCCGTCCCTTGTTCTGCCGTGGCGTAGGCCCGTTCCGTTGGGTCGCGCTGTCGGGTGATCCGGAAGACATTTACAAAACCGACGCCAAGGTCAAAGAACTGATTGCCGACGACGCCCACCTGCACAACTGGCTGGACATGGCCCGCGAGCGCATCAGCTTCCAGGGTCTGCCAGCACGTATCTGCTGGGTTGGCCTGGGCCAGCGCGCCAAGCTCGGCCTGGCGTTCAACGAAATGGTACGCAGCGGTGAGTTGAAAGCACCGATCGTGATCGGTCGCGACCACCTGGATTCGGGTTCGGTGTCCAGCCCGAACCGCGAAACCGAATCGATGAAGGATGGCTCGGATGCAGTCTCCGACTGGCCGCTGCTTAACGCCTTGCTCAACACCGCGAGCGGCGCGACCTGGGTTTCGCTGCACCACGGCGGTGGCGTTGGCATGGGCTTCTCGCAGCATTCGGGGATGGTGATCGTGTGTGACGGCACCGACGAAGCGGCCGAACGCAT
>NZ_LRMN01000045.1:0-1810 GCF_019266105.1 Pseudomonas sp. D1HM | reverse complement strand
GCACGCCCTTTGCCTTTACCGTCGAACTGGTCAGCGAGCGCGCTGATCTGGCGCTCGACGCGTTGCTGCATCAGCCGGCTTATCTGGCGTTTGACGGCGAGGGCAACGGTGTTCACGGGAAGATTTCCAGCATCGCCCTGAGCAGCCCGGGCCCGCGGCTGACGCAGTACCGTCTGACGCTGGTGCCGCAACTGGCCTACCTGGAACATCGCACCAACCAGCGAATTTTCCAGCGGCAGACCGTGCAGCAAATCATCGAAACCGTGCTTGAAGAGCACGGCATTTTCAGCAATGCCTACCTGTTCAATTCACTCTCGTCCTACTCGCCTCGGGAGTACTGCGTGCAGTACGGCGAACCGGACCTGCACTTTATTCAGCGCCTGTGTTTTGAAGAGGGTTTTCACTATCACTTTCGGCATTCGCCTGACGGCCATGTGCTGGTGTTCGGTGATAAACAGCAGGCGTTCAGCCTGCTCGCGCGGCCTACACCTTACGTGCAAGACGCCGGGATGGTGGCCAGGGAACCGTCGATCGAGCGCTTTGGCTTGCACCTCGAAACCCGGACCAACCGCACGGTGCGTCGCGATTATGACTTCGAAAAAGCCAGCCGCATCCTGCAGGCTGAAAGCAGCGCCGACCCCGATAGGCAGGTCCTCGAACACTACAGCTACCCCGGCGGCTTCAGCGCAACCGCCCACGGTGAACAACAAAATCAGCGGGCCCTTGAGCACCATCAAACCGGTTATCGCCAGGGCAATGGCAGCAGTGACCAACCGTGCCTGAGCAGCGGTCACTTTCTGACCATCAGCGAGCACCCGCATGCGGCCTGGAATGCCCGCTGGTTGCTGACCCGGGTTCACCACGAGGGCAAACAACCGCAAGCACTCGAAGAACAAGGCCGCATCCCGCAGATGACCGCTTCGGACGGCTTTACCCAGGGCTACCGCAACACTTTTCACGTCACCCCTGAAGACGTGACCTACCGCCCGCAACAGGTTTTCGCCAAGCCGAGGATCCTCGGCAGCCAGACCGCCCGCGTAACCGGCCCGGCGGGGGAAGACATCCATTGCGATCAGTTTGGCCGGGTTCGGGTCAGCTTTCATTGGGATCGCAGCGCAATCAACGACGATCAAAGCAGTTGCTGGGTGCGGGTAGCGTCGAGCTGGGCCGGAGACCGCTATGGCAGCGTGACCATCCCCCGGGTGGGCATGGAAGTGCTGGTGACGTATCTGGACGGCGACCCCGACAGGCCGATCATTTCCGGTTGCCTGGTCAACAGCCTCAACCCGGCGCCGCTGGTATTGCCTGCAGACAAAACCCAAAGCGTGTTTCGCAGTCGCAGCACGCCGGGTGGCAGCGGTTTCAACGAACTGCG
Organism: Pseudomonas sp. D1HM; assembly: GCF_019266105.1. NCBI lineage: Bacteria > Pseudomonadati > Pseudomonadota > Gammaproteobacteria > Pseudomonadales > Pseudomonadaceae > Pseudomonas > Pseudomonas sp. D1HM. The sequence goes on along the minus strand of NZ_LRMN01000045.1, from coordinate 435 downwards.
CATCGAGGACCGCAAAGGCCAGGAGCTGATCTACCTGCACGCCCAGCGCGACCTGGAGCAACACGTCAAACATGACAGCCGCGTGCAGATTGATGGCAAGTCCGAAGCGACCATCAGCGGGGACAGCGTGGCGGTGCTCGAAGCCGAAGAGCAACGCACCGTCAGCGGTGACCGCAAGGTGCAACTCAATGCCAACGACCACCTGAACATCGCCGCCAGCAGCCACACCCGCGTCGGCCAGGCGCTGGTGGCCGAAGCCGGGCTGGAAGTCCACCTCAAGGCCGGCGCGCGGGTGGTACTCGATGCCGGCGCCAGCATCACCCTGATGGCCGGTGGGCAACACATCGTGATCAGCGCGGCGGGGATCTACAGCAGCAGCCCGATTGTGCCCGGCGGCGTACCGGTGCCGGGGACGCCGGCGAATCCGTTGTTGCC
>NZ_LRMN01000044.1:0-1232 GCF_019266105.1 Pseudomonas sp. D1HM | reverse complement strand
GTGAATAGCCCCGGATTCTCTAGACACCTTGCAAGCTCATTGCGTAACGCTTTTCAAACTCTACCGGTGACAGCCGATTGTTGAAACCATGGCGGCGTTTTGCGTTGTAGAACATCTCGATGTAATCGAACACATCGCTACGAGCATCTTGCCGTGTGGTGTAGATTTTTCGCTTAATCCGTTCCCGCTTCAGAAGCTGGAAAAAGCTCTCGGCTACGGCGTTGTCATGACAGTTACCTCGACGGCTCATGCTGGCAACCAAATTGTTCGCCTTCAAAAAGCTGCGCCAATCGGAGCTGTTGTACTGGCTGCCCTGGTCGGAGTGAACCATCACCTCCTGTTTCGGTTTTCGCCTCCAAACCGCCATCAATAGCGCATCAATGGCCAAATCACTGGTCATCTGCGACTTCATTGACCAGCCAACAACCTGACGAGAAAACAGATCCAGTACCACCGCCAAATACAGCCAGCCTTCATAGGTGCGAATATAGGTGATGTCGGTGACCCAAACTTTGTTTGGTTCAGCGACATCGAACTGGCGCTTCAGCAAATTGGGAGAGGCGACCGCTGGCTTACCGCCGTACTTGCCAGGGCGGCGTCGATACCCTGTCTGAGAGCGCAGACCTTCAAGACGCATCAGCCTTGCCACACGATTCCGACCACAATCCTCACCGACCTCGCGCAGGTCGTCATGGATTTTGCGATAGCCATAAACGCCGCCGCTCTCCAGCCACGAATGCTTGATCAAACCCAGCAATCGTTGGTCGTCTTTGGCGCGTGCAGATTGCGGCTCAGACAACCAAGCGTAATAGCCACTGGGATGGACTTTCAGCGTCAGGCAAAGCCGTCGAATGGAATAGTCGCCGGCTCGCTGCTTGATAAAGGCGTACTTCACCCGCACTCCTTGGCAAAGTACGCGGCGGCCTTTTTTAAGATGTCTCGTTCTTCAGTGACGCGCTTTAGCTCGGCTCTCAAACGACGCAGTTCAGCGTGCTGATCATCGTCCTGCTGCCGTTCTTCTTGAGGTTTGCTGTAGCGCTTTATCCAGGCATAGAGGCTATGGGTCGACACGCCGAGACGGGCCGCTACATCAGCGACAGGAAGCTTCTTTTCGGTCACTTGATTGACCGCTTGGATTTTGAATTCTTCGGGGTAACGCGGGTTGCTCATGGCACCTCCTAATTGGCCTCAGTTTAAGGCAAAGAGATGTCTACGAAACCCGGGGCTATTCA
>NZ_LRMN01000043.1:0-242 GCF_019266105.1 Pseudomonas sp. D1HM | reverse complement strand
AAATTGGGTCTGTAGCTCAGTTGGTTAGAGCGCACCCCTGATAAGGGTGAGGTCGGCAGTTCGAATCTGCCCAGACCCACCAATTTTGTGTGGAAATAGCCTGTAGAGATATGGGGCCATAGCTCAGCTGGGAGAGCGCCTGCCTTGCACGCAGGAGGTCAACGGTTCGATCCCGTTTGGCTCCACCATTACTGCTTCTGTATCGTAAAGCTTAGAAATGAGCATTCCATCATACGATGGTG
>NZ_LRMN01000042.1:0-5488 GCF_019266105.1 Pseudomonas sp. D1HM | reverse complement strand
TTACCGTCACCAACGCCCATATGGGTGATGTTCCAAGGCGTGCCGTTAGCAATCGCCTTGGCCTGCTGCGCCGCGCCGACATCCGTCAGCATGGCGATGTACAGCGTGTTTTGCTCTGCCATGAATGCGCCTAATTGGTTGAGTTACACCGGCATTGGAGCGCCGTAGATATTCGCCCCGGGGCCGAGGTTGCGATACAGGACGTACAGGCTCAGCCCGCGCAGAATCTCCCCGGCCCAAAAGCCGAAAAACATGCCGTTATCCGTGCCCAGCCGTACTGCCGGCGACCAACAGCCATTCATGGGCTGGCCCGGTACCGGCGTCACTACATAGTTGTTCTGCAGCTCGGTCACGCAGGCCTCAATCAGGTAATCCAGATCCTTGACCTGCGAGCCGGCCAACCCCGCCAGACACGCTCCCGCCAACCACAGCCCGGTCATGTGACCGGTGAAGTCATCCGGTACAGGCTTGGGCAGTTCAGTCATGGGAAAATCCGTGGGCAAGATTCCGCCCGTGGACTTCACAAACTGGATCAACCAGGTCAGCCAGTTTTCGGCGTACGACTTCAGCTTCGGCGGTACCGCCCGGCCCTGACTGACCAGCTCGTACCATGCCCGGCAGGCCCCCATCATTGCCCGGGACTGGTAGCCGCTCCAGGCGGTGCCGTCGCCCCAGTGATGCATGGTCCAGGTGTCCGGGTCGCCATACTTGTAATTGTCCCAACGGTTCCACACGTAAGCCGAAGCGACGGGGCCAAGCTGGCCAAACTTCTGCTGGTACCACTGCTGCGAGTCATACAGGAACTCAACCATTTGATTGAGCCGAGCACCGTGCTCGTTGAGTGGGTCGATGCAATAAATGAACGGGTACTGATATCCCGGGTACGGCATCCCGTGCCATGCCCCGATCTGGTCCGCACCCTCCGAGTAGATGTTTGAAAACGGAATCACCCCGGGGCAATACGCCAGTGAGTCGTCCCGGTACTGCAGAATGGTGCAATCTCCCACCAGGGCGCGGAACTTGGTCTGCCCCTTGATCGTTAACCGGTAGTTCAGGGTGTAGCCATCCCCGGCCGCAAAGGCCGGTGGCAAGTCATTGATGCAGTAATAGGAAAACGTCAGGTTGGTGCTGGAACTGTCATCCATCAGGATTGAGAATTCATCCACCTCTCCATAAACCGGCGCGCTCGGCTCTGGACGATCTGCCGCCCCGGGTTGATAGCCCGACAGCGTGGCGTCTTCAGGATTGATCACCAGCGTCACCCAGGCACCTGCCGTTGCCGGCAACATCCACCACCAACGCCACCCGTCTGCGTCGACAATACGCAGATTGAAATTGCCGTCAGCACGATAGGTGATGCTCTGCAGCGGGGCTTTCTCGGTCGGTAACAACCAGTGCCCGATGCTGTACCAGCCGGCATCCGTCGGGAAAAACGAGCTGACCACGTTGCCGCCATGCCCCTCGACAATGCCCGGCTCATAGCCTTCCTCAGAAACGATATCGTCCGAGTGAGAGATAGCGCGCAGGTCAGCCATGATGTACTCGCTCCCATCATCCTTGCTCAACCGGGTAAAGCTACTGAGCGGGATGTCATGCGTCACCACCTCGACGTTGGACACTGACTTGGGCAGCGCACAGCCGTACTTGATCCCACTGCCCTCATCCTTGTTCGGCGAAACAACCAGCTCGACCTTGGCATTCAGCGGGGCGTTGTTGTCATCAACGCCGCCGTAACAAGTTCTCACCAGCGAGTCCGGAGTGATCCGAAACCACACCGCTTGCTGCTCCAGCGAGACTTGCGCGGCTGTCTCACAGTCGACCGTGATGTACCCCATCGAGTCGCGAGCCAGCACCGGCTCAACTTCACTCGGGTAGGTGAACTGGTAGGCGATGCCGTCGGTGTAAGGCGTGAGCTCAGCACGGCTCTGTCGAAAAAAGCGGTCGCTTGAATCGATCTGCGTGTACTCAATCGCGGTAAAGCGGCAAGCATCCATCGCCTTCTTGTAACGGGGCTCTCCAGTGATACGCCACAACAAGTAGCAGGCATCCATGTACCACTGCTCGCCGTCTGCAGCGTTGCCCATCTGGTTGACGCTGCCCAACAGCGGCACGTGAAGCGGTCGGTTGTGCTGCACTGCATTACGCGGGATCAGGTAGCCGCCGTGCTCCACCGGTTGGCGGGTCGCGTAATTGAATTTGTGCTCCCCGTTCACCGTCGTGTCTTTGAGCTGAACTTGCCCGCGCTCCTCCAGCGGATGGCCTTCGGACAATACGTCGCCGTCCCAATTTATCTTTTGCCCAGTACAAGCAATGATCCAGTCCACATCGAACTGGGCGCCTTTGGTATCCCAATCGACAGAACCATCAGCTTTGACGGCCTGCACCGTGGCATTGATCGCCCCCCAAGCCAATTCACCATCAAAGGCAAACGTGGCCTTGTCCAGGTACTCACCCCAGTGCGGGGCCCCGTGGGGAATCGACAGCGCGCCATTGGTGAAAGTAAAGGCCACGCCCTTGAAGCCGCTGTGTGTGGGCTCGACAGGATCGATCGGCCAATTGGCCAGAACCGGTTCCTTTGAATTGACGATCCAGTTGGCAATGCGCCGCTGAGGTGTCTCAGGGATCGGCTGGCCCTTGTAGAAATACGTTTCGTAGGACTCCCAGTGCCACACCGCCGCCTCCAGATAGCGCTGATCCTTGGTCGCCAGATAAGCATGGGCATAGCCAAGGATGTGCAGTGCTTGTCCCTCGGTGGTGCCGTCGCCGTTGGGCTGGTACTCCATCTGCGAGTGCGCGATAAAGTGCCGGTTATTGGCCAGCACCCCCTGCGTGTTCTGCGCGAAGTGCTGCAGCGTGGCATCGTCTGTGTCGCCGGTGCTGCGCTTGAGAAACCGGTGATGGCCTTCAATCATGCTCAGCGCATTGTTCAGGCCGGTTTTCTGGCTCATCAGGCGCCGACTGTTAAGCGGGGACAGAAACATCGAACCAACTCCCATCTGAAAAGCCCAGCCAGCCGTTGTCGTCCGACATGAACGTCAGCACATCAGCGGCACCGGCGTCGTAGGCCAGCACCGGCGGACGCTTGCTCGGCCAGTGGACGTTGGCCGGGAATGTGATCTTGTTCGCCCCGGTGCCCTGTCGCAGGCGCACCGTGAATGACCAGGTATAACCGGCCGGCACATCCGCGTTGAGAAAGCTCAGCGCGCATTGCGGCTCATCCAGCGTCACGTCAAAAAATGACACCCCGGCGGTGTAGGCCACATCCAGAGCCAGCGCCGCACCGGCTGATGGCGTTACCTTCTTACGCGGCAGCAACAGGCCGCCGGACAAGTCGGTGATCATCTTGGCCAGAGCCAGCAACGTCGGAGACGGGCCTGATCCGGTTTCGACGGTCTCATCTGCTGGCTTGTTTACGATGTCACTCGCCGTTTGTGCCGCCGCCTCGAACATCTCGATGGCAGCGCGTTGGCGATCCGTTAACTCACTCATTGAACCCTCATCAGATCAGGTAGGGTGAAGTTGCTGAAGTAACTGAGGTCGTTGGTCAACAGCTCCAGATTGATCAGGTCAAGGTCATCAGCCCACAGTTCCGGCGACGAAATAACCACCTCATCACCCGAGGAAATACCGGCGCCGATGTAGTAGGTACCGTCCGGGCTATACGTGATGCTCAAGCCCACCAGGTGCCGACTGAGCGGCTTGGTATCACTGATCATCCGTTCCAGTTCAGCAATGGCGGTTTCGCTTAGGCCACTGTCAAACAGGGCCAGGCTCATCGTGAATGTTCCCGGCGGCCCCATCGGCTCCAGCTCATGCCACTCGGTGATCTCAATGATTTCAGCGAACGGCTCGACCACCCGGCGCAGCGCGCCCACGGTGCCCTTGCGCTTGTGAACCTCAAACGAATCCTTAACCACCTTGCGCTTGATCGCCTCAGACCACTCAGGGTCCCAACGATCGACACTGCGCTGGATGGCCAGCCACGGCAGCAGTTCGGCCGGGCAGCTATCGACCGAGTGCATTTGGCGCAGCACGTTGGCCAACGCAAAGTCGCCCGTAGACAGCTGCGCAAGCGCCTGCTCCAGCGGCGTACGATTGGATGGCAGCAGGCTGGAATCACTCATCAGTGCCACCAATCCGCACATTGAACTGAGTGCAGTTGGCGGCTTGATGATCCAGCACGACCACATCCGCCGCCGGGTGAACCAGCTCGACCCGCTGGACCCGCGACACATGCAGCGCTGCATGTATGGCTGATTCGCGAATATCCCGCCCCAGACGGCGCTGCGTGTTCACGTACCGCTCCAGCGAGGCTTTGGCCTCGGCCAGACTCAGTTCCATTTCCGGGCCGGGGTACAGGTACAGCACCGCCTCAATCTGGTAGTCGATCAGCTCGGCCGACTTCACCAGGAGCCGATCACCCACCGGTCGCACATCCTCATCACTGAGCGCGACCCGCACCTTTTCCAGCAGATCAGCCGACGCCTTACCGTCGCCAAGACGACTCAGGATGCTGACCAGTACCGTAGCCGGGCTGGGGCTGCTGGCCCGAGCATCGGCCACCCGGCCATCCGCCGACAGCGCATGAAACACATACGCATCCCGGGGCCCCGCGATCGACATGCCCTCAAAGGCCAGCAACGTACGTTCGATCAGGGAGTCATCCGACTCATACTGCGCCTCGATCGGCGGCACCGCGTTCGGGTCGGCTTCAACGACCGTCAGGCGCTTAACGTTGTAGTTGGCTGCCAGGTGATCAACATCGCTACCTTGGGCAAACGCCAACAGCAGCGACTTAGCCACATCGTTGATCCGGGCGCGCTCCAGCATCTTGTCGTAGGCGCGCTTTTCCAGCAGTTTAACGACCGGATCAGACTCCAGGGCTGCCGACCAGTTGTTGCCCATCAAACTGCGAAAGTCGGTCAGTGCCTCCTGATACAGCGCCTCAAAATCCAGCGGCTCCAGCACAATCGGTGCGGGGAGTCGGGACAGATCCAGTGTGCTCATACAGTCACTTCCAGTAGCTCGCTGTCGCCCAAATAGGTGCCCGACAGGCGAAAGGTGATACGCCCATTGAGGACCGACAGGACTTGAACCCGGGCCAAATCAAGGCGCGGTTCCCAGCGTTTCAAAGCCCGGGCGGCCTCGGCCTGTACGGCGCTTTTCCACCCTTCCGAAACAGGCAGATCGACAAAGCGTCGTATCGTGCTGCCGTATTCAGGGCGCATCAGCCGAGACCCCAGCGGGGTGGTCAAAATGTCTTCAATGGACTGCTGCAGATGATCAAGGCCCGAGATAGGCTGCCCGGTGTGGCGGTCCATTCCGATCATGGGGCTACTCCGGCAAGCGCTCTAAATCAGAGTGTTTATCCAGAAAGGCCTGCGCTTCAGTGTCCTGTGCCTCGACGTGGTGAGCGCTAACATGCAGCGTCCGACCGCCGCGCATCACCAAGACGCGAGAAATAAACGCCCGGTCGCGGTAAACGACC
>NZ_LRMN01000041.1:0-439 GCF_019266105.1 Pseudomonas sp. D1HM | reverse complement strand
AGATTACCTTCGCTTCGTTTTTCAGTTTCTCGACCAGTTCAGCCACCGACTTGACCTTGATGCCAGCGCTGCGTGCAGCCGGCGCTTCGACTTTCAGGGTCTTGTTGGTCGAAGCGGTGGAAACGCCCAACGCGTCTGGCGTCAGCACTTCAAGCGGCTTCTTTTTGGCTTTCATGATGTTTGGCAGGGACGCATAACGCGGCTCGTTCAAACGCAGGTCGGTGGTGATGATGGCCGGCAAACTCAGCGAAACTGTTTGTGCGCCGCCGTCGATTTCACGGGTAACAGCAACCTTGTCGCCCGCCACTTCAACTTTCGAAGCAAAGGTGCCCTGACCGTAACCGGTCAGCGCCGCCAGCATCTGGCCGGTCTGGTTGTTGTCGCTGTCGATGGCTTGTTTACCCAGGATCACCAGTTGTGGCTGCTCCTTGTCGACCAC
>NZ_LRMN01000040.1:0-455 GCF_019266105.1 Pseudomonas sp. D1HM | reverse complement strand
AAACGAAGCGAAGGTAATCTAATCATGACTATCTTGGTAATCGCAGAACACGACGGCAAAGCGCTGGCTCCGGCCACGCTGAACACCGTAGCCGCCGCCGCCAAAATCGGTGGCGACATCAACGTTCTGGTTGCAGGTCAGGGCATCGGTGCCGTGGCTGAAGCTGCGGCAAAAATTGCCGGTGTGGCTAAAGTGCTGGTGGCCGACAACGCCGCTTACGCTCATCAACTGCCAGAAAACGTAGCGCCATTGGTTGCAGAGCTGGGTGCCGGCTACAGCCACATCCTGGCCGCCGCGACCTCCAACGGCAAAAACATCCTGCCGCGTGTTGCCGCGCAGTTGGACGTCGATCAGATCTCCGAGATCATCTCGGTCGAAAGCGCTGACACCTTCAAGCGCCCGATCTACGCCGGTAACGCCATTGCTACCGTGCAATCCACAGCGCCGGTCAAAGT
>NZ_LRMN01000039.1:0-470 GCF_019266105.1 Pseudomonas sp. D1HM | reverse complement strand
AAACGAAGCGAAGGTAATCTGATTATGACCGTCCTGGTAATCGCAGAACACGATGGTGCGGGTATTGCTTCGGCGACCCTGAATACGGTGGCGGCTGCTGTGAAGATCGGTGGTGATATTCACCTGCTGGTTGCAGGTCAGGGCATCGGTGCCGTGGCTGAAGCTGCGGCAAAAATTGCCGGTGTGGCCAAAGTGCTGGTGGCCGATAACGCCGCTTACGCTCATCAACTGCCAGAAAACGTAGCGCCATTGGTTGCAGCTCTTGCTCAAGAGGCGGGGGGTGCCGGCTACAGCCACATCCTGGCCGCCGCGACCTCCAACGGCAAAAACATCCTGCCGCGCGTTGCCGCGCAGCTGGACGTCGATCAGATCTCCGAGATCATCGCGGTCGAAAGCGCTGACACCTTCAAGCGCCCGATCTACGCCGGTAACGCCATTGCTACCGTGCACTCCACAGCGCCGGTCAAAGT
>NZ_LRMN01000038.1:0-4546 GCF_019266105.1 Pseudomonas sp. D1HM | reverse complement strand
GATTTCACCGGCCCTGGGCGGCTGGTTATCCCGGTCGAAAGCCGGCGCCTGTTCATTGCTTTTTTTACCGTTTAGCCAGCGACTAATCATCCGCACGCCCCAACTCATCACGGTGAATCAACCAGGGTTTTGCGGCTTCAAGTGTCGCGGGCAATGCCTCTACCGGCTTGAGCTTGAACGTTCCTTGTAACGGAATACGGTAACCCCGTGCGTCATAGCTATGCAGGTCTTGCACGAGAAAACAGGTGCGGTGAATCAATTCACGCTCGGCCTCCAGTTGATAGCCAATACTCAAGGCCAACGTGAAGTCCGACGCTTGCAACGCTTGGGAGACGGGAAAATGCAGGACCAAGGCTTCATCGTCTTGACTGGCCACTTGGGCCGTACCGGCCCACGCCGCACTGCGTTCGTGCCACCGGGTGGGATGCCGCGGATTGAAACCGGGGGCGGACGGGGCGTCTCGCTGGCATTGATAGGCCAGCAACTGCAGCTGGCGGCTGTCCAGTTCTCGCGTGCGAATGCCCGGCAACACAAAACGCAGGTAAGTGCCCTTGGCATTGCGCACAAATGCGCCGTAGGGCTGTTGCACCGCGCGGGCCAGGGCGCTCCAGTCATCTTGCAGGGTACGCTGCAGGTTACCGGTGCCCCAGGCACTGTTTTCAAGCCATTTTTGCATCGCATCGCGATGAACATAGTTGTACAGCGCTTCGCCTGCTAACTGTAGCGCCGTGCCAATCAGCCCCACCACATTGGCCCTCACTGCAATGCTCAACAACCTCGGACTGGCTTGCGCCCAAGCCAGCGCGCGCAATTCTGACGGGGTAATGGCTATTTGCTTAACGATCAGGCGAGTGTGTTTGTATGCCCAGACATTGGTGCCTACTAATATCGCATCCCCCATCATCTGCATTGACGTGGCTGCCAGCGCTTTATGATTACCTGCCGTCATGGCTTCGCCCCATTGTTGCGCGTGCCGGCCGAAATCAATCAGAGCGCTTACTCCACCAAAAGCATAGGCTCCAACCCCTGCAACCCCTACCCATCGACCTAAACGGCTCATTGCGTTGAGCTTGCCTGCCACACTCTCCATCCGCTGGATCTGCGCTTGAAATACGGTGGCTGCCAGTCCTTGTGTCGCAGCAAAGCTCACCGAAAGTAGCCCAAGAGCAACCTCTGCAAAAGACAGGTAATTAGACAGTGAGGCTTTCTTCTGCGCTTGGAATTCCACCAGCGCCTCTATGAATTTATGCCCCTGTAACACCACCAGTGTCAGTGCAAGCAAGTCGCCCTTTGAACTCAATACACTGCGTACAGGCGCGGTAAAGGTCCCGTTGGCGTGGAAGTCACGCACGCTGCGGTTCAGCTCCTCTCGCAGTTGCGGGCTCCAGCCATCGACGACAGTACCGATTTGACCCGGGCTGCCGCTGCCGACGCTCAAGCTCAGAACCAGCCGGTCTTCAAGCGGCGCCAGCGCGGCTTGTAACTCAGTAATGGCACGGTTGTAGGGGGCTTCGCTGCCTGCCGGCTCAAGGCCGTGCAGCTGACGGCTTAGGGACCTTTTCCGCTCCTGGTACAGGGTTTTAAGTTGAGCGCGGTAACTTATCGCCGTGTCCCGTGTCTGGTTATACACCTGGATTTCAGCGGGGGTTGCGCCTCTTACACTCAAGCCATTGAGGGCAAAGTCTCTCAGCAACTGTATGCGTACAGCCCTACCAGCCTTACGAATAAACTCATTAGGATCTATATGCTGACTGAGTTGAAACGCTCTGTGCACTCTATCCAGCTCATCCGCCATACTTAGCTGCTTGGCCGGGCTATACGCCCCGTCAAGCATGCTTTGCAGCCCCTGAAATCGCATATGCAGGGCGGCATAGTTAGGCAGGCGTTCGGCCATCAGGCTATTGAACTGATTGGACAGCACGGTGGCATTATTCAGGCTGTCCCCCGCCTCCAGTACATTGATTGAGAAGTTGCTCAGGTCCGCCAGTTTTTTAGCGATGTCGACTTGATCCTTCTGGTGCAGGGAGTCCAGCCCCGGGATCAGGGTCAGCAGGTTTTGTTCCAGGTAGGCTGCCAGTTTTTCTGCTGACTCGCGATTGCCGCACAAGGCCGCCACACACACGAACTCCGTTTCGAGTCGATGCCTGATTTGCGCGTCCTGCTCAAAATCGTAGTACCAGGCAGCCCGATGAAAATAGCCGCCTATGATCATCTGCAAGCGATCTTCGCGGACCCTTTCAAGGCGGGCGTGCCAGTGCCTCAACAACGCCTGTTCGCGAGCGACAAAGTCTTGCATGGGGAGACGGTAGGTCAGGTCATCGATTCCGGGCTGCCCCACTGAGGCTCCTTCCAATGCATCCCAGGACTCATCGGCAAAGCTGAAGATTGCGTTCTCATGGCGAGACCACAGCACAGGCCCCAACAAGTCTTGCATCGCAAGCCAGGCGCAGTCATAGCGGGTTTTGTGTACCAGCGCGCGGATGATCTTCTCCGGTGCGCGAATCACCGGTCCCTGATGATCGCGCATTGCTTTCAAGTAGTCATAGATCGCCGCTTGTTGCTCTGGCGTGGTCTCATCCATCAGTGCTTTGACGGCGGGATCGACTGCGCTGCGCTCGCTGAGCCGTGACGCATTTACGTCATACAACGACTGGATGTAACTCCCGGTGAGGTATTTGCGCTGGGCCTGCTCATCCGCACTCCAGTGTTCAATCCACTCGCCGATTTTCAGCTGTTCATTCGCCAGATCGCGCATCACGCCAAAATCATCGCGCAACACCAAAAAAAGAAAATCGTTCTTGTACGGCCCCAGCACCTGGCTGGTCAGGGTTTGAATCCCGGTGTCATAAAAAAGCTGCTCGGCTTCCCAACTGTACGGCTGCCCTTCTTCTGCATTGGCCCCCTCGGGCAATACCGGTGCGGGCCCGGTGGTTGAAGTGCTCTCGGCAACCTCAGCCAACCACTGTTCGGCCTGTGCCTGGCTCAACAGATGGCGCCCGCCCTTCGAAGAACAGGCGGTAGCCGGTTCGATCCGCTGCATCAACCGCTCGCGCTCGGCCTTGTCCTTCAAGACCTGCGAGCACTTGAAGGCAGTCCACTGGATTTCCGAGTAGCAGGCATGCAAGGTGTTTTGCCGCTTGAACACCAGATACGGTTCACCGACTGACGCAGTGCGTACGTCGGCAGCCACTTCGTGGTCTTTCCACAGCAACTTGGTGATCTGGCCCTTTTCTATCTGGTACTCGTGCAGATAGCCACTGGCGCTGTCGATGATGTACAGATAGCCATCGCGCAACAGCCGAACACCCAAGGGATGGCTGTTCAACTTCAGCGGGATTTCCAGGGCTGAAGAAGGATCAAGTCGTTCGACCAGGCCGTAACGCAGAGGTAACAACTGTACTGTGCTGTTCATCAACTCGCACATGCCCATCGGCGAGCGTGTATCTTTTTCATTCTCGGCCAGGGCGACGACATTGGCCCTGACTCTGGGGGGTGCTTGAACGGTCATTGTGGATGTCCTTGTACCGTGACCTGCCGGCTTTCAGCCAACTCGGCCGCCCGCAGCACTCGCTGCAAGGGCGGGAGCGCTGATGGCTGATTAAGCAATTGGTCTATGTCGGGGTGTGATTCGATCGATTGCCCGGCCAAGTAACCCAGTACGTTGGCGTACAACATGATTTGCTGCGCGGAGTGAAACCCTTTGTCGTAGGCGATTTGCGCAATCTGTTGCGCACGACGCCTGCGCTCTGTCCCGGAGAACGGCGCCATCATGTCGGGGAAGTAAGTCGTGAGGTGCTGAGTCAACCGCACCACAAACTGCCTGAACTCGACCTCACCGAGCGCCGTCAGCTCTTGATCGGTCAGGCGCAAGGTCGACGGCTCGACAGTCAACGCACTGGTCGGCCGCCGGTGCTCTTGCCAAGTGCCCTGTATGGCATCGGGCAGACACACCTGTTCAACCGGCCCAAACCAGCGCCCGCTCGATGCCTGCTCAGACACCGTCATCAACTGGTGGGCAACTGCCGGTTCCGCCACCCTCATCATGACTTCATCACCCGAGGGGTGCTGAACCACAATCAGGCTGCGTAACCACGCGGTCAACGTGTGGGTATCAGCCCGGCTAAACAGGAGGTAGCCGGGTTCGAGCCAGGCATTGGTTTGAAAATAAGCCAGTACCGGATCATTGGGACCCGTCAAAGAGATCAGGTACGGCGAGAGATCCAGCAGCTCACGCCAACGGGTGCTCACGAACAGACACTCGGCGGCGTTTGGCCAAAGGTGAAGCTGCTTTGCCAAGCCGGGGAGCCGCACGCCATCCAGCAATAGCCAGGCACCCCGATGCCAAGGCAGGTTATGTGGGAGGGCCGGCATTTCAATCATTGGCAGAACCTTTTTGCTGGGCGGCCTCTTCACAAATGGCACATATCGCGTGCTGCTTGATCATGGTTTGGCGCTGTCTTTCCAGGAGGTACGGCACCGGCGGGGCAAAAAGCGGGTCCGACAAACTCAGGCCGGCAACCGTGCCTGGCAACAACGGATTCGCCGG
>NZ_LRMN01000037.1:0-3565 GCF_019266105.1 Pseudomonas sp. D1HM | reverse complement strand
CAAATGGTGTAGAGCTTGTCGCCATCAAGTGTTCTGCAGGTCTTCGCCATAACGGACAAACTCCAAACTAAAGCCCTGCTTGCGCGGGATACCGCCCTGCAGCAAGGCGCTTTGATCCTCGCTGATCGAGGTCAAACACCAATCCCCCAAGACGTGGCCATAACCCGTGGTCAGCCCAATGGGCAGCAGCAAGCCACCAATGCTACGCAGGGTGTCCAGTTGCTTTAAGCCGCCCCGATGGCCCGGGAAAATCGAGCCCTTGAGGGTCATTTTTTCCTCACCCATGCCCACCGACTGCTGCGCCGGCCGACGCGTCAGGCGCTCCTGAGAAGCCCAACGAAAGCTGCTCTGTCGACTCAACTCATCGAAGGCCGCCGTGTCCAGGTTGAAGTAGTACGGCGGCGCCTCATGCTTATGCGGCTGCATGATTAGCAGGTGGGGGAACGGCTTCACCGCCTCAACTGCGGGGGTGGTATCCGTGGCAAAGATGCTGGTCGGCAGAATGTTACCCAGCGCGGGATTGATCTTGCCGGCAATCTGGTTAATCGCGTTTTTGGCCCGGGTTGCCTGCTCGCCAAACACCTCCAGACGCTGCTCGATCTGCGAGGCGGCGCGGGTGGCTTGGCTGTAAACCGCTACCATCCTGCCCACCTTGGCCTGGGCGGCACTTACCCCCCGCATCACACGCTGCAGCTTTTCCCCTACCATCGGGCCAATCACCGGCAACGTCTCCAGCTCCGAGGCGGCGCCGGCCATTTCACTGATCGCCCCATTCACTGGCCCCATCATGCCGTCGAGGCTTTTTCTACCTGCCTCCCCCGCCGTCGCCAAGTAACTGACCGTGCTTTGCATCTGCTCCATATAGGGCATATCACCTCCTTACCCGATATGTGGGGCGTCGTATAACTTGCGGTCATTGGCCCGGCGGGCGTTGTCTTCCATCTGCCGGGCGAAGTCATTCAAATGGCCCTGCATCATGGGTTGCAGCTTGCGCATCAGCTCGTCGGGGTCTTTCACATCACCTTCAATAGTGATGGGCATGTGCGGGGCAAAGGTGAACTTTTGATCGATCGGGGCCGGCTTGGACTCAGCCTTGATCACCAACGGTGCCGGGGCTTTCGGGCTACCTGCCTGCATCGAGCGCACCACATCACCCGGCTCTGCATCATTGCCGAACAGCGACTTAGCAAACGACGTTTTGCCGAACATGCCACCCACAGCATCACCGCCCATGCCGCCCAGGAACGCGCCGACCAGCCCACCCATCGCCGTGCCAATGATCGGCACCACGGAACCGATCGCGGCGCCGGCTGCAGCACCGGCCAAAGAGCCGGCCAAACCGCCTGCAGCACCACCGTAGCCATCTGCCTTTTCTTCGGCCGTCTTGGCCGTGGTGAAGGTGTCAAAGGCCTTGAGCCCCGCCTCAAACACCGTGCCGGCCGGAATGGCTTTACTCACCTTGCCGAGGGTGCCCACGGCGCTCATCAACCGAGCGCCCAAACGCGGTGGCACAGGTGGCGGTGCCGGGGGGCGTGGCGGACCTCGGCGGCGCGATCGACGGCCGCCACGACCTCCGCCGCCCGGCCCCCCACCGCCGATTTCCCGGGCGTTGACCACAAACACTTTTTGCGTGTGGTCAGGCCCAGCCTCATCGTCTCCGCCCTTGGCCTCCCGGATCACATCGAGCAGCTTCAGGCCAGTATCGACCGGATCCAGTTTGGTATCGGGAGCGCCCTCACCTTCCTTGTCCTCATCCTTGCGACCGAGCAGCGCGTTGAGGCCTGCCGAAACCAGCGACTTGACCGCATCCCCCTTCTCATCGTCGCCCCCATCACCGCCGCCCAATGCGTCCTTGGCGTTGGTGACAAAGACCGATTGCACACCAGCACGGCCTGCACCGCGTCCACCGCCCAATCCGCCACGGACCAAGTTGACCAGCCCCCGGCCAATCTTGAGCGCGCCCAGCACACTGGTCACGACACTGGCACCGGTGGCCAGCGCCGTAAGGCCCATCACCAGCTTGGGCGACTCGTCAGATAGCTTGGTGATGCCCTTGACCACCGTGGTCAGCCCGGTGGCCAGCGCATCCGTGACTGGCCGAATGGCGTCACCCACGCTGCGCATGGCATCGTTACCCGCCTGAATCGTCTCGGCCCATTTCTGAGACGAGGTGTCGCGGCGCTCCGACAGGTTCTTGTCGAGAATGCCCGAGGCGCCGGCCGCCTCGTTTTTCAACTGCTCATACAACGCCTTGTTTTGCACATAGGCAGTCAGCGCTGACTTGACTTGCATGTCGGCGAAAATATCACCGGTGCGCAATGCCTGCTCCAGACTGCTGAGCATGGCCTTGGCTTTTTCCGGGTTGGCTTCCTTGCTGATCTGGGCCGTGGCCTCGGCCATCTTCGCGGCTTTCTTCGGGTCGGTGGCTTCGATGTACCGCTTGGCCAAGCCGAAACTGGCCTCCAGCGTGGACATGCCACCCTGAATACCAGTGTTGAGCGACCCCTGATAATCAATGCCGGCTTTCTTGTAGGCGTCCACCACTTCGCCAGAACCGATTTTTTCCATCCAGTTCTTGAGGTTGTTGGCCGCTTCGTCAGAGGTGCCGGCAGTTTTCATCTGCACCTGGAGCATCGCGCCCAGTTGCGTGACGGCATCCATGCCGGTGATGCCCTGTTTCTGCATGCTTGCGAGTAATTGCGGGAACCAGCGCGCCATGTCGCTGGCTTCAAAGCTGCCCGCCTGCCCTTGGAAAGCCACCGCCTCCAACGCCTTTTCCAGCACCTTGGGGTCGGTAATATTGGCGTTACTCTGCAGCGCCTGAATCATCTTGGCCGTGTCGACACCAGACGATCCTTGGCCCACGACGAACTTGGCCGCCACCGGCGCAAACGCCATCGCCTGTTTCAGCTCCATGCCGGCACCGACCAACTGGTTAACCACATCGGCCACTTCGTTACGGCCCATCCCGACGTCATTCGATGTTTGAATGATGCTGCGCGACATCTCGCCTTCTTGCGCCGATCGGGCCACCCCGGCCTTGATCGCAATGTCGCGGATGATCGCTTGATAATCCGCACTGACTTTGGCCGTAACCGCCACCATGCCCGTGGCCACAACTCCCTGCGCAACACCGGCGCGCACCTGCTTCTTGCCCTGATCGATCTGGCCAAAGCCTTTGGCCTTCAGTTCAGCACTGCGCCCGGCACGACCCAGGCGGTCGTACTCCCTGGCCAACCGCCCGACCTCGATGCCCTCCTTGCGCAGCACACCCAGGTTTCGCTCCAGCCGGTTTAGCAGCGCTTGCGCACCTTTCTCACCTGCAGCGTGAGACTTTCGCCACTCGTCACGCAGGCGCATGGTTTCGCCAATCGTGCTCTGCAGTACCCGGGCTTTCTTGCCTTGCTCACTGAGCTTTTTAACGCGGCTTCCCACGTCCTTGAATGCAGCGCCCACGGTCGAGCTGACCGCGCCGCCGATAACAAGGCCGAGCGCCATTTTGTTTGCCATAGGAATGCCCTGTTACGCGTAACGGAGGGGGCGGCTCAATCCGTGAGCCACCACA
>NZ_LRMN01000036.1:0-17289 GCF_019266105.1 Pseudomonas sp. D1HM | reverse complement strand
GAGGCGGGTTTGCATTGAGAGCTTGATCCCGTCAGTCGGGTAACGAGTGGTCACGATCTGAGGTGAAAGCGCTCAAACGGGATTTGCCATTCTGGCGCGCAATCTGCATTACGCGACTATTCGCCGGTTTTCTGTCGCCGGCCATCGGGAGAGCGGGATGCGTTGTCTGATTGTAATGCTGGCTTTGTTGGCGCTGGGTGGCTGTATGAAAGTCAGTGATCTGGGGGAGGGCGCGCGTTATCAGTTGAGTGACGCGGGCCTGTTGGACCACAGCAACACGCGGCGCAGCAACTCACTGCGGATCCAGGCGGATTCCTTTGTCTATATTGCCCAAGGGCCCTTTGCTCCGGTCGGCGATCCCTACATGCGCCCCAATGTGGTGGCCGAAGAAGCCTACAATAGCTTTATCGAATACTTTCCGATGGTGCGTCGCGCCAAGGCGCCGTTGGGGCTGGATCATGCCATGGCCGAGGCCCGTGGGTTTGGCGCCCATTACTTGCTGTACACGCGCTTTGCCCGGGCTGATGACCGTATCGGCAACAGCGACGAATGGCTTGATCAGGAAGAGATCGGCCGCCTGGGGGTCGACAGCGGGGTGATCCAGGTGATGTTGATCGAAACCAGTACCCAGTACCTGATCGATACCGCCACTCTTCGCAGTCGCGGCGGTTTGCTGACGCTCCATGACAACAGGCCGGCTGACCTGATCGGCCCGCCGCTGGCTAAGTACGCGCGCAGCTTGATAGGCTTGAGCGATCAATAAGTCGAGGAGAACAGCATGAGTGAGCCGGTGGACGTCAGTAACCTGTTGGCGCAAATCCCCAAGGCCGATAAGGGCCTGCCGCCTGTTCATTTGTGGGACACGGCGTTTTGCGGTGACATCGACATGCGCATCGCCCGTGATGGCACCTGGTACTACATGGGCACGCCGATTGGCCGCAAGCCCATGGTCAAGCTGTTCTCGACCATCATTCGGCGTGATGGCGATGACTACTTTCTGATCACGCCGGTGGAGAAGGTCGGGATCAAAGTCGATGACGCGCCTTTTGTCGCGATTGCCGTTGAGGTTGAAGGGGCCGATGAGCAACAAGTCCTGCGTTTCACCACCAACGTGGATGAGCAACTCATCGCGGGCAGCGAGCACCCGCTGCGGATCGTGATCGATCCCGCGACCCAGGAACCTGCGCCTTACGTTCATGTACGACGCAACCTCGAAGCCCTGATTCATCGTAACGTCTTCTACCAGCTGGTCGAACTGGCCGTGACCCGGGAAATCGACGGGCAGCGCTGGCTGGGCGTCTGGAGCAGCGGCGTGTTCTTCCCGATCGGGCTTGAACCGTAAGCGATCATACCGGTAGAGCCTGCCAGGGCTTTGCCCGTGTCGAACACACAATATGTCTCCCTACAATAAAAATCAGGAGCGCTCATGGCGTGGACAGCCGTTACCCAACATCGTGCCCGACTCGGTGAGGGGCCATTCTGGGATGGACCCCGGCAGGCCCTGTACTGGGTTGATATCGCGGGCAAGCAAGCGCTGCGCCTGATGGGAGATACCGTTGAGAGCTGGCAGATGCCGGAGCATGTGTCGGCCTTTATTCCCTGTGCCAGCGGCGACGCGCTGGTGACCTTGAGCAGCGGCGTGTATCGGCTTGATCTGACGTCTGCGGGTGATGCACCGCGCCTGAATGTGTTGTGCAAGGTCGATCCGCAGCCGGGTAATCGGCCCAATGAGGCCCGGTGTGATGCCCGGGGGCAACTCTGGATAGGCACCATGCAGAACAATCTTGGCGAACAGGGTCAGGAGCTGCCGATCGAGCGGCGTAGCGGCGGCCTGTTTCGAGTCGGAACCGACGGCCAGGTGACGTCGTTGCTCAATGGCCTGGGCATTCCCAATACGCTGGTGTGGAGCGCAGACGGCAAGACTCTGTATTTTGCCGATAGCCTGGACGCCACCATTTATCAATATGCGCTCACGACCGACGGTTATCTGAGCGCGCCTGAAGTCTGGCGCGGTCCACATCCGCGGGGTGGTCCCGACGGTTCTGCGATGGATGTTCAGGGGTATGTCTGGAATGCCCGCTGGGACGGCAGCTGTCTGTTGCGTCTGGCCCCCGATGGCCAGGTTGATCGTGTAATCGAGTTGCCTGTCAGCCGTCCCACCAGTTGTGTGTTCGGGGGTGACGATTTGCGCACGCTGTATATCACCAGCGCCGCGAGCCCTGCCAACGGGCCTCTGGACGGTGCAGTGCTGTCGATTCGGGTCGATGTACCCGGCACGCCGTGCACCCGTTTTGCAGGGTGAATCCCACGATATGGGACTAAAAATTATATATTGAGATTTTTCCGCGCCCGGGTTTATAGTCGGCCTCAGCTCCATGCACTCACACTTAAAAAAATAAAACAGGTGAAGTGATGCCGAACTATTCCAGGGTGCTCCTGCGCACAGGTGTTCCTGCCCGTCACGTTCCAGGCCATGCACGGGCTTGCCTGACCCCCAGATTCTCCCCGCTTATCAGCCGGTCATCGACAGATGCCCGGTTTTCGTCGTGCCTTCCCTCAGGAGTCCTTATTCATGGCTGAACCTCTTTCCCTGCCACCGGTGGCGGAGCCTGCACGTGGCGAGCGTCTGAAAAACAAAGTGGTTTTGCTGACGGGGGCGGCCCAGGGGATTGGCGAAGCCATCGTCGCCAGTTTCGTGTCGCAGCAGGCGAAAATGGTCATCAGTGATATTCAGGCAGAGAAGGTCGAGCAGGTTGCCGCCCACTGGCGTGAACAAGGAGGCGAGGTACAGGCGATCAAAGCCGACGTGTCCCGTCAGGCCGACCTCAATGCCATGGTCGAGCTGGCGCTGGAGCTGCACGGTCGGGTCGATGTGCTGGTCAACTGCGCCGGGGTCAATGTATTCCGCGATCCGCTGGAGATGACCGAGGAAGACTGGCGCCGTTGTTTCACCATCGACCTGGACGGTGCCTGGTATGGCTGCAAGGCGGTCTTGCCGCAGATGATTGCGCAGGGCATCGGCAGCATTATCAACATTGCTTCGACCCATTCGACTCATATCATTCCCGGCTGTTTCCCGTACCCCGTGGCCAAGCATGGTTTGCTGGGTCTGACCCGTGCCCTGGGTATCGAATATGCGCCCAAAGGTATCCGGGTCAACGCCATCGCGCCGGGCTACATCGAGACGCAACTGAACGTCGATTACTGGAACGGTTTTGCCGACCCTCATGCCGAACGGCAGCGTGCACTCGATCTGCATCCGCCACGCCGCATCGGCCAGCCCATGGAAGTCGCCATGACCGCGGTGTTCCTTGCCAGCGATGAAGCACCTTTTATCAATGCATCCTGCATCACCATCGATGGCGGCCGCTCGGTGCTGTACCACGATTGACCACCGTTTTCCCCCCTCACAGGCTTCAAACACGTTTAACAATAATAAGAAGGAGTTGTCATGAAACGTCGTTCTGCTATTCGTTCCCTGTGTTGTGCGGCATTGGCCGTGACCGCCGTCAGCCTGAGCAGTGCGTTGCTGGCTGCCGATCCGGTGAAAATCGGCTTTCTGGTCAAGCAGGCGGAAGAGCCCTGGTTCCAGACTGAATGGGCCTTTGCGGAAAAAGCGGCAAAAGACAAAGGGTTTGAGCTGATTAAAATTGCCGTACCGGACGGCGAGAAGACCCTGTCGGCCATTGACAGCCTGGCGGCCAACGGTGCTCAGGGATTTGTCATTTGTCCGCCGGATGTGGCACTCGGGCCTGCGATCATGGCCAAGGCCAAGCTCAACGGTTTGAAGGTGATCGCGGTGGATGACCGTTTTGTCGATGCCAAGGGCCAGTTTATGGAAGACGTGCCTTATCTGGGCATGGCAGCGTTCGAAGTCGGCCAGAAGCAGGGCAATGCGATGGTCGACGAGGCCAAAAAGCGCGGTTGGGACTGGAAGGACACTTACGCGGTCATCAATACCTATAACGAATTGGACACTGGCAAGAAGCGCACCGACGGCTCGGTCAAATCCTTGAAAGATGCAGGCTTGCCGGAGGATCACATTTTATTCTCCGCGCTCAAGACCCTCGATGTTCCCGGCAGCATGGACGCCACCAATTCGGCGTTGGTCAAGCTGCCTGGCGAAGCGAAAAACCTGATCATCGGCGGGATGAATGACAACACCGTGCTCGGAGGTGTGCGCGCCACTGAAAGTGCCGGTTTCGCGGCGGCCAACGTGATCGGTATCGGGATCAATGGGACGGACGCGATCGGCGAGTTGAAAAAAGCCAACAGCGGATTTTTCGGTTCGATGCTGCCAAGCCCGCATATCGAGGGCTATAACACCGCGAGCATGATGTTTGAGTGGATTACCACGGGCAAGGAGCCAGCCAAGTACACCGCCATGGATGATGTGACCCTCATCACCCGGGACAACTTCCAGGAAGAGCTGACCAAAATCGGGCTGTGGAACTGAGCCGTTTTTACTAACGCGACAGGTGTTCACAGTCAGGATCGAGGTGGCTATGCAGCAGCAAACAGTCAGGCAAGAACCTGTCAGCGCTGGCGCCAGCCTGCGCTTCAATGGGATTGGAAAAAGCTTCCCCGGGGTGCAGGCGCTGGCCGATATCAGTTTTGTCGCTTATCCGGGGCAGGTGCATGCGCTCATGGGCGAAAACGGCGCGGGCAAATCCACACTCCTGAAAATTCTCGGGGGCGCGTACGTCCCCAGTAGCGGTCACTTGCAGATCGGCGAACAGTCGCTGACCTTCAAGTCCACGGCCGAAAGCATTGCCAATCGGGTCGCAGTCATCCATCAGGAGCTGCATCTGGTGCCGGAAATGACCGTGGCCGAGAACCTGTTTCTCGGGCATTTACCCGCACGCTTCGGGTTGATCAGGCGCGGTGAGTTGCGCCATCGGGCGCTGGCATTGCTCAAAGGATTGGCCGACGAAATTGACCCGCAGGAGAAGGTCGTGCGTTTATCCCTCGGTCAGCGGCAATTGGTGGAGATCGCCAAGGCACTGTCCCGTGGCGCTCATGTGATTGCGTTTGATGAACCTACCAGCAGCTTGTCGGCCCGGGAAATTGACCGGCTGATGGCGATCATTGGCCGCCTCCGGGATGAGGGCAAGGTGGTGCTGTATGTCTCTCATCGGATGGAAGAAGTGTTTCGGATTTGCGATGCGGTCACGGTGTTCAAGGACGGCCGCTACGTGCGTACCTTCGAGCAGATGAGCGAGCTGACCCATGACCAGTTGGTGACCTGCATGGTCGGCCGCGATATTCAGGACATCTACGATTATCGCGCCCGAGAACGCGGCGAGGTGGCGTTGAAAGTAACCGGTCTGCTGGGGCCGGGGCTGCGCGAACCGGTGAGTTTCGAGGTGCACAAGGGCGAGATCCTGGGGCTGTTCGGGCTGGTGGGAGCCGGGCGCACAGAGCTGTTGCGGTTACTCGGCGGGTTGGCACGGCAGAGTGCGGGGAGCCTTGAATTGCAAGGTGTCGAACTCAAGCTGCGTTCGCCAAGGGATGCGATTGCAGCCGGGGTATTGCTGTGTCCTGAAGACCGCAAAAAAGAAGGCATCATGCCGCTCTCCAGCGTCGCCGAAAACATCAACATCAGCGCCCGTGGCGCTCATTCGACGCTGGGCTGCCTGTTGCGCGGGGTGTGGGAACGCGACAACGCCGCGCAGCAGATCCGGGCGCTGAACGTGAAGACCCCGAGTGCTGCACAGAAAATCATGTACCTGTCCGGCGGCAATCAGCAGAAAGCCATTCTCGGACGCTGGCTGTCGATGCCCATGAAAGTATTGCTGCTCGACGAGCCGACGCGGGGCATTGATATCGGGGCCAAGGCCGAGATCTACCAGATCATCCACAACCTGGCGGCCAGCGGCATTGCGGTGATCGTGGTGTCCAGTGACCTGATGGAGGTGATCGGTATTTGCGATCGCATGCTGGTGCTGTGCGAAGGCGCGGTGTGTGGCGAGCTGTCTCGCGACCAGGCCAATGAATCCAACCTGTTGCAAATGGCGTTGCCACGCCAGCGCGGCTGACGGCGCGTCAATCCGAGGGATTAACATGACTACGCAAAACACGACACTGCCCGCATCGCGCAAACCTCTCGACCTGCGGCGATTTCTGGACGACTGGGTGATGCTGCTGGCGGCGCTGGCGATATTCCTGCTCTGCACCTTGCTGATCGACAACTTTCTCTCGCCGCTGAACATGCGGGGCCTTGGCCTGGCGATTTCCACTACCGGGATTGCCGCCTGCACCATGCTGTATTGCCTGGCATCCGGGCATTTCGACCTGTCGGTGGGCTCTGTGATTGCCTGTTCGGGGGTGGTGGCGGCGGTGGTCATGCGTGACACCGATAGCGTGTTTCTGGGTGTCAGTGCAGCGTTGGGCATGGGGCTGATCGTCGGGCTGATCAACGGCATCGTGATCGCCAAATTGCGGGTCAACGCGTTGATCACGACGCTGGCGACCATGCAGATCGTGCGGGGGCTGGCGTACATCTTCGCCAATGGCAAAGCGGTAGGGGTGTCCCAGGAATCGTTCTTTGTGTTCGGCAACGGCCAGTTGTTCGGGGTGCCGGTGCCGATTCTGATCACCATCGTCTGCTTTCTGTTCTTTGGCTGGCTGCTCAATTACACCACCTATGGCCGCAACACCATGGCCATCGGTGGCAACCCGGAAGCGGCATTGCTGGCCGGAGTGAATGTGGACCGGACCAAGATCATCATCTTCGCCGTCCACGGGCTGATCGGGGCGTTGGCCGGGGTGATCCTGGCCTCGCGGATGACGTCAGGCCAGCCGATGATCGGCCAGGGCTTTGAGCTGACAGTGATTTCGGCCTGTGTGCTGGGCGGGGTGTCGCTGAGCGGTGGCGTCGGGATGATTCGCCATGTGATCGCCGGCGTGTTGATTCTGGCCATCATCGAAAACGCGATGAACCTGAAGAACATCGACACCTTCTACCAGTACGTGATCCGTGGCTCGATCCTGTTGCTGGCGGTGGTGATCGATCGCTTGAAACAACGCTGACAGCTCGGCAGGCGCGAGCTTGCTCGCGATTCAAGCTCGCGCCTGCAGGATATGTTGCATATAAAATATCCCTATATATGAGACTGCAATTTATATATTGAGATTTTGCGTCACCAAGGTTTATAGTCACCTGCACTGATTCACGGCATTCACTGCTAAAAACAAAACAGGTGAAGCGATGCAGGCGCATTTGATCGCGCTCGATTGGGGGACAACCTCTCTTCGTGCTTATTTACTCGGTCCCGCAGGGCAAGTGCTGAACAGGCGCTCGCTGGCATGCGGGATCATGCAGCTGCCCAGCAACCCTCGGCAGGTCGCAGGCCAGTGGTGTACTGACGGTTTTGAGCTCGCGTTTGACGACGCCTGTGGCGACTGGCTGGATGCCAACCCCGCCATCCCGGTGATTGCCTGTGGCATGGTTGGCAGCGCTCAGGGCTGGCGCGAAGCCCCCTATCGTGAAACCCCGGCCAGCCTGCCGGCCTTGAGCACCGCCTTGCAGATCGTGCGCAGTGTGCGAGGCGTGGATGTTCACATCGTTCCCGGCGTCATTGAGCGTTCGACCTTACCCAATGTGATGCGCGGCGAAGAAACCCAGGTCCTGGGGGTCTTGCACAGCCACGCGGATCTGAACGACTGCTTGATTGGCCTGCCTGGCAGCCATTCCAAATGGGTGCAGGTGCAAGCGGGCAGCCTGGTGCATTTCGACACGTTCATGACCGGCGAACTGTTCGCCGTCGTCTGTGAGCACACCATTCTGGGGCGTACCCAGCAAGCCTCCCCGGAGTTTGACCTCGCCGCATTCGAGCGGGGCGTGCACGTCGCGTTGTCGGCCGATGGCCAGATGGGGCCGCTGTCGACCCTGTTCAGTGCCCGCACGCTGGGCCTGACCGGCCAACTGAGTGCCATCCAGCAACCTGATTACGTGTCGGGGCTGCTGATCGGTCATGAGCTCTCGGCGCTGAGTCATGCCCTGCGTCAGCGTCGGGGCGAGCAACCGTTACCCGCGATCATTCTGATCGGCACTTCCCAACTGTGTGAACGCTACCAAAGGGCGCTGGACATCTGCGGGTTCACCCAGGTGAGCCTGGCAGAACAGGCAACCGAACAGGGTTTATGGCACCTGGCCCAAGCGGCCGGGTTACTTCAACACACTCATCAGGAGGGCTGAGATGCTCAAGCAAGCTCTGGCAAAAAACGGATTGATCGCCATCCTTCGCGGTCTGCGTCCGCAAGAAGCGCAGGCCATCGGCAAGGTGTTGTATGACGAGGGATTCCGCACCCTCGAAGTCCCCCTCAATTCCCCCGAGCCTTATGAAAGCATCCGTATTTTGCGCAGTACCTTGCCCGCCGACTGCCTGGTCGGTGCCGGCACGGTCCTGACCCCGGAGCAGGTCGAGCAGGTCAAGGCCGCCGGCGGGCAAGTGATTGTGATGCCCCACAGCGACCCGAAAGTCCTGCGCGCAGCCAAGGCCGCCGGTTTGTACCTGTCACCCGGGGTTGCGACGCCGACCGAAGCGTTTGCCGCGCTGGCCGAAGGCGCCGATGTGCTGAAAATGTTCCCGGCCGAGCAAATGGGCCCGGCCGTGGTCAAGGCCTGGTTGGCCGTACTGCCCGCCGGCACCCGGTTGATCCCCGTCGGCGGGATTACCCCGGACAACATGCAGGTATTTCTGGATGCCGGTGTCTCCGGTTTTGGCCTGGGCTCCGGGCTGTTCAAGCCGGGCCTGAGCCCTGCCGAAGTGGCTGTTCGCGCCAAGGCGTATATGCAGGCCTGGAACGCACGGCGTCAGGCTGACTGACCGGCGCTTTCGCGCCCCATCGAACAAGAGAGACAAAAAGATGAAAATTACCAAGCTGACAACGTACCTGGTCCCGCCGCGCTGGTTGTTCCTGAAAGTTGAAACCGACGAAGGCGTTACCGGCTGGGGCGAGCCTGTGGTCGAAGGCCGGGCGCATACCGTGGCGGCCGCCGTTGAGGAACTGTCCGATTACCTGATCGGCAAGGACCCGCGCAATATCGAAGACATCTGGACTGTGTTGTATCGCGGCGGTTTTTACCGTGGCGGCGCGGTGCACATGAGTGCGTTGGCCGGTATCGACCAGGCGCTGTGGGACATCAAGGGCAAGGCGCTGGGCGTCTCGGTCAGTGACCTGCTGGGTGGCCAGGTGCGTGACAAGATTCGCGTGTATTCGTGGATCGGCGGCGACCGTCCGGCTGATACCGCTCGCGCCGCCAAAGAAGCGGTCAGCCGCGGCTTTACCGCCGTGAAAATGAACGGCACCGAAGAGCTGCAGTTCGTCGACAGTTTTGAAAAGGTTGACCTGGCACTGGCCAACGTAGCGGCAGTGCGCGATGCGGTTGGGCCGAATGTCGGTATCGGCGTGGACTTCCATGGTCGCGTGCACAAACCGATGGCCAAGGTGCTGATGAAGGAGCTTGACCCCTACAAGCTGATGTTCATCGAAGAGCCGGTGCTCAGCGAAAACTACGAAGCGCTCAAGGAACTGGCACCGTTGACCAGTACCCCGATTGCCCTGGGCGAGCGCCTGTTCTCGCGCTGGGACTTCAAGCGTGTGCTCAGCGAAGGGTATGTCGACATCATTCAACCCGATGCTTCCCATGCGGGCGGGATCACCGAAACCCGCAAGATCGCCAACATGGCCGAGGCTTATGACGTAGCGCTGGCACTGCATTGCCCGCTGGGTCCGATCGCGCTGGCGGCGTGCCTGCAGCTGGATGCGGTGTGCTACAACGCTTTCATCCAGGAGCAAAGCCTGGGCATCCATTACAACGAAAGCAACGACCTGCTGGATTACGTCAAGGATCCTGCGGTATTCGACTACGACAAAGGCTTCGTCAAAATCCCCAACGGCCCGGGTCTGGGGATTGAAATCAACGAAGAGTACGTCCAGGAGCGCGCTGTGATCGGCCATCGCTGGCGCAACCCGATCTGGCGCCATGCCGACGGCAGCTTCGCTGAGTGGTAATACCCCTTAAAACCCTGTAGCCGCTGCCGAAGGCTGCGATGGACAGCGCAGCAGGCCTGTTGTCAAAGGCCCTGCGATCTTTATCGCGGTTACAGGGTTTGCATTTACGACCTCAATAACTCTAAAAATGAGGCATGTCCTATGACAAGCACTGTCGCGCAAGCGTCACTGGTGGCGCCTAGCCGCAAGCGTTTTTTCATTATGGTTCTGTTGTTTATCACCGTGGTGATCAACTATCTGGACCGTAGCAACCTGTCGATTGCCGCCCCCGCGCTGACCAGCGACCTGGGAATTGACCCGATTCACGTCGGGCTGATCTTCTCGGCCTTTGGCTGGACCTACGCTGCCATGCAAATCCCCGGCGGCTGGCTGGTGGACCGCGTGCCGCCACGGATTCTCTACAGCGTCGCGTTGCTGCTGTGGTCGGTGGCCACGGTGATGCTCGGTTTCGCTGCCAGCTTTATCGCGCTGTTTGTACTGCGCATGGCTGTGGGCGCACTGGAGGCCCCGGCATACCCGATCAACAGCCGTGTCGTGACCACCTGGTTTCCGGAGCGCGAACGCGCCACCGCCATTGGTTTTTACACCTCCGGGCAGTTTGTCGGGCTGGCGTTTTTGACCCCGGTGCTGGCATGGCTGCAGCATCAATGGGGTTGGCACATGGTGTTTGTCAGCACCGGTGTGGTGGGAATTATCTGGGCGGTGATCTGGTACGCGGTGTACCGCGAGCCGCGTGATTTCAAAGGGGCCAACCAGGCTGAAATCGACCTGATTATCGAAGGCGGCGGGCTGGTGGATATCCAGGCGCAAACGGCCAAGCGCAAGGCGCCATTCAGTTGGTATGACCTGGGTATCGTGCTCAGCAAGCGTAAGTTGTGGGGCATCTACCTGGGCCAGTTTTGCCTGAACTCGACGCTGTGGTTCTTCCTGACCTGGTTCCCGACCTACCTGGTGAAATACCGCGGCATGGACTTCATCAAATCCGGATTGCTGGCTTCGTTGCCGTTCCTGGCTGCGTTTGTCGGTGTGCTGTGTTCGGGGTTCTTTTCCGACTGGCTGATTCGCCGCGGTTATTCGGTGGGTTTTGCCCGCAAGCTACCGATCATTGGCGGGCTGCTGATTTCGACCTCGATCATTGGCGCCAACTTTGTCGAATCGACGCCGCTGGTGATTGCGTTTCTGGCGCTGGCGTTTTTCGGTAACGGCCTGGCTTCGATCACCTGGTCGCTGGTGTCGACCCTGGCCCCGGCGCGGTTGCTGGGCCTGACCGGAGGCGTGTTCAATTTCATCGGTAATCTGTCCGCCATCGCCACGCCGATCGTGATCGGTTTTCTGGCGACCGGCGACTCGTTTGCTCCGGCGATTACCTATATTGCGGTGCTGGCACTGCTGGGGGCGTTGTCTTACATCTTGCTGGTGGGCAAAGTTGAGCGGATCGAACTGTAGAAGTCGGTTGCCCGGGCGACCATAATGCCGTCCGGTTCTCACCCTTAATGGAATGGCTGGCTATGCAGGACGACTCCACGAAAATCGCACCGACCGGCACTCAAACCCTGCTGCGCGGGCTGGCGGTGGTGCAAGCGGTGGCCAATGGCGCACGGGATCTGAAGGATATTGCCCGGGTGATCGGGACCACACGCAGCACGACGCACCGTCTGGCCAGTTGCCTGGTGGACGAACGTTATCTGCGGGTCTTGCCCAAGGTGGGGTATTTGCTGGGCCCCAAGCTGATCGAGCTAGGGTTTCAGGCCCGGGAGGAATTGCCGCTGGTAACCCTGGCACAGCCGTACCTGGATGAATTGTCGGCGTTGACCGGCGACACCATTCATTTGGCGGTACGCGAAGGGGACGAAGTGCTGTACCTGCACAAGAATCCGGGCCGCAATGGTCCGGAGATGCGTTCGCGAGTGGGGCACCGGATGCCCATTGCACGTACGGGTATCGGCAAGGCCATGCTGCTGGATGCGCCCGTGGCCGAATGGCGGCGGGTGTTTGAGCTCAGCCAGCCTGTCGGCGGCAAGAATCCGCTGTGGCCGGATCACCAGGAGGCCTCGTGGGAGCAGTTCGAGGAGCGGATGCGCAGTTATGTTGCGGGAGGCTATGCGTTTGACCTGGAAGACAACGAGCCCTCGATACGGTGTGTGGCTGCCCCGATACGTGATGCCAGCCATGCAATCGTGGCGGCCATCAGCATCGCCAGCACCGTGCCGTACATGCCGCACGAGAAAATGACCGGGCTGATCCCGGTCATCACTCACGCCGCACGACAACTCTCGGCAGAGCTGGGAGGTTAATTCCCTTGCCCGCGTCCTCTCCCGGAAGGAGAGGGCGAGGGGGCTTCGGGTTTAAGCCTTCAGCGTTTTCATGTCGATCACAAAGCGATACTTCACGTCGCCTTTGACCACGCGTTCGAATGCTTCATTGATGTTTTTGATATCCAGCATTTCGATGTCGCAGGTAATGCCATGTTCAGCGCTGAAGTCGAGCATTTCCTGGGTTTCTGCGATCCCGCCAATCAACGAACCGGCCAGTACACGGCGTTTGAACACCAGGTTGAAGGCATCCAGCGCAGGTTCGATCGGCTCGATCAGGCCCACCAGAATATGCACGCCGTCAAAACGCAGGGTTTCGAGGTAGGGGTTCAGGTCGTGTTTGACCGGGATGGTATCCAGCAGGAAGTCGAAGTGACCGGCTGCGGCTTTCATCTGTTCGGCGTCGGTTGAGACGATCACGTGGTCGGCACCCTGACGGCGGGCTTCAGCAGCCTTGGCTTCGGAGCGGGTGAAGAGTGTGACTTCAGCGCCCATGGCCTTGGCAAATTTGATGCCCATGTGGCCCAGGCCGCCCATGCCCAGAATCCCGACCTTGTCGCCTGGCTCAACGCCGTAGTGTTGCAGCGGCGAGTAGGTGGTGATGCCCGCGCACAGCAGCGGGGCAGCGCTGGCCGGGTCGAGGTTTTCCGGGATGCGTACGACGAAAGCTTCGCGGACGACGATGCTGTCCGAGTAGCCGCCCATGGTTGTCGTGCCATCGATACGGTCCGGTGAGCCGTAGGTCTGGGTGAAACCCTCAAGGCAATATTGTTCCAGGTCTTCTTTACAGGCGGAGCATTCGCGGCACGAATCGACCATGCAGCCCACCCCGACCAGATCCCCGACCTTGTACTGGGTGACATCACTACCGATCGCGGTGACCTTGCCGACGATCTCGTGGCCAGGCATAACCGGGTAAACCGCGAAGCCCCAATCGTTATTCACCTGGTGAATGTCGGAGTGGCAAACGCCGCAGTACATCACTTCAATGGCTACGTCATCCGGACGCGGTTCACGGCGGTTGAACGGCAGCGGAGCCAGAGGTGCGGAGGTTGTTTTAGCGGCATAGCCGATGGCGTTGTAGGTGACAGTGGACATGGAGAACCTCGCGAAACGTTGACTGTGAACAAGGGTGTGAGTTTGCGCCCGTGCGTCTTGCAGAACTATGACGATTCCTCCGCTTGTCATGCCTATTCGTCCGGAGCCGCGGACTGAGTGTCGCTTTAGCCGGCAATTCTGCGAAGATGCGGCGGTCTATTCCTCTTGTGAACGTATTGCCATGTTTTTGACCCGTCACCGTGATGAGAACGCCACACTGGTGTCGCTGATCAAACCGTTGGCGACCCGGTCGGGTTTTGTCTCGACCTTGT
This sequence comes from Pseudomonas sp. D1HM, assembly GCF_019266105.1. NCBI lineage: Bacteria > Pseudomonadati > Pseudomonadota > Gammaproteobacteria > Pseudomonadales > Pseudomonadaceae > Pseudomonas > Pseudomonas sp. D1HM. The sequence continues at coordinate 3,587 of NZ_LRMN01000036.1, read as the reverse complement.
TGCCGCAAGTCCGTGTCGTCTCGGCCTGTGAAGCGGTGGCCCGGATGCCGCAGATTTATGAGCCTAGCCTAATGGTGATTGCCCAAGGCAGTAAGTTGGCCTATCTGGGTCAGCGCACTCTGGAGTACGGCGCCGGGCATTATCTGGTGCAGGCGTTATCAGTGCCCTTTGAGTGTGAAACCTTTGCCTCTGACGAGGAGCCGTTACTGGGTGTGGCGATCAGTATTGACCGGGCGGTACTGGGCGAGCTGGTGCTGGCGATGGGGCTGGACCCGCAGCGCAGTGCCGTGCCGCAAACCCCCGAGTCGATGACGTCGGCGGTGCTGGATGATGAGATGCGCCAGGCGGTCGAGCGACTGTTGCGTTGCCTGCATGACCCGATGGAATGCCGGATCATGGGGCCGGCGAGGTTGCGCGAAGTGTTGTTTGCGGCATTGCGTGGTCCCCAGGCCGGAGTGCTGCGTGCCCTGGTCGAGCAACAGGGGCAATTTGCGCGAGTGGCGGCATCGTTGAGTCATTTACACGAGCACTTTGCCGAACCGCTGAGCGTCGAGACGCTGGCCCGGTGTGCCAACATGAGCGCTTCCACCTTCCACGAGCATTTCAAGCGCAGCACCCTGCTTTCACCGGTGCAGTACCTCAAGCGCCTGCGCTTGCTACGGGCTCAGCAATTGCTGCTGAGCGAAGGCTTGGGCGTAGCCCAGGTTGCCGAGCGCGTGGGTTATCAAAGCACCTCGCAATTCAGCCGCGAGTACAAACGCTACTTCGAACGCAGCCCGGGGAATGAGGGCGCAGGGACGCCGCCTGCGGCAGCGACTGTCAGTTAAGAACCATACGACCAGAACCTGTAGGAGCGAGCTTGCTCGCGATGGCTTCCAGGACGCTGCATTTATCCCGCCAACACAGGCGTTAACCGCCCAGCCTCTGCGTTCGCCTCGAAATCGGACTCCGCCTGCTGCAGCGGCTACGGGATTACGGCGGATGACGGGCACGAAAAAGGCTCCCGCAGGAGCCTTTTTCGTGAGCGCGATACGACTTACATGTTCGGGTAAGTCGGGCCGCCGGCACCTTCCGGGGTAACCCAGGTGATGTTTTGCGACGGATCTTTAATGTCGCAGGTTTTGCAGTGAACGCAGTTTTGCGCGTTGATCTGGAAGCGCTTCTCGCCGCTTTCCTGGGTGATCACTTCATACACGCCCGCCGGGCAGTAACGCTGCGCGGGTTCGTCGTACAGCGGCAGGTTGACGCTGATCGGGATGCTCGGGTCGCGCAGCTTGAGGTGACACGGCTGCTCTTCTTCATGGTTGGTGCTGGAGAGGAAGACCGAGCTGAGTTTGTCGAAGCTGAGTTTGCCGTCGGGTTTCGGGTAGTCGATCTTCTTGCAGTCCGAGGCGTGCTTGAGGCAGGCGTAATCGGGCTTGGTGTCGTGCAGGGTGAACGGCAGCTTGCCGCCGAAGATGTTCTGGTCGAGCCAGTTGAAGCCTGCACCCATGATCGGGCCGAACTTGTGCATCGCCGGGCCGAAGTTGCGGCTGGCGAACAGTTCGTCGAACAGCCAGCTGCCTTTGAAGGCCTCGACGTAGGTGTTGAGTGCATCGCCGCCTTCGGAACCGGCGAGCAGCGAATCGGCCACAGCGTCTGCCGCCAGCATGCCCGACTTCATCGCCGTGTGGCTGCCTTTGATCTTGGCCACGTTCATGGTGCCCAGATCACAGCCGATCAGTGCGCCACCGTTGAAGACCATTTTCGGCAGGGAGTTCAGGCCGCCTTTAGCCAGGGCACGAGCACCATAGCTGATGCGCTTGCCGCCTTCGAGGTACTGCTTGAGCACCGGGTGATGCTTGAGGCGCTGGAACTCGTCGAAGGGCGACAGGAAGGTGTTGCTGTAGGACAGGTCAACGATCAGGCCGACAACCACCTGGTTGTTTTCCAGGTGGTACAGGAAAGAACCGCCGGTGTTTTCGCGGCTGATGATGTCCAGCGGCCAGCCAGCCGTGTGAACCACCAGGCCTGGCTGGTGTTTGGCCGGATCGATTTCCCAGATTTCTTTCAGGCCGATGCCGTAGTGCTGGCTGTCTGCTTCACTGTCGAGCTTGAAGCGTTCGATCAGTTGCTTGCCAAGGTGGCCACGGCAGCCTTCAGCGAACAAGGTGTACTTGCCGCGCAGTTCCATGCCGGGGGTGTACAGGCCTTCCTTGGGGTTGCCTTCACGGTCAACGCCCAGATCACCGGTGATGATCCCGCGCACGACATTGTTTTCGTCGAACAGGACTTCCTGGGCAGCAAAGCCCGGGTAGATTTCTACGCCCAGGTTCTCGGCCTGCTGGGCCAGCCAGCGGCACAGGTTGCCCAGGGAGATGATGTAGTTGCCTTCGTTGTGCATGGTTTTAGGCACAAACAGATCAGGCACCTTGGTCGCGGTGGCTTCGCTGCGCAGTACATAAATGTCGTCGCGGGTGACTGGTGTGTTGAGCGGAGCGCCCAGTTCTTTCCAGTCAGGGAACAGTTCGTTCAGGGCACGGGGTTCGAACACCGCACCGGATAGAATGTGAGCACCGACTTCGGAGCCTTTTTCAACCACGCAGACGCTAATTTCTTTACCGGCTTCGGCGGCCTTCTGCTTTAGACGGCAGGCGGCGGACAAACCGGCGGGGCCGGCGCCGACGATGACCACGTCGAATTCCATGTATTCGCGTTCCACAGGCTATCTCCTACTCAAGGCTCAACGGTATTTTTCTAATTGGAGGTTTGGCACTTCATCCATTATTCCCTCGCTCGCGAGGCTGAAAGGCGCAATGGATGACATACCACTCTCTCTATGGGCGCAGCATTATATCTACACCACTAGCAGCGTCCAATACAAACGTTTGTTTGAATCTGCTGCAAGCCAGTTAAATCAAAGACACGCGGCCCGAAAGTGGCCGATTTGCTGTATTGACCGCAAATGGTGTTCCGGTCAAGATACGGTCGGTTTTGCGCTCGCCGTAGGCTGATTGTCGGTTTCAAGAGCACCTCTAAAGACAGGGCACAGGCGTTAGCCTGTAGGAGCCTGCCATTCCTGGAGCGGAGTTTACACGTCCTTTTGGTCGATGACTTACTCGTCATGCCGGATAGACGGTCGCATGCAAGGTTATAGGCACTCATCGCTTCCTGTTCAGAGGAAGGCAACGATCTTTGGAGGTGCCCTTGTGCTGATGAGCATCAACCGCCAGGTTCGCCTAGGCGACTTTCTTTTCACCGGAGAGTAACGAGGAATCCATGAAGGTTCTTGTAGCTGTCAAACGAGTGGTCGATTACAACGTTAAGGTTCGCGTCAAAGCGGACAACTCCGGCGTTGACCTCGCCAACGTCAAGATGTCGATGAACCCCTTCTGCGAAATCGCTGTGGAAGAAGCCGTACGCCTGAAAGAGAAAGGCGTTGCGACTGAAATCGTCGTCGTCTCCATCGGTCCGACCACGGCTCAGGAACAGCTGCGTACTGCGCTGGCTCTGGGTGCCGATCGCGCCATCCTCGTCGAATCTGCCGAAGACCTGACCTCGCTGGCCGTGGCCAAGCTGCTCAAGGCAGTGGTCGACAAGGAGCAGCC
>NZ_LRMN01000035.1:0-4468 GCF_019266105.1 Pseudomonas sp. D1HM | reverse complement strand
GACGAAGCGGCCGAACGCATCGCCCGCGTCCTGCACAACGACCCGGCCACCGGGGTGATGCGCCATGCCGATGCCGGCTACGACATCGCCATCGACTGCGCCAACGAGCAGGGCCTGAACCTGCCGATGGTTAACGGCTGATAGACGCCAGCCCGGCAGGGCATCAAGACTCCGAGGTGATAAAAATGAACAGCAGTCCATTTACCCTACAACTGCAAGGCGTGCGCGTGCTGGACATCAGTCGCGTGCTGGCCGGGCCGCATTGCACGGCGATGCTCGCGGATCTGGGGGCCGACGTCATCAAGTTCGAAGTGCCGCAAGAGGGCGATGATGCCCGGCACCTGGGGCCATTTTTGGATGGCGAGAGCGTGTATTTCGGGTTGATTAACCGGGGCAAGCGCAGCGTTGAAATCGATTTCAAGGACCCGGCGGATCGTCAGCGTTTTTATGAGTTAGTGGCCGATGCGGATGTGGTGGTCGAGAACTTCCGTCCCGGGGTTACCCAACGGCTGGGCATTGATTTCGATACCCTCAAACAGCACAACCCGCAGCTGATCTACGCCAGCATTTCGGGCTTTGGCCAGGATGGTCCGCTGTCCAGCCGTCCGGCCTACGACATCGTGGCCCAGGCCATGTCCGGCCTGATGAGCGTGACCGGATTTGCAGCCACCGGGCCGACCCGCAGCGGCGAGGCCATCGGCGACCTGTGCGCAGGGGTGTACGCGGCCTGGGCAATCAGCTCGGCGCTGTTTGCCCGTGAGCGTCATGCTCCGGGTGCGCAGTACATCGACGTGGCCATGTTTGATGTGCTGTTCAGTTTGCAAATGACCGGTCTGTCCAACCTTTACGCCAACGGTGTTGCGCCGGGGCTGGTGGGTAACCGGCATCCGGTCTCGACACCGTTCGACACCTACCGCGCTGCCGATGGTCTGGTGGTGATTGCCGTGGCCAGCAATCGTTTGTTCGAGCGCTTGTGTCACTGCATGGGGCAACCGGAACTGGCCACTGATCCACGGTTTATCGATGACACCCGGCGCACGCTGAACGAGCCGGCGTTGCGCGCAGCCATCGAAGGCTGGACGGCACAGCACAGCGTCGAGCATTTGTGTGACGGCTTGCTGGACGCGGGAGTGCCCTCGTCACCGGTCTGGAACCTGGCCGAGGCCGCAGACAGCGAACATGCCCGAGTGCGTCAGTTGCAGGTTCTGCCTGAGGGCGGGGCCTTACCGCTGGTGCCGCAACCGGTGTTTTTCAATGGCCAGAAACCACACGCAACCACTCGCGCCCCGCAATTGGGCGCCGACAACAGGCTGTTTGGCCTGAGCAAATCAGGAGAGCACGCATGAACTTTGAATTGAATGCAGAAGAACTGGCGGTGATTGAAAGTGCCGAGCAGGTCGCACGCGAAGTGATTCAACCGCTGGCCCGGCATTACGACGAAACCGAAACATTCTGCGCCGACAGCATCAAGGCCTTGGGTGACCTGGGGTGCATGGGGATCAACTTGCCTGAGACTTACGGTGGGTTGGGGATCGGCAGTCTGGCCATGAGCCGTGTGGTGGAGGCTGTGGCAGGGGCGTGTGCGTCAACGGCGTCGGCCATGACCGCACACTTCCTGGCCACGGACTCGATTCTGCTGGGCGGAACCGAGGCGCAGAAGCAGGAGTGGCTACCACGTGCTGCAAGTGGCGAACTGCTGGGCGCATTCGCCCTGACCGAACCGGCCGCAGGTTCAAACCCTGCCGACATGCGCAGTCGTGCCGTGCGTGAAGACGGTGGCTGGCGCGTACGCGGCAGCAAGCATTACATCACCAACGCCAAAGAAGCCGATTTCATCGTTCTTTACGTCAAGACGGATGCTGAAGCAGGGCACAAGGGCATTAGCGCTTTTATGGTGCCCCGTGGCACGCCCGGGATCGATTTTTCCAGCCCGGAAAAAACCATGGGCTTGCGTGGCAGCACGATTTACGAGTTGGCGCTCGATTGCTGGTTGCCGGCATCGGCATTGCTGGGTGTTGAAGGGCAGGGCTTTAATACTGCGATGGCGGTACTGGATCGCGGACGGGTCGAAGTGGCGGCGATGTCGCTGGGTATCGCCAATGCGGCCTTGCAAGCCAGTCTGAACTGGGTGCGTGAACGGCAGATCGGGCCCAAGCCGCTGGCCGCCTATCAAGGTACGCAATGGCGGCTGGCGGATATGTATGCGCAGCTTGAGAGCGCCCGTCTGCTGACCATGAAAGCTGCGGCACGGCGTGACAGCGGCGAACGTTTCAGTCTGGATTCGGCCACGGCCAAACTGGTGGCTGCCGAATGTGCCGGTTTTGTCACCGATGCGGCGCTGCAATTGCATGGAGGTTATGGCTACGTTCGCGACTTGCCCCTTGAGCGCTATGTACGCGACGCGCGGATCCTGAGGATTTTTGAAGGCACCTCGGAGGTACAGAAAATCATCATTTCCCGTGCCTTGCTCGACGCCTGCAAGTAATCGGTTTGCGGCAGGAGCACCGCTCCTGCCAGCGGTTGCAGGGATGCGCAGCGGTACGGTCAAGGATTGGAAAAGTCTTTCCCAAAACAACGGGCGCACCCACGGTGACGACCTCAAGGAACTGCTTATGTCCACGCACAATGAAGATTCACCGCGGGCCGCGCTGGTCGAACAGCGCTCAATTGATTACATCCCGGAATCCGAACGCCATGGCCGCCTGTTCAGTCAGTTTACCTTGTGGTTCGGGGCGAACTTGCAAGTGACGGCGATTGTCACCGGGGCACTGGCCGTGGTACTGGGCGGCGATGTGTTCTGGTCGCTGATCGGCCTGTTGATCGGACAAGTACTGGGTGGTGCAATCATGGCGCTGCATGCGGCGCAAGGCCCCAAGCTGGGCTTGCCGCAGATGATCTCCAGCCGGGTACAGTTCGGTGTTTATGGCGCGGTGATACCGATCGTACTGGTGTGCCTGATGTACGTGGGCTTTTCGGCCAGCGGTTCGGTACTGGCCGGGCAGGCAGTCGGGCAACTGGCGGGTGTCAGTGATTCGTGGGGCATTCTGATTTTTGCCGCGTTGATCGTGCTGCTGACCATCCTCGGCTATCGCACCATTCATATGATTGGACGGGTGGCGAGCGTGGTCGGCGTCCTGGCGTTCTTCTATTTGTTCTACACCTTGCTGTCGCAAAATGATGTCGCGGTGCTGCTGAGCAACCGGCACTTCTCGCTGAGCAGTTTTTTGCTGGCCATCTCGCTCTCGGCGTCATGGCAGATCGCGTTTGGGCCGTATGTTGCCGACTACTCGCGTTACTTGCCGGGCAAAACCTCGTCGGTGAAAACCTTTCTGGCGGTCGGTCTGGGTTCGGTGGTGGGGTCGCAGATATCGATGGTCTTCGGGGTGTTTGTGGCGGCGCTGGCGGGAGACAAATTCGCCGGCCATGAAGTGTCGTACATCGTAGGGCTGAGCTCGACCGGGGCGATGGCCGCAGTGCTGTATTTCTGCGTGGTATTCGGCAAAGTGACGATCACTACGCTCAATGCCTATGGCAGTTTCATGTCGCTGGCGACCATTGTCAGCGGGTTTCGCGGCAATCACGAGATTTCCAGAAGCCTGCGCCTTGTCTACATCCTGATCATGGTGGGGCTGGCCACCTTGCTGGCGTTGTTGGGGCAGCACTCGTTCCTGCACGATTTTTCGGCATTCATTCTGTTTCTGCTCGCGTTTTTCACGCCGTGGAGCGCCATCAACCTGGTGGACTTCTATCTGATAAGCAAAGAGCGCTACGACGTCCCGGCACTGTCTAACCCAAATGGCCGATACGGACGCTGGAACCTGCGCGGTATTCTCGTGTATGCCTTTGGGGTAGTGATCCAGCTGCCTTTTATTGCCACCAGTTTCTACACCGGGCCATTGGTCGAACATCTGGGCGGTACCGATATCTCCTGGATCATCGGCCTGACGCTACCCGCGCTGGTGTACTACTTCGTGGCCCGCCATTCGGGGCAAACAATACCGGACCGGCTTATTTTGCCAGGCGAGCCGTCTGCGGTTTAAGGGTTTTCAATCAACACTGGTGGAGGGCGCCGGTACGAGCCGGCGCCATGCCCAAGGCAATGTATAGCCATTGAGGGAGAAGCAATGAAGGTGCTGGCCTGTATCAAACGAGTGGTCGATTACAACGTTAAGGTTCGCGTCAAAGCGGACAACTCCGGCGTTGACCTCGCCAACGTCAAGATGTCGATGAACCCCTTCTGCGAAATCGCTGTGGAAGAAGCCGTACGCCTGAAAGAACTCTCTATAAAAGAAGGGCGCGTTGCGACTGAAATCGTCGTCGTCTCCATCGGTCCGGCCACGGCTCAGGAACAGCTGCGTACTGCGCTGGCTCTGGGTGCCGATCGCGCCATCCTCGTCGAATCTGCCGAAGACCTGACCTCGCTGGCCGTGGCCAAGCTGCTCAAGGCGGTGGTCGACAAGGAGCAGCC
>NZ_LRMN01000034.1:0-1429 GCF_019266105.1 Pseudomonas sp. D1HM | reverse complement strand
ATTATGGAGCATCCAAACTCCCCCGACCCTGCGGCACACATCACCTGCGCGATCGTAGAAGACTCAATCTCGACCTCGGGATTCATTACCAGTTTTACCGAATACGTCAGTGCTGCGCAGAACTTCGGCGTGCGCTGGATTGCTGTCGGCTATCGCGTCAAACCTATTTAAACCCCCCGCTCGAACGCTGTAACGCAACCGCCCATTGGCGGTTTTTTTGTTTCTATGGAGAAAGCCATGAGCTCTACCGACTTCTTTCACGGTATTACGGTGTCGCTGGTCGAGACCGGTGCCCGCATTATTTCCCTGCCTTCGTCCTCGATCATCGGCATCGTCGACACCTTCACCCCGGGGCTGGGCCTGGTGGCTTCCGACGTGCCCACCTTGCTGACCCGTGAGAGTGAAGCCGTGGCCGCATTCGGTGCCGATTCGGCGATCACTCGGGCCTGTAAGGCCATTTTCAACCAGTCAGCGGCTGCGATCGTGGCCGTGGGTGTGCCGGCTGATACCGAGGCGGCCGTGCTGACCAGTGCCGTGATTGGCGGCGTGGCAGCCGATGGCAAGCGTACCGGCCTGCAGGCCCTGCTGGACGGCAAGAGCCTGTTCAACCTGCAGCCGCGGTTGATCATTGCACCCAAGCACAGCGCCACTGAAGCGGTGGCCACCGCGATGGATGTGCTCGCCGGCAAGCTGAAAGCCATCGGCATCATTGACGGGCCTAACACCACCGATGAGGCCGCCATCGCCTACGCCGACAACTTCGGCTCCAAGCGCCTGTACATGGTCGATCCAGCGGTCAAGCAGTGGAGCACCGGCGCGAATGCCGATGTGTCGGTGCCAGGTTCTGCGATCGCTGCAGGTCTGTTTGCACAGACGGACTCGCGTTTTGGCTTCTGGGCCTCGCCGTCGAACAAAGAGATTGCGGGCATCACCGGCACCGTGCGCCCGATCGAGTACCTGGACGGCGACAAGACGTGCCGCGCCAACCTGCTCAACGGCGCACACATCACCACAATCATTCGCGATGGCGGTTATCGCTTGTGGGGCAACCGCACCCTGTCGAGTGATGCCAAGTGGTCGTTTGTCACCCGGGTGCGTACCACCGACATGGTGATGGAAGCGATTCAGGCGGGCATGAAATGGGCGGTTGACCGTGGCATCACCAAGACCTACGTCAAGGACGTGACCGAGACGGTCAACGCCTTTATGCGTGACCTGAAGGCACAAGGCGCGGTGATCAACTTTGAGGTCTACCCCGACCTGGAGAAGACCACGGCCAGCCAGATTGAGGAGGGCAAGGTGTGGTGGATCATTCGCTTTACCGATGTTCCTCCGGCGGAAAACCCGATTTTCCAAATTGAGGTCACTAACCAGTGGCTGACTGAAGTTCTGGAAGCCTGAGGAGGCGTTCAATGATTCCGCAAACCCT
>NZ_LRMN01000033.1:0-1429 GCF_019266105.1 Pseudomonas sp. D1HM | reverse complement strand
ATTATGGAGCATCCAAACTCACCCGACCCAGCGTCACACATCACTTGCGCGATCGCAGAAAACTCAATGTCGACGTCGGGATTCATTACCAGTTTTACCGAATACGTCAGTGCTGCGCAGAACTTCGGCGTGCGCTGGATTGCTGTCGGCTATCGCGTCAAACCTATTTAAACCCCCAGCTCAAACGCTGTAACGCAACCGCCCATTGGCGGTTTTTTTGTTTCTATGGAGTAAGCCATGAGTTCTACCGACTTCTTTCACGGTATTACGGTGTCGCTGGTCGAGACCGGTGCCCGCATTATTTCCCTGCCTTCGTCCTCGATCATCGGCATCGTCGATACCTTCACCCCGGGGCTGGGCCTGGTGGCTTCCGACGTGCCCACCTTGCTGACCCGTGAGAGTGAAGCCGTGGCCGCATTCGGCCCTGATTCGGCGATCACCCGGGCCTGTAAGGCCATTTTCAACCAGTCGGCGGCTGCGATCGTGGCCGTGGGTGTGCCGGCTGATACCGAGGCGGCCGTGCTGACCAGTGCCGTGATTGGCGGCGTATCGGCCGATGGCAAGCGTACCGGCCTGCAAGCGCTGCTGGACGGCAAGAGCCTGTTCAACCTGCAGCCGCGGTTGATCATTGCACCCAAGCACAGCGCCACTGAAGCGGTGGCCACCGCGATGGATGTGCTCGCCGGCAAGCTGAAAGCCATCGGCATCATTGACGGGCCTAACACCACCGATGAGGCCGCCATCGCCTACGCCGACAACTTCGGCTCCAAGCGCCTGTACATGGTCGATCCAGCGATCAAGCAGTGGAGCACCGGCGCGAATGCCGATGTGTCGGTGCCGGGTTCTGCGATCGCAGCAGGTCTGTTTGCACAGACGGACTCGCGCTTTGGTTTCTGGGCCTCGCCGTCGAACAAAGAGATTGCGGGCATCACCGGCACGGTGCGCCCGGTCGAGTACCTGGACGGCGATAAGACCTGCCGCGCCAACCTGCTCAATGGCGCACACATCACCACAATCATTCGTGATGGCGGTTATCGCTTGTGGGGCAACCGGACCCTGTCGAGTGATGCGAAGTGGTCGTTTGTCACCCGGGTTCGTACCACCGACATGGTGATGGAAGCGATTCAGGCGGGAATGAAATGGGCGGTTGACCGGGGCATCACCAAGACCTACGTCAAGGACGTGAACGAGACGGTCAACGCCTTTATGCGTGACCTGAAGGCACAGGGCGCGGTGATCAACTTTGAGGTCTATCCCGACCTGGAGAAGACCACGGCCAGCCAGATAGAGGAGGGCAAGGTGTGGTGGATCATTCGCTTTACCGATGTTCCGCCGGCGGAAAACCCGATTTTCCAAATTGAGGTCACTAACCAGTGGCTGACTGAAGTTCTGGAAGCCTAAGGAGGCGCTCAATGATTCCGCAAACCCT
>NZ_LRMN01000032.1:0-5356 GCF_019266105.1 Pseudomonas sp. D1HM | reverse complement strand
CCACAGAGGTGGGGTCTGGCGTACCAGTGTAGGAGGGGTGTGGTTTCCGTGCCCAGAAAAAAAGGCCCCCAGCACTCTCTCAAATGTGGGGGCCTTTTAAACATAAGCGGCGTTATTGGAACTCAACCTTAGCCATCCGATCGCATCCGTTTTGGCAGAAATACACCGGCTTGACCTTTCGTGGCTTCTTTAGGAAAACCCAAGTGGTACTCCACGTACTGGTCAGTACCGTCCTGGCGGTCGAACAGACCCAGCAGCAACCAGCCTTCGTTTATCAGTTCCTGTGCCTGAGCCTCATTTCTGACAGTCTTCAGTGCTTTGGTGCCTTCAATCGCCATCGGTACGACTCCTTGTAGGTGATGGCCGAGTGTAGCCAATGGCCAGTCATTGGATAGTGCCATGAACCAAGTCCCGGTAAGGGGGGCTTTCATAAGGACTCGGTACGACCGTTTTTATCAATTAGCCCTACATATTGCGCGCTGTCGGTGACGTCCTGCTGCTTATGTCTCCCTTAGTAGTAAGAACTAATGGAGGTGAATACATGAACAAGGTACGTCTCAAAACCGCAGCACAATGGTTGGTAGAGCTGCTAGCACGTGAAGCCCTGAGGGCAGCGCTGCATTGGGTCTTGAATCTCCTCAAGCAGGACGGCTAATAGTGTTGGTCTTATGGTCACCAGAAAACCTGCCGCTTGGTGGGAGTTGTACGGAAATTTAACGATAACGGTGTTATGCGTAGTCTCTCAACTTGACCACCCCGCCAGTTGCGACGATCAACTCGCGGACCTGATCCTGCGTCGCCCATTCATCAGCCCCTATCCTCCACTCTCCGCCGTCGTACACCACCCAAGTATCACCAACCTCCCAAGTAATTGGCCCCGATCTTTCGAGTATCAAGCTGCGCAAGCTCTCCATTATCAAAGGCTGCAACGGATCGTCACTGGCTAGGTTGGGTAGGTCGTTGTTGGTCGTAGGCATTGAGGGGGTTCCTTTCTGTTTGTGAGTTACTTCACTACCGGTATACCTCACGGCGGTTGCCCAACTGCACCACCAGAATCCGCAAGGCGCCATCTTGGATGTCGCAGATCACCCGAAAATCGCCGACGCGATAACGCCACAAACCACCCAATGGGCCGGTCAGGGCTTTGCCCGTACTGCGCGGATCATCACGGCCAACCACCCGCTCATCCATAAAATCGAGGATGCGCTTGGCTGCCTGCTTATCCAACTTGCGCAACTGAGTCTTGGCCGTGTCGGTGTAATCAATCGTCCAGACCAAGAGACTTCCTTACGTCCGCAGCTGAGTGTACGACCTCTTGGCCTTTACGAACCCGCTCCAGGACTTCCGCCGCGAGGTAGTAATCCTCCAAGTCGGTAAGGCCGTGGTCGATGATTTCACGCAAGTAATACGCTTTGGTACGCCCGGTACTGCTCGCCAAGAAATCGAGGCGCTGCTCAGTTTCGGGCGCCAGTCGAATGGAAGTCGCCATGCTGTAGCCTCCTATGTAATACATGTATTCATTGTATCACATAGGTATAGGAGGCAAATATGAGGCTTATTTTTGTAGGGATCGCATTTAATGAATGTCCTATTAGCAGCAGTTTGTGGCACAAACGAGGCGCGGATGCCTATCCTGCACTAGCTTCTTTTCTCCTCGAAAAAAATAAGCCCTTCATACGCTTTTAATACGTTTTTAATACGTATTTGATGTACCGGTGAGACGCCAAATAGCCATTAATCAATCATTTTTCATGATTTGGCTCCAAACAGGTGCGTGCTCGGTTTAACCAGACCTCATTGGAGCTACCGCTATGACTTTTGTCAGAAAATGGGCCAACTACGATGTAGCCCGTAGCCGTCTGCTGATGCAGATCTCCGAACTGGACTCCTTGATTGATCAAGAACAAGCCGCCTCCGCACCAAATCCCACGAAGATTGCCGTCCTGGAGAATGAGCAAAACGATCTAATAGATCAGTCCGACATGCTTTGTTCTGACAACATTGAGCTGACTAGCAGGATCGCCACCACCAGTCCATCAACGACTGGTATTTAACAAATTACTGGTTTGCATGGCTCAAATTTTAGCGGCTAAAATTTGAGCTCAGTCAGCAGGCTAGGCGCTCACGCAAAGCCATCACCCGTGAAGCAGACAAGTCACGAATATCCTCGTTATGAAAAATCAGGTGCGCTCGGTGCGGCTTGGTTTCCTCGTCCCATAGCTCCAAATCTTCCATTCGAAACTGATGCTTGCCCTGGTATGTCGCTGCGAGATCAGCAGCCAAACAGCGCGCGGCTTCGCCAGGGGTAGCTATGACCCAATCAACGATGTCGGCCATCTGTTCGGCTGATGAGCGCGGCATGACACCCTGAGCGGCAGCACAGGCAAACTCGTTGTAAAGCTTAGCGCCAAGCGCAGGATCATCCGTAGGATTTCCCGGGCACAGCCGCTGCTCCCAAGGAAGCACATAGGTCGATTGGCCGAGAATATCTTGTCGGACGTAGTCCGAAGGTTTAGCTAAGCGCTGCATGAGGTTTGCTCCCAAGCGAAAATCGCATGGTAACGCGTCCAGAGCGGCCTTAGCCGCTCTGATAAACCGTCGTCGAAGACGGCGGAAACAGCTGGACAGACATCACCCGAGCCAACGAGGGGGGTGAGAAAAAATGGACCCCAGTCCGAATTTTTCCGTTCTGCCCTGGTGCAGCCCGTTCAGGGCGGAATCAGGGTGCGAAGCATCCGGCCGCACCGCTTGCGTGCGCGTCAGGTGAAACCGGACCAACCTGGATTCGCGATGTAGCAGTAGAGAAAGGGACAAAGGACCGCAACGAGACGTCGCGCAATTGGAGAATGCAGGTTGGTCCGGCTTTGCCGGGCGCGCACGCGGGTGAATTTTCGAGACAAGCCCGTCCAGGGCGAAGGGGAGGAAAGAGGGTGGAGGCTCGCGCAGCGAGTCGGAACCCTGAAAGCCTGACGGGGCGCTCCCCCGGAAGGTTTGGGCGTCCCGCAGGGCGGCCACGACAGACCGTAGGGATGGCGCGCTGTTGCTCTGCTTTTGTCTTGGATTATCTATGTGGCGTTCTATTGGTCGTTCTATTGCGTTGGCTATTGCTTCAGCAATAGAACGCCAATAGGAGAGGTATAAAGGTGAAAAGGTACAAAAGGGCAAAAAGCCAAGAGCATTCGCGCTACGCGCTCACCAGCTCGACCCCCTAAAGGGGGACCCCCACTCGCTGGGAAAGATCCAAAGCGGGTAATAACCCTGAGAGACAAGAGCACGAGCAATGATGGCTACGCGACGCACTTGATGGCTCCCACTGGCGTGGGAGCCCCTACGATCGGCTTTTAAAAAAAGCGTCTCGCATGACTCCACGCAGTGAGGATTTTGTTCCAGGTGCGACCACCCGGCTCCCACTCCCAACAGGCGTTCCAGACTTTCGGGGATTGTTTACCACTGCGCCCCCTGCCCTCTTCGGCGTCTGGCGGTTGGTGGGTTTTAGGACAGTGACAGCGCCCGTGGTTGGGTTTTTACGCTGCCCTGCCATTGCCTTCTCGCCCTTGCGGGTCGCACCTAACCGGCTATACCGGCTGCCGTGAAGAGATCCCCTTGATCGGCAGCTATTACTTCCCGGGCCCAAAGCATCTTGATTCCAAGCGTCGGGAAGAGGTGTCGGGGGAGGCTGGAAGCTGGACAGACGGGAGTTTTCCCGACAGAATTGGCTTACCAGGTCTCGTTCCCCGCACCGAAAAGCAGAGATTCCCCGAGACCTTGGCCAGAGCGATTGCAGTCGCCGCTGGCCCGAATGAAACCCTGCCTTGGCAGGGTTTTTTCGTTTTAATGCTATGTATCTATTACCCAAAGATATTGCGTTTGCTCGCTCAGCGCAAACCCTGTGTCTTTCACAAGCTGCCGTGTGGGTCTGGCAGCTGTGCTGCCTACCAGCACGGTAGCCAACAAGGTCCACCGGACCGCGTTAGGGAATGGTCGGTTAAGTCTCATAAATAGCAGTAGACTGTAGGGCACCCTACAGACAGAACCCGACACTGCCCTACATGGCAAAATTAACCATCGGCCGCATGGCAAAACTCTACGGTTTACACCGTTCAACATTGCATGAGGCCGTGTCTAAAGGCCGCGTAACTGCTGGCCTAGACGGTAAAGGGCAAAAGGTTATCGACCTATCAGAAATGATCCGCGTTTATGGCGAACCACAGGGGATCACCCTACACCGCCCTACACTTGACCCGACACCCTCGCCCTACACTTCCCCTACACCTGAAATGGGCGCCTTACACCCAGCCCTACACTCGTTGGTTGAAGAGGTTCGATTGCTGCGTGCAGAGATACAAGAGCTGCAACAATCACTTCGGCTGATCGAGCATAAACCTGAGCCTAAACCTGCATTGCCTCACAACGCGAAGCCAGGGGAAGCCCCTACTTGGGCAAATTTGCTCGACGCTCTCGATAACTAAAAGCCGTGGCCAGTTTCGCGGGCGCGAAACTTCATAGTTCCACCGCAAAGCCTCGCACGCCGAGCCCTTCGGCAAACCGCCCCACTGCCGTCAGGCTGGCCCAGGTACGAATCGCTTCGCGCCGTGAGCGCACCGGAATCAGCCGCGAGTGCGGCCCGCCGAGGCGTACCGAAAACGTCCATTTCGTCCGACTCGCATCGCGCCCAACGACAAACTCCCTGACCGCGTTCTGTTGCACCAGGTGCTGCAGCGCGTCTTCGTGAATCCCGTCCCCGATCACAGCAGCAACGCCGTGACGCGCGCCTGAGCGGCGTCATCAATGATCAGGTACAGGCTTTCAATGTCGGCCGGCTTAAGCACCTTGAGCTCTTCCAGCATCTCAACAAAACCTTGCGCCCGCTCGCTGGCCAGATGCACCTGCAGGGTGTCGGCGGCGAGCTCGATGGCAGTCATTCGACGGCGCAGTGTGGCCAGCACTTCAGGCGACGTACTGATCGCGGCTAACGGGTCGCTGCCGTTACCGTAACGGCCGCTCATTCGGGCACCACTCCGGACGGGCCGCCCAAGGTCGCGGCTTCACAGGCAAACGCTGCCGCCTGTGGTGGCGTCAGCGCTCCGGCGCTGACCACGGCGTTTAACCAGTCCCAGAGTCGAGTCACACAACGCGTCTGTTGCTCAGCCACTTCCTGCAGGTGATCCAGTAACTGCGCCTCCAACGTCTCGGTCGAGGTGGCCAGCATTTGCGGCTGCAGGTCCAAGGCGATGCGCTCGGCCAGTGCGGCAGCCGCAGGGGATAGCGTGCGCAGGTCGCGCAGACGGCGCTCATAATAGGGCGTGACGGGTAACGGCATGGCGGTGGCGTCCTTATCCGAGTCAGTGGCCCACAG
>NZ_LRMN01000031.1:0-3704 GCF_019266105.1 Pseudomonas sp. D1HM | reverse complement strand
CCCGGTCGCGGTAAACGACCAGACTGACAGGCTTGTCGATCGAGACAGGTTTGTTCGTCATCGTTTTCTCCAGGCAGAAAAAAGCCCGCACGCGGCGGGCTGATTGAAAGTTGGGATTAATGCTTGTGGTTGGCCGTATTACCGGTGGTATCGATGATTGAACCGCCACTGTTGATATTTCCCGTTACGCGTAACGCACCATTGATCAGCACCTCACCATAAATCGTGACGTCACCATCGAGCGCAATCGCCCCGGACGTAACCACCACGGCGGTATCCGTAACGGTCGTCGATGAACTGCCTACCTTTATATCCACCGAACCGGACGGCAGATCGATGCTGTAACTGTGGGCCTTCCAGTCGTAAGTCAGCGACCCGCCATCGTCGAACAGCCAGCGTTCGACGTGATCCCGGTCATCCGGGGCTGGCCCGGCATCACCATACAAGCCGGGCACAAAGGTGCCTTGCGACACGTCACCGCTCGGGCTGAGCAAAGTGCCCTGCTCGCCCATGCTGGGCACCCGCCAGTGCCGCACCTTGCCGGCTGCCTGACTGTGCCAGCGCACCCAAGCACTGATCCATTCCCCGTCGGACACCCGACAGACTGGTGGTCTGACGGTCAGGTCGAGGGCCACCACGTAGCAATCCTTAATCATGCCGGCAATCATGCGGTCATGTTCAGAAAGCGCATGGTTCATGGGAATACCTCGGGCTGATCATCCTCACCCACATAGACCTTGAACGTCAGCGAACCGGGCGGCTCGTCTGGCCAAGGCCACTCCTTCTCTCCGAGGTAAATCGTCTGTGTCCACTCAACCAGCCACACCGTGTAGCCATCCAGCTCCGGCCGGGTCCAGTCCTGGGTTGAACGTTTGAACTCGGCAGGATCAACCGCCAGACCCCACGTCTGAGCCCGTAACAACACCGCCAGTTGCGTGGCCAGATGTAGGGCCTGCTGATAGTGCTGATCGCGGATCACGTCAACAATCACCCGTGCTTCAAAGGTGACGTTCAGGGTGCTTTCCCCGGTGCCAATATCGGTGCCCGGCTCAATCTCGGCGATATCAAGAAATACTGCCGGCAGCGGGATATGCTGCTCGATATCAGGCCAAAAGCTGACCAGCTGAATACCTGCCAGTGACTGCTGCAGATGCTGTTCGATCGCTTGATACAACAGGTCGAGGCTAAACCGCTGCTCAGACACGGCGCGTCCCCTTCAAATATTTCTGCAGCTCAAAGTTCATTTCTTGCCGGAGGATCTGCAGCAGCCGCTCATCGGCCTTGCGGCTCCAGGCTTCAAAATGCGGCCGTACTGAATCCAGTGAAATCTTGGCCTTGGCCAACGGAAAGCGATCGCTGTGTTCCCCCACAAAACCGGAGCTGGCCCCAGTCTGCGAAGTGACTTCGCTGTCGGGGTAATCGCTCCGGGCGAAGTGTTTACTGGCAGTACGGATCCAGATATCTGCCTGGTTGCCGTATACCTTTTTGTAGAAAGCGCCGCGATAGCGACGACTGCCCACTGACACACCGGCCTTGGTCTGCCGTGGCCGACCTGACCGGCTGGCTTCCAGCGGGTTGATGCCGAACCAGAGTTTGCCGCGGGCTTTCCCCCCGCCTTCAACTGGATAGCTGCGCAGACGCTGCCGCACCGCCTTTACCGCGATCCGCTCCTGCTTGCCCACGGCCCTTGCAATATGGGTACTGAGCCAGCCCAAGGTTTTATTGATTGCACGGCGTTGCGCGTTGGCAGCAGCTTTGGGTACCAACGTGGCCAAGTCCGCAAATGCTTTCATATCCTCGGTCGAAACCTGAATATTGAACATCCCGCTACTGGCCCGATTTTCACTAAAGCTGCCAATGCTCATGCACGTTTCCTCAAGATAAGGGATACCAGGCCATCGCCGCCGGGCTCCAGCTGCAGCAGGTCGTAGTCGCCACCACCGTCCAGCTCGGGCAGGTCGATGGTGACCAGCAACCCTTTAGTCAGGCCATCGGAGTCAGCGACCCGCACTACAAAGTGCGGCTCACGTAGGCCTGTATTAAGGCGACCAATCTGCGGCTGCTTCCACGGTGCCGAGAACATCCCCAGCACCGGCTCGGCGCGACCCTCGATGTGCCCGGTATCGCTCAGCACGTCGAAGATCACGCTGTCGATATCGGCCACCAGGTCTCGAATGCCCACGGTTACAGCTCCAGCAGGATCTGAGCGCGTGGACGGGTGCAGATGTGCAGCGGGTTGGACTGGGCTTCACCGGCCATACCCTTGTTGAACGGCATCGGCTCGATCTTGCTGTAGTACGGAATACCTTGGGTGTTGACGGTTTCCATGTAGTCGGCCGGAGCGAAGGCCGAGATGTACAAGTCCGGAACGCCTTCAGGGACCAGCAGTGCTTTGTCGTCGTGGACGAACGCAACGCTCGCGACCTTGCCGCGATAGCGTTCCCACACAATGCCGCCGAACTCGAAGCTCTCACGGGCATCACCACGCAACGCGGCAGCCTGTGCCGAAGCGACGTAGGTCTCCTTGATCGCCTTGAGCCCCATCATCTTGTTCCAGAAATTCTTGCCGCAGAACGCCCGGGCGCCCGTGCTGGTGACACTGCCCAGCGCATCTTCCTGCATGTCCAAGGCTTCGCCGCATTTGACGCGGAAATCTGTGTCCGCGACGGCCAGACCCATCGACATTTTTTGCCGCTCAACGCCAAAGCGTTTGTACAGATCGAGCAACACCGTTGTACCGTCTGCATCGAGAATCTGGCCATTCAACGCGCCCATACGCTGAAATTCGTGGGTGACGTCCAACTGGCGGCGGGCCTTCAGCAGGCGCGCATTGACTACGTCCTGCACGGCCTGCAACTCACTGCGGGTACCGAAAGCCCGGATGCCTTGAATCTCATCCGCTTTGATGGTGAAGCGCTCCGGCAAATGCACGGTGTTGAACGGGATCAGGGTGCGCTTGCTGGCACCCACGACCAGACCCGAAGTCCCGCGCTCACCGGCCGGTACCAGAGCCAGGGTGTCGCCGTCTTTTTCGATCTGCACGGTCAGGGTGGTGATGCCTTCTTCCTGAAACAGGCCAAGGCTGCTCAGGCGCCCGGGCAGGTATTGCTGTTCGTTGATAGCAGCGGTGAGCGACGAAACAGAAAACGCTTCGTCGTCAAAGATGGCGATATCGGCCATTGAGAACTCTCCAGAATGTAAAAACCCCGCTCGATGGCGGGGTGCAATAAAGGGGCTGTCGGCTTAGCGCACGATCACAAAGTGTTGAGCCAGAGATTTTTCGCCCTCCGGATGAAGCCCGGTCAAATGCGCCTCGCTGACTTCAGCCAGGCGAACCACTGCGCGACCACGGCGCACGATGTCGGACTCGCCCAGCGGGCCGTACAGAATGGCGACGGCGTTTTGAGTGCCGTCTTCTGCAGTCGGCTCATACGGTGCGAATTCACCGGAGGCGGTCACCAGTCCCAACACTTGGCCCGGGTTCAGCGCCGGACCAGCAGCCACGTTGATGGCTTCGCGGGAGATGTTACCGGCGCCTTCGGACAGCAGAAATTCGCCCGCGTGCATCGGCTCTTGTTTGTTGGTCATGCTTTTACCCCTGTCTGGGCGGCGCGACGGGCCGCGTAGATCGCATTAGTGTCAGGCTGTTTAGCCTGAATTTTTGGCACTGGGTCATCGTTGATAGGCAGGCTGTTGTCGATTTC
>NZ_LRMN01000030.1:0-4066 GCF_019266105.1 Pseudomonas sp. D1HM | reverse complement strand
CCCGGTCGCGGTAAACGACCGGACTGACAGGCTTGTCGATCGAGACAGATTTGCTCGTCATCGCTTTCTCCAGGCAAAAAAATACCCGCGCTTGGCGGGTTAGGTGAGTTAGGGGCCGTAGCTTGTAGCAATGGAATCCATCTATTGAGATGCCCTCTCCTGTCGGGCACACTCCGGTTGCTTCACTACCCGATAACAGGAGTTTACGGATGCCATTTCTACAGACGGAACATAATGCTTTGTTGGCCTTGAAGGGTGTTGGACCGACCGTGATCGCTCGCCTGGAACAGATGGGCATCAACTCGCTCGCTGATCTCAGCAAGGCAAACATCAACGACATCCTGGCTAAGGCATCGGCAGCAGTGGGATCGACCTGCTGGAAGAATAGCCCCCAAGCTCGGGCGGCTATTACCGCGGCTGTTAAGTTTGCTAAAGACTCTCAGACGAGTGTCGCTGATAAATAAAGTTGATCCGTATTCCCTCAGTGCTTGTGATTGGGCGTGTTACCGCTGGTGTCGATTATTGTCCCTCCACCGTTGATATCACCCGTTACGCGCAACCCGCCGTTGATCAATACGTCACCGTAGATCGTGACGTCACCATCGAGCGCAATCGCCCCGGACGTCACCACCACGGCGTTATCCGTAACGGAGGCCGATGTGCTGCCGACCTTGATATCCACCGACCCAGTCGGTAGCACAATGCTGTAGCTGTGGGCCTGCCAGTCGTATGTTAGCGACCCACCATCATCGAACAGCCAGCGCTCGACATGATCGCGGTTATCAGGGGCTGGCCCTGCATCGCCAAACAAGCCGGGCACAAAGGTGCCTTGCGACACGTCGCCGCTCGGGCTGAGCAAAGTGCCCTGCTCGCCCATGCTGGGTACCCGCCAGTGTCGCGCCTTGCCCGCTGCCTGACTATGCCAGCGCACCCAGGCACTGATCCATTCCCCGTCGGACACCCGACAAACTGGCGGCCGGGCTGTCAGGTCCAAGGCCACCACGTAGCAATCCTTAACCATGCCGGCAATCATGCGGTCATGTTCAGAAAGGGCATGGTTCAAGGGAATACCTCGGGTTGGTCATCCTCACCCACATAGACCTTGAACGTCAGCGAACCGGGCGGTTCGTCCGGCCAAGGCCACTCCTTCTCTCCGAGGTAAATCGTCTGTGTCCACTCAACCAGCCACACCGTGTAGCCATCCAGCTCCGGCCGGGTCCAGTCCTGGGTTGAACGTTTGAACTCGGCAGGATCAACCGCCAGACCCCACGTCTGAGCCCGTAACAACACCGCCAGTTGCGTGGCCAGATGTATGGCCTGCTGATAGTGCTGATCGCGGATCACGTCAACAATCACCCGTGCTTCAAAGGTGACGTTCAGGGTGCTTTCCCCGGTGCCGATATCGGTGCCCGGCTCAATCTCTGCGATATCAAGAAATACTGCCGGCAGCGGGATATGCTGCTCGATACCAGGCCAGAAGCTGACCAACTGAATACCTACCAGCGACTGCTGCAGGTGCTGCTCGATCGCTTGATACAACAGGTCGAGGCTAAACGGCTGCTCAGACACGGCGCGTCCCCTTCAGATATTTCTGCAGCTCAAAGTTCATTTCTTGCCGGAGGATCTGTAGCAGGCGCTCATCGGCCTTGCGGCTCCAGGCTTCAAAATGTGGCCGTACTGAATCCAGTGAAATCTTGGCCTTGGCCAACGGAAAGCGATCGCTGTGTTCCCCCACAAAACCGGAGCTAGCCCCAGTCTGCGAAGTGACTTCGCTGTCGGGGTAATCGCCCCGGGCGAAGTGTTTACTGGCTGTACGGATCCAGATATCTGCCTGGTTGCCGTACACTTTTTTGAAGAAAGCGCCGCGATAGCGACGACTGCCCACTGACACACCGGCCTTGGTCTGCCGTGGCCGACCTGATCGGCTGGCTTCCAGCGGATTGATGCCGAACCAGAGTTTGCCGCGCATCGCACCGCCCGCAATCGGGTAACTGCGAAGGCGCTGCCGAACCGCCTTGACCGCAATCCGCTCCTGCTTGCCCACGGCCCTTGCAATATGGGTGCTAAGCCAACCCAAGGTTTTATTGATTGCGCGGCGTTGCGCGTTGGAAGCAGCTTTGGGTACCAACGTGGCCAAGTCCGCAAATGCTTTCATATCCTCGGCCGAAACCTGAATATTGAACATCCCGCTACTGGCCCGATTCTCACTAAAGCTGCCAATGCTCATGCACGTTTCCTCAAGATAAGGGATACCAGGCCATCGCCGCCGGGTTCCAGTTGCAGCAGGTCGTAGTCGCCACCACCGTCCAGCTCGGGCAGGTCAATGGTGACCAGCAGCCCTTTAGTCAGGCCATCGGAGTCCGCGACCCGCACTACAAAGTGCGGCTCGCGTAGGCCTGTATTAAGGCGACCAATCTGCGGCTGTTTCCACGGTGCCGAGAACATCCCCAGCACCGGCTCGGCCCGACCCTCGATGTGCCCGGTATCGCCCAGCACGTCGAAGATCACGCTGTCGATGTCGGCCACTAGATCGCGAATGCCCACGGTTACAGTTCCAGCAGGATCTGAGCGCGTGGACGGGTGCAGATGTGCAGCGGGTTGGACTGGGCTTCACCGGCCATACCTTTGTTGAAGGGCATCGGCTCGATCTTGCTGTAGTACGGAATGCCCTGGGTGTTGACGGTTTCCATGTAGTCGGCCGGAGCGAAGGCCGAGATGTAGAGGTCGGGAACACCTTCAGGGACCAGCAGTGCTTTGTCGTCGTGAACGAAAGCAACGCTTGCGACCTTGCCGCGATAGCGTTCCCACACAATGCCGCCGAACTCGAAGCTCTCGCGGGCATCACCGCGCAGAGCTGCCGCTTGTGCCGAGTTGACGTAGGTCTCCTTGATCGCCTTGAGCCCCATCATCTTGTTCCAAAAATTCTTGCCGCAGAACGCCCGGGCACCCGTGCTGGTGACACTGCCCAGCGCATCTTCCTGCAAGTCCAAGGCTTCGCCGCATTTGACGCGGAAGTCTGTGTCCGCGACGGTCAGACCCATCGACATTTTTTGCCGCTCAACGCCAAAGCGCTTGTACAGATCGAGCAACACCGTTGTACCGTCTGCATCGAGAATCTGGCCATTCAACGCGCCCATACGCTGAAATTCGTGGGTGACGTCCAACTGGCGGCGGGCCTTCAGGAGGCGTGCATTGACTACGTCCTGCACGGCCTGCAACTCACTGCGGGTACCGAAAGCCCGGATGCCTTGAATCTCATCCGCTTTGATGGTGAAGCGCTCCGGCAAATGCACGGTGTTGAACGGGATCAGGGTGCGCTTGCTGGCACCCACGACCAGACCCGAATTCCCGCGCTCACCGGCAGGTACCAGAGCCAGGGTGTCGCCGTCTTTTTCGATCTGCACGGTCAGGGTGGTGATGCCTTCTTCCTGAAACAGGCCAAGGCTGCTCAGGCGCCCGGGCAGGTATTGCTGTTCGTTGATAGCAGCGGTGAGCGACGAAACAGAAAACGCTTCGTCGTCAAAGATGGCGATATCGGCCATTGGGGACTCTCCAGAATGTAAAAACCCCGCTCAGTGGCGGGGTGCGAGAAAGGGACGGTCGGCTTAGCGCACGATCACAAAGTGTTGAGCCAGGGATTTTTCGCCCTCCGGATCAAGCCCGGTCAAATGCGCCTCGCTGACTTCAGCCAGGCGAACCACTGCGCGACCCCGGCGCACGATGTCGGACTCGCCCAGCGGCCCGTACAGAATGGCGACAGCGTTTTGAGTACCGTCTTCTGCAGTCGGCTCATACGGTGCGAACTCACCGGAGGCGGTCACCAGTCCCAGCACTTGGCCCGGGTTCAGCGCCGGGCCAGCAGCCACGTTGATCGCTTCGCGGGAGATATTCCCGGCGCCTTCGGACAGGAGAAATTCGCCCGCGTGCATCGGCTCTTGTTTGATGGTCATGCTTTTACCCCTGTCTGGGCGGCGCGACGGGCCGCGTAGATCGCATTAGTGTCAGGCTGTTTAGCCTGAATTTTTGGCACTGGGTCATCGTTGATCGGCAGGCTGTTGTCGATTTC
>NZ_LRMN01000029.1:0-214 GCF_019266105.1 Pseudomonas sp. D1HM | reverse complement strand
ACGCGGCCTCGCTGCGCTCGGCTGCTGCTACGCATTCAGGGTGACTCTGAAATATTGAAGGGCCTTCGGGCCCAGCCTGTAGCAGCGGTCGAGTAGAACGAGGCCGCGTCCGGCGGCGCAGCCGTCGTAAAACGTCTGAAGGTTTTCGCAGCCTGCGGCAGCGGCTACAGGGATCGTTCGTAGCAGCGCCCCCCGTTTTCCGTAACCCGCCGTA
>NZ_LRMN01000028.1:0-51166 GCF_019266105.1 Pseudomonas sp. D1HM | reverse complement strand
GGAGAGGGTTGGGGTGAGGGCCAGGCGTTACTCAAGACTCAAGCCGGGCAAAACCCTCCCGAATCCTGGCTTCAGGCAGGTCGTCAGCAATAAATACCATCACGCTTTCACGCGACTCACCCTCGGACCATTCGGTGTCCCAATCAAAGCCGTATAGCTTGAGCACACCTTGAAACACCAGCCGCCGGTCTTCGCCCGCAATGTTGAGCACGCCTTTGTAACGCAGCAGTTGCTTGCCGTGCTCTTCCAGCAGCTCGTTCATGAATTCACTGAGGCGGTCGATGTCCAGCGCTTGGTCGGTGCGCAGTACCAGGCTGGAAATACGGTCAATCGACGATGCCCGCGGCACCGGGCGCAAGCTCAGGCCACCGCCCAAATCCGCGTTCAGGTTAAATCCGCGCACATCCAGCAGTTCAGCCAGGTCGATCTTGCCGTGCTCGACCACCCGAATCGGCGCTCGACGGTTAATGCGGGTCAGGCGTTCACACAGCGCGTCGAACGTGGGGTCGTCCACCAGGTCACGCTTGCTCACCAGCAACCGGTCAGCGAAGCCGACTTGCGCCTGGGCGATGGTTTGGCTCAGGTGTATATCGGCATGGGCGGCATCCACCAGGGTGATGATGCCGTCCAGCAGGTAACGCTCTCGCAGTTCTTCGTCGATAAAAAAAGTTTGCGCCACGGGCGCCGGATCGGCCAGACCGGTGCATTCGATCACCAGGCGGTCGAACGCAATTTCGCCGCTGTCCAGACGCTCGAGCAGCAGGTAAAGGGCTTTGGTCAGGTCGGTGTGGATGGTGCAGCACACGCAGCCATTGGCCAGGGTCATGACTTGCACCGGCTCGTCACCCAGCAGTTGGGTATCGATCCCGGCATCGCTGAATTCGTTTTCGATCACCGCGATTTTCAGGCCGTGCTCGGCCTTTAGCAGGTAGCGCAGCAAGGTGGTTTTGCCAGCCCCCAAAAAGCCGCTGAGGATGGTGACGGGGATTGGAGAGGACATGCGAAGTCTCCTTAAAAAGGGGAGCACAAAAACAACTGTAGGAGCGAGCGTGCCCGCGAAGCCGTCAAAGCATTCAACCTCTCGGTTGACTGACTGGACGCTATCGCAAGCACGCTCGCTCCTACAGGAGACCTAACGGTTTAACAGCACTTGGGGCCGGCTTTACCGCCATAACGGGCTTCTTGGCGTTCACGAAAGAACACCTCGTAGCTCATGACCGGCTTGTCCGGGTGCTTGGTTTGCATATGCTCGACGTAGGTGTCGTAGTCGGGCATGCCGACCATCAGGCGCGCGGCCTGACCGAGGTATTTACCGAGGCGACTCAGGTCATTGAACATATTTGCAATCCTCTGTTATGCATCCGGCATGGCCTGGAATGGCGCTTCTTTATCCGTACGCTCTTTGCTGCCCCAGGCGGCAATGCCGACTTTGATCGCATAGAACAGGATGCTGAACACCACAAACAGGAACAGTGCCGTCAAACCAGCGTTGGTGTACGCGTTGATGATCACGTGCTGCATCTGATCGATGTTTTTCGCCGGCGCCAGTACCTGGCCCGCGTCCAGCGCGGTGCTGTACTTGTTGGCCAGGGCCAGGAAGCCGATGGCCGGGTTGGCATCGAACAACTTGATGAAGCCAGCCGCGGTGGTGCAGATCAGCAGCCAGACCGCTGGCAGCATGGTCACCCAAATGTAGCGCTGGCGCTTCATTTTGATCAGCACAACGGTCGCCAGCATCAGCGCGATACCCGCCAGCATCTGGTTAGAGATACCGAACAGCGGCCACAAGGTGTTGATCCCGCCCAGAGGGTCGATCACGCCCTGGTACAGCAAGTAGCCCCACATCGCCACACACAGGCCGGTTGCCAACAGGTTGGCGCCCCAGGACTCGGTGCGTTTAAGGGCGGGTACAAAGCTGCCCAGCAGGTCTTGCAGCATGAAACGACCGGCACGCGTACCGGCATCGACTGCGGTCAGGATGAACAGGGCCTCGAACAAAATGGCGAAGTGATACCAGAACGCCATGGTGTTTTCGCCCGGCAACACGTTATGCAGGATCTGAGCGATGCCCACCGCCAGGGTTGGCGCACCGCCAGCACGTGCAAGAACGGTTGTTTCACCGATGTCTTTGGCCAGGGCCGTCAGGGCATCCGGGGTAATGGCAAAGCCCCAGCTGCTGATCGTCTGCGCCACACCGACGACATCGGACCCGACAATGGCTGCCGGGCTGTTCATGGCGAAGTACACGCCCGGCTCGATCACCGATGCGGCAACCATCGCCATGATGGCCACGAAGGACTCCATCAACATGCCGCCGTAACCGATGTAGCGCGCGTTGGTTTCGTTATCCAGCAGCTTGGGCGTGGTGCCCGAGGAGATCAGTGCGTGGAAACCCGATACCGCACCGCAGGCAATGGTGATGAACAGGAACGGGAACAGACCGCCTTTCCAGACCGGGCCGTTACCGTCGATGAACTGCGTGACCGCCGGCATTTTCAGTTCGGGCATGGTGACCAGAATACCGATCGCCAAGGCCACGATGGTGCCGATTTTGAGGAAGGTCGACAGGTAATCACGCGGTGCCAGTACCAGCCACACCGGCAAGACCGCCGCCACAAAACCGTAGCCGATCAGCATCCAGGTGATTTGCGTACCGGTGAACGTGAACA
This sequence comes from Pseudomonas sp. D1HM, assembly GCF_019266105.1. Lineage (NCBI taxonomy): Bacteria > Pseudomonadati > Pseudomonadota > Gammaproteobacteria > Pseudomonadales > Pseudomonadaceae > Pseudomonas > Pseudomonas sp. D1HM. The sequence continues at coordinate 48,497 of NZ_LRMN01000028.1, read as the reverse complement.
CGGGCGCCCATTCCGGACTGGCGGCAATCTGGCCCCCCAGCCAGATGGAACCCAGCAGCAGGAATACCCCGACAAACGAGATTTCACCGATGCGGCCCGGGCGGATGTAGCGCATGTAGATGCCCATGAACATCGCAATCGGGATGGTCGCCATCACCGTGAACATGCCCCATGGGCTTTCGGCCAGGGCTTTGACCACGATCAGCGCCAGCACCGCGAGGATGATGATCATGATCAGGAAGCAGCCAAACAGCGCGATGGTGCCAGGCACCTTGCCCATTTCTTCGCGAACCATGTCACCCAGGGAGCGACCGTTGCGACGGGTGGACATGAACAGGACCATGAAGTCTTGCACTGCACCGGCCAGTACCACGCCGGCGATCAGCCAGAGTGTACCGGGCAGGTAGCCCATTTGCGCCGCCAATACGGGGCCGACCAGAGGTCCGGCGCCAGCAATGGCTGCAAAGTGGTGCCCGAAAAGAATGTGCTTGTTGGTCGGCACGTAGTCCAGACCGTCGTTATTGACCACGGCCGGCGTCGCCCGAAGGGGGTTCAGCTGCATCACTTTGGTAGCGATAAACAAACTGTAATAACGATAAGCGACCAGATAGATGGCAACTGCTGCCACTACGATCCACAAGGCGTTGATCGCCTCGCCTCGGCGCAAGGCTACTACGCCAAGGGCGAAGGCTCCTACAATTGCCAGCAGCAGCCACGGAATGTGGCGTAGCAGGCTATTATTATTTTTCATTTTTATATTCCGGCCAGTTGGACAAGAAGGATTGCCCCCGGAGTTTAGCGCTCCCAGCCTTAAAGACCAGCCCCTGACATTGATCTAGAGCCTTCTTTTGCAGTTTTGTGCAAGGTTTTTTCAGCGCCCCGCGCCATTGCACGCGTGGGGGGCTGCGGACATTGCCTGACGACGGTTTGGCACATCCGTGCCGTGCCGTGACCGCCGCCTGACACGAGCCTGTAGGTCAAGGTCCCATGCAAAGAGTGCTGATTTCCTGCACCGTTAAACGCTATTCAAACAACGCATCCAGCGCCTGTTCCAGACGGGTCACGCCAATGACCTTCAACCCGGGCGGGGATTCTTTCGGGGCGTTGCCCTTGGGAACGATGGCGCGTTTGAAGCCATGTTTGGCAGCTTCTTTCAGCCGCTCCTGCCCACTGGGCACCGGGCGTACTTCCCCGGACAGGCCCACTTCTCCGAATACCAGCAAGTCATGGGGCAGCGGACGGTTCCGCAGACTGGACATCACGGCCGCCATCAAAGCGAGATCGGAGGCGGTTTCCAGCACCTTGACCCCGCCTACGACGTTGAGGAAGACATCCTGATCGTGGGTCGGGATACCGCCGTGGCGATGCAGGACTGCCAGCAACATGGCCAAGCGATTCTGATCCAGCCCCAGGGTGACACGACGCGGGTTGGACATATGGCTGTCATCCACCAATGCCTGAACTTCCACCAGCATGGGGCGCGTGCCCTCCCAGGTGGCCATGACCACACTGCCCGGAACTTCCTCCTGGGCGCGCGTCAGAAAGATGGCCGATGGGTTGGAGACTTCTTTCAAGCCTTTATCGGTCATGCCGAACACGCCCAGCTCATTGACCGCGCCAAACCGGTTCTTCACCGCTCTCAGCAAACGCAGGCGGCCATCGGACTCGCCCTCGAAATACAGCACGGTGTCGACCATATGCTCCAGCACCCGCGGCCCGGCAAGCGCGCCTTCCTTGGTGACGTGGCCCACCAGGAAAATGGCCGTGCCGCTTTGCTTGGCATAGCGCACTAACAGGGCCGCGCTCTCGCGCACTTGCGAAACGCCGCCCGGTGCCGACTGCAGTTGCTCGGTAAAGATGGTCTGGATCGAGTCGATCACCATGACCTTGGGTTTTTCCAGCTTGGCGGTGGCGATGATGCTTTCGATACAGGTTTCGGTCATCACCTTGAGTTGATCCTGCGGCAACCCCAGACGCCGGGCGCGCATGGCCACTTGCTGCTGGGACTCTTCACCGGTGACATACAACGCCGGCATGCGCGTGGCCATATGACACAGGGTTTGCAGCAGGATGGTCGATTTACCGATGCCGGGGTCGCCGCCAATCAGCACCACTGAGCCATCGACCAGGCCGCCACCGAGCACCCGGTCCAGCTCACCGGACGCGGTGGAAAAGCGCGGGATCTCTTCGATGCTGACTTCGGCCAGGGTTTTGATCTGGGCCTGTTGGCCGGTCCACCCGGTACGCCCGCTGGGTGGCGCGGCTGAACCGCTTTCTACAATGGTTTCGACCAACGTGTTCCAGACGCCGCATTCGCCGCATTGCCCGGCCCACTTGGGAAAGGTTGCACCGCACTCGGTGCAGCCGAAAATGCGCTTAGGCTTGGCCATCTGAACTCCACGGAAAAACCGCGATGATAGCCCACCGGGCCTTGATCAGGGCGACACCTGTCGGCTGATTTCGCCGGTGCAGTGGTCACTCTCAGAAAGAACCCAAACCGTGGGGCCTGATGTCTGTCAGTCAAACGAAAAATGTTTGTGTAGCAGCGTACTGTCATTAACTGACAGGCATTCGCTCCCTGCAAGGACTCGCCCGATAAAGGTTGGCCCGTCAATAAATGCGTACAAGATGCCAGTCTAATGAGCAAGATCGTCAAGGCTGATTTACACTAACAAGCCAACCTCATCTGTAACAAGGAATAACCTATGGGCGTGATAAGTGAGTTCAAGGCCTTCGCGGTCAAAGGTAACGTGGTCGATATGGCCGTCGGTATTATCATCGGCGCGGCATTCGGCAAGATCGTTTCATCCTTCGTCGGCGATGTGATCATGCCACCTCTGGGCTTGTTGATCGGAGGCGTGGACTTCAGTGACCTGGTCATTACGCTCAAAGCCGCGGTTGGCGATGCCCCTGCAGTGGTTGTGGCTTATGGCAAATTCATCCAGAGCATCATCGACTTTATCATCGTCGCCTTTGCAATCTTCATGGGCGTGAAGGCCATCAACCGCCTGAAGCGTGAAGAAGCGGTCGCGCCAAGCGCGCCTCCTCTTCCGTCAAAAGAAGAAGAGCTGCTCGGTGAGATTCGCGACTTGCTCAAAGTCCAGAACAATCGACCATAACGCTATTGATGAATAAAGACGGCGCCCGCGGGCGCCGTTTTTTATTCATTTAAACCATAACTACCAATAGTTCTCGACGGCCACTTGCCCCGGCCGGCGCGTCAGACTTAGTTGCAACTCACGCGCCTTAAGCAACTGCCGAGTGTCATCAATCATTTGTGGATTACCACACAACATCACTCGAGAATACTCGGGGCGCAACTCGACACCTGCCGCTTGTTCAAGCTCGCCGTTTTCAATCAATGTCGTGATACGCCCGCGCAAGGTGCCCGGCATTGTTTCTCGCGTGACAATAGGTATATAGGTCAACTTATGTGCGTATTCCGCCAGGTAGTCCCGCTGTCCCAACTCGGTAATTAAATCCTGATACGCCAGCTCTTTTTGTTCGCGGGCACTGTAAACCAGCATGATGCGTTCAAAGCGTTCCCAGACTTCGAAGTCTTGCAGGATCGACAGGAACGGCGCGATGCCCGTTCCGGTCGCCAACAGCCACAGGTCCCGACCATCGACAAAGCGATCCAGGGTCAAAAAGCCGAAGGCCTGGCGCTCGACCATCAAGGTATCCCCGACGTTCAGGCGGCTCAGCTCACTGGTGAACTCACCACCAGGTACCACAATGGAAAAGAACTCCAAAAATTCGTCATGGGGGGAAGACACCATGGAGTAGGCCCGCCACACCGTGCTGCCGTCGGCCTTGGTCACGCCTAATCTGGCGAATTGACCGGCACGAAAGCGAAAGCCCGGATCCCGAGTGGTTCGTAGCGAAAACAGACTGGGTGTCAGGGGCGTTACCGTGAGAAGGGTCTGACAGGTAAATTTTTCGGCACTGGCATTCATGGTGCACTCCATTGGCTAGTGGTTCTAGTGTCGCGCAAAGAGCGCTGGAGAGACACCCGATTGTTAGCCTCACACCTAAAATGATCAACCCGCGCAGGTCGTATCGGCGATCCAGAAACTTAACACCTAAGTATTAAGCCATATATCTCCGCCCCAAACTTACAATCAAAAAGCCATCACTCGATCTTCTATAGAAACTGCCAACAGGCAACTCACCCCATCTAATCCGGACTACATCTCGAGCATTTGCACTAATACACACTGGCACTAAAATCTACAAAATCATAAAAAACTGGAAACAAGCTACATATATCAACTACTATTTCCTACCTCTAGGATCCAAAGTTTCGAGACTGGGTATCTCCTCATGAAACCGCATGGAATACGCTACGAAAATCAATCAATTACGGAAAAAACAGAAAGTGAAATATTTGACTACACCTCAAAGAAAGTCACCGAGTACGGATTCAGTCGTTTTTTCTTCCGCACATTACTTCGCCTTGGGAACACCCATTTAGATGGCGCCATTGTAAGCAACTACCCAAACGAATTTATAACCACGTATGAAAACAATCATTACACCCACAAAGACCCTTTGATCAATCACTGCCAGTATTCCATTGAACCGATTCTTTGGGATGAGCATGTTTTCAACAAGACACCCGACCTGTTGAAACATGTGCAATCCATTGGGCTGAAATATGGCTGGTCCCAGTCCGTGCACGATGCCAAGGGCGCCGTCAGTATCTTGAGTGTCGGTAGAAGCCACACACCGCTTACCGTCGAAGAGTTCAATGAAAAAGCGGCTGATATTCTGTGGCTGTGCAACCAGCTGCACATCGTCATGATTAGCCAGTTCTCTCCCGCCGGACGCGTTACTCATCCGGTCTCTCGTCTATCCATTCGGGAAGTGGAGGTTCTGAAGTGGACTGCCGAAGGTAAAACCGCCTCTGACATTGCCATGATCCTGAGCCTGACCACCCGAACCGTAAACTTCCATATCAGCAGCGCCATGCAAAAAATGGGGGCTAACAACAAAACCTCTGCCGTGGTCATTGCAACCAAGTCAGGCTTGCTCTAACGCCCGCTCCAGCCGAACTGACAAACGCATCAGGCAATCTCCTGCAATTAAACGTAAAATCCCGCCTACCTGCAAAACCCACAGATTGCGCTGCCGGCCATGCCGTCATCGATTCCCCAGAGTTTGTCTAAATGCCTGTGCTAGAAACCCCGTTCGCCCAACTCCACCTGATCCGCCAGCCTGAGCAGCAGAATGAGCCATTACAGGCCTTCGATGCAGCGGATGAGTATGTGCTGAACCATCTGGCCGAACAGGGATTGCCTGCCAACAGCCGTGTGCTGGTACTTAACGACAGTTTTGGTGCGCTGGCGATCAGCCTGGTCGCCAGCATGAAGGTCACCAGTAGCACGGATTCATTTCTGGCCACTCAAGCGCTGGAAAAAAACCTGGTGCGCAATCATCACGCCTTTGATGCCGTGACGATTGTCCCGGCCAGCCAGCCCTTGGCCGGGCCGTTCGACTGCGTCCTGGTACGCGTCCCCAAAACCCTGGCCCTGCTCGAGGAACAACTGATCCGTCTGCAAGGCCAACTGGCACCGGGCGCGCGCGTTATTGCAGCCGCAATGGTCAAGCACCTGCCCCGCGCGGCAGGCGACTTGCTGGAGCGCTACATCGGCCCGGTGCAAGCCTCTCTGGCGGTAAAAAAAGCCCGCTTGCTGATCGCCACCCCAGAAGCCAAGGGACCCTTTACTTCGCCTTATCCGTCGCGCTACGTGATGGATGACCCGGCCATCGAGTTGCTCAACCACGCCAACGTGTTCTGCCGCGAAGGGCTGGACATCGGCACTCGTGCATTCCTGCCCCACCTGCCAAAAAACCTGGGCTCGGCGCGGGTCGCGGATCTGGGTTGCGGCAACGGGGTGCTGGCGATTGCCAGTGCTCTGAACAACCCTGATGCGCAGTACACACTGGTGGATGAGTCGTTTATGGCTGTGCAGTCCGCCCATGAAAACTGGCAGGCAGCGCTGGGTGGACGGGACGTGATCGTGCGGGCGGATGATGGCCTTGCCGGCCAGGCACCTGACTCACTGGACGTGGTGCTGTGCAATCCGCCGTTTCACCAGCAACAGGTCGTGGGTGATTTCCTTGCCTGGCGCATGTTCCAGCAAGCGCGTGAAGCCCTGGTGGTCGGCGGCGCGCTGTACATCGTCGGCAATCGCCACCTGGGTTATCACAGCAAGCTGGCCAAGCTGTTTCGCGGTGTCGAACAAGTTGCGGCCACGCCGAAGTTTGTGATCCTCAAAGCGCGCAAGTAACCGCAAGGAAACAGGGGGGAGGATCTAATGCCTGTCAGTGAAGGGCAATACGATCTGAACCTGTAGGAACGAGCTTGCTCGCGATGGTTTCAAAAACGCTGCGTTTATCCAGCAAACCCACGCGTTATCGTTAACAACCATCGCGAGCAAGCTCGCTCCTACAGAAACCTTTGCGCAGCCATCAATGGGTTTTCATGCCTGCGGCGGTCATGAACAGGCGAATCAGCCAGGCAAACACGGCCAGGGTCGCCACACTGCCGGTCCAGATCACCAGCAACCAGCCAATGCGTTGCCACAGTGGCTTTTTTTCGCACTCTTGCACGTCGTGTAGATAATCTTTGCCAGCCATGCTCAGGCGCTCCTTTCAAGAAAAGGCTGCGGCCTCGTGAGGCCGCAGCGGCACATGTGACTAGTGGTAGCCGTCTTCGTGGGTCACTTTGCCGCGGAACACGTAGTAGCTCCAGAAGGTGTAACCGAGAATAAACGGAATGATGAACAGCGTGCCGACCAGCATAAAGCCCTGGCTTTGCGGTGGCGCGGCGGCGTCCCAGATCGAGATCGATGGCGGGATGATGTTCGGCCACAAGCTGATGCCCAGACCGCTGTAACCCAGGAAGATCAGCACCAGGGTCAACAGGAACGGCAGGTAGTGAGCCTTGCGTGCAATCGCCTTGAGCAGGCTGTACAGGGTCACCAGTACCAGGATCGGCACCGGCAAGAACCAGAACAGGTTCGGCAACGAGAACCAGCGGGCGGCGATATCGGTATGTGCCAACGGTGTCCACAGGCTGACAACGCCCATCAGGGCCAGCACGGCAAGCGCCAGTGGGCGACCCAGCTTGTGCATGCGCGCTTGCAGGTCCCCTTCGGTCTTCATGATCAGCCAGGTGCAACCGAGCAAGGCATAAGCCACGATCAGTGCGATCCCGCAGAACACGGTGAATGGCGAGAGCCAGTCCAGACCACCGCCCGCGTACTGACGATCAACCACTGGGAAGCCATCGATAAAGGCCCCCAGTGCAACGCCCTGGAAGAAGGTCGCGGCAATCGACCCGCCGATAAAAGCCTTGTCCCAGATGTGACGCTTCTCGGCCCGGGCCTTGAAGCGGAACTCAAAGGCCACACCGCGGAAGATCAAGCCGACCAGCATCAGCACCAGTGGCAGGTAAAGTGCCGACAGTACCACCGAGTAAGCCAGTGGAAAGGCACCAAACAACGCTGCCCCGCCCAGTACCAGCCAGGTTTCGTTGCCGTCCCAGACAGGAGCAACCGTGTTCATCATCACGTCACGGTCCTGCTCGCCCTTGATGAACGGGAAGAGGATGCCGATCCCGAGATCGAAGCCATCCATGACCACGTACATCATGATCCCGAAGATGATGATGATTGCCCAGATAAGTGGCAGATCAATACCCATGACTCAGTTCCCCTTCTTCAGGCTGTCGCTGTGACCATCGTCAGTGCCTTCAACGGCAGCCGACAGAGGACGGGCTGGCGTGCGCTTCTGACCTGGACCACCGGAAGTGTGATCGTCACCTTCATGGGTCACCGGACCTTTGCGCACCAGACGCATCATGTAACCCAGCCCGACACCAAACAGTGAGAAATACACCACTACAAACATGATCAGCGTGATGCTCATTTGCGTAACGCTGTGGTTGGACGATGCATCAGCGGTGCGCATCAGTCCGTAGACCACCCACGGCTGACGACCGATCTCGGTGGTGAACCAGCCGGCCAGGATCGCGATCAATCCGGACGGCCCCATCCACAGCACCAGACGCAAGAACCAGCGGTTTTCGTACAGCGTGCCGCGCTTGCGCAGCCATAGGCTCCACAGGCCGATGAAGATCATCAGCATGCCCAGCGCAACCATGATGCGGAAGGTAAAGAACACGATGGTCGAGTTCGGACGGTCAGCAGCAGGAAAATCCTTCATGGCCGGGATTTGTTTGTCCAGGCTGTGGGTCAGGATCAGGCTGCCCAGGTAAGGCACTTCAATCTTGTAATCGGTGGTCTCGGTCTTCATATTCGGGATGCCGAACAGGATCAGCGGTGTCGGCTCGCCGGGCTTGTTCTCCCAGTGACCCTCGATCGCAGCGATTTTCACCGGCTGATGCTCAAGGGTGTTCAGACCGTGCGCGTCACCGATCAGCGCCTGCACCGGTGCAACCACCAGTGCCATCCACATCGCCATCGAGAGCATGCGGCGGATCGCCGGAGTGTTTCGACCCCGCAGCAAATGCCAGGCCGCCGAAGCACCAACGAAGAACGCCGTGGCCACAAAGGCTGCCGTGGCCATGTGCGCCAGACGGTAAGGGAAGGACGGGTTGAAGATCACCGCCAGCCAATCGACCGGGATCACGCGCCCATCGATGATTTCGTAGCCTTGAGGGGTCTGCATCCAGCTGTTGGACGCCAGAATCCAGAAGGTCGAAATGAGGGTGCCGAGGGCCACCATCGCGGTCGAGAAAAAGTGCATCCCGCGACCGACGCGGTTCCAGCCAAAGAGCATGACGCCCAGAAAGCCAGCCTCAAGGAAGAATGCAGTGAGCACTTCATAGGTCAGCAATGGACCGGTCACCGCGCCGGCGAAGTCTGAGAACCTCGACCAGTTCGTACCGAACTGATAGGCCATGACCAAACCCGATACCACACCCATACCAAAGTTGACTGCGAATATCTTCGACCAAAAGTGGTACAGGTCGCGGTACGTATCGTCACGGGTTTTCAGCCACATGCCTTCGAGCACCATCAAATAACTGGCAAGCCCGATGGTGATGGCAGGAAACAGAATGTGGAACGAAACGGTAAACGCAAACTGAATTCGGGCGAGATCTAGAGCCTCCAAACCGAACATAAGCATTCCTCTATCAGGTATCAGGTCGTTCAGAACACAGGCAGGACACCCGTATCCAGCTACCCCGCGAGCCCTGGTTACAGCGAATCGGCGTTCGCTCTTCTTACACCACGACTCAAAAGGGATCTGGCCGTCTGGCCATCCAGATAAACCCCACAGGGTTTTGATCTGGATCAAGCATTGATGAAAGAGTAGTCCAATATTTGAACGTGGCTAATGTGGTCTGTTGTCGCGTGACAGGTTGTCCCAGGCCTTGATATAGACCTTTACCGGAACGGGAAGAAATCACGAACAGAGCCCATAGCGACCGAACGTTCTTTCCTTGTGATTGTTCTCGGCCGCGCCATCAAATGTTACTAAATGATGCTAATCTCCCCGCTCCCCTCATGCCCCTATTCGCGACTGTTTTGATGACCAGCCACCCATTGCTGTTACGCCATCACCGACCGTTCATTGCTTTTTTTATCGCCCGTATTTTCACCGCCAGTGCTTTTCAGATGCTGACCGTGGCGATTGGCTGGAACCTGTATCAGTTGACCGGTAACGTCATGGACCTGGGTTGGGTCGGGTTGATCGAGTTCGCCCCGCGGGTACTGTTCATGTTGCACACCGGGCATGTGGCTGACCGCTATGACCGGCGCAAGGTCGCCGCGCTGTGCCAGTCACTGCAGGCGATGATTGCCCTGACACTGGTCATCGGTAGCGCAACGAACCACGTCACCCGGGAAATGATCTTCATCCTGGCGTTTCTGCTGGGCAGCACGCGCTCATTCGAAATGCCGAGCACCCAGGCGCTGCTGCCTTCCATCGTGCCCGCGAGCCTGTTTCCGCGTGCGGTGGCAGCGGCTCAGGCGGCGCAACAGTCAGCCACCATCATTGCGCCCGCTTTTGGCGGGTTGCTCTATGCGTTTGGCAGTGTCTGGGTCTATGGCCCGGCCGTCGGGCTGTATCTGATAGCTGCGCTGCTCATGTGCAACCTCCCCGCGCGCCAGGCAGCGCTCAATAAGGGCAAGGCGACGCTGGACTCGCTGCTGGGGGGCATCCGGTTTATTCGCAGCCGCCCGGATGTACTCGGCGCCATTTCCCTCGATCTGTTTGCCGTGCTGCTCGGAGGCGCCACCGCGTTGTTGCCGGTATTTGCCAAAGACATCCTGCTCACCGGGCCTTGGGGGCTGGGCATGCTGCGCTCGGCCCCGGCCGTCGGCGCCTTGCTGATGTCGCTCTGGCTGGCCAGGTTTCCAGTGGAACGCAAGGTCGGGCGCATCATGTTCACCGCCGTGGGGGTATTCGGGGTGGCGACCATCGCGTTCGGGCTGTCCACGTCATTCTGGTTTTCGCTGGCAGTGCTGGTGGTGCTCGGTGCAGCCGACATGATCAGCATGGTGATCCGCGCTTCGTTTGTGCAACTGGAAACCCCGGATGAAATGCGCGGCCGGGTCAGCGCGGTCAATGGTTTGTTTATCGGCGCGTCCAATCAACTGGGCGAATTCGAATCCGGGGCAACCGCTCACTGGCTGGGTACCGTGCCGGCGGTAGTGCTGGGCGGCGTGGGCACTCTGGTCATCACCGGGGTGTGGATAAAACTGTTCCCCGGTTTGGCCAACCGCGACCGAATGCTGGAAGAAAAGCCCCCCGCACAACCCGAACGCGCGTAAGCGCGAGATTGCCCGCGATGGCATCAGCGCCCGCCGCGCCGCCTGAATCGCGTGCAAGCCCGTTCCGGCAGCGGTTTACAGGGTTGGAAAGAGCGCGTTGCGCCGGTTCTTGCCGCACAGTTGCTCGACCAGCATCAGCGCAAAGGACAACGCCGCGACCGAACCTTGGGCGGTGATGCAATTGCCATCGACCACCACGGGTTCGTCTATGAAATTACAACCAGAAAGCTGGTCGCTCACGCCGTGACTGCAGGTCATGCGCCGTTGCCTGAGCATCCCGGCAGGTTGCAACACCAGCGCCGGGGCCTGGTCGATCGCGGCAAAAATACGCCCGGCCCGACCCTGCTCTACCAGCATTTGGCGCAATGGCTGATGGGCCGACAAGTGCTGACTACCCGCCTCTCCTCCCGGGAACACGATCAGATCAAAAGGCTGGGCCAGCAGATCAACCAGCATGCCATCGGCCGTCAGACGCGTGCCGCGAGCGCAGGTCAACATGCGACGCCCCTCGACACTGGCAACCACCAGCTCGATCTCGGCGCGGCGCAGCACATCAATCAAGGTCACGGTTTGCAGGTCATCGACACCTTCGGCGACAGGAATCAAGGCTCTAAAGGTCATAAGCGTTCTCGCACACAAGTCCTGTCAGCTTAGGCCAGCCTGGCCCTGTGCGTTCAACTGCATGACTACTTTATAAAGAGCCGTGCACTGAAGCGGTTATGCGGCGGCACCAGCGAGGCGTTACTGAACTGGAACCAGCCGCCATTCCGGTTACCCAGATCAAAGGTGTACACATAACCCACGGTCGTGCCGGCTCCCTGGCAGGTGACCAGCCCCTCTCCTTGATTGCAGACTGGCGTGCGGACCCCGTCGACCTCCTGACCATCCAGGGTGACATTCGGTTGCCCGCCATAGCCCCGTTCCAGCACATACACTTTGATGCCGGGGCCGTTGTGATCGCAACGGGTGCGTTCCCGCGCATCCGAGACATCCTCCACGGCGCAGGAAACAGACACCACCTTGAGGATTTCGATACGACTCAAGGGCATTGCCGGCGCCGCGTTTAGCCCGGCACTTGTGGAGAGCCCCACCAGCAGGCTTAAACAGACAAAAACAGGCTTGATGATGCGCTTCATGAATACCCCCGAAAACTGGCACGCAGTATGCCTGTCACCTCAGCGTTACAAAACATGGCCGCGCAGGCCATCCAAAGCAGCCATACGCCCAAGCTGCTGGTATGATGCGCGGCTTTTTCCGACAGACAGAAAATCTTCAGGCACTCAAAGTCTGTGCTTTGCTGTTGAAAACGATTCAATCACGGCGCCAGTGGCGCCACGGGGACTGGCATGCTGGAAAGGCTGTTTCAACTCAAAGCACACAATACCAACGTGCGTACCGAGATTCTTGCAGGTATCACGACCTTCCTCGCGATGGCCTATATCCTGTTCGTAAACCCGAGCATCCTCGGTGAGACAGGTATGGACAAGGGCGCCCTGTTTGTTGCCACCTGCCTGGCGGCCGCCATCGGTTCCGCGACCATGGGCATCATCGCCAACTACCCGATCGCCCTCGCACCGGGCATGGGTTTGAACGCCTTCTTCACCTACACCGTGGTGCTGCATTTGGGCCATACCTGGCAAGTAGCGCTGGGCGCGGTGTTTATCTCCGCCGTGTTGTTCTTCCTGCTGTCGATCTTTCGCATCCGTGAGTGGATCATCAACAGTATCCCGCTGCCACTGCGCTCGGCCATTGCCGCCGGTATCGGTCTGTTCCTTGCGCTGATCGCCCTGGGCAACGCCGGCATCGTGGTTGCCAACCAGGCAACGCTGGTGGGCATGGGTGATCTGAGCCAACCTAAAGTGATCCTCGCCTCCCTGGGCTTTGCCCTGATCGTTGCCCTCGAGGCCATGAAAGTGCGCGGTGCGGTGCTGATCGGCATTCTGGCCGTCACGGTTGCCTCGATCGCATTGGGTGTGACCGAGTTCGGTGGCGTGGTGTCGATGCCACCTTCGCTGGCACCCACCTTCCTGCAGCTGGATATCAAAGGCGCATTGGACATTGGCCTGATCAGCGTGATCTTCGCCTTCCTGTTCGTTGACCTGTTCGACAACTCCGGCACCCTGATCGGCGTTGCCAAGCGCGCAGGCCTGATGGGCAAAGACGGTCACATGCCAAAAATGGGCCGCGCCCTTATTGCCGACAGCACCGCGGCCATGGCCGGTTCGCTGCTGGGCACCTCGACCACCACCAGCTACATCGAGTCGGCAGCAGGCGTAAGCGCCGGCGGCCGTACCGGCCTGACCGCCATCGTGGTCGGTATCATGTTCCTGCTGGCCCTGTTCTTCTCGCCCCTGGCTGCCAGCGTCCCGGCCTTCGCCACCGCACCGGCCCTGATGTTTGTCGCCGTCCTGATGATGAGCGGCCTGGCCGAAATCGAATGGGATGACGTGACCGTTGCCGCACCGGTGGTGATCACCGCGCTGGCGATGCCGTTCACCTACTCCATCGCCAACGGCATCGCCTTCGGCTTTATTTCCTGGACCGTGATCAAGCTGCTGACAGGTCGCGTACGCGAGCTGAATGCACCACTGATCATTCTGTCGATTCTGTTTGTGATCAAGCTGGGTTGGTTTAACGCATGAGTGCTTTGCCATTTGATTCTGCTACCTACGCCATCGAACTCGAGGCCAAGGCCAACCGCCTGCGCGAACTGCTGGCGCCTTTCGATGCACCCGAGCCTCAGGTGTTTGACTCACCGCTGAAGCACTTCCGTCTGCGGGCCGAATTCCGCCTGTGGCGCGAAGCGGGCGAACGCCACTACGCCATGTTCTCGTCGGACGATAAGCGTACGCCGATCCTGATCGAGGACTTCCCGATCGCCAGCCTGCGCATCAATCAATTGATGCCGCAGCTCAAGGCCGCCTGGAAAGCCAGCTCGGCCCTGAGCCACAAGCTGTTCCAGGTGGAGTTCCAGACCACTCTGGCCGGCGATGCGATGGTCACGTTGTGCTACCACCGTCCGCTGGACGAGCATTGGCAGAACGCCGCCGAGCAGTTGGCCAAAGACCTCGACATCAGCGTGATTGGCCGCTCCAAAGGCAAGCGCACAGTGATTGGTCGCGATCATGTGGTCGAGAAGCTCGAAGTGGCGGGGCGTACCTTCACCTACCAGCAACCCGAGGGCGCCTTCACCCAGCCCAACGGCACGGTCAACCAGAAGATGCTCAACTGGGCATACGACGCGTTGGGTGAGCGGACCGATGACTTGCTGGAGCTGTATTGCGGCAACGGCAACTTCACCCTGCCGCTGGCCACCCGGGTACGCAAAGTGCTGGCGACCGAAATCAGCAAGACATCGGTCTATGCCGCACTGAACAACCTCAGCGACAACGCTGTGGATAACGTCACGCTGGTGCGCCTGTCGGCAGAAGAGCTGACTGAAGCCCTGAATGAAGTGCGTCCGTTCCGTCGCTTGCAAGGCATCGACCTGAAAAGCTACGACTTCGGCAGTGTCTTCGTTGATCCGCCACGTGCGGGCATGGACCCGGACACCTGCGAGCTGACCCGTCGTTTCGACAATATTCTGTATATTTCCTGCAACCCGCTGACCTTGGCCGAGAACATCGCCCAACTGCACGACACCCATCGCATTGAGCGTTGTGCCGTGTTTGACCAGTTCCCGTGGACTCACCACATGGAATCGGGCGTGTTGCTGGTCCGTCGCTAAACAGTACAGCCTCCAACCCGGCCTCTCTACTGAGAGGTCGGGACGAGCGTCACCCCTACGCTTCAAGCCCCCGCTGTACCTTCCCCCCGTTTCAATAGCCGATAAACGCCCACTTCTTGCGCGACACATCCGCTGGATTGCCCCCTCCGATTGATCTTGTTAACCGGTTGGTACATTTTATTCCGGTTAGCCGGACCATGCTCTGGCGACCTCACAATAACAATCCAGAGTTGCCCTTTATGACCCCTATCGTTCTGGTGCTCAACGGCCCCAACCTGAACCTGCTCGGCAGCCGCGAGCCCGGTATTTATGGCCATGAAACCCTGGCTGACATCGCCGACTTATGTGGCCGTACGGCCACGGAACTGGGCCTTGCGGTTGAGTTTCGGCAAACCAATCATGAAGGTGAACTGCTCGACTGGATTCACGGTGCCCGCCAGCGCTGCGCCGCCATTGTGATTAACCCCGCCGCCTGGACCCATACCTCGGTGGCCATTCGTGATGCCCTGGTCGCCAGCGAGTTGCCGGTCATTGAAGTGCACCTTTCCAACGTGCATACCCGCGAACCTTTCCGTCATCACTCCTTTGTTTCCGGGATTGCCCAAGCGGTACTGTGCGGGTTCGGCAGCAACGGCTATCGGCTGGCGCTGGAACACCTCAGCCAGCAACTGAAAAGGTAACGCCATGTCGACGACTGCCTCTTCTACCGTACTGGCCGGATTGATCGGCGCCGGCATTCAGGCCTCACGCACGCCCGCGCTGCATGAGCGCGAAGGCCTGGCACATGGCCTGCGCTATACCTACCAGTTACTTGACCTGGATGCGCTGCAGCTGGACACCCACGCGCTGCCCGACCTGCTGCTGAGCGCCGAACGCCAGGGCTTCAACGGCCTGAACATCACCTACCCGTGCAAGCAACTGGTCTTGCCGCTACTGGATGAACTCTCACCCCAAGCGCGCTGCATCGGCGCGGTGAACACCGTGGTGTTCACCAACGGCAAACGTATCGGCCACAACACTGACTGCCTGGGCTTTGCCGAAGGGTTTCGGCGCAGCCTGAGCGATGTGGCCGTGGAGCATGTGGTGCAAATGGGGGCGGGAGGTGCCGGGGCGGCCGTTGCCCACGCCTTGCTCGACGAGGGTGTACAACATCTGCAGATTTTTGATGTGGACCACAGCCGTGCGCACAACCTGGTCGATAACCTGAACCAGCATTTCCCGGGTCAGCGGGCTACAGTGGGAACCGACCTGACAACCTCAATGGCCCAGGCCAACGGACTGGTCAACACCACCCCGGTCGGCATGGCCAAACTGCCCGGCATGCCGGTGCCTGCCACGCTGCTGCACAAGGCCCTGTGGGTGGCTGAAATTATCTATTTTCCATTGCAGACCGAATTGCTGCGCACCGCCCGGGCCTTGGGCTGCCGCACGCTGGATGGCAGGCAGATGGCGGTGTTTCAGGCCGTAAGCGCGTTCGGGCTGATCAGCGGCGCCACGGCTGACGCGTCGCGCATGCTGGCTCACTTTGAAGAGATGAACAACGCAGTGCAGGGCTGAGGCAACAACCTCGTTCTGGCTGACCGCTGCGACGCCCATTGGCAGCGGTCAGCCCAGCCCCCGGGATCAGGCCTGCAAATAGCGCAGGACCGAATCGCAAATCATCTCGCGCTGGCGCTGTTTGACCTGTGGGTCTGACAGGTCGACCTGAAAGCTCTCCCCCACCGTGTAGCGGTTGGAGACGCGGTAATAACAGAACGAACTGACCAGCAGGTGCACGTCCAGCGGGTTCAGACCCGGGCGAAACACTTTCTGCTCAACACCGCGCTGCAGGATGTCTTCCAGCACATGCACGATGTTGTCGTTCATCGCCTTGATGCATTCCGAATGCTTGATGTATTCGCCCTTGTGGATATTTTCGATGCTGACAATGCGCACGAAATCCGCATTCCGGTCATGGTGATCGAAGGTGAACTCCACCAGCCTGCGGATCGCCTGCACCGGCTCCAGCTCGTTGAGATGCAGCTGGCTTTCGGTGGTGCGGATCTCGCTGTAAAGCTTCTCCAGCACCTCGACGTAAAGCTGCTCTTTGCTGGTGAAGTAGTAATAGATCATGCGCTTGGAGGTGTGGGTGCGCTCAGCGATTGCATCCACGCGCGCGCCCGACAGCCCTTGCTCGACAAACTCGACAATCGCTTCCTTGAGGATATTCTCGCGCGTCTTTTCAGGGTTGTTCTTACGGCTTTTACGCGGCTCGCTCACCGCAGCCGGAGCGGCGGTGTCGATGTCTGGGGTCTTGGTCATTAAAGACTCACGGCCATATGAAGATGATCGCGATTATGGGCTGCCCGGCCCGGCGAAGGAAGTCGCCAAACGTATTGGCCCAAGACCTTACAGCTTCGCCTGTCGAACCGCGCCGCTGCGCGACTTGGCCATGGCCGCCAGACGCACGGCGACGTTGGCAGCACCATAACCGGCATAGCCGTTTTTGCGCTGCAGGAGTTCAAAGAAGAAGCGGCCTTCAAAGGGCTCGGTGTACACATGGAACAACTCGCCGCCTTGGGCGTCGCGGTCATACAACACGTTGAAGTAGGCCAGCTCGCTCAAAAACTCATCGTCAAAATCAAAGCGTGCCGCCAGGTCATCGTAGTAGTTGAGCGGGATGTCCAGCAGCGGCACGCCCGCTTCTTTGGCACGACTGACTTCGGCGAACAGGTCATCGCATTCAAACGCGATGTGGTGCACACCTGAACCGCGATAACTCGACAGCGCGTGAGAGATGGCGGTGTTCCTGTTTTCTGAAAAATTCAGTGGCAAGCGGATCGAACTGCAGCGGCTACGCAGCGCGCGACTTTTCACCAGCCCGTAAGGATCCGGCAGTACCACTTCGTCATCGGCCTCGAAATCCAGCAGGCTTTTGTAGAACAGCACCCAGCTGTCGAGGCTTTCGGCCGGCAGCGCCATGGCCATGTGGTCAATGCGCTTGAGTCCGCCGGGGCTCGCGTCCACGGGCGCAAGGTTGAAGTCCGACTCGTACAGCGGCTTACCGGCATCATCGGTGTCCACCAGATAAATCAGGCTGCCATCGGGGGCCCGTACGGCTGCCAGCTCCAGCTCATTGGGCCCGACCAGACCACGATAGGGCTGGCCCTTATAGGCCACGGCACGGGCCAGCGCGCGGGCACTGTCCTCCACGCGAATCGCCGTGGCGCACAACGATGGGCCGTGCGCCTCAAAAAAGTTGTGGGCAAACGAATACGGTTCGGCATTGAGAATCAGGTTGATATCGCCCTGACGCAGCAGGCTCACATTTTTTGAGCGATGCTGCCCGGCCTTGCGAAAGCCCAGGCGCTCCAGCCAATGGCCGAGCTGCGCACCGCGGCTTTCATCCACGGCAAACTCAAGAAACTCGATGCCATCGTAAGCACTGGCGGCCGCTGGCGCGAACAAGGGTTCCAGGCTGACCTCAGGCTCCGCTTGCCGGGCCAGACGCTCGCGGGTCTTCTCTTCGAGATAGAGCAATGAGCGAAAGCCGTCCGCGGCATTGGCGCGGGTCGGCGCCGCACGGAAACCGTCATTGAAGACTTCCAGTGACAACGGGCCGGTGTAGCCGCTCTGAATGATCGGCGCCAAAAAGCCGGGCAAGTCGAACTCGCCCTGGCCGGGGAAGCAGCGAAAGTGGCGGCTCCACTCCAGCACGTCCATCGCCAGCAGTGGCGCGTCGGCCATTTGCACAAAGAAGATCTTGTCACCCGGAATCTGCGCAATCGCGCCGGGATCACCCTTGAGCGACAACGTATGGAAGCTGTCGAGCAACACCCCGAGGTTCGGATGATCGATCTGGCGCACCAGGTCCCAGACCTGCTGCCACGTATTGACATGACGCCCCCATGCCAACGCCTCGTAACCAATGCGCAGATCTCGCGCCCCGGCACGCTCGGCGAGCAGGCTCAGGTCATCGAGTAAAACTTGCCGGTCACCCACGGAATCGGACGCTGCGTTGCTGCACACCAGCACCAGGTCAGTACCCAGTTCCTGCATCAGGTCGAATTTGCGTTCGGCGCGATCCAGGTTGCGCGCCAAGCGGTCGCGGCGGCAGCCTTCAAAGTCGCGAAACGGTTGAAACAGACTGATCGCCAGCCCCAGGTCAGCGCACATCTGGCGTACTTCACGCGGGCTGCCGTCGTAATAAAGCAGGTCGTTTTCAAAGATCTCGACCCCGTCAAAGCCCGCCGCCGCAATGGCATCCAGCTTCTCGGGCAAGGTGCCGCTCAACGATACAGTGGCGATCGAACGCTTCATGTTTAACTCCCAGAATTGGAACGGCCTGCAGACGACAGCATTTCTAATGGCCTGATTATTAAGGGCGCCCTATTATTGAGCAATCGAGATGTACCAAACAGTTAGTTTTGCGTGCGATTATCGAACACTATGGCCTGTCACGAATTGACGACTTTTTGCTCACTCGCCACCATCGACCCCGTACTACTGGGCTTAAACGCTCCAGCACACCACATAACAATTCCAAAAACGGGTAACCGCTCATGCTCGCATTTATTGATCTGACGCTCTGCTTGCCTACGCCGCTTGCGTGGAGCCCGGCCTTGTCATGGACGGGTAAATAATCATGGTCCCTTCTCAAACTGTACGTAGCACCCCGGCCCAGAGCACACCGCATGGCGGCATCGGCGACCGGATTCGTGGCGCCATGGCAATCGGTAAAACCCGCTGGGGCATGCTCGCGCTGGTCTTTTTCGCCACCACGCTGAACTACATCGACCGCGCCGCCCTGGGTGTAATGCAACCGATTCTGGCCAAAGAGATGAGCTGGACGGCGATGGATTACGCCAACATCAACTTTTGGTTCCAGGTGGGCTACGCCATCGGCTTTGTCCTGCAAGGCCGCCTGATCGACCGAGTCGGCGTCAAGCGTGTGTTCTTCTGCGCGGTATTGCTGTGGAGCCTGGCCACAGGGGCGCACGGCCTCGCCACCTCGGCGGTTGGCTTTATGATCTGCCGCTTTATCCTTGGCCTGACCGAAGCGGCCAACTACCCGGCCTGCGTGAAGACCACGCGCCTGTGGTTCCCGGCCAGCGAGCGTGCCGTGGCCAGCGGGATCTTCAACGCCGGGACCAACGTCGGCGCCATGTTCACCCCGATGCTGTTGCCATTGGTGCTGCATGTCTGGGGTTGGCAAGCCGCCTTTTTGTGCATGGCGGCATTGGGCGGTATCTGGTTGATTTTCTGGGGGCTGAAATACTACAACCCCGAGCAGCATCCGACGGTCAGCCAGGCAGAACTGGCGTATATCCAGCAAGAGCAGGAACCCGAGCAAAAATCCGTTTCGTTTTCCACCATCCTCAAGATGCGCGGAACCTGGGCCTTCGCCCTGTCCTATGCGATGACGGCACCGGTGTTCTGGTTCTACCTGTACTGGTTACCGCCGTTTCTGAACCAGCAGTACAACCTGGGCATCAACGTGACGCAGATGGGTATCCCGCTGATCATCATCTATGTCACCGCCGATTTCGGCAGTGTCGGCGGCGGGATTCTTTCTTCGGTCCTGATCAGTCGCGGCATGGCTGCCGTCAAGGCGCGCCTGGTGTCGATGCTGCTGTGCGCCATCAGTATTATCGGCGTGGTGTTTGCCGCTGGCTCCAGCCAACTGTGGGTGGCGGTCGCGGCTATTGCCCTGGCCCTCGGTGCGCATCAGGCCTGGACCGCGAACGTCTGGAGCATGGTGATGGACTACACGCCCAAGCACATGATGGGCACTGTGTTCGGCTTTGGCGGCATGTGCGCGGCCATCGGCGGGATGTTCATGACCCAGTTCGTGGGCTATGTGCTGACGGTCTCCAACAACAATTACACCCTGTTGTTCACCATGATTCCGGCGATGTACTTCATTGCTCTGGTGTGGATGTACTTCATGGCACCGCGAAAAATCCCGCAGACGTAAACCGGGATTGCACAAAAAAAAGTCTCTGCAGGCGCGAGCATGCTCGCGCCTGCAGGTTCTGATCTGTATTGCCCTTAGCTGATTGGCCCTCAGGCCGTAGCTTTGCGTCGCTGCTGCAAGGCGGCTGCCAGGCCGCTGACGCAGATAATGGCAATACCGATACGGGTGGTGAAATCTGGCGTGTGGTTAAACAACAACCAGCCGAGGATCCCGGAAAAGACGATCTGGCAGTAACTGAAAGGAGCCAGCAAGGCCGGGGCCGCCAGGCGGAAGGATTGGGTCAGCAGCAAATGGGCTGTCATGCCCAGGCTGCCGAGCGCAAGCATTTCCAGGCCATGAATCAGCGTCGGCGTTTGCCAGAAAAACGGCACCAGGGCACTCATCACCAAGGCATTGAACAGCCCGGCGAAAAAATTACTGGTCGTCGGGCTGTCGTACAGGCTGAGTTTTCGGGTAAGGATCTGATAGCAACTGAAGCACAACGCCGCCGCCATCGGTAGCAACACCGCCGGTGTGAATAACTCTCCGCCGGGATGGATGATCACCACCACCCCGATGAATCCGCAAATCACGGCGACCCATTGCCCGCGGGTGACCTTCTCGCCCAGCAACGGCCCGGACAAGGCCGCCACCAACAGCGGTGCCAGGAAGTTCACCGCCGTGTTTTCGGCCAGGGGAATGAACAGTAATCCGTAGGTGAAAAACAACCCGGAGCCCAGCAGGCATATTGCTCGCAAGACTTGGAGCAATGGGCGTTTGCTACGTAAGACCCGTAGCCCGGACTGAGGGAGAAAAATCCCGGCCATGAGCAGGGTGTGCACCAGATAGCGCGCCCACACCACCATCACCACGGGGTACAAGCCACTCAGGTATTTGGACAGGGCATCGTGACTGGAGAACAGCGCAGTGGCCGTCACAATCAGCAGAATGCCCTTGAGTGGCTGGTTAACGCCCGAGAGCGGCGTAGGCAATGTCATTGAACACCTCATTGTGGGGCAATGGACTGAACGCATCTCAGATGCCCACGACACAGGCGATACGCCGGCAAGGCTGATGACTGCTCAGCGCTCAAATAATTTAGAGCGTGGCTCCATATTCTTGCAAGCTATATTAACTGCTTGGTTCAAACCGCATTAAAACCGAGGTGCCTACACCTGTGTGCCCGCGCTCATCCTGCCGGCGAGAAGGCTCTCGCCGGCCGGGAAGCCGCGTTAAAAATCAAAGAACACTGTTTCGCCAGTTCCCTGAAGGTAGATATCAAAACGGTAGGCCGTTTTACCTTGGACTTCGCAGCGCTGGGCGATGAGGGTTTCACGGCGCTGGGGTTGCTCGATCAGATTGAGCACCGGGCAAACGGCATTGGCTTCAGACTCATCGCTGAAGTACAGGCGGGTTTGTAAATGAATGTTGATGCCGCGGGCAAACAGCGTCACGTTGATGTGCGGAGCCATGGGCACACCCGCCGCATTCTTCACCACCCCCGGCTTGACGGTGTTGAGCACCCACTCCCCGGCATCGAAGGTGGTGGCCGTACGGCCGAAGCTATTGAACGCTTTTTCCGAATCGAAGGCTTCGTCATAGGCGCCCCGATGATCGGCTTGCCACACCTCAAGGAAGGCATCGCGCACCAGATGGCCGTTGCCGTCGTACACATTGCCCAGCAGCATGATGTGCTCGCCCGAGGCATCGGGTCGGGCCATCTCACTCCAGATTTCTTCGGGCCGTGGCGGATTACCCGCCGCAGCCAGTGCCAGGCCGATATGGACATAAGGACCCGCCGTTTGCGACGGTGTTTCCGGTAGCAATTGAATAGGCATGACGGGGCTCCTCAGCAGTTTTCGAAGTGCGTCTTGCGCTGGCCGCGCAGCACGATGTCAAAACGATAGGCCAGACAATCCATCGGATTGCCGGCTGCCATGTCCAACCGCGCTATCAGGCTTTGTACAGCCTCGGGGTCGGCGATCGATTTGACGATCGGACACATCGCAATCAACGGATCGCCTTCAAAGTACAGCTGGGTAATCAGGCGCGTGGCGATCGAAGGGCCACTGATGGAGACGTGAATATGCGCCGGACGCCAATCATTGGGGCCGTTGCGCCACGGGTAAGGACCCGGCTTGACGGTGCGGAAGCTGTAATAGCCCTGACTGTCGGTCAGCGTGCGACCCACACCGCCAAAATTGGGGTCCAGCGGCGCGAGATAGCGGTCGTTCTTGTGCCGATAGCGGCCGCCGGCGTTGGCTTGCCAGATCTCGACCAAGGTGTGGGGAATCGGCTTGCCGTACTGGTCGCACACGCGACCGGCCAGCAGAATCCGCTCGCCTACAGGCAAGCCGCCACTGTTAAAGTTCAACAGGAGGTCGTTGTCGAACTGGCCAAATTTCAGGTGTGAAAAATCAGGGCCACTGGTCTCACTCACCGACTGTGGAATGCTCACCAGCGCCTGGCGCGGGGAGCGGGCAATCGAGGTTTTGTAGTCGGGAGTCAGGGCTTTGGGGTGCCAGTTGCGGTCGCGGATGATAAAGCGCCGGCTGTCTGCATCAGACATGTCGATTTCCTATTGTTTGAATAAAGGCCAGAGGCCAGTTTCAATCAACAGGTCAGCACGGACTATTGAAAAAGCGCCACCAAAGAATAACCGAATGGTTATGGATAGGTGCTCGCGCAATAGGCTTGACCCAACTCCCGCAAAACCTCGACACAGCCCTGGGTAGCCACAGACATCGGTGCGTGGGCGTTGCTGCAAATACCGATCGAGCCCCCCGGTTCTCGCTGCCCCAGATCGAGTTCCTGCAGTTCACCGCTTGCCAGATCGAGTCGTACGGCATCCAGCGGCGCAATCCAGACCGCATCATTACGCAAGACATAGCGCCGGCTGACGGTGATGGAGAGGGTTTCCAGGCGTTGCCGGGATTGAGTCAGACCACACTGCACAAACAGGCTGTCGGCAAAGGTCCGGATCGTGGTGTTAGCCAGCGGCAAGACCAGCGGGTAGCGCTCGAGTAAACGGCGATCCAGAGGGGCTTGCGTCAGCGGATGACCGGGGCGCACCACCAAGGTCATGGACTCGCTGTAAAGGTGCTCAAAATTCATGCCCTGGATGTCCGGGCTGTCGGTCATCCGTCCCACCACCAGGTCGACATCGCCGACCCGCAATTGCGATAAAAGATACGCACTGGGCCCCGTCACTACGCTCACCACCAGCGCTGAATGCCGCGCATGCAGACGCTGCACCAGCTCGGGGATCAACAGGCTTTCGACCGTCGACAACACACCGAGCCGTACTGTGCCCCCTGAGAACTCCCCTCCGCGCAAGGCATTTACGCCTTCACGCAATGCCTGCACAGAAGGCGTCGCGTAACGCAGAAATGCGACGCCGGCCTCGGTCAGACTGATCCCGCTTTTACGCCGCACAAACAGACTGACGGTCAGCAACGCCTCCAGTTCCTTCAAGGTTTTGGACATGGCCGGCTGACTCACCGCCAGCACATCCGCGGCCCGTGCCAGGCTGCCCTGGCGTGCCATCTCCAAAAAACACACGAGGTGTCGGTACTTGATGCGGGTATCTATGTTCACAGGGTTAGCGACTCCGAAGACGGGAATGGGTGGATAGCCGCAGGCGACCCGTGGTGTATTCAACCATTTCGATTTGGCGGCGTGTACTCTAAAACAGTGCCGGCCACGGTTGGCGGGCGCTGCCGCCCAAAGGCGGTCTGCTGAACATCGGATACGCTTCGCGAGATGTCATACTTGAGCACTATTAAAAAGCGTCTGACGACCGGGCTGGCGCAGTCCCTACTCAGCAACAACACTCACAAACAAGATTTATCTGAGGATTCCTTCATGCTTTGGAAAAAAGGTCGACGTAGCGACAATGTGGAAGACGTGCGCGATCAAAGCACCGGGGGCGGCGGCGGGATGCGAATCGGGGGCGGCAAAGGCCTGAGCCTGATGGCCGTGGTAGTGATTGTCGGCTTTGGTTTGCTGACCGGCCAGGACCCGATGCAGATTTTGGGGCAGTTGAGCGGTCAACTGACCGAGCAGTCCTCGCCGCAGGTCACCCAGCAACCCGGGCACGCACCACCGGCCAACGATGAGCAGGCCGAGTTCGTACGCGCGGTACTGGGCGACACCGAAGACACGTGGCGCCAGGTTTTCCAGCAAGCAGGGCGCAACTATAAGGACCCAACCCTGGTGCTGTTCCGTGGCCAGGTCAATTCCGCTTGCGGTTTCGCCTCGGCGGCCAGTGGGCCGTTCTATTGCCCGGCCGACCAAAAGGTTTATCTGGACATGAGCTTCTTCCAGGAAATGGCCCAGCGCTTCCAGGCTGCCGGTGATTTCGCACAAGCCTATGTGATCGCCCACGAAGTGGGTCACCACGTCCAGACGCTGCTGGGTGTGTCCTCGAAAATGCAGCAGGCGCGCCAGCAAGGCCAACGCATGGAGGGTGATGGCGGGCTGTTGGTACGCCAGGAATTGCAGGCTGACTGCCTGGCCGGGGTATGGGCCAACCATGCGCAAAAACGCCTGGACTGGCTGGAGCCTGGGGACATCGAGGAGGCCCTGACAGCGGCCAACGCCATTGGTGATGACCGTTTGCAGCAGCAAGGCCAGGGTCGGGTAGTCCCGGACTCCTTCACCCACGGCACCTCGGCACAGCGAGTGAAGTGGTTCAAGACCGGCTTTGCCCAGGGTGATATCAATCAATGCGACACCTTTGCTGCCGCGCGACTCTGAGCAAAGAACTGGACGTCGCAGCGGCCGGACTGGCAAAAGCCAGGCTGTAGCCGCTGCCGAAGGCTGCGACGGGTTACCCGGCGACCCTGTTGTTGAAGGTCCTGCGGCCCTTTTCGCAGCCTGCGGCAGCGGCTACAAAACCGGCAGTTAGCCGTCGCTCGCAGTTAAGCCAGCAGCCTGCGCAGCTCGAAGCAGTCCCGGGCGTGCCAGTCGGTCAGTTCCGGCCAGGGATTGTCCGGCACGTTGACCAGCACGGTTCGGCTGCCTGCCGCACGCCCGCAGGCCAGGTCAAACTGATAATCCCCCACCATGACCAGCTTCGATGGCTCTACGTCCCAGGCGCGAGCCAATTGCAGCAGGCCATCCGGATCCGGCTTGTGCGCCGCATTGTCTCGCCCCAGCACATCCCCGGGCGCAAAGCAGGTGTCCAGGCCAATGGCCTTGAGCGTGATCTGCGCCAGCTCTTGAGCATTACGGGTCAGTACACCCAGACGAACACCCCGCTCAGCCAGTTCATGAACCAGTTCAACGGCACCCGGGGCCGGGACAGAAGCCAGGGCCAGCTCACGCTCGTGCTCCAGCAACCACGCGTGCTTGGCCGCCGAGACCTCGGGCGGCAAGGCCGCAAGGTGGGTCAGGATGTCTTCTGCACCCGGTATCTCCAGGTACTGCCGAATAAAGGGGAAGTCATGCACCGCAACGGTCAGGGTGCCGTCCATGTCAAACACCCAGTGCTTGATGTCTTTGAGGCTCATGCCCAATCCTTGCGGTGGCGAATCAGGCCTTCCTGGGTCACCGAGGCCACCAGTTTTCCGGCGCGGTTGAACACACTGCCACGGGAGAACCCGCGAGAATTGCCGGCCCAAGGACTGTCCATGGCGTACAGCAGCCAGTCATCGGCCCGCAGGTCTGCGTGAAACCACAGCGCATGATCCAGGCTGGCCACTTGCATATCCTTTTGCCATACGCCTTTGCCGTGAGGCAGCAAGGAGGTGGTCAGCAATCCGAAGTCCGATGCATAGGCCAGCAGGTATTTGTGCAGCGCTGGCGTATCGGGCAGCGCACCGTCTGCACGAAACCACACGTACTTGATCGGGTCACTGACTTGAGGGTTGAACGGATCTTCCCCGATCACCGGACGAAACTCGATGGGCTTGGCGCACAGTAACTTTTCACGCATCGACTCAGGAATCAGGTGCGCACGCTGCCGAATCATCTCCAGCTCGGAAGGCAGATTTTCCGGACCCACGACATCAGGCATCGCGGTTTGATGCTCGAACCCGCCCTCGTCGTATTGAAACGAGGCGCTGCTGGTGAAAATCGGCTTGCCCTTCTGGATCGCCGTCACCCGACGCGTGCTGAAACTGCCGCCATCACGCACGCGGTCGACCTGATAAACCACGGGCAGACTGGCATCGCCAGGACGCAGGAAATAGCCATGCATCGAGTGCACGTGGCGGGCGTCTTCAACGGTCTGGCTCATGGCCGACAACGATTGTCCAAGCACCTGGCCACCAAACAACTGGCGAAAGCCCAGATCCTGACTGCTGCCACGAAAGAGGTTCTCCTCGATCGGTTCCAGGGTCAGCAGGTTGACCAGATCATCCAACACTTGGCTCATTCAGATTCTCCTCACACAGAGCAATACCACCGTAATCTTCGCTACAGCAGCCAATAATATTTCGGCTTTCGCCATGACACCTACTGCCTGCTTATCCGTGCAGAGTTTCCAACCATTGCGCTCGCGTAATCCTGTACAGCACATGCGCCCTTAACGGGTGGCCCTCAGGGAGCCGGGGGTGTTCAAAGTCTCCAGACAGATCGCGTTGCATGCCAATCGCCTGCATGACCTTTTGTGACGGCAGGTTCACCTGGCTGGTAAACGACACCACCTGATCCAGCGCCAATCGATCAAAGGCACAGCGCAATGCTGCCCAGGCCGCCTCACTGGCGTAGCCCAGGCCCCAATGTTCCGGCGCCAGCCGCCAGCCGATCTCCACAGCCGGAACGAAGTGGGCATCAAAACCGACATTCGACAGCCCGGTAAAACCGATAAAGGCACCCGTGTCCTTGCGCTCCAGCGCCCACAAGCCGAATCCATATTCGGCAAAGTGTCCGCGCACCCGGCCAATCAGCGCCGCGCTTTCGAGGCGGTTCAACGGCGCGGGAAAATAGCGCATCACTTGAGGATCTGCACACATCGCCGCAAATTCGGGCAAGTCCGTGTCACGCCAGGGACGCAGTCGCAATCGGGCACTTTCGAGTTCAACAATCTGTTCCATCAGTGCTCTCCGATTTGTTACCGGGCTTTTCGCATACCGAGCAGTGTACAGCGCTGTTAATATCCAACGCTCGTTCCGACGTGAAATCCCTATGCCCGTGCCGCTGATTTACCACGATGACTACAGCCCTGCGTTCCCGGCGGAGCATCGTTTTCCGATGGACAAGTTCCGTCTGTTGCGCGACCACCTGGTCGAGTCCAGGCTTACCCGTGATGCAGAACTGCTGCGCCCGCAGTTGTGCCCTGTGGATATCCTCGCGCTGGCCCATGATCGCACCTATATAGAGCGCTACATGGCGGGCGAACTGGCCCGCGAAGACCAGCGACGCCTGGGTTTACCCTGGAGCGAAGCGCTGGCGCGGCGCACCGTGCGTGCAGTCGGCGGCTCATTGCTGGCCGCCGAGCAAGCCCTGGAACATGGGCTGGCCTGTCATTTGGCGGGCGGCACCCATCACGCCCACTACGATCACCCCGCCGGCTTCTGCATCTTCAATGACCTGGCCGTGATCAGCCATTACCTGCTGGAAACCGGGCGGGTGAGCCGGGTACTGATTTTTGATTGCGACGTGCATCAGGGCGATGGCACCGCACGGATTCTGGAACACACGCCAGACGCTATTACGGTTTCCCTGCACTGCGAAAAGAATTTTCCGGCACGCAAAGCCCAAAGTGACTGGGACATCGGCCTGCCCATGGGAATGGGCGATGCAGCGTATTTGCAGGTGGTCGACGAGGCGCTGAATTACCTGCTGCCGCTGTATCAACCGGATCTGGTGCTGTACGACGCCGGTGTCGATGTGCATAAAGACGATGCCCTCGGCTATTTGAAACTGACCGATGCCGGTGTGGCCGCCCGCGACGAGAGCGTCATGCGTCATTGCCTGGGCCGCGATATACCAGTGGTCGGTGTCATCGGCGGCGGATACAGCAAAGATCGCAAGGCACTGGCACAGCGTCACGGAATCTTGCACCACAGCGCACAAAAGGTTTGGGCATCCGCCGGCTGTTATTAACTCTTTTTTACCCACAATGCCTGTGGAACTGCCTGTGGATAACCTGAGTGAAAGCCCCTACAAGCCACGGACCATAAGCGCTACAGAGCGCTGTATGTTTTTCGTACAGCTTTAACAGATCGACTATAGCCGCTGCCGCAGGCTGCGTCCGACGACGAATCCGTCGCAACATCAGACAATGGGAGCTCCCGGCCGGCGTGACTTGGGCGTTTACGATCGCTTCACTATCGGACGCAGCCTTCGGCAGCGGCTACCGGGATACGAACACGTTGCCAGAGCTTTCCGTCAGGTAGAATGCTCGGCTTATTTCGCCGATTTGTAGCCTGTCATGACTGAGCCCACTCCTCTCCTTCCCTATCGCGTCGCCGTTATCGGCGGTGGCCCGGCTGGCCTGATGGCCGCTGAGGTGTTGAGCCAGGCAGGCGTGCAGGTCGATGTGTATGACGGCATGCCTTCCGTGGGGCGCAAGTTCTTGCTGGCCGGGGTTGGCGGCATGAACATCACCCACTCCGAGCCCTACCCGGCCTTTTTGTCGCGCTACGCAGAGCGAGCGCCGCAGATGGCCCCGTTGCTTCGGGCTTTCGATGCAGATGCCCTGTGCCAGTGGATTCACGACCTGGGCATCGAGACTTTTATCGGCAGCTCAGGCCGGGTGTTTCCCACCGACATGAAAGCGGCCCCGTTGCTACGCGCCTGGCTCAAGCGTTTACGCGAGTCCGGTGTAGTTATCCACACCCGCCATCGCTGGCTGGGCTGGCAAGCCGATGGTGCGTTGCGCATCGACAGCCCGGAAGGCGAAAAACAACTCAAGCCGGATGCGGTACTGCTTGCGCTGGGCGGTGGCAGTTGGGCGCGCCTGGGTTCGGACGGGGCCTGGATGCCGCTGCTGGCTGAACGTGGCGTGGAACTCGCCGCATTGCAGGCCAGTAACTGCGGATTCGATGTCGAAGGCTGGAGTGAGCTGCTGCGCAACAAGTTCGCAGGAGCGCCGCTGAAGAACATCGCCCTTGCGCTGGAACACAGCACGCCACGCCTGGGTGAATGTGTCATCACCGCCAGCGGGATTGAAGGCAGTTTGATTTACGCCTGGTCAGCGCCCATTCGTGAAGCGATCAACCAACAGGGGGCGGCAACGATCCTGATCGATCTGTTGCCGGGCAAGGCTGTGGATAAAATCCGGGCGGCCCTCGCCAAACCCCGCGGTTCACGTTCGATGAGCAAGCATTTGCACAGCCAACTGGGGCTGGATGGCGTAAAAGCGGCGTTGCTACGCGAGCTGTGCCCCGCCTCCAGCTTCAACGACCCCGAGCTTCTGGCCAAGGCCATCAAGGCCCTGCCACTGAAACTGCTCAAGGCCCGCCCATTGGACGAAGCCATCAGCACGGCTGGCGGAGTGCGCTTTGAAGCGCTGGATGAAAAGCTGATGCTCAAGCAATTGCCAGGGGTGTTCTGCGCCGGCGAAATGCTCGACTGGGAAGCCCCCACCGGCGGCTACTTGCTCACAGGCTGTTTTGCCAGTGGTCGCGCCGCAGGGGTGGGGGTTTTGAGCTGGCTTACGGCTTGCGCTTGCGCGGACCGGTGTTGAACACAGGCACTTTACGCACCGGTTTGACCGAAGGTTCGGCCGGTGCGGCTTCGCCGCTGTCGACCCACTTGCCCAGGTTGCGCTTGCCACCACCGCCCGAGGTTTTCGGCTTTTTCGGCTTCTTCGGTTTTTTGACCACCTGACCTGAAGCGTCGGTCTCCGGGACGCGGTGCTCCGGCTCGAAGTCCTGCTCTTCATGCCGCGCCAGGGTCTGGCGGGTGAGCATTTCAATGGCCGACAGCATGTTCACTTCATCGGCGCACACCAGTGAGATCGCTTCACCCTTCTGGCCAGCACGACCCGTGCGGCCAATGCGATGGATGTAATCTTCCGCCACGATCGGCAGGTCGAAGTTGACCACCAATGGCAGGTCTTCGATGTCCAGGCCACGGGCCGCCACATCGGTGGCAACCAGGATCTGCACTTCGCTGGCCTTGAAGCGATCCAGCGCCCGCTGGCGAGTGGCCTGCGGCTTGTCACCGTGGATGCCGTCGGCATTGATGCCCAACGCCTGCAACTTGCCCACCAGATCATCCACACCATTGCGGGTCTTGGCGAACACCAGGACCTGCTTCCAGTGCTGGGTGCGCAGCAAATGCAGGAACAACTCCGGCTTGCGCTTTTTATCCACAGGGATGACCCATTGCTTGACGCTGCTCGCGGCCACGTTGCGCGGGCTGACTTCAATGCTCAGGGGGTTGTCGAGCATCTGCTCGGCCAACAAACGGATCGCATCGGAAAAAGTCGCCGAAAACAGCAGGGTCTGGCGCTTTTTCGGCAAGGCGCGGTAGATATCGCGCAGCTCTTCAGAGAAGCCCAGATCGAGCATGCGATCGGCTTCGTCAAGAATCAGGGTTTGCAGCTGGTTGAACTTGATGGCCTTTTGGCGATACAGGTCCAGCAAACGACCCGGCGTGGCGACCAGCACATCAACACCTTTGCGCATTTTCATCATTTGCGGGTTGATGCTGACGCCGCCGTATACCGCGTAAGTGCTCAACGGCAGGTGCTCGGCGTATTGACGAATGCTTTCGTGAACCTGCTCGGCCAGCTCACGGGTCGGCACCAGCACCAGTGCGCGCACTGAGTTGCTGGCGACTTTAGGGCCTTCCATGGTCAGCGACTGCAACAGCGGCAGCGCGAAGCCGCCCGTTTTGCCGGTGCCGGTCTGGGCAGCGGCCATCAGGTCACGGCCGGCCAGCACGGCGGGAATCGCTTGGGCCTGAACCGGGGTTGGAGTCTTGTAGCCGAGCGTCTCAAGGGCGCGCAGCAAGGGTTCGATCAGGCCAAGGGTGGCGAATGTCATGGGGATACCGTCGAAAAAGGTCAGCGCAGGGGTGCATAAGTTGCAATGGCGCGCAGTTTACCCTAATTCAGGCGGGTTTCTGCTTGCGCCACTGCGGCAAGCCGATCAACACCACCGCGCTGATGATCACCGCCATCGCCAGGCACTCTTCAACGCCGATGGTCTCACCCGCAAATGCAATGCCAAGCATCACCGCTACGGCCGGGTTGACGTAGGCATAACTGGTCGCCGCCGCCGGGCGTACGTTTTTCAGCAAATACATGTAGGCGCTGAAGGCGATGATCGAGCCGAAGAACACCAGGTACAGCAGCGCCCCCCACCCTGCGGCGGTCGGCATTTCAGTCATGCGCTCTCCGCTCAGCAGGCTGCCGATCAAGAGCACCGCACCGGCCACGAGCATTTCGGCGGCGCTGGCCATGGGCCCGGCGGGCAGCGGCAAGTGGCGACTCCACACCGAGCCAAAGGCCCAGGCTGCTGCGGCAAACAGGATCATCGCAGCGCCCATCGGGCTGGCTTGCAGGTTGGAGCCGAGGTTGAGCATGCCGATGCCGATCAGTCCGAGCACAATCCCGGCCCATTCCAGTCGGGTGTTACGCGCGCCCCAAAAAAAACCGAATAACAAGGTAAACAGCGGCACGGTTGCCACCGCCAACGCGGCGACGCCCGAGGCAACCCCCGAGTGTTCGGCCAGCGTCACCCCGCCGTTACCGCACGCCAGCAGCAAAAAGCCGATCATAGCTGCCGAACGCCACTGCACCAGAGTCGGTGCAGGCGACCCGCGCCAGCGCATAAAACCGTACATCAGGCTCCCGGCCACAAGGAAGCGCACGCCCGCCATCATCAAGGGTGGCCAGGATTCAATGCCGATGCGGATCACCAGGTAGGTTGAGCCCCAAATCACATACAACGCAAAAAAAGCACCGATCAATTGAAGCGGAAAACGACGTACGGCAGGCATGAGTCAGCTCAAAGGCAGAGGCAAGGGATGAAGCAGTCTAGACAAGCATGGCGAAAAGAATAAGTAACAGAATGCTGCAAAAGCGACCGTACACTTTTACCGATCAAACAACGTGGTCGCCGCAGCCTTTTGCCTCGGCAGCGACGACAGGTTCAAAACCCGCGATAACGTTTGAGGTGTTCGTTGATTTTGGCTGCCGGGACTTTCTGCAGGCTGCACAGCAGATCGTGGTTCAACTCCCGCAGACCGTGTTTTTGGCGCAGTTGCTGAGCCAGATGTGCCGTCAGGTTGGCGGCCATTTCGGCATCGGCCATCGCCCGGTGGGCCTGGCCGGTGTGGGGCAAGTCAGCGAATGTGGTCAGGGTACCCAGCTTGTGATTCGGTGCCCCCGGCATCAAGCGCCGGGCCAGCAACAGCGAACAGGCAAAATTCTGCAACCGGGTGCGCTTGATGCGCCCCATTTCAAAGTCCCAGAATTTTTGGTCGAAGGCCGCGTTATGCGCCAGCAACGGGGTGATGCCCACGAACTCATTGACCTCGTTCATCACCTGCTCGGCAGATGGCGCGCTGCGCAGCATGGCGTTACTGATACCGGTCAGTTGCTCGATAAAGCCCGGAACCCGCACCCCCGCGTTCATCAGGCTTTGGTAACGCTCGACAATGCGTCCCTGTTCGAGAATCACCACTGCAATTTCGGTCGCCCGGCAACTGCTGCTCGGGGAGATGCCGGTGGTTTCAAAGTCAATTACCGCGATGCGTTCCAAACCTGATCAATCCTGTAAAAAAGTGGCTATTACTTGAGTAGCAAACTGCCTTCAATCGGCACGTAGCGGCCAGCGGCACGGATCAGCGAGTTAGCGGTAAGGCCCGGTACGCCGTAGGCCACGGTTTCAACGCCGTGCTTGCTGGCAATGCGTTCGAGCAGCAGGTCAAAATCGCCATCACCCGAGGCCAGCACCACTTCGTCGACATCGGCGGCCGAATCCATGATGTCAATGGTGATGCCCACGTCCCAGTCGCCCTTGGCCGAGCCGTCGCTGCGCTGGATGTAGGGTTTGAGTTTTACCGTAAAGCCGAGGTTGCGCAGGATCTGCTGGAATTGCTGCTGTTTGCTGTCACCCCGGTCAATCGCGTAGGCATACGCTTCGACGATTTCTCCGCGCTGACTGATGTCAGCCCATAACGCGGCGTAATTGAAATGGCAGCCATAGGCCTGGCGGACCGTGTAATAGAGGTTCTGCACATCCGCGAAGACCGCAATTCTTTTCACCGGTAAACCTCATGGTGCCCGGCAAGCGGACACACGACTGAAAAACAAGGGCGCAGTATGCCAGCCTGTCGAAGGTTTGCGCGGATAAACCGCCGAGTGTCCCCAGCGCCGCGTTTAGATATGCTCACCCTGGCCCTTCATCGGTTAAAGTGACGCACCGCTTTTGACTGCTGATGCCCGACAATGAATCCGTTGACTGTTATTCGCGACTCCCTCTACTTCTTCCAGCGCAATCTGGTTCAGATCGCGACGCTGTGCCTGCCGCTGGTCATTCTTGAAGCCGTGCTGCAACACATCGTCGAAAACGCCGTGGGGCCAGATCCATCGCCCGGCTACGGCTTGCTGGTCGGCTTGCTGGTGTACCCGCTGTATACCGGCGCCCTGATTCTGTTCCTCGACGCCCGCAGTCGAGGCGAAAGCCCCCGTAACCGCGAGCTGCTGGCACTGGCGCTGACGCTGTGGCCCCGGTTTGCCCTGCTTTCCGCCATCAGCACCCTGGCGATTGTGCTCGGACTGTCGCTGTTTTTTGTCCCCGGTATTTTCCTCACCGTCATGCTGGCGTTCTCTGAATACCGGTTAGTGCTGCGTGGTGAGGCGCCCTTGGCCGCCATGAAGTCGAGCTTCTCCATGAGCAAAGGCCATTTCTTAAGAATTTTCATCTGTCTGCTGGCCGTGCTCGGTCCGCTGATGATCCTCAAGGAGTTGAGCCTCTCGCTGCTGAACAAGGATGAAAATCCGTTGCTTGGTGTAGGCCTCGAAAGCGTCAGCAGCTTCTTGCAGTTGTTTGTATCCGTCGTCCTGTTCCGGTTGTTTATGCTGATCAGCGACTCGTCTGACATGAAATGACAATTGCGCCCAACCGATAGAACCTTGGGCTACCCCCTGCTGTCCGGTATGCTCGTTCACTTCTTGCAACGTCATAAGCCGAGCCCATGCCACGTTTCCTGCGCCTCACCGTATTTGGTTTGCTGCTGATTTCAGGGCTGCTGGCAGGCCTGATTTACAGCGTGACATGGCGACCCGAGGCCAAAGAAGTGCTGTCGCTGAACTGCCCGGCCACAGCACCCGTGCTGACACCCGGCCAGGCGCTCAAGGTCATGACCTGGAACGTTCAGTACCTGGCGGGCAAGCGCTATGTGTTCTGGTACGACCTGGCTGACGGCAGCGGCCCCGACACCCGGCCGAACCGCGAAGACATGGCCTTCAGCCTCGATGAGGTGGCCCGGGTGATTCGCGATGAACAACCCGATCTGGTGCTGCTGCAGGAACTCGACGAGAACGCCAAGGCCAGTGGCTACCAGGATCAACTGGCCTTGCTGCAAGAGCGCCTCGTGGATCTTTACCCCTGCAGCACGCAAACCTTTACCTGGAAGGCCGACTTTGTCCCCGACTGGCATATCTTTGGTAGCGTCGGCCGCAAACTGGTCACCCTCGCCCGCTATCAGATCGAACATGCCGAGCGTTTACAGTTGCCCGTGGCCGAAGCCAACCTCATCAGCCGCCAATTCCAGCCAAAACCCGCCTTGCTGGTCAGTTACCTGCCGCTCAACGACGGCGGGCAATTGATTGCCATCAACACCCAGCTGGATGCACCGACGCAGAACAACAGCAACTTGCGCAAGCAAATGCAGGCCGTCGCGGCACTGACCGACAAACTTGAGAGTCAAGGCACACCCTGGTTGATCGGAGGGGATTTCAATCTATTGCCGATCGGCCAGTTCCTGCGTCTGCCACCCGAGCAGCGCCTGGGCTACTCCTCTGACAGCGAGCTGCACCAGCTGTGGGAGAAATACCCGATGATCCCCAGCAATCCCGAGGCCACCGGCATAAACCGGGAGCTATGGCTGACCCACTTCCCCAACGACCCACGGGTCGAAACCCCTGACCGCACCCTCGACTACCTGTTCTACAGCCCAAAGCTCAAACGCATTGAAGGCTATGTGCGCCAGAAAGACACCCTGACCATCTCCGACCATCTGCCGGTGGTGGGGCGCTTGCTGCTGCCCGTGGATTGAACCGGTAACCTGCTTACAGCCCGCAATGTGGACAGACACGCCGCCTCAGAACGCCGACCGGACGCCCCTCACACTTTGCGCGGTTTGATCCGGGCCGTGGCCTCTGCCACCAGCGGGTCATCCGGCCAATAGTGCATGGTATCACCTATGTCCAATCACCATTGACACCGAAATCCCCCGCGAAACCGGGGCTACCGCCCGATACTTACAGAACTGGATTGACTGTCAATGATTGGGGCAAAGGTTGACATAAATCCTGCCGATTGCAGGTAGGATTGACAGCGGCCAAAACATCCACAGCCAGTTTAGGCGCTCGACATTGACAGTGCCCATAGAGAGGAGCAGTCCGACTGAGGCCAACGGATACATAAATTGATCAATGCAGACTAGAAGGAAGCAATGTATTGAACCTCGAACAAAGCCTAGCGATTCTGCATGAGCACTTTGACAAAGTTTTCCGTGACGCCACTTTAGCTTCATCCATCTCGCATGCAGAAGTCCGACGCATAATCTGCCTTATAATTGATCAGCAAAATAGTGCCCCTGCCGAAGACAGACTATTGTCCCACTATTACCAGTTCATTTTTGCTACCGAAACACTTCACGCGTCATACCGTATATATGAACTAACTGATATGGGGAGCTGGATTGGATGGGCGTTATCAGAAGACACCAGAGACAGTCACTCAAAAAATTTACATCTGGGGAGAATCTTTGACTTCTATTCATCAGCGGTGGTAAGAACCTGGCCAGGGTTTGTGCCGGTGATGGTGAAATTTTTCAGCGCCTTCTACTACTACGCTCGCGAGCGAACAGCCATGAACAATATAGCACGCGAGCTATGGCCCTTCGCCGCATCGACTTTTACAGACACGATGAATCTGCCTGCGGAATACATTTACATTGACGAAGCAAATCTTGGAAGTCAAATGGCATGCTGGGCAGCAAAAGAAGCGCCTGACTTGGCCAAGACTTTCGTTCCATACCTAGAGTCTGTCGCTGGCAAAAATACTCTACCAGATTAAGTCCGTGCCGTTCATTATTACACCTTGTCTACTACAGCAAGTGCGTTCTCAAGCAAAGCATCGCATGAGTGGGCAGCAAAGGCACTCGCCGACTTCAATGAAAACCTCGCTGAGCCGCATAAGCTGCAACTGCTAGCCACTATCTATGCAGGCAATAAGGATGGAGACCCATCCGCACTTCTCAGAAAGATAAACCTTGTCCAAGGTTTCTATAAGTCAAAGCTTGACGGAATTAATTTCTTTCGTGATGCAGCAATGCGGAGCGGCTCAATTTTGCCGTTTGTCGTCAACAGCTTGAACGCCGGTAAAACCCACGTCACGCTTGACGGTTTACTGCTGTGGCACCAGTTACTGACAGCCAATTCCAATATCAATGCACAAGATCTGTACATATCTATTCCGTTCGGTGAGCATGGCTATCTCGCAGCTTTAGGCGACGAGAAAATATTCATTGAGCGTGATACTCAGACCTTTATCGAGCAACTGGTACAATCGAGCAACCATTTTTTAGGCGTGGCAAAAACCATCGCTTATTCCGACAACTCTGGTCTAACAATTCCAAATAGAATAGGAATCCCTAAGTATGGGAATTCTACAGAATACGAAACAGCCCTAACTAGAAGCTATTGCTTTTCTCCATTTCCGTTCAACGCCAAACCTTTATACCAGTTGATTCTTGATACTGAGTGTACCCCGCTGCAAGCGATACAGCTCAAAGTGCGGGGTGAAACATGGCCGCTAACCTCATCGTTATCCACTCCAAAATCTGACAGAAAACCGCAAAATGTTTTGATTTGGTGTGGTGGCGGAAGTCTTACAGAAGAACTTGAGGCCGAAGTAATTAAGCACATCTTTGAATCTGCCGGAGCCACCGTAAAAGTGGTCTGCTTCACCGAAGCCACGCAACAAAGCTTCATCGACGCTTATAAAGACCCTAAGTACGATATTATTTGGGTCGCATCCCACGGCGAGTTTGATCACTGGTCTCCTAAACATGTGAAAATGCACATCGGGGATAATTTATCCGTTTCGCTTGAGGATCTATGGGAGCAGGCTCCAGTCATGGATAAACGGCGATTAGCATTTCTAAACATTTGTGACGGAGCGCGATTTGAGGAACGCGGTTTTCTACCAAAAATCGGTATAGCCCCAGGTTTAGCGAGCGCAGATCAAGCGACAATTTCCCATCTATGGCCTGTCATGGGTTATCCAGCAGCAGCGTTCGGAGCTTATCTAGCTTTCAATTTGGCGGCTGGGAACTCTTATTTCGACGCCTATAAGATGGCGATGCTTGCAATTAGGAGGTCTACATTAGAGATCGCAGACGACCTTGCCTCCAAAACTGGAAGAGAATTTGATTTAATCCGTCAGCTTCGAAGGAAAGAGGAAGATTATACTCCACTTGAGTTCTACGGGTCGGCAGCCTTCTACCAATAACCGTGCTTTTCAGCAGTTCAACTCCCAGCTCAGTTGGGTAGCTCGCACTCAGTGACTGCGTTCTGGCTGAGATGCCCCATAGCAGTAACCGTCCGGCGAACTCACCTACCGAACTCCAGCATTAAGGGCGATTGTGTCCGCGTATTTTTAAGCGAACGCAATCACCCTTATCGCTAGGATTTCCATGCGCCAACGTAGCTCTTATCCCAAAACGTTCAAAGCCCAGGTCGTCCAGAAAGCGCAATGCGGTAAGGTGTGATTGCGGGACGCTTACCGCCAATAAGCGGAAAGCCCCAAAATAGTGGTTGCGCGGCCATTTTCGGTTAATATTTTCTGAGTGTTCGGCGCACATTTTAAGAAAATCTTGGCGCGGTTAAGAAAATCTAGCCAGCGACAGGGGAAAAAATGGGAAATCTAGTGGGTTACGCCCATTTGATCAATGCGATGGAGCTCTACCCACCGGTGCGGTAGCAACTGTCTGAATCGCCCCGGATTCTCTAGACACCTTGCAAGCCAGGAGCCGGGCTCACAATACCTGACACATAAGTAATATTCGCGGCAGCATTCTGAAAGGTATCATTGGTTATTCTCTAGTCAGAAGTAAGTCAGCACTAGGAGACAATCATGAAAGTATTTAAAGCATTTTTTACCATTTCAATATTGGCCTTGTCGTCTTTGGCAATAGCTGAAGGAGGTGGTGATCGCGTTTACGGTCGGATGATGCAAGAAAACCAACAGGCGATGGAGCAGTACGCCTTGAAAAACGGGAAGTCTAACCCTGAAATTGTTCATTATAAATATGGTATGGACCTAGATATTCATAAGATCGTCAGTATGACGCAAGCCAATATAGACTGTGCTGTAGCGCCTTCGCGTATGACCTTTGAAGATTCGGCTGGCAAGCTCAACACTGTAGAGTACAGGGTTATGGGTACTAACTGCCCACGCGGAGGATAGACTAAGGTAGCCATGGTAGGTTCTCTGGAGCGCATGTGTTTAATGGTTGCCAAGTAACGACGAGTGCTGACATTTTCGATTCTTATTTGGATTAGGTTCGATTTATTGCTGAGTAACTACTGCCACTCTATTAACAAATGCTAGCTAGCAACAAATGTTCGCTTACCAGATACACCCCATCTCTGTGTTTCTCCTTTGGTTGTGGAGATGGTTTAGGCGCCCTAGTGGCGCCTTTTTTATGGTGTGTCACCCATACGACTACAAATGCTCCATAGCTTTTTGCCAACCTACAGGTAGATGGTTATAGCCAGTGCGGAGTCCATCTCAATTTTGATAGCTCATTAGAGTAAGCACTCCGTCACTTGCATGATCAAGGGCAGTGACCACGCAAGAATTAAGGAAAGTTTGAAAACTAGTTTGCCGGGTATTCGGCAATCACTTGGTTAATACCTGTTTTGCTCAGGCCAATGACCTGATAAGCATCCTGCTTTCCACCGACCTCCATACCAGGCGACCCTGTCGGCATGCCAGGTACAGCAATCCCGATAAGGTCGTCGCGTTTGATCAAAGCAACTATTTGCTCGGCAGGTACATGGCCTTCAACAAATTTTCCGTTGACCATAGCGGTGTGGCATGACGAGAGACGCGGAATAACACCCAAGTCTTTCTTGACTCTGCTCATGTTGGTTTCTACATGATCAACGACGGTGAAACCGGTGGCTTCAAGGTGCTCCATCCACTTCTTGCAGCATCCACAGTTAGCGTCACGATGGACGTTGATCGTCAGCAATTCTGTGGCATGACCTGCGGAACTGATAAACAGAACCGAGAGTGCAGCGAGGCGCAGTGCCCGACCAGGACGAAAAATGTTATTTCGCATGGGTATGTTCCTTCCCATCAGCATGGGTATGATTTTTTGGCTAAGCGGTCGGAGTTGAAGACGCGTCATGTGAAGCCTCACCGCCCTAAGGATGGGTATGTTGGGTACTTTCATCCTGAGAAGGTGCTGCTACCTCACCGTAGTCGCGGTCTCTCGCCATGATGGTCCTCTGCTTCAGTTACCTCTTCGGCTGCATCTGCATGAAGATATCCAGAGGG
Source organism: Pseudomonas sp. D1HM (assembly GCF_019266105.1). NCBI lineage: Bacteria > Pseudomonadati > Pseudomonadota > Gammaproteobacteria > Pseudomonadales > Pseudomonadaceae > Pseudomonas > Pseudomonas sp. D1HM. The sequence goes on along the minus strand of NZ_LRMN01000028.1, from coordinate 8,324 downwards.
AGCACCTTACCGGCAGCTACTATTGCGGCGACCACACCAGCAGAGGTCAATGTTTTTTCATGCTATGCACTCAGAACCACATCCGAATACCGGCAACAAATCGAGCCTCGCTGGTCCTTTCTCCTTCATCGCTCGCCAGGTCGGCCGTCTTGCCGTAGGAGCGGTTCCAGCTAACTCCAATGTAGGGGGCAAATTGGCGAACAATCTCGTAACGCAATCGCAACCCTACTTCGGTGTTAGCCAATCCAGACCCAATGCCACGCTGAGGATCATTTTTCCCGTATAAATTTACTTCGGCTGTAGGCTGCAAGATCAGGCGATTGGTCAGCAGAATGTCGTAGTCGCCCTCAAATCGAGCAGCGGTCTGACCGTTCTCACCGATGTAGGCAGTGGCTTCGGCTTCAAAGTTATACAGGGCCATGCCCTGTATACCGAGCGCTCCCCAAGTTTGTGGCGACCCGGGCTTGAAGTCTTGCCGTACGCCGGTGACGACATCCCACCACGGACCGATGGCGTGTCCCCAAAGTGCGGAGAGTTCAGCGCTTTCCGTTACACCATTGGTACGTTCGCCTTCCGAGCGCAACCACAATCGGTCAACGTCACCGCCGATCCATCCTTTCGCATCCCAGGCCAGTGCACTACCGTTATCAGCATCCTGGTACTCAAACTTATCCAGCAGCATGAAGGAGTTGAGTTGTTTGTCGTGGACACCATGACCTGCCACATCTGGAAAGGCGGCTGCACGGTCAGCGTCGGTAAGTACAGGGATCGGGGTTCGACTCGTGGCGGTCGCCCCTCCATTCATGCTTTCCATACCTTCCATTTCCCCGTCGTCCATGCTCATCTTACTGTGATCCATAGACCCCATCTTGCTGTGGTCCATTGAACCGTGATCGGGCTTAGTTTCGTTTGCCGTAGTTGCAGGTTTGTTAGTTGCTTTCGCAGTAGATGAATGATCACTACTATCTTCTCCTGCCATCACCACAGAAGAGAGTCCGCCCATCAGACCAACGGCAAAGAGGCAACCCACCAGCGATTTATTACGATTTACGTATGTGCTCACAGATCGTCTCCTTTACTCATCAACCCGTACTTCACGGAACATGCCCATTTCCATATGGAAAAGTAGGTGGCAGTGATAGGCCCAGCGACCTAAGGCATCAGCGGTGACTCGATAACTGCGCTTAGTACCTGGTGGCATGTCAATTGTGTGCTTGCGCACCATGAACTTGCCATTTTCGTCTTCAAGGTCGCTCCACATGCCGTGAAGGTGGATGGGATGGGTCATCATGGTGTCATTCACCAGGGTGATCCGAAGACGCTCCCCATACTTCAGACGAAGCGGCTCTGCGTCTGAAAATTTGATTCCGTTGAAGGACCACGAAAACTTCTCCATGTGACCGGTCAGATGAAGTTCAATAGTGCGATTGGGCTCGCGGCCGTCAGGGTCTTGGAAAGTGCTTCTCAAATCAGAGTAGGTGAGGACTCGACGACCATTATTCCGCAAACCTATGCCAGGGTCGTTTAGCTTTGGCGTAGGGCTCATGGCTTGCATATCAACCAAGGGGTTGTTGGTTTCGGATGCTGGATGGGCCTGCATTTCGCCACTCATATCGCTCATCCCAGCCATCTGGCTGTGGTCCATGCCGGCCATATTGGACGTGTCGCCTTTGTCCATTCCCGCCATCTTGCTGTGATCCATGCCGGCCATGTTAGACATGTCACCGCTGTCCATGCCGGTCATGTCGCTTTGGTTCATCCCCGTCATCTTGCTGTGATCCATGCCAGCCATGCCTGACATTTCACCTTGCTTCATATCGCCGCCCATACCAGCCATGCCGCCATGGTCCATGCCCTCCATACCGCCCATACCCATGTCATCCATGGTCAAAAGCGGCCGAGGATCGATCGCAGGTACCTGTGCTTTCAAACCTTCTCGAACTGCCAAGGTTCCACGTGCATAACCGGTTCTATCCATGGACTGGGCAAAGATGGTGTAAGCCTCTTCGCTGGTAGGTTCTACGATCACGTCATACGTTTCTGCCACGGCGATGCGGAATTCATCGACGCTGACTGGTTTGACATGTTGACCGTCAGCCGCCACAACGGTCATTTTCAAACCAGGGATGCGAACGTCGAAATAGCTCATAGCTGAACCGTTGATAAAGCGCAGGCGCAGCTTCTCGCCCGGCTTGAAAATACCGGTCCAGTTACCGTTAGGCGCTTGGCCATTCATGAGATAGGTGTAAGTATCCCCACTGACGTCTGCGAGATCAGTGGGGTTCATTTTCATTTCAGCCCACATCTTGCGGTCGGCCACAGCAGCAGACCAACCTTGCTTGCTGACGTCGCCGATAAAGTCGCCCACGGTACGTTTGTGGTGGTTGTAGTAGTCCGATTGCTTCTTGAGCTTGGCCATGACACGACTAGGATCTTCATCGGTCCAGTCAGTCAACATCACCACATAGTCGCGATCGTATTGAAAAGGTTCAGGCTCTTTAGAGTCGATGACAATTGGACCGTATACGCCTGCCTGTTCCTGCAAGCCTGAATGGCTGTGGTACCAGTATGTGCCGTTTTGATGCACATTGAATTTGTACTCGTACATCCCGTCGGGCGCGATGCCATGGAAACTCAACCCCGGTACACCGTCCATATTGGCGGGCAGAATGATCCCGTGCCAATGAATCGACGTGTCTTGGTCTAGGCGGTTTTTCACACGCAGTGTGACCGTTTCGCCTTCGCGCCAACGAAGCAAAGGTCCGGGCAACGAACCATTGATGGTCATGGCTGTGCGCGGCGAGCCAGTAATATTTACAGGGGTTTCACCAATAAACAGATCAAATTCGTTACCGGTGAGAATGCTCGGCAGACCAGGACTGGTCACTGCCCATACAGGAGTGCGCCACAGACCAAGGCCGCCGAGAACGCCACCAGCGGCCAGGCCTTTAACGAATGTCCGCCTAGAGGTTTTGGAATTCATGCCGTTTACGTCCGATCAGTGAAAAAGGGAAGCCGTGCGAAACAACCAATGAGTTGCTCAACAGGTTGAAGGAACTCTCTCGGGGGGATGCGCCCGAATGAGCTTAGCTCGCCGTCACTAAAAACGAGTGTTTACGGCAAGCGAGCTCAGAAATTGCCACATTTGAACCATCACAGTGATTACATTTCTGTCAGTTTTGATGCGCAGTAAGCTATTCAGCAATTCTTGTGGCCCATCGCTTTGACTTTGCTTTCTGCGATCGGGGGCTGGGTGCTCTGTTGTTGGGCTATTTGATACGATTCCATTGAATTATTCCTAGCTACTTCCATGCGGGCGAACGTCCGGTCACCACCGCCTTCAGCCATAGCAAAAGAAGAGACGGTTAGGGCTGCAATGATGAACAAAGCTTTGATGGATTTCATTTTAGTGTCCTCTGGGAGTATTGGTAATCCCTAAATCCACATCAAACGATGATTCTTAGGGGAGAGCTTAAGGCTCAATAGGACTATAAAACTCATGCCCTGTCAGAAGCCTTAGCTGAATATTACAGTTGTGTCAGGTTGGCATATTTCTCTTGAGGAATACGCTATTCAATACGTAAAGTATCGATCTTTTCGAGTCGCACGGCTGTTTATTTAGCCTCAGCTTTAGGTGGGTAATTGATTTGGTTTAGGTGCTTTCAAGGTGAAGTCGTTTTTAGATTTCTATGCCGGAGCTTCGTGTATGAACCTAGATGCACTGCGGCAAAATCAAAGTATTAGTTGTTCTTGGAAAAAATTGAGCCATCAAGGGTGATTGAGTGTGAGCATTAACTTTGAGAAAGCACTTGGCACATCAGAAAGAGCGTTATTTTATCGTAGTCAAAGAGCTGAAATCCTGAGTAATAATATCGCAAACGCCGATACGCCGAACTTCAAAGCTCGAGATATGGACTTCTCTACTGTGCTTGCAAGTCAGAATAGAGAAAACCTTGCTAATACGTTTTCTTTGAAAACGCCAAATGTAAAACATATTGCCGGAAAAGATTCAGCAAGTGATATTTACGGAAGCGGTTTGCTTTACAGCACTCCGGTTCAACCTGCCATCGATCAAAATACTGTCGATCAGCAGGTTGAGGTCGCAAAATACACAGAAAATGGGATACGTTTCGATGCCGCTTTTACTCGTTTGAATGGTGCATTCAAAGGTTTGCTCAAAGCTCTGCGAGGAGATTAGTAGCGCAGGGTCTTGTGAGCCATCCGCATAAGGGGCGCTGACTATGGGCCAAGGGTAGGTGTCAGCATTCAAGTGCTGATTTGGGAAGGAAAACCTAACGCCTCGACAGCTTTACGAATTTGCTCTGAGCTTTCGCTACTTTCAACACTCACCTTTCCGGCGGACCGATCCACGGAAATCGTAGCTTTGTTGTCCAAGGACTGAATTGCTTTAGTGATTTTGCTGACGCAACCGCCGCAACCAATGCCTGATACATCTAAGATGAACATGATTATTCCTCTCGTGCTGAGCGGTCTCTTTACACCGCACCGACAGCATCAAGGTTGACACTATGGCAATGTCAATAATTGTCTGTTTCAAATTGTGAGTGTCATTGATGTATGACAGCACAGACTTGACCAACCGTTTTCATTTGATCTAACCACCCGATTTGCATCGAGTTCGACCAGTACGCATCTAGGCCATGGCCGGCAGAGCACGGCCAGAAGAAAACACTCCAGGCCCTCTGCTTCATCCTCAGATTTGAACCTCTCTTTCCTGCTCACTGTTTTTTAATGCCCCATACGCCTGCGAACCTTGTATAGGTATAGGGGGTATGCCTATCATGTGCGACGTATAGGTAGGAGAGGTATCCCATGGGCCATATCGCAGCAAACAAAGATGATCTTCTCAAGCGTGTAAAACGTATCGCCGGACAACTTCAAGCGGTTGAGCGAGCGTTGGAATCGGATCTCGATTGCGCCAAAACACTGCACCTTGTTGCCGCCACTCGCGGTGCCATGAACGGCTTGATGGAGGAAATCATCGAGGAGCATGCGCGTGAGCATGTCGCGAACCCTGCTCTCAGTGAAGAAGAGCGAAGTAAGGGCGTCGAAGAGCTTCTTGAAGCCATTCGCCGCTACTCCAAGTAAACGCTGTCAGGAATCACTCATGAGCAGTATCGACATCAAACACACCCACGACCACGTGTTCCTTGGCTCAGCGCACGACGATAATGCCAAGCGTACGCTTTGGGTTGTGGCACTTACCGTTGTGATGATGGTTGGCGAGATCACCGCCGGTTATATAACTGGCTCAATGGCGTTACTGGCCGATGGCTTTCATATGGCAACCCATGCCGTAGCATTGGGCATCGCGGCCGTCGCTTACGGATATGCAAAACGCCACGCTTCCAGCCAGCGCTACAGTTTCGGTACCGGAAAGGTTGGAGACCTAGGCGGGTTTGCCTCGGCGTTGATTCTCGGCATGGTCTCCCTGGGAATTGGCGTTGAGTCTGTCATGCGCCTCTTCCAGCCAACGGACGTGCAGTTCGGCACCGCTACGCTCATCGCAATTGCCGGTTTGATCGTCAACATTGCCAGCGCCCTGCTGCTGGGCCATGGGCACGATCATGATGATCATGACCATGCCCATCACGGGAGCGACAACAACCTGAAATCGGCCTACGTCCACGTCATCGCGGACGCGCTGACTTCGGTTCTGGCCATTGTGGCACTGCTCGCCGGCCGTTATCTCGGCTGGGTGTGGCTGGACCCGGTCATGGGCATCGTCGGTGCCATCGTTATTGCGCGGTGGGCATGGACCTTGATGGGGGTCACTGCAGGTGTACTGCTGGATCAGACCGATGCGCATGTTGCCGAGGAAATCCGTGAACTGGTTGAGACGCCGGGGGATGCCACCATTACGGACTTGCACGTCTGGCAGATTGGGCCACAAGCCCATGCGGCAATCGTCAGCGTCCTTGGTGAGGCCACTGCGAATGCCGACAGCATTCGTGAACGTCTCAAGTCGGTTCACGAGGTCAGCCATCTGACGATCGAGTTTCGACCAGTCTAATTCAGCGCCTCCTCACTATGGCCTCCAATGGTGCCCGCAACTCTTCCAGGGTAACGTGATCTGCGCGGATCGAACGCCGGTTGATTATCACGCGCCAACGCTTTCGTCGACGCGTGGTTTGCAGCCTACTACGACCTACTTCAGGACAATCTGACCGACCATCCCTGATTGATAATGCCCCGGCACGTTGCAAGCAAATTGAAGCCCAGTGGTGGTGTTGAAGGTCCAGATCAGCTCCTTGGTTGCGCCTGGCTCGATCAGCACGCTGTTCGGGTCGTTGTGTTCCATTTCGACCATCTTCATCCCTCCCATGCTATGGCCCATGTCGCTCATCATTTTCCCGGCCCCGGTGGGGCTTAGCGCCCCGTTCTGGAACATGTTCGCCATTTCTTTTTGGTGTGCCGCATGAGCAGCGGCTTTGCCGATGTTGAACTCGTGCAGCAGCGAACCCTCATTGCGAAGGACGAATCGGACCGTTTCACCCGGTTTGACGTCGATGCTTTTAGGTTTGAAGAAAACATCACCCATCTCCACTTCCACCGTACGGGTAACCTTAGAAGAGACACCGGGCTGGCCGATGTCCTCTTTACCATGACCAACACTGGCGATCGCCGTAGCACCGAAGATTAGGGTGATTGCCGCAATAACAGGGGTAATGAGCTTAGCTTTCATGGTGACCTCGAGAGTAAGAGGGAATCACTGGCTATGCTAAAGGGAATGAGCTGCTAGTTAACTGACCTGAACACTACATTTCTGTCAGTTTTCAAAAGAAAACACGGCGCCCAGGTAACGCCGTGTTCAGCGGAGCGGTTAACAAACCCCAATGAGACTAGGTTGGTCACTGATGGTTTTCAGAAAGCATCAATTTGTGCTCACGCTGCATTTGGCTCAAAACGTCATCAACTATTTTGTCGTGCTTTTCCATCCAAGCGAGGTGCTGCTGAGGTGACATCGATGCGTCTGGGTGATCTTGATGGAGCTGACTCATGATCTCCCCAAGCATATTCATATGCTCGGCCATGTGGACATGACGCTGCCCTTCAGGAGCTCTTTCAGCTTGTATAAGCACAGATTCAGCCTTGTTGCGCAGGTTTTCCATACGCTCTACAACCCGGTCTCCGCCACTTTCAGCCCATAGAGAAGACGAGACGAGTAGCGAGCTCACAAGAATAAGAACTTTTAAGCGATTCATGGTGCCGCTCCTTTTGGAATTGTTTTCCGGCTCCAAATACGGTTCATGCTGAAGAGTCGGCTGAGCATTAGGGAAATGCTCATTTTTGACCATAGACAGCGGTCGCTGACATATACCTGAAGCCAATATTACTTTTCTGTCAGTTGCTGCTTGGCTTGTGTTTTTCGTTGCAGACTCCGTTTCATAATTACTTGAGAGCCACTCCTATGAGACTTCTTGTTGCTGAAGACGAACCAAAAATAGGCATCTATTTGCAGCAAGGACTCACCGAGGCGGGGTTCAATGTTGATCGGTTTACCGATGGCAAAGAGGCACTTCAGCACGCCTTGAGCGAAGCCTATGACCTGCTGATTCTCGACGTCATGATGCCTGGGCTGGATGGCTGGGAAGTCCTCCAGAAGGTACGTGCATCCGGGAAGGATGTTCCCGTGCTCTTCCTCACGGCGCGAGACCGCGTCGAAGATCGAGTGAAGGGCCTTGAACTCGGGGCAGATGATTACCTGATCAAACCGTTCGCCTTTTCTGAGCTTTTGGCTCGCGTTAGAACGCTGCTGCGTAGGGGTAGCAGCGCTCCCTCGCAAACCTATATGAAATTGGCCGATCTGGAAGTGGACCTGCTTAAGCGTCGGGCCATCCGTGGAGGTAAACGTATAGATCTGACAGCTAAAGAGTTTGCTTTGCTTGAGCTGTTGCTGCGTCGTCGAGGAGAGGTGTTGCCAAAATCGCTTATCGCTTCCCAAGTTTGGGACATGAATTTTGATAGCGATACCAACGTTATCGAGGTGGCGATCAGGCGACTGAGAGCCAAAATCGATGATGATTTTGAGGTCAAGCTGATTCATACCTCGCGAGGTATGGGTTACATGCTCGACTCTCCTGATTCGGAGTCGAAATGAAGCGAATGTCTCTGACGAGCCGTATGAGTCTGATGTTCATGCTGGCTGTAACGGCGGTGCTCACTATTGCCGGCCTCAGCTTCAATAACCTTAGCCAGCATCACTTCAAGATGCTGGATCAACAGGCACTAAGCGAAAAGCTCCATTCTACTCAGAGAATTTTGACTGGATTGAATAGCATCGTGAATAGCCCCGGATTCTC
>NZ_LRMN01000027.1:0-74171 GCF_019266105.1 Pseudomonas sp. D1HM | reverse complement strand
ACGCGGCCTCGCTGCGCTCGTCTGCTGCTACGGGTTCAGGGTGATTCTGAAATATTGAAGGGCCTTCGGGCCCAGCCGTCGTAAACCGTCTGAAGGTCTTCGCAGCCTGCGGCAGCGGCTACAAAGGTCATTTGTAGCCGTTGACGAGTGGAACGAGGCGACGTTCCACTCACGGGGCACTTCCGGGTTATTTTCCCGTCAGCAACGCTTCGAGCTTTTCCTGGTCACGGGCGAACTGACGGATGCCCTCGGCCAGTTTTTCGGTGGCCATGGCGTCTTCGTTGGAGGCCCAGCGGAACTGCGCTTCATTGAGGATCAGGCGCGGCTCGCCGCCTTTGCCCGGGATCAGCTTGCGCTCCAGCGTGCCGTGTTCCTGGGACAGTTTCTCAAGCAGGTCCGGGCTGATGGTCAGGCGATCGCAACCGGCCAGTTGTTCGATCTGGTTAAGGTTACGGAAGCTGGCCCCCATGACCACGGTGTTGTAATCGTTGGTCTTGTAGTAGTCGTAGATGCGGGTGACGGACTGCACGCCCGGATCATCGGCACCGGTGTATTCATTGCCGGTGGACTTCTTGTACCAGTCGTAAATGCGGCCCACGAACGGCGAGATCAAAAAGACCCCGGCGTCGGCGCAGGCAGCAGCCTGGGCAAACGAGAACAACAGGGTCAGGTTGGTCTGGATGCCGGCTTTTTCGAGCTTCTCGGCAGCACGGATGCCTTCCCAGGTCGACGCCAGCTTGATCAGTACGCGATCGCGGCCTACGCCAGCCTTGTCATACAGCTCGATCAACTGATTGGCTTTTTGCAGCAGGGCGGGCTCATCGAACGACAGGCGGGCGTCGACTTCTGTCGAAATACGGCCCGGAATCACTTTCAAGATACCGCTACCCACAGACACCGCGAAGTGGTCGCAGGCCAGGCCGACATCGCCCTTGGCGTGGGCGATGGCGTTTGCCAGCAGCTCGGTATAACCCGGCATGGCAGCAGCTTTGAGCAGCAGGGAAGGGTTGGTGGTGGCATCCACGGGTTTGAGGCGGGTGATCGCGTCGAGGTCGCCGGTGTCTGCAACCACGGTGGTGAACTGTTTGAGTTGTTCCAGCTTGGAAGTCATGAGCGTCTCTGTCGGAAAAGTATTAATGAATGTACAGATTGAGCGTGTCTTCGATTTAAAGTTCTCAGAGCATCAGAATGCCGTCGAAGACGTTCATTGTGCAACTCGTGCAGCAGATTAAATCTGCACAGGGCAGTAAAGGAAACCGGGATCTGCAGCACGTTTTCAAGGTTTAGCTATACCTAAGACTCCACGTGCATACGATTGCACCTCAGCGGGAGTGACAGCATGAAGCTTGGATTAATGATCAGTGCAGTGTGTATTGCTTCGATCGGGATGATCGGTTGTGCGAGCAAAGTCCAGCAACCGGATGAATATTCCGGGTTTTTGAAGGATTACAGCCGTCTCAAAGAGGCCCGTTCACCGTCAGGCGCAGAAGTGATGCGCTGGATTGATCCCAAACTGAATGTGGACCAGTACACCCAAGTTTATATTGAACCCAGCCAGTTCTATCCGGCGCCGCAACCGACGGCGAAAATCCCGAAAAGCACGTTGACCGGCATTACCGGGTATTACGATCAGGCGTTGAAGCGCGAGCTGGGCAAGTCGTTGCCTCTGGCCAGCGCGCCCGGGCCGGGTGTGATTGTCGTGCGTCCGGCGATTACCGCAGTCAGCAGCAAAACCGAAGGTCTCAAGCCTTACGAACTGATCCCTGTGGCGCTGGTGGCAGCGGCGGTCAGCACGGCGTCGGGGATACGTGATCAGGAAACCACGCTGGCGACCGAGGCGGTATTCCTTGATGGGCAGACCCAGGCCGTGGTTGCCCAGGTGGTGCGCAAAGGCACGGGCAAGCCGCTGGAAAATGACAGCCAGGTGCTTAAGGCCGATGACGTGAAAAAGGTAATCGATGGTTGGGCCTCGGATCTGCATCAGTCTTACTTGAAACTGAAAAAATAACCCCTCCGCCGTTTTCGGGTCTGTCAGCGCCTTTGCTTGCCCGTTGGCGACTTCGGGCATGCAGAACAGGACGCTGGCCTGTTTCGGGCAAGCATTGGGTCGTGACAGGGGAGCAATAGTCTTTTTGTCACGTATCTCATGACAATTTATCTGCCTGGCGCATAGGTCGCCCGCCTGATTCGTGTTTAACTTCTGCCTCTTCAAAAAACTGTTAAGAAGGACATCGTTCATGGCTCAAGTGACGCTTAAAGGCAACCCTGTTCAAGTCAACGGCGAACTGCCAGCAGTAGGCTCCAAAGCGCCGGCGTTTTCGCTGGTTGCAGGTAATTTGTCCGATGTAACGTTGGCGAACTTTGCAGGCAAGCGCAAAGTGCTGAACATTTTCCCAAGCGTTGACACCCCGACTTGCGCCACTTCCGTGCGCACGTTCAACGCCCAGGCCAACCAGGTGCCAAACACCGTCGTACTGTGCATCTCGGCTGACCTGCCATTTGCACAAGCCCGTTTCTGCGGTGCAGAAGGCCTGGAAAACGTTCAGAACCTGTCGACTCTGCGCGGTCGTGAGTTCATCGAAAACTACGGCGTTGCCATCGCCGACGGCCCATTGACCGGCCTGACTGCCCGTGCAGTCGTGGTTCTGGACGAAAATGACAACGTGCTGCACAGCGAGCTGGTCAAAGAAATCGCTGAAGAGCCGAACTACGAAGCCGCACTGGCCGTATTGAAGTAAGTCGTACCGCTCTGCCCAAAACGGCCTGGCCTTGATTGCCAGGCCGTTTTTTTTTGTGAATCACGCCCTGTTTTCCCTTCAACAGACGCTAACCTCCCCGAGATGACGTCACTGCTGGCGGCTCTGAAGCTCGTAATAGAGAGCCTCTAACGTAAATAGCCGGTAAAGAGTCTTTTAATAACCGTCGACACTGCTTATCGTTCAGCCTTCTGAAAATAAGCCCTCGCGCCCAATGGTTGGTCACTCCATGCAATCCTCTGTATCCCCCACATCTCGTCGCTGGCTGGTTGGCCTGCTGGTCTTGTTGATTGTCATTGGCGTGTGCTGGTGGTTATGGCCGTCGACGTCGAAAAATGCACAGACGGCACAGTCCGCCGGGCAGACAGGCCGTTCGGGGATGATGCGTCCCGGCTTTGGCGGCTCGACCTTGCCCGTTCCGGTACGGGTGTCAGACGTGACGCGCGGTGATTTTCCGGTCTATTACAAGGCTCTGGGGACCGTGACTGCGCTGAATACGATCAATGTGCGCAGCCGCGTCGCGGGGGAACTGGTCAAGGTCAACTTCAAAGAAGGGCAAATGGTCAAGGCGGGCGACTTGCTGGCTGAAATCGATCCGCGCAGCTATCAGAACGCGCTGCTGCAAGCGGAAGGTACGCTGCTGCAGAACCAGGCCCAGTTGCGCAATGCCCAGGTCGATGTGCAGCGCTACCGTGGTTTGTACGCGCAAGACAGCATCGCCAAACAGACCCTCGATACCGCCGAGGCTTTGGTCAGCCAGCTTCAAGGTACGGTCAAGACCAATCAGGCTGCGGTCAACGATGCCAGGCTTAACCTCGACTTCACCAAGATTCGTGCGCCGATCAGCGGCCGTGTCGGCTTGCGTCAACTGGACATGGGTAATCTGGTCGCGGCCAACGACACCACGGCCTTGGTGGTGATTACCCAGACCGAGCCCATTGTGGTCAGCTTTACCTTGCCCGAAAGTGATCTGGCATTGGTGCTGGCCCGTTATCGCAGCGGCGCCAGCCTGCCGGTTCAGGCCTGGGACCGGGGCGACCGCAAACAGCTGGCGGTGGGGGTGTTGAGCAGCATCGACAACCAGATCGACATCACTACCGGCACCTTGAAATTCAAGGCGTTGTTCGAGAACCGCGATCAAAGCCTGTTCCCCAACCAGTTCGTCAATGTGCGCCTGCTGGCTGAAACCCTTAAAAATGTGGTGCTTGCGCCTGCGGCCGCCATCCAGTATGGCACCAACGGCTCGTTCGTCTACGCGCTGGATGGCGATAACAAGGTCAAGATCCGCACGATTAAAGTCGGAGTCACGGACGGTGATGTTTCGGTGATCGACGAAGGCCTGGCCCCCGGTGATCGTGTTGTGCTTGAAGGCACAGATCGTCTGCGTGACGGTGGCGCGGTGGAAGTGGTGAGCGACAGTGCTGAAGTGCCGCAAACGCCTGCCGCGCAGTTACAGGGCGGGTCTGACACCGGTGCCGCGCCGGCCAAGGCGCACGAATGAATCTGTCGCGGCTGTTTATCCTGCGTCCGGTCGCAACCACGCTGTGCATGCTGGCCCTTGTGTTGTCCGGGATCATTGCCTACCGCATGTTGCCGGTGTCTGCCTTGCCTCAGGTCGACTATCCGACCATTCGTGTCATGACGCTGTACCCCGGCGCCAGCCCGGATGTCATGACCAGTGCGGTGACCGCGCCCCTTGAGCGCCAGTTCGGGCAAATGCCGGGCCTGACGCAAATGGCTTCGACCAGCTCCGGCGGGGCCTCGGTACTGACGCTGCGCTTCAATCTCGATATCAATATGGACGTCGCCGAGCAACAGGTGCAGGCCGCGATCAATGCTGCCAGCAACCTGTTGCCCAGCGATTTGCCGGCCCCCCCGGTGTACAACAAGGTCAACCCGGCCGATACCCCGGTGCTGACCCTGGCAATCACCTCCAGGACCATGCTGCTGCCCAAGCTCAATGACCTGGTCGACACGCGCATGGCACAAAAAATTGCCCAGATCAGCGGTGTCGGCATGGTCAGCATCGCTGGCGGTCAGCGCCAGGCGGTACGGATCAAGGTCAACCCTGAGGCGCTGGCCGCCAATGGCTTAAACCTGTCGGATGTGCGCGCACTGATCGGTGCGTCCAACGTTAACCAGCCCAAGGGCAACTTTGACGGTCCGACCCGGGTGTCGATGCTGGACGCCAACGACCAGCTGAAAACCCCGCAGGAATATGCCGAGCTGATCCTGGCGTACAACAACGGCGCGCCGCTGCGCCTGAAAGACGTGGCAGAAATCGTCGACGGTGCCGAGAACGAACGTCTCGCCGCCTGGGCCAACGAAAACCAGGCCGTGCTGCTCAATATCCAGCGCCAGCCGGGTGCCAACGTGATCGAGGTGGTTGACCGGATCAAGGCGCTGTTGCCGAGCATCACCGACAACCTGCCGGCGGGTATCGATGTCACGGTCCTGACCGACCGGACGCAAACCATCCGCGCCTCGGTGCGCGATGTGCAGCATGAGTTGCTGATCGCTATTGCCCTGGTGGTGATGGTGACATTCCTGTTCCTGCGGCGCGTCAGTGCCACGATCATTCCGTCGGTGGCCGTACCGCTGTCGCTGATCGGTACGTTTGGCGTGATGTACCTGGCCGGTTTCTCGGTCAATAACCTGACCCTTATGGCACTGACCATTGCCACCGGCTTTGTGGTGGATGACGCCATCGTCATGCTGGAGAACATTTCACGCTACATCGAGGAGGGCGACAGCCCGATGCAGGCCGCGCTCAAGGGCGCCCGGCAGATCGGCTTCACCCTGATCTCGCTGACCCTGTCGCTGATTGCGGTATTGATCCCGTTGCTGTTCATGGCTGACGTGGTGGGGCGTTTGTTCCGCGAGTTTGCCATCACCCTGGCCGTGGCCATCCTGATCTCGCTGGTGGTCTCGCTGACCCTGACGCCGATGATGTGCGCCCGCTTGCTCAAGGCAGAACCTAAAGAAGAAGAGCAAGGCCGCTTCTACCGCGCCAGCGGTGCCTTCATCGACTGGATGATCGCCGAGTACGGGCGCATGTTGCAGTGGGTGCTCAAGCACCAGCCGTTGACCCTGCTGGTGGCTGTTGGCACTTTGGCCCTGACCGTATTCTTGTACATGGTGGTGCCCAAAGGCTTCTTTCCGGTGCAGGACACGGGTGTGATCCAGGGTATCTCCGAAGCGCCGCAGTCGATCTCGTTCAGCGCCATGAGCCAGCGTCAGCAAGAGCTCGGTGCGATTATCCTGCAAGACCCGGATGTCGAAAGCCTGTCTTCGTATATCGGCGTGGACGGGGATAACCCGACACTCAACAGCGGCCGCATGCTGATCAACCTCAAGCCCCACAGCGAGCGCAGCGACAGCGCCTCCGAGGTGATTGCCCGCTTGCAACCGCAGCTCGACAAGCTGGCAGGCATTCGCCTGTTCATGCAACCGGTGCAGGACCTGACCATCGAAGACCGCGTCAGCCGCACCCAGTACCAGTTCAGCCTGTCATCCCCGGATGCCGAAATGTTGAGCACCTGGAGCCAGAAGCTGGTGACGGCGCTGTCCAATCAGCCGGAACTGGCCGATGTTGCCAGCGACCTGCAGGACAAGGGGTTACAGGTGTTTTTGGTGATTGACCGCGATGCGGCCTCCCGCCTCGGGGTGACGGTGGCCAACATCACCGATGCGCTGTACGACGCGTTCGGCCAGCGGCAGATCTCCACCATTTACACCCAGGCCAGCCAGTACCGGGTGGTTTTGCAGGCTAAAGATGGCGAGAAAATCGGCCCGCAGGCGCTGGACCAGATTCACGTCAAGACCACCGACGGCGGCCAGGTCAGGCTGTCGAGCCTGGCCAGGGTCGAGGAGCGCCAGGCGCAGCTGGCAATCTCGCATATAGGCCAGTTCCCGTCAGTCATGGTCTCGTTCAACCTGGCCCCCGGCGTGGCGCTGGGTCAGGCGGTGGAGCTGATTGATCAGGTGCAAAAAGACATCGGTATGCCGGTGGGCGTGAAGACGGAGTTCCAGGGCGCCGCGCAGGCGTTCCAGGCGTCGTTGTCGAGCACCTTGCTGCTGATCCTGGCGGCGGTGGTCACCATGTACATCGTGCTCGGCGTGCTCTACGAGAGCTACATCCATCCGATCACCATTCTGTCGACCCTGCCATCAGCGGCAGTCGGGGCCTTGCTGGCGTTGATTCTCACTGGCAACGACCTGGGGATGATTGCCATCATCGGCATCATCCTGCTGATCGGCATCGTGAAAAAGAACGCGATCATGATGATCGACTTCGCCCTCGATGCCGAGCGCAACCAGGGCATGGCCCCGGAACAGGCGATTTACCAGGCTGCGCTGCTGCGTTTCCGGCCGATTCTGATGACCACACTGGCGGCGCTGTTCGGTGCCGTACCGCTGATGCTCGCCACCGGTTCCGGTGCTGAGTTGCGTCAGCCTCTGGGCCTGGTCATGGTCGGCGGTTTGCTGATGAGCCAGGTGTTGACGTTGTTCACCACCCCGGTGATTTACCTGTACTTCGATCGACTGGGGCGCCGCTGGCGGGGTGACACGGCCAAGGCCGGGAAGGCTTCGGCATGAACCTGTCCGGGCCCTTCATCAAGCGTCCCGTCGCGACCATGCTCCTCAGCCTGGCAATCATGCTGCTGGGGGGCGTGAGCTTTGGCCTGCTGCCGGTATCACCGCTGCCGCAGATGGATTTCCCGGTCATCGTGGTGTCTGCCAGTTTGCCGGGGGCGAGCCCCGAGGTCATGGCGTCGAGTGTGGCCACCCCGCTGGAACGCTCATTCGGTTCGATTGCCGGCATCAACACCATGAGCAGCCGCTCGAGCCAGGGTTCGACGCGGGTGATTTTGCAGTTTGACCAGGACCGGGACATCAATGGTGCAGCCCGTGAGGTGCAGGCGGCGATCAATGCCTCGCGCAACCTGCTGCCCAGCGGCATGCGCAGCATGCCGACCTACAAAAAGATCAATCCGTCGCAGGCGCCGATCATGGTGCTGTCGCTGACGTCCGATGTGCTGGAAAAGGGCCAGCTTTACGACCTGGCCTCGACCATCCTTTCGCAAAGCCTGTCCCAGGTGCCGGGTGTGGGTGAAGTGCAGATCGGTGGCAGTTCGTTGCCGGCGGTGCGCATTGAGCTGGAGCCGCAACTGCTCAATCAGTACGGGGTGTCTCTGGATGATGTGCGCAGCACCATCGCCAGCGCCAACGTGCGCCGGCCCAAGGGCGCGGTGTCTGACGGGGAGCGCAACTGGCAGATCCAGGCCAACGATCAACTGGAAAAAGCCAAGGACTATGAACCGCTGATCATTCGTTACCAGGACGGTGCAGTCTTGCGCCTGAGCGATGTGGCCCGGGTCAGGGACAGCGTCGAGGACCGCTATAACAGCGGTTTCTTCAACAACGATGCGGCGGTATTGCTGGTGGTCAATCGTCAGGCCGGGGCCAATATCATCGAGACCGTGAACGCGATCAAGGCCCAGTTGCCGGCGCTGGAGGCCGTGTTGCCGGCCAGCGTCAAACTGAACCTGGCGATGGACCGTTCGCCGGTGATCAAGGCCACCCTGCACGAAGCCGAGATGACCCTGCTGATTGCCGTGGCCCTGGTGATTCTGGTGGTGTTTGTGTTTCTGGGTAACTTCAGGGCATCGTTGATCCCGACCCTGGCGGTGCCGGTGTCACTGGTTGGCACCTTTGCCATCATGTACCTGTACGGGTTCTCGCTGAACAACCTGTCGTTGATGGCCCTGATTCTGGCGACCGGACTGGTGGTGGATGACGCGATTGTGGTGCTGGAGAACATCTCCCGCCATATCGATAACGGTATCGCCCCCATGAAAGCGGCGTACCTGGGAGCAAAGGAGGTTGGTTTTACCCTGCTCTCGATGAACGTGTCGCTGGTGGCCGTGTTCCTGTCGATCCTGTTTATGGGGGGGATTGTCCAAAGTCTGTTCCGAGAGTTCTCCATTACCCTGGCCGCCTCGATTGTGGTATCGCTGGTGGTGTCGCTGACCCTGACGCCAATGCTCTGTGCCCGCTGGCTCAAGCCCCATGTGCCGGGCACTGAAAATGCCATGCAGCGCTGGAGCATGCACCTCAATGACCGCATGGTTCGCGGCTATGCCCGTAGCCTGGACTGGGTGTTGCGCCACAAGCGCCTGACCCTGTTCAGCCTGCTGGTGACCATCGGGGTCAATGTGGCGCTGTATGTGGTGGTGCCTAAAACGTTCATGCCGCAACAGGACACCGGGCAACTGATCGGATTTGTTCGCGGCGATGACGGCCTGTCGTTCAGCGTGATGCAACCCAAGATGGAAATCTTCCGCAAGGCCGTGCTGGCCGACCCGGCGGTGGAGAGCGTTGCAGGTTTTATCGGGGGCAATGGCGGGACCAACAATGCCTTTATGATCGTGCGTCTGAAGCCGGTCTCGGAGCGCGGGATCTCGGCACAAAAAGTCATCGAACGCCTGCGTGAGAGCTTGCCCAAAGTGCCGGGCGGACGCCTGATGCTGATGGCTGACCAGGACCTGCAGTTTGGCGGCGGTCGTGAGCAAACCAGTTCGCAGTACTCCTACATTCTGCAAAGTGGCGACCTCAACGAGCTGCGTATCTGGTACCCGAAGGTCGTGGCTGCGCTTAAAGCCCTGCCCGAGCTGACCGCCATCGATGCCCGCGAAGGGCGGGGCGCCCAGCAAGTGACGCTGGTGGTCGACCGCGATCAGGCCAAGCGTCTCGGGGTGGACATGGACATGGTCACCTCGGTGCTGAACAACGCCTACAGCCAGCGGCAGATTTCGACCATCTATGACAGCCTGAACCAATATCAGGTGGTGATGGAGGTTAACCCCAAATACGCCCGGGACCCGCAGACCCTGAATCAGGTCCAGGTGATCACGGCGGATGGCCAGCGGATCCCGTTATCGACCATTGCCCATTACGAAAACAGCCTGCAGGACGACCGGGTCGAGCACGAAGGGCAGTTTGCATCGGAAACCATTTCGTTTGACATGGCCCCCGGCGTATCACTGGAGCAGGGCACCGCGGCCATTGAACGGGCCATCGCCAAACTGGGCTTGCCTGAAGACGTGATCGCCAAAATGGCCGGCACCGGCGACGCTTTTGCCGCGACCCAAAAAAGTCAGCCGTTCATGATTCTGGGTGCGCTGGTGGCGGTGTACCTGGTGTTGGGGATTCTCTACGAGAGTTACATCCACCCACTGACTATTCTGTCGACATTGCCGTCGGCCGGGGTGGGCGCCTTGCTCAGCATCTACCTGACGGGAGGCGAGTTCAGCCTGATCTCACTGCTCGGCCTGTTCCTGTTGATCGGCGTGGTGAAGAAGAACGCCATCTTGATGATCGACCTTGCACTGCAACTCGAACGGCATTCGGGCCTTGCTCCCGAGGCCTCGATCCGCAGCGCGTGCCTGCAACGTTTGCGGCCGATTCTGATGACCACCCTGGCAGCCATTCTGGGGGCCTTGCCCCTGATGCTCAGCACTGCCGAAGGCGCGGAAATGC
The DNA here is from genome assembly GCF_019266105.1 of Pseudomonas sp. D1HM. Classification (NCBI taxonomy): domain Bacteria; kingdom Pseudomonadati; phylum Pseudomonadota; class Gammaproteobacteria; order Pseudomonadales; family Pseudomonadaceae; genus Pseudomonas; species Pseudomonas sp. D1HM. The sequence goes on along the minus strand of NZ_LRMN01000027.1, from coordinate 63,873 downwards.
GTCAGCCCCTGGGCCTGACCATCATTGGCGGTCTGATCTTCAGCCAGATCCTGACCCTTTACACCACTCCGGTGGTTTACCTCTATCTTGATCGCACACGCCATCGCTTCAACACATGGCGCGGCGTGCGCACTGATGCTGCTCTGGAAACTCCGCTATGACCTCTCGTTTGCTAAACCTTGCACCGGCACTGTCGTCCCAACGCTGGGCCCTGGCCCGAGGCTCGCGTCTGCTGGGGCTGGTGATATCAGGCCTGTTGCTCAGCGCGTGTGCGATTGGCCCGGACTACCAGCGGCCCGAACTCACGGCTCCGGTGCAATACAAGGAAGCGGCCGGCTGGACCCAGGCCAACCCGAGTGATGCATTGGCCCGCGGCGCCTGGTGGGAGCTGTACGGTGATCAGCAGCTTAATGGCCTGGTGGAGCAGCTCAACCGCTCCAACCAGACCATTGCCCAATCCGAAGCCCAGTTTCGTCAGGCCCAGGCGATGGTGCGCACGGCGCGCGGGGCTTTTTTCCCGAGTGCTGACTTGAGTGTGGGTAAAACCCGCTCCAGTCAGGGCACCGGCAGCAGCAGTTCGAGCTTGAGCAGTTCCAGCAGCGGGATTCGCGACACCTACAATGCACAGGTTGGTGTCAGCTGGGAGGCCGATGTCTGGGGCAAGCTGCGGCGCGGCCTCGAAGCCAACGAAGCCACCGCTGAAGCCAGCCTGGCCGACCTGGCGGCCATGCGCCTGAGCCAGCAGTCCGAGTTGGTGCAGAACTACCTGCAGTTACGCGTCATCGATGAGCAAAAACGCTTGCTGGAAACCACGGTCGAGGCCTATCAGCGCTCACTGAAAATGACGGACAACCAGTACCGAGCCGGGATTTCCGGCAAGGATTCCGTGGCCCAGGCGCAAACCCAATTGCGCAATACCCAGGCCAGCCTGATCGACTTGATCTGGCAGCGGGCCCAGTTTGAAAACGCGATTGCGGTGCTGACCGGACAAGCGCCCTCGGCCTTCAGCCTGGCCGAAGTCGATACCGTACCGGCGCTGCCGCAAATTCCAGTGAGCCTGCCGTCACAATTGCTCGAACGGCGCCCGGACATTGCCTCGGCCGAACGCTCGATCATCGCCGCCAATGCCAATATCGGGGTAGCCAAGGCCGCCTATTACCCTGACTTCAGCCTGAGCCTGTCGGGTGGCTACAGCAGCAGCACCTATGAGGACTGGATCAGCGTGCCCAACCGTTTCTGGTCGGTCGGGCCGAAAATCGCCTTGCCGCTGTTCGATGGCGGCCAACGCTCCGCCGAGGTTGACCGCAACGAAGCACTGTATGACCAGACGGTGGCCAAGTACCGGCAGACCGTGCTCGATGGTTTTCGCGAAGTGGAAAACTACCTGGTGCAGTTGAAGGTACTGGGGGACGAATCAGTGGTGCAGGAACAGGCGCTGGAGTCGGCCCGAGAGTCATTGCGCCTGACCAGCAATCAGTACAAGGCCGGCCTGATTGCCTACCTCGACGTCGTCTCGGTACAAACCACCGCACTCACCACCGAGCGCAGCGTGCTCAACTTGCTGCAAAGCCGGCTGATTGCCAGCGTGCAACTGATCGCAGCACTGGGTGGCGGCTGGGACGGCAATACCGACCTGAGTGCCAATGAGAATGACCGCCGTCGCACGTCAACGACCCCGGATACGCAATGACCCTGTAGCCGCTGCCGAAGGCTGCGAAAAGGGGGGCCGCGCTATCCATCGCAGCCTGCGGCAGCGGCTACAAAAAACATGGCTATCGCAGATCAATGGCCCCGGATACGCAATGACCCTGTAGCCGCTGCCGAAGGCTGCGAAAAGGGGTGCGCTATCCATCGCAGCCTGCGGCAGCGGCTACAAAAACATGGCTATCGCAGGTCAATGGCCCCGGATACGCAATGACCCTGTAGCCGCTGCCGAAGGCTGCGAAAAGGGGTGCGCTATCCATCGCAGCCTGCGGCAGCGGCTACAAAAACATGGCTATCGCAGGTCAATGGACCTGGTTTCAGGGGGATTCAGCGGTAGCGGCTACAAATAAGGACGATCCGTAGCAGCGGTCGAGCGGAGCGAGGCCGCGTCCGGCGGCGCAGCCGTCGCAAAAAACCTGCGTATTTTCTGCGCGTCGACACATGCAGGTTCACTGGTAGAAGCTGAACCGGTCCTTGCCATTATGTTTGGAGGCGTATAACGCCTTGTCAGCCTTGGCCAGCGCCTGGTTAAGGCCTTCGCCATCGTCGAGGCGGGTGAGCCCGATGCTGACGGTGACCGGATGCTCGTGCGGATCCTCGCGTACTTGCCGGCACAGGGTGGTCATCAGGGCCTCCACATCGGTACGACGCACACCTGACAAATACACGGCAAATTCCTCTCCGCCCAGGCGGGCATATTGATGGCCGGCCATCACTGATTTGATACAGGCGGCGGTGCGTACCAGCACTTCATCCCCTACATCGTGGCCATACTGATCGTTGATCTTCTTGAAATTGTCGATGTCGATCATCGCCAGGTAGTGATCGCGCTCCCGAGGACGGGCCAGCAGAACCCGGGTGGCCTGGGCCATGAAAGAGCGGCGGTTGGGGATCTCGGTCAGGGCATCCATGTACGCCTGGCTCATCAACAATTTGGACAGGGTGAAGTTGTACAGCTTCACCTGGCGCAATTTGAAAAAGCAGTAAATCGTCACGCTGCTGAGGAACACGTAAAAACACAGAATCAGGGAGCCCCGCAGATCCAGGACCTCAGCGGAGGTCATCAGAAAAGGATTGAGCGTCAGCCAGGTCAGAAGCACAACGGCGAGGAATGCCCAGCGGCTCAAGGGCAGCACAGAGGCGCTGTAGAAAATGCTGGCGGTCGCCAGAACCAGCCAGATGGGTTGCACTTCGTCCGGCAGGCCATCAACGATATAGCGAATGCCAAGAGCCATCACGGCAACAAAAAACACGTTGAGCACGTCGAAATGCCGGTGCTCGACGATGAAACCCAGAATGACGGTGGCCATCATCATCGCGCCAAGAAACAACACTGACAGCCCGCTAAATCCCTGTTGGCCTTTGAAACTGACAATCAGGTCGAACAGTAGCCAGATGAAAGTGCTGGCGATGTAGGTCAGTCGGCAAAAAGTACGCAGTTCTTCGAAATCATGTTGGGCAAATTCGGCTTGCAAGGCGCTGAGGCGGGCTTGTTTTGAAATATCAGTTTCAATGGCTTTGAGCATTGCAGGCCTTGATCGCGGTCAACTGGACAGGAGCTCGCTTGCCACTGCTGCAAGCGGCCTCTGAATCCGGGCTAGGTATTGATAACCCTAGCAGGAGTTGGCGGTTTATCGATAGTGCCTGTGCCCGGCCTGAGCTCAATTGGCCTGTGCAAATACTTCGCCGACGCTGCGTCTGCGAGCGTGCTGTTCACTGGCCCGGATCAGGGCTTCGAGATCTTCGGCTGTCACGTCAATGAAGGCATCCATATCTTCCAGAGCCAGCTGCAAGTCTTCGGCGGTAATGCCCGGATCACCCACCACCGGCGGGGCAACGAGGGGAGGGCTGGGCTCTGCCGGTTTTTTCGGGTAGCTCACCCGCGTCAGATTGTTGTAGGCCAGGGCCGCCAGCAGCATGCACGCCGCGCTGAGCATGACAGGAGCCAGCACTGCCCAGCCGAGGCTGGCGCTGTCCGGGTCAGCCAGAACCACCAGCAACGCCAGGGCACCGGCAGGTGGATGCAGGCAACGCAACATGCACATGGTGATCAGTGCCAGGCCAGCGGCGAGGCAGGCGCTGTCAAGGTCGCGGCCGAAGAAATGCACCACCGACAAGGACACCAGGGTGGCGCAGAAGTAGCCGCCCAGAATCGACCAGGGCTGCGCCAGCGCTCCGGATGACACCGCAAACAGCAGAACGGCGGATGCCCCCAACGGGCCGATCAAATGCAGGGCGACAGGCAGGCCAAAGAACAGGCTGCAAACCCAGACACTGAACAGGGTACCGAGGGAAACGCCCAGTGCGGCACGGCTCCATTCGGCAGGGCGGGTGTGGGTGGCGGGGGGGATAAAACGGTTGATCCAGCGGTTTTGCATGGTGAGAACAATCCGGTTTGGCGGCGAAACAGATAAAAAAAGGGCTTGGCGGGGGTTCCGGCAAGCCCTTGAAATGTCCCTTCATTTGGGGGAGGAACCGGTGCAGTGTGCACATCGGTAAAACAATCCGCAAATTCATAATAATGATGCTTGAATGCATTAATTTTGAGCTATTAGGCGAAATCTACCGGTCGGCCTTGTGACCGCCAGACCTGACGGTTTAAGGCGCGAGGGTGGTGGGAGGGTCGGCCCGCTTGCCCAGGATGCGGTCATGCACCTCATTGTCCAGCAATCGATGCTCAATCAGGCTGCGCAACCCTGGACAGTTGGCCAATGGTCCTTTCAGCACCAGCAAGGCGTCACGCAATTTGATCAGGTTGCCCAGTTCGGGCAGGCACAGGGCGGCTGTCTGGCCATGCCCCTGATTTCCCGGCGCGCAAGGTTCGGCAAGGGCCCGCAGTGGGGGCTCGGCATTGGCCAACAGGGAATAATTCATGGGGCATGCTCCGTTCGGAAAAGCGCTTCAGGGGTGGGGTGCAGATCCTTGATAACACTGTAGTGAGCGCATGCAGGGCAGGTGTCCACGGCGTACAACCGTTTCTGTGCAGGGCGGGCCTGCGCGGTTGAGGCTCCTCACCCGCGTGGCAAGAGCCACCGGTGTTTAGCGTTGCGATACACGCGGTGACACATGGACCATTTACTCTGGTTGCGATCTGGGATTTGTGTCAGCGATTGTAAAACGCGAAACCTGCCCGGTATTGTCAGGCTGTGCGTAGCTGAAAAGAAGATTTACGGAGAAGTTCGTAGGATTATTCAATCCATATGGCAAGAGGATTGAGTGCCTTAATTCATACCCTCAATTGTTTTCAGGCATACGGGTTTCCGATGTAACGCCCTACAGGGCAGTACATCCGTCCAAAGATAACCGTGGTTTTCCGGGCGTTGAAATGGTTACTAATTGAGAACCTAATCCTCAAAGCCCACTTGTTCGTGGATTTCGTCGACCTTGAGTTCCAGGCGATAAGCCACCGCAATGAACAGCGCCTGACACAGGCACAAGGTCGCACTGAGCGACCGGAACGCAAATGAGCTGCCTTCATTGACCAGCAACACACTGTTGGCCCTTTTGGCCAGGGGCGACAGGTTGCTGTCGGTGATGATCAGGGTTTTGGCCTGATGCAACTGGGCAATACGCAGGCAATGCTGGGTCTCCTTGCCATAAGGCGTAAAGCTGATGGCGATCACCAGGTCGTTGGCCCGCACACTGCGCATCTGCTCGCGGTAGCTGCCGCCCAGCCCGGAGACCAAGTGAATCCGCTTGTTGGTGTGCTGCAGGTTGTACACCAGGTAGTCGGCAACAGCGAAGGAGCGGCGTACGCCCACCACGTAGATGTTGTCGGCATTCACCACCAGGTCCACCGCCTTGTCGAAGGCCTGATCGTCGAGTTCAAGGCCAAGCCGCTCGATGCCCGACAGCGTGGCATTGATGCACTCGCGCGCCAGATCGCCGCCACTGGCTTTTTGTGACTTGTTGGCGATCATGCTGCGGATACGCTGCTGGTAGTTCTGGACCGGGGTTGCCTTGTGGGTATACGCCTCGCGGAACAGGGCCTGCATTTCGCTGAAACCGCTGAATCCGAAGCGCTGCGAAAAACGCACGATGGCCGAAGGGTGGACCTCGCACTCGCGGGCGATATCACTGATCCGGTCAACCATGATGCGGTCGCTTTGCTGGCTCATGTAACTGGCAATACGCTTGAGCTGTCGCGGCAGGCTCTCGTACTCCTCGGTTATAAGCTGCAATAAACCCTCGGCATTGAGCGCAGGGTTGGGCAATTCGCGCTCTGGCTGATCGCTGGGTGACATAGATGAGTCCTTATGAATGGCTCTTTGCGGGTTCGACACAAGCATTGGCAGGTAACCGGTTAGCGTGCGCAGTCTACAGGGTAGGCGCTGAAAAAATCCTGACCAGCGATTCAGTGCCTGCTCGCTGAATCGTTACAGAGGCGTAAATCGCCAGTTGCTGCAGGATATGGAACAAAAATTCTACATTAAAAATTTATGGAATAAATATTGTTTATTATGCCTTACCGTTTTAGTCTTCATCCCACCTAGAGCGCTCAGGCCGTGTGAGGTGATGAGTGCAGGCTGATAAAAATAACAGGAGCCAGCATGGGACAGACTCGTTTTGCCACAGGGCGTGAATTGGATTTGATCTGCCTTGGACGCCTGGGCGTCGACCTCTACTCGCAACAAGTCGGGGCGCGCCTGGAAGATGTCAGCAGTTTCGCCAAGTACTTGGGCGGTTCCTCGGCCAACATAGCCTTCGGTACGGCGCGGCTGGGCTTGCGCTCGGCGATGCTGAGCCGTGTGGGCGATGACCACATGGGGCGTTTTCTGACCGAGTCCCTGGCTCGAGAGGGTTGCGACGTCAGTGCCATCACCATCGATCCGCAGCGCCTGACTGCACTGGTGTTGCTGGGCCTCAAGGACCGCGAAACCTTCCCGCTGGTGTTCTATCGCGAAAACTGCGCGGACATGGCCCTGCGGGCCGAAGACATCGATCCGGCCTTCATCGCCTCGAGCAAGGCCCTGCTGATTACCGGTACCCACTTCTCCACGGAGGGCGTGTATCAGGCCAGCATCACCGCACTCGATTACGCCGAGCAGCACAACGTCAAACGCGTGCTCGATATCGATTACCGTCCGGTTCTCTGGGGGCTGGCGGGCAAGGCCGATGGCGAGACGCGCTTTGTGGCCGATCACAAGGTCACTGCCCATGTGCAGTCGATTCTGCCGCGCTTTGACCTGATCGTGGGCACAGAAGAAGAGTTCCTGATTGCCGGCGGTGGCACCGACTTGCTCGCAGCCTTGCGCGCTGTTCGGCAACTGACCCCCGCAACCCTGGTGGTCAAGCTCGGCCCGCAGGGGTGTACGGTGATTCAAGGCGAGATCCCGGCCCGGCTTGAAGACGGTTCGATTTACCCGGGTGTGCAGGTCGAGGTGCTGAACGTGCTGGGTGCTGGCGATGCCTTTATGTCCGGCTTCCTCACTGGCTGGCTGGAAGAGGCGAGCGACGAGCGCTGCTGTCAGTTGGCCAATGCCTGCGGCGGGCTCGTGGTGTCACGTCACGCCTGTGCCCCGGCCATGCCGACCCGGGCCGAACTCGACTACCTGTTCAGCAGCCCGGTGCCGATCACCCGTCCCGATCAGGACATGGCTCTGCAGCGCCTGCACCAGGTCAGCGTACCGCGCAAACAGTGGAAGCAACTGTTTGTGTTCGCCTTCGATCACCGCTGGCAGCTGGTTGAAATCGCGCAGCAGTACGGCCGTGATCACACCTGTATTGGTGCCCTCAAGCAGCTGTTCATCCGCGCGGTCGAACAGGTCGAAGGCGACTTGCGGCGGCAGGGCATCGACGCCGATGTCGGTTTGCTGGCAGACCAGCGCTTCGGTCAGGATTCACTGAACGAGGCCACGGGCCGCGGCTGGTGGATTGCACGCCCGGTGGAAGTTCAGGGTTCGCGGCCATTGGCGTTTGAGCACGGTCGCTCGATTGGCAGCAACCTGATCGCCTGGCCGCAAGAACAGATCATTAAATGCCTGGTGCAGTTTCATCCCGATGATGAACCGCTGCTGCGTCTCGAGCAGGAAGCGCAAATCAAGGGTTTGTATCAGGCATCGCAGGCCAGCGGCCATGAACTGCTGCTGGAGATCATCCCGCCCAAAGACCACCCTTCGACGCATCCCGACGTGCTGTACCGCGCCATCAAGCGTTTGTACAACCTCGAGATCTTCCCGGCCTGGTGGAAAATCGAAGCGCAACCCGCCGAAGTCTGGCAGCAACTCGATGCCTTGATTCAGGAACGCGACCCGTATTGCCGGGGCGTGGTGCTGCTGGGGCTGAATGCACCGCCCGAGGTGCTTGCCGAAGGGTTCCGGCAAGCCCGGGAGAGCACGACCTGCCGTGGATTCGCGGTGGGCCGGACGATTTTCCAGGAGCCCAGCCGCGCCTGGCTGGCCGGAGAAATCGATGACCGGGCGCTGATCGAACGGGTGCAGGGAACGTTCGTGCAGTTGATCGAGTCCTGGCAGTCCGCCCGTCGCTGAAGCTGTAGGCGCGAGCTTGCTCGGGATGCAAGCAACACGGTGCATCTGATGCACCGCAACGATCCCGTCCCTGCAGATACTTTATTCAGAAAACAATAATAGGTGCAGCCATGCCCGCTATCCGTATTGGCATCAACCCGATTTCCTGGAGTAACGATGACTTGCCGTCATTGGGTGGCGAGACGCCGTTGAGCACTGCGCTCAGTGAAGGCAAGCAGATCGGTTACGAAGGTTTCGAACTCAACGGTAAATTCCCCAAGGACGCCAAAGGGGTTGGCGATGTGTTGCGGCCCTATGACCTGGCGCTGGTTTCGGGCTGGTACTCCAGCCGTCTGGCCCGGCGTTCGGCCGCACAAGAAATTGATGCGATTGCCAGCCACGTACAGCTGCTGGCCGAAAATGGCGCCAAGGTGCTGGTGTATGGCGAAGTGGCTGACTCGATCCAGGGCCAGCGTATTCCGTTGATCGAGCGTCCGCGCTTTCACACCGAGCAAGCCTGGCAAGCCTACGCCGACAAACTCAACGAACTGGCGCAGTTCACCCTTTCCCAGGGCGTGCGCCTGGCGTACCACCACCACATGGGGGCCTACATCGAATCGCCGTCCGATATCGACACCCTGATGAGCCTGACCAACCGTGACGTCGGCCTGCTGTTCGACGCCGGGCATTGCTACATGGGCGGCGGCGAGCCGATCGAGGTACTGCGCAAACACATTGACCGCGTCTGTCATGTGCACTTCAAGGATGTGCGCAAGGCGGTGGTGCAACTGGCGCGCAATAACTTGTGGAGTTTCCCCGACTGCATCATCAACGGCACGTTCACCGTACCGGGTGATGGCGACATCGACTTCGCTTCCTTGCTGGATGTGTTGATGGCCGCTAATTACCAGGGCTGGCTGGTGGTCGAGGCAGAGCAGGACCCGGCCGTGGCCCCGAGTTTTGCCTATGCGCAAAAAGGCTATCAAACCCTGCGTGGCCTGCTGGATGCGAGGACGGGCCAATGAGCTTGTTGATTAAGCGTCAGACTGCCGGCCAGACCCTGGTGCAATTGCCCGAAGGGGCGTTGGAATACGTGGGCTTCAGTGCTTATCAATTGGCCGCCGGCGAACGCCTGCCCGTCAGTGCCGGTGACCATGAGTTGTGTCTGGTACTGCTCGGCGGCCGGGTTACGGTGACGGGCGAAGAACCGGGGCAGGGGGCTTTCAGCTGGGAGAATATCGGCGACCGCCACTCGGTGTTCGAAGACAAGTCGCCGTTTGCCGTCTATTTGCCGCCCGGCAGCCAGGCACAAGTGCTGGCATTGAGCGAGGTGCAAATTGCCGTGTGTTCAGCCCCCGGGTCGGCCAGTGCCGGTTTGGGCGCGCGCCTGATCAAGCCCGAGGCGATGAAACGCAGTGTGCGCGGCAAAGGCGCCAACACCCGCTACGTGTGCGACATCCTGCCGGATACCGAGCCTGCCCATTCACTGCTGGTGGTCGAGGTCCGTACGCCGTCGGGGCACTCGTCGAGCTATCCGCCGCACAAGCACGACACCGATGACTTGCCGCACCAGAGCTTTCTCGAAGAAACCTATTACCACCAGATCAACCCGCCTCAGGGCTTTGTGTTCCAGCGGGTCTACACCGATGACCGCAGCCTCGATCAGGCCATGGCGGTAGAGAACAGCGATCTGGTGGTGGTGCCCAAAGGGTATCACCCGGTCAGCGTGCCTTATGGCTACGAGTCCTACTACCTGAACGTCATGGCCGGGCCCAAGCGCGTCTGGCAATTCCACAACGACCCGCAGCACAGCTGGCTGATGGATCTCTAACGTTTTCGGAGAACAAGAACAATGAGCACTACCCCGGTTATCGGCCATTACCTCAACGGCCGCGTTCAGGATTCAGGCAGCGAACGCTTCAGTGATGTCTTCAACCCGGCGACGGGCGCCGTACAGGCCAGGGTTGCACTGGCCACCCGGCAGACGGTGGATGACGCTGTTGCGTCAGCGCTGAAGGCGTTCCCGGCCTGGTCCGAGCAATCGTCGCTGCGCCGTGCGCGGGTGATGTTCAAGTTCAAGCAATTGCTCGACGAGCACCACGATGAACTGGCCGAAATGATCTGCCGCGAACACGGCAAGGTGTTTTCCGATGCCAAGGGCGAAGTGACCCGCGGTATTGAAATCGTCGAGTACGCCTGCGGCGCGCCCAACCTGCTCAAGACCGATTTCAGTGACAACATCGGTGGTGGTATCGATAACTGGAACCTGCGTCAGCCGCTGGGGGTGTGTGCCGGTGTCACGCCGTTCAATTTCCCGGTCATGGTGCCGTTGTGGATGATCCCGCTGGCCTTGGTGACGGGCAACTGCTTCATTCTCAAACCGTCCGAGCGTGATCCTTCGGCGAGCCTGCTGATGGCCCGCCTGCTGACCGAAGCCGGTCTGCCGGATGGCGTATTCAACGTGGTGCAGGGCGACAAGAGCGCGGTCGACGACCTGTTGCAGCACCCGGATATCGAAGCCATTTCGTTCGTGGGGTCCACCCCGATTGCCGAGTACATCTACCAGCAGGGCACTGCGCGGGGCAAGCGCGTACAAGCACTGGGCGGTGCGAAAAACCACATGATCGTGATGCCCGATGCGGACCTGGATCAGGCGGCGGATGCATTGATCGGCGCAGCTTTCGGCTCGGCGGGCGAGCGTTGCATGGCCATTTCGATCGCCGTGACCGTGGGCGATGTGGCGGACCGCCTGATCGAAAAACTGCTGCCGCGCATCGATCAGCTCAAAGTAGGCAACGGCCTGCTGCCCGACAGCGAGATGGGACCGCTGGTGACCGCCGGGCACAAGGCCAAGGTCATCGGCTTTATCGATGAGGGCGTGGCTCAGGGGGCGCAGTTGATCGTCGACGGTCGCGACCTGACAGTGCCGGGTGCCGAGCAGGGCTTCTTTGTCGGCGCCACCTTGTTCGACAACGTCACCCCCGAGATGAGCATCTACCGCCAGGAAATTTTCGGACCGGTGCTGGGGCTGGTCCGGGTGCCGGACTTTGCCAGCGCGGTGGCGCTGATCAACGCTCACGAATTCGGCAACGGCGTGTCCTGCTTCACCAGTGACGGCGGCGTGGCCCGGGCCTTTGCCCGCACCATCAAGGTCGGCATGGTCGGGATCAACGTTCCGATCCCGGTACCGATGGCCTGGCATTCGTTTGGTGGCTGGAAACGCTCGTTGTTCGGTGATCACCATGCTTATGGCGAAGAAGGCATCCGCTTCTACAGCCGCTACAAAAGTGTGATGCAGCGCTGGCCCGACAGCATCGCCAAAGGTCCTGAATTCAGCATGCCAACCGCCAAGTAAGCCGTACCAACGGGGTGCAGACATGAGTACGACACGACTGACCATGGCCCAGGCCCTGGTGAAATTTCTCGATAACCAATACGTTGAAGTGGACGGGGTCGAGAGCAAGTTTATCGCCGGTGTGTTCACCATCTTTGGCCACGGCAACGTGCTGGGCCTGGGGCAGGCACTGGAGCAGGACAGCGGTGACCTGGTGGTGCATCAGGGCCGCAACGAACAGGGCATGGCTCACGCGGCAATCGGCTTTGCCAAGCAAAACCTGCGGCGCAAGATCTACGCCTGCACCTCGTCGGTCGGTCCGGGGGCGGCCAATATGCTGACCGCTGCGGCCACTGCCACGGCCAACCGGATTCCGCTGCTGCTATTACCGGGTGACGTATACGCCAGCCGCCAGCCTGATCCGGTGCTGCAGCAGATCGAACAGTTCCATGACCTGAGCATCAGCACCAACGATGCGTTCAAGGCCGTAAGCAAATACTGGGACCGTATCAACCGCCCCGAACAGTTGATGAGTGCGGCGATCCACGCCATGCGGGTGCTGACCGATCCGGCCGAGACCGGTGCTGTGACGCTGGCCTTGCCCCAGGACGTGCAGGCTGAAGCCTACGATTACCCTGATTATTTTCTGCAAAAGCGTGTGCATCGCATTGACCGGCGCTTGCCGACCCAGGCCATGCTGGCTGATGCCCAGGCCATTGTTCAACGCAAGCGCAAACCGCTGATCATCTGCGGTGGCGGCGTCAAATACGCCGGGGCCAACGCGGCGTTGCAGGCTTTTGCCGAGCGCTTTGACATTCCGTTCGCTGAAACCCAGGCCGGTAAAAGCGCCATCGTCTCGGCGCACCCTCTGAACGTTGGCGGCATCGGCGAAACCGGTTGCCTGGCCGCCAACCTGCTGGCCAGGGACGCGGACCTGATCATCGGCATCGGTACGCGCTATACCGACTTCACCACCTCGTCGAAATCACTGTTCCAGCACCCGCAGGCAGAATTTCTCAACCTGAATATCAGCCCGTGCGATGCCCTCAAGCTGGATGGCGTGCAACTGCTGGCTGATGCCAGAGCCGGGCTTGAAGCCTTGACCGAGCTCCTGGCCAGCAGTGGTTATCGTTCCGAGTGGGGCGATGCACCGCAACAGGCCAGAGTCCGGCTGGAAGCCGAAGTGGACCGGGTGTATCAGGTGGATTATCAGCAACCGGACTTTGCCCCCGAGATCACTGACCATCTGGACCCGGCCGTGCTGCGCGAGTTTATCGAGCTGACCGGTTCCTGCCTGAGCCAAAGCCAGGTGCTGGGGGTGCTCAATCACACCCTGGCCGAGGATGCGGTGATTGTCGCAGCGGCCGGCAGCCTGCCCGGTGACTTGCAGCGGGCATGGCGCAGCAAGGGGGTGAACACTTACCACGTTGAATACGGCTATTCATGCATGGGCTATGAAGTGAACGCCGCGCTGGGGGTCAAACTCGCCGAGCCCGACCGTGAGGTCTATGCGCTGGTCGGTGATGGCTCTTACATGATGCTGCATTCCGAACTCGCCACCTCGATTCAGGAGCGGCGCAAGATCAACGTGGTGCTGTTCGACAACATGACCTTCGGCTGCATTAACAACCTGCAGATGGGCAACGGGATGGACAGCTTTGGCACCGAGTTCCGCTATCGCAACCCTGAAACCGGCAAGCTTGACGGCGGTTTTGTACCCGTCGATTTCGCCATGAGCGCAGCGGCCTATGGCTGCAAGACCTACAAGGTGAGCACCCTTGAGCAACTGCATGCGGCCCTGGCTGATGCACGCTTGCAGAGCGTCTCGACCCTGATCGACATCAAAGTGCTGCCCAAAACCATGATCCACAGCTACCTGACATGGTGGCGGGTCGGTGTGGCGCAAGTGTCCACCAGCGCCCGCACGGACGCCGCGGCACACCAGTCGAACATCGCACTTTCCAAAGCGCGCCAGTACTGATCCGTCTCTGACAAAAAATCCAACAGGAGTCCGCACATGTCGTCAACTACTCAACCCCTCAAACTTGGCGTGATCGGTACCGGCGCGATTGGTCGCGATCATATTCGTCGCTGCAGCCAGACCCTGCTCAATAGCCAGGTGGTGGCAGTCACCGATATCAATTTGCAGCAAGCGGCACAGGTGGTGGCGGAGCTGGGGCTGGCAGCCGAGGTTTACCCGGACGGCCACGCGTTGATCAATGCGCCTGAAGTCGACGCGCTGCTGGTAACGTCATGGGGCCCGAGCCACGAAGAATTCGTGCTGGCGGCCATCAAGGCGGGCAAGCCGGTGTTCTGTGAAAAACCGCTGGCGGTCACCGCTGCCGGTTGCCGCGCCATCGTCGACGCCGAAGTGGCCTATGGCAAGCGGTTGGTGCAAGTGGGCTTCATGCGTCCCTACGATCAAGGCTACCAGGCACTTAAAGCGGTGATCGACAGCGGTCAGATCGGCGAACCGTTGATGCTGCACTGTGCACACCGTAACCCGCGGGTGGGTGAAAACTACAAAACCGACATGGCGATCACCGACACGCTGATCCATGAGCTGGACGTACTGCGCTGGCTGCTCGATGACGACTATGTTTCGGTGCAAGTGGTGTTTCCGCGTAAAACCAGCAAAGCCCTCGCGCACTTGAGAGATCCGCAAATCGTGCTGCTGGAAACCGCCAAGGGCACGCGCATTGACGTGGAAGTGTTCGTCAACTGCCAGTACGGCTATGACATCCAGTGTGAAGTGGTCGGTGAAACTGGCATCGCCAAATTACCCGAGCCGTCGCAGGTGCAACTGCGCAGTGGCGCCAAGCTGTCCAATGCCATCTTGATGGACTGGAAAGACCGTTTCATCGGGGCCTATGACGTTGAGCTGCAGGCTTTTATTGATGCGGTACGTGCGGGACAAGTTGGCGGTCCTTCGGCCTGGGACGGTTATGCCGCCGCCGTCGCGGCGGATGCCTGCATCGAGGCCCAGCAGAGCGGGGCGATTGTCAACGTGGCGCTGCCCGAGCGGCCGCGTTTTTACGGGTAAGGCAAATGTTCCAGATGTGCCTCGAGCGCAGCGCCCGAGGCTTGTCTGATACACCGTCCCCTCGGACTGTACGACGTCGTCGCCGATCGCAGCCTCGTACCTCGGCAGCGGCTACAGATCCCGCCTTGCGTCGATAACAACAGGGAATACTTATGCGTATTGGACTCGTCGGTTTCGGCCATGGTGGCCGTTTTTTTCATGCTCCCCTGATCGCCAGTTTGCCGGGCGTGACCTTCGCCGGGGTGGTGACCCGTTCACCCGAGCGGCGTCAGTTGCTGGCTGCCGGGTACCCCGGCGTAAACGCCTATGACAGCCTCAGTCAACTGGTTGAAGCCGGGGTGGATCTACTGGTGATCTCCACCACGCTCAAAGGCCGCCCGGAACTCGTCATGCAAGCCATCGAGCACGGGGTGGCGGTCGTCAGCGACAAACCTTTCGCGGCCGATACGGCCCAGGCACAGCATCTGGTGGACGCTGCCCGGCGCCAGGGCGTGCTGCTCAGCGTGTACCAGAACCGACGCTGGGACTCGGATTTCCTCACCGTGCGCAAACTGCTAGAGAGCGGAGCGTTGGGGCACGTCACGCGCTTTGAGTCATTTATCGAACGCTTTTCGCCGGCTTCGGTGGGAGATGCCAGCGGCGGTGGCTGGCTCAGGGATCTGGGCAGCCATCTGGTGGACCAGGCGCTGCAATTGTTTGGCCCGGTGCAATCGGTTTACGCCGAGCGGGCCTGTTCCCCTGAACACCCGGAAATCGACCACGGGTTCTTTATGGCCCTGACCCATGCCAGCGGAGTGATTTCTCATGTGGGCGGCAGCTGCCTGCAAAACACCCCGCGGCCACGGTTCAGGGTCAGCGGCACGCTGGGCAGCTACAGCGTTGAAGGCTTTGACGGTCAGGAAGCGGCCGTGCTCGCGGGGTTGTCCCCGAAAACTGAAGGCGAACGCTGGGGGGCAGAAGAGCATCGACGCTGGGGCTGGTTCGAACAGGGAGAGGAGCGTGAGCGCGTACCGACCGAGCACGGCTGTTGGCAGCAGTTTTACCTGCAAATGATAGCAGCGGTGCAAGGGCGGGGCGCATTGCCGGTCGACCCTCAGGACGTGCTGCAAGCCTTGCGCGTGCTGGACGCGGCGCGTTTGAGTGGCGAAACCCGGCAGGTCATCAGGCTGGATGACCAGACCTGAATAGAATTGATTGTTCAAAAAATTCTAAAATGTGTTGATATAGAAAATATTTTCTAATAGAGTCGTTTTAAGGTTACCGACACTGCCGCATCCATAAAACCAACAAGAATGTGGAGACTGCCTGTATGAAACACCGTCTGCGTTTTGCTTCCCTTGCCCTCTCGATGCTGCTGGCCAGCGGCTCGGCCCTCGCCGACATTAAAATCGGCGTCAGCATGTCTCAGTTCGATGACACCTATCTGACTTACCTGCGTGAGTCGATGAACGAAAAAGCCAAATCCTATCCCGAAAGCGTCCAGCTGCAGTTTGAAGACGCCCGTGCTGACGTGGTCAAGCAACTGAGCCAGGTAGAAAGCTTTATCGGGCAAAAAGTCGACGCGATTGTGGTCAATCCTGTGGACACTGCCGCCACCCGGCGTATTACCAAGGCGGCGGTCAAGGCCGGCATCCCATTGGTCTATGTCAATCGCCGTCCTGATGACGCGACCTTGCCTGAAGGCGTCGCCACCGTGGCCTCCGACGATCTGGAGGCCGGCAGAATGCAGATGCAGTACCTGGCCGACAAATTGGGCGGCAAGGGTGACATCGTGATTTTGCTGGGCGACCTGGCCAACAATTCCACCACCAACCGCACCAAGGGTGTGAAAGAGGTCCTGGCCAAGTACCCGGACATCAAGGTTGACCAGGAACAGACCGGGATCTGGCTGCGGGACAAGGCCATGACCTTGACCAATGACTGGATCACTCAGGGCCGCAAGTTCGATGCAGTGGTCTCCAATAACGACGAGATGGCCATTGGGGCTGCGATGGCCTTGAAGCAGGCGGGTGTCGCCAATGGCACGGTACTGATTGCCGGCGTTGACGGTACGCCGGACGGGGTGCGTGCCGTGGAGAAGGGCGAGCTGGCAGTCTCGGTGTTCCAGGACGCCAAGGGCCAGGCCTACGGCGCAGTCGATACGGCCATGAAAATGATCAAGAAAGAGCCGGTTGACCAGGCGGTCTGGGTGCCGTTCCAGATGATCACCCTGAGCAACGTCAACGATTTCAAGTAGTCGTTCACTCAACCCATAAAAACAATAGGCGGCGAGGCTCAAGCCTTGCCCACTGCCCCGGGCGTTGACCGGGGCAATCGAGGAGTACTGGCTATGCTCGCGTCAGCGACGGTTTCAAGCACCCCGACTGTGGCGCCCACCCCCACGGCGGTCAATGAAGAGGCGCCTTACCTGCTGGAGGTGATCAACGTCAGCAAAGGCTTCCCCGGGGTGGTGGCGCTCGATGACGTGCAACTGCGGGTGCGCCCGGGTTCGGTGCTGGCCCTGATGGGCGAGAATGGCGCAGGCAAGTCGACCCTGATGAAAATCATCGCCGGCATTTACCAGCCCGATGCCGGTGAACTGCGACTGCGGGGCAAGCCGGTGACCTTTTCCGGGCCGCTGGCGGCGCTGCAGGCCGGGATTGCCATGATCCATCAGGAACTCAACCTGATGCCGCACATGAGTATCGCCGAAAATATCTGGATCGGTCGCGAGCAGCTCAACGGCCTGCGCATGATCGACCACCGGGAAATGTTCCGTTGTACCGCGCAGTTGCTGGAGCGCCTGCGGATCAACCTCGATCCCCAGGAGCTGGTGGGCAACCTGAGCATTGCCGAGCGCCAGATGGTCGAGATTGCCAAGGCCGTGTCATATGACTCGGACATCCTGATCATGGATGAACCGACTTCGGCGATTACCGACAAAGAAGTCGCCCACCTGTTTTCGATCATTGCCGACCTCAAGTCCCAGGGCAAAGGCATCATCTATATCACCCACAAAATGAACGAAGTCTTCAGCATCGCCGATGAAGTGGCGGTGTTCCGTGACGGTGCCTACATCGGCCTGCAACGTGCAGACAGCATGAACGGCGACAGCCTGATTTCGATGATGGTCGGGCGGGAGCTCACCCAGCTGTTTCCCGTGCGCGAAAGCCCGCTGGGCGATCTGCTGCTGTCGGTGCGGGATTTGAGCCTGAGCGGGGTCTTTGAAGGGGTTTCGTTCGACCTGCACGCTGGCGAAATCCTCGGGATTGCCGGGTTGATGGGCTCCGGGCGGACCAATATCGCGGAAGCCATTTTCGGCATCACCCCCAGCACCGGTGGTGAAATTCATCTCGACGGCCAGGCGGTGCGCATCGGCAGCCCCCACGAGGCGATTGAAAAGGGCTTCGCGCTGCTCACCGAAGACCGCAAGTTGACCGGGCTGTTCCCGTGCCTGTCAGTGCTAGAAAACATGGAAATGGCGATTCTGCCGCATTACGCCGGTCACGGTTTTATCCAGCAAAAAGCCTTGCGCGCCTTGTGTGAAGACATGTGCAAGAAGTTGCGGGTCAAAACCCCTTCGCTTGAGCAATGCATCGACACCCTGTCGGGCGGCAATCAGCAAAAGGCGTTGCTGGCGCGCTGGTTGATGACCCACCCGCGGGTGCTGATCCTGGACGAGCCGACCCGAGGCATCGATGTCGGCGCCAAGGTCGAGATTTATCGTCTGATTTCCTTCCTCGCCAGCGAAGGCATGGCCGTGATCATGATTTCTTCGGAACTGCCTGAGGTTCTGGGCATGAGCGATCGGGTCATGGTCATGCATGAAGGCGAGCAGATGGGCACGCTGGACCGCAGCGAGGCGACACAAGAGCGCGTCATGCAACTGGCGTCCGGTATCACGGCGATTCATTAACGATTTCAGCGCAGTGGCTGCAACCGGGCCCGTGGCGCAGCAGAATGAGAGAGCAACGTCCATGAATGCGATAACCGAAAACAAGCCGACCGCGGCTGAACCGAAATCCCGGAACCGCCGTCGGTTTCCGACCGAGCTGAGCATCTTTCTGGTCCTGATCGGCATTGGTCTGGTATTTGAAGTGTTTGGCTGGATCGTACGAGACCAGAGCTTCCTGATGAATTCCCAGCGCCTGGTGCTGATGATTTTGCAGGTGTCGGTCATCGGGTTGCTGGCCATTGGTGTCACTCAAGTCATCATTACCACCGGCATCGACCTCTCGTCGGGCTCGGTATTGGCACTCTCGGCGATGATCGCCGCCAGCCTGGCACAAACCTCGGACTTCACCCGGGCGGTTTTCCCTTCGCTGACCGACTTGCCGGTATGGATTCCGGTGATCGCGGGGCTTGGCGTGGGGCTGCTGGCGGGTGCGATTAACGGCAGCATCATCGCCATCACCGGAATTCCCCCGTTCATTGCAACGCTGGGCATGATGGTGTCGGCCCGAGGCCTGGCGCGTTACTACACCGAAGGCCAGCCGGTAAGCATGCTCTCGGAGTCTTACACGGCCATTGGCAACGGTGCGATGCCGGTCATCATTTTTCTGGTGGTGGCGCTGATATTCCACATCGCACTGCGCTACACCAAATATGGCAAGTACACCTACGCCATCGGCGGCAACATGCAAGCGGCGCGCACCTCGGGCATCAACGTCAAGCGTCACTTGATCATCGTCTACAGCATCGCCGGCCTGCTGGCGGGTCTGGCCGGTGTCGTGGCCTCGGCACGTGCTGCCACCGGGCAAGCGGGCATGGGCATGTCGTATGAGCTGGATGCCATTGCCGCCGCGGTCATTGGCGGAACCAGCCTGGCGGGCGGGGTAGGGCGCATCACCGGCACTGTGATTGGTGCGCTGATCCTCGGGGTCATGGCCAGCGGCTTCACCTTCGTCGGGGTCGACGCCTATATCCAGGACATTATCAAAGGCTTGATCATTGTCGTCGCGGTCGTCATCGACCAATACCGCAACAAGCGCAAACTCAAGCGCTGAGCCTGTTTACCGGATCGCCACGCTGCGACCCAAAACACCACGCCTTCGAGCGTGGTGTTGTCATTTTTAGCGTCGGCATTGAATTTCTTGCTATAAACGCACTCCATTAGCCCCCGCAAGACACTTTTTTCATCACTTTCCATGTTTTGCTGGACAAATAGCTGTTTTTTCGGTTGCTGACTCGATAACTCGGCCTTAGACTGCCGCCCCTCTTAAATTGAGTGCCGGGTGGCGCTTTAAAGAGATGGCACCTAACTGGTTGGGATGAAGATCGGTCGGAACGCTCCCCAATTAGCCTTAATGCACGTATTTTTTATAGAGAAATCAATGACAAAGGATAAGTTGCTGGCCATGCCGGCGGATGACTACATGAATGCCGAGCAACATGCTTTTTTCACTGAGCTGTTGCAAAACATGAAGGTTGAAACCCACGAGCGCATTGAGCAGAACCGCATCGCGATCGAAAGCCTGGACACCCCGGCCGACCCTGCGGACGCCGCTTCGGTTGAAGAAGAGCGCACCTGGCTGGTGAACTCGATCGACCGCGATCAGCGCATGCTGCCTCAGCTGGAACAAGCACTGGAGCGTATTAAAGAAGACAGCTTCGGCTGGTGTGATGACAGCGGCGATGCCATTGGCCTTAAGCGCCTGCTGATCAGCCCGACCACCAAGTACTGCATCGAAGCCCAAGAGCGCCACGAGCAAATCGACAAGCACCAGCGTCAGGCCTAAGGGCTTGCCCTTGCCGGGGCCGCACCCAGCGGCTCCGGCAGCCAGTTGGATTCAGCCGTCACTCGCACGGTTGGCCCGCACCCTGTTGTAATCCCTTTCTGAAACAACCCGTAAGCCTTGAACCGGTCGCTGCTGATCAGCACTCTAGTCGCTGGCGCTGCATCATTGCGCGAGGACGAATATACAGAGGGCAAGATTCATGAGCACTTCAAGCAACACACGACGCGTGTTGCGTATCGGTATTTTTTTCGATGGAACGGCCAACAACCAGTTCAACAGTCAGTCGGGGCTGGAGCGTCAGGCGCGAGGCCAGGTGATCGATGCCGACAGCAGCTATGCCAAAGTGCCGACCAATATCGCCAGGTTGCACCAGCGGTACCCCGTGCAGTCGACCTTCGATGCCAATGGCATGGCAATAACCTCTCTCTACATCAGCGGTATCGGCACCACCACCGGCGCAGGGGATACCCGTTTTCCGGCGCAGACCTATGGCCGTGGCAGCACGGGGGTATTGGGCAAGGCAGCGCAAGCCCGGACGCAACTGGCTGAATGCCTCGAGCATTTTGTGCAGCAACTGCCCGAACACACCCTGAGCGATGTGCAGCTGGACCTGTTTGGTTTCAGCCGTGGAGCGGCCGCGGCCCGCCACTTTGCCAATCTGGTCAACGCGACCCGGTTTGAAGACCGGTACAAACTGGCCCCCGGTTTCGAGTGCACCATCCACTTTATCGGCTTGTTCGATACCGTGGCGGCCATGGGAGGATTGACCGACCTGGGGGATGTCAGCGACGCCATCAATCCCGGGCTCAACCTTTACCTGGGGCCTGAAAGTGCGCAACAGGTGGTGCAACTGAGTGCCCGTGATGAGCAGCGGCGCAATTTCTCCCTGAGCCGTATCGCGCCTCAATGGCCCATGGATATCGCCGTGCCTGGCGCACATGCCGATGTGGGAGGCGGTTATCCGCTGCAGATGTCAGAACAGGTGTATGTGACACGCTGGGAGACCAGCCTGGTGGCCCCGTCCACTCCCTCCGAGCTGACACACGCCTGGAAAACTGCAGCGGCCCAGCTCAAGGCATGGCAGGCCAGGGATCTGCTGGACCCGCTGGATCCGGAGCGCTTGCTTGAAGTGCGCAGCCACGCAGTGCAGGAAGGCTCGCGCAAGGACCCGATGAAACGCGTACAGGCGGCGGTTTTTATGCAGCGTCGGCTGTATGGCCATCTTTCCCGGGTGTATCTGCGCCTTATGCACCGCCTGGCGTGCGAGAACGGCGTACCCCTGCAGCCATTGACCGATGCACAGAGCAGTTTGCCCGATGAGTTGCTGGCGTTGGAGAGCAGGCTTGAGGCCCGGCTCGCAAAGGGTGAAACGCCGACATTTACCCAGGCACAAGAGCGTGTGTTGCGTCAGCGTTATGTCCATCTGTCGGCTAACTGGAACGCGGCAATTGGCGAAGGGACCGGGGTGCTGGACAAGGTTTTCTTCGACATACCGCAAGAGGGTGGCCGTTCGGTTTTCGAGCAAAAGGCCCCCGGCTTCGCCTGAGTCTACGCAGGGATTGTTACAGCTTATGCAATTGATCTCTGCGGTAGCGCGCTTTTTCCAGCGGCATTTAGACATTAATATGGCTGACATCGTTAGGAGACTAACTAAATAGATGGAGTGACCATCATGTCAAACCAGGTTGATGTCGCCGTGATGATCGGCAGCGGTGTTCCAAAAAATTTGCGCGAGGCAGGTCAAAAGGCCTGTTGGGTGGTACTGGTCAATGGTGAGCAGCGCGGTACGGCTTATTCCAGCCGGCTGGAAGCGGAGGAGTGCCGTGAAGCGTGGCTGGCGCAACTGGGCGCCAGCCCCATCGCCATGCCGCAGGCTCAGCGCGCCTGATGCAGCCGCAGGTTGAGCTCATCAATGACGATGGCCCAGCTGCCGTCCTCCAGCAGTTTTTCTTTCAGAAATTGTGATTGTCCAGATGACCAGAAGGGCGCATCGGCGAGCTTGACGTCTTCGGGCAACGGCGAATGGCTCGCAATGAACGCTTCGATCGAGGCTTCATCGGCGGCCAGCCCCAGTTGCTCAAACAGGTGTTCCAGGGTGTTCGGTGTTTCGTCCATGTTCATGTCCTTTGCAAAGGGTGGGCTCAAGGTATATGAGGCCTGTGAACGTCAAGGGTTCAAATCCTTCATATGACGGGACTGCAGCGTAGCCGATGACTGGCGCGTGCCCGGTGGCGAGGAGGGGATTCAGGCAAGGGGGCCCGTGGGCGGACGCTGTGACGGAGCCGCCACAGCGTGTTCGGTTCAGATGTTGAGCGCGCCTTCATCAACGGCAGCCTTCAAGGCCTTTGCCGATTCCTTGGCCGCAATATCCGCGACCTCGGCAGTCTTGAACCAGCGATCCTTTTCGACCTGATGGTAAGTGACAGTGGTGAGCGGTGGTTTGGCCCGCATCACAATGACAGCCTGAAACTCGCCGTCGACTTCTTTGGACTCACCGCGGATAAAAAACTCGCCAATATCAAATTCCGTCACGTGTCACTTTCCCTTGGAGGTAATGGAGTCCAGACAATCTGGCGGCATGGGCCAGGTCGATTTTCGTGCGAGTATGGCAGCAGTTGACACCTCGTGGCGCGGTGATCACCCTTCAGGCGACGAAAGCCCCGTAAAAACGCCGCTGAAGGCTCCAGAAAACCTAGGGCAAGGCTTTTTCGAAGTGCTCGGCCAGTGCGCAGGCATCGCTATAGGTGCATCGAAAGCCTTTGACCTGACCTGTACCGGCCTCCCGGATATGGAAAAACCCCTGGCTGACGGCAATCACTTGAAACAGGCGTGGATGCGTATACCCAACTTCGGGTGTGAGTCGGTAGAATGGCCCGCTGGAAGTGGGCGGTTGCAGGCTTTCACTGCCCAATGGCTGCGCTGCAAGAGTGTCAAGTCGATTCACGGGTGTTGTCCTCATGGGCTTTGATGTCAGGGCATTGTTTGAATAGCCCGCGGGCTGTCGGTGGACTAGAATTGGCAGCTGTCGTTGTTCTTGTATTTGTAAGGTTTTTTTTAAAAACACAGCGCCAGACGTTACGTCTTTAATCGCAGGCTTTTTCGGTGTGTTCTTTAGCCTGTTTGCGTTGATTCAAGTTCCGGTTAAATTTCAACTGCTCCGGCCGTTTGTTTGCCAGGGATCAAACCGGGAATCGATGCGTCTTGATGTCATACGCCACGCCTGATCCAGGCCGTCAGGCGAACTTGTTGTACTCGGGTTTTTAAACAGGTCATTCAGGCTTTTTTGCTGCCTGTCTTTTTTTCGGGCAGTTTCACTTCAAGTTTTCGAGGGTTTTTCGTTGGCAGTCAGCAATCTGGAGATGCATGCGTTGTTCGTGTTGGGTGACTTGCGGGCACGATTGGTCAAGCTGTTCCAATCGCGTTTTGTGTACATCACCGAACAAACGGCAGAAGGTATTTACATCGCTGAAATCGATACGGATGCAGCGTTGGTAGTGGATGACAAACCAGGCCTGGAGCTGAAGGTCGGTGATCATTTTCGCGCAGCTGTCTTGCCCAGCCGCGAAGGTGGCAAGTTCGAAATCAAGTTTCGCGACATCAAAATGACCATTTACGGCCTGGGCGAATACGCCTATGTCACTTCGCCGCTGGGCGAGGGCATTGTGTTCAAGGAAGGTCAAACCGTGATGTTGATCTTCGCCGCGCAGGAACAGCTTAAAGAAGGGTTGACCAAAACCCTGAAAGCCGTCACCGCCAAGGCTGCCAAATGGCCCAAGGGCGAGCTGACGTTCAAGGCCAGCAAAGAGTGACAGCCTCGCGCAGCGAGTTTCACCGCCAGCACCTTGAGCAGGCACAGGCCAAGGCTGCGCAGTTATTCGCGCAAAAGTCCGAATTGCAAGGCGCGTGGCTCACCTGGGTTGCCGGACAGTTGTATGCCTTGCGACCCGCCGAATACGCGAGCATGGTGCGTCGCGAACTCGAACGCCTACAGACGGCCGCGCAGGTCTGAACCCTGCTTTACGGCTGCTGCGCAGCCGGACGCGGCCTCGCGCACCCCCCATCGCAGCCTTCGGCAGCGGCTACAGGATATTCGCCGCCGTTGCCCCCTCCGCTACGAATTTTTTGTAGCCGCTGGGTCAGCGCAGTTCCCTCTGTGAAATGCTCCCTCCAAATGGCCTAGGCCTTATGGACGATGTCTCGCGTCCTGCCCGCACTTGATGATCGATCCCGCTCTACGCTGGCTGGCCACCACAGCCGGACCCTAAAACAAGAAAAATGTGAGGGATTGCGAGGATGAAGGCATGGGTCTTTTCATCTGCCGTGTGCGGCTGTGCGGTAATCACTGAGGGTGCAAGGTCGTGACGGCCAGCGCGCTTCATCCCACCCCCATGCAGCGTTTTGTCAACCGCTGTGCCGAACAGTTGATGGCACGCCGCAAGCTGCTGCTCGGACTGTTCCTGTTGATCTCTCTGGGGCTGGGCTACAGCGCCACTCAGGTCAGGCTGGACCCCGGGTTTAACAAGCAGATCCCGGTGCGGCATGCCTACATGCTCAACTTTCTCGAGTTCAGCCGGGTCTTCACCGGCGCCAATCGCTTGCTGGTCAGCGTGCACTGGAAAGGCGAGGGCGATATCTATAACCCCGAGTTCCTGCAGACCTTGCAACAGGTCACGGACGACGTGTTCTTCATTTCCGGGGTCAGCCGTCCCAGCGTGACGTCGCTGTTCACCCCCAACGTGCGTTATATCGAAATCACCGAAGACGGTTATGTCGGTGACCTGGTGGTGCCGCCGCAATACGCCGCTACTCCGGAAGACTTGCAGCAGGTACGCAGCAATGCCGCGCGTTCAGGCCAGATTGGCAGCTTGCTGGCCAATGATCTGAAATCGGCCATGGTGCGGGCTGATCTGCAAGACGTTGATCCCAAAACCGGGCAACCGGTGAGTTATGTGCAAATTGCCCAGCGTCTTGAACAGATCCGCAGCCAATACAGCAGCGCTGACATTGAGATCAACATCGTCGGCTTCGCCAAACTGGTGGGGGATGTGGTCGAGGGGCTGAACACGGTGATGGGCTTTTTTGCCATCGCGTTCGTGATTACCGGTGCGTTGCTGTGGCTCTATTCGCGGTCATTGCGCCTGACCCTGGTGGCGCTGTTTGTCGCCTTGCTGCCAGTGATCTGGCTACTCGGGTTGTTGCCTTTGCTCGGGCTCGGGATTGATCCAATGTCGATTCTGGTGCCGTTTCTGATTTTTTCGATTGGCGTTTCCCACGCGGTGCAAATGACCAATGCCTGGAAGCAGGAGGTGCTGGCTGGAAGCGATTCGGTCAATGCGGCAAAGGCGGCCTTCAGCAAGATTTTCATTCCCGGCGCGCTGGCGCTGCTGATGAATGCCCTGGGTTTCGGGGTGATCATGCTGATCGACATTCCCATTGTGCATGAGCTCGGGGTCACGGCTTGTATCGGTGTGATGCTGATGATCATCACCAACAAAATCATGTTGCCCTTGATCATTGCCCACTTGCCGCTCGAACCCCGCTTGCTCAGCGAACCCGTACCACTGGCGCACCAGCGTCACCCGTTGTGGTGGCGTCTGTCGGCGCTGGCGACACCGGGCCCGGCATTATGGGTGTTTGCCTTGAGCCTGTTGCTGTTGGCCCTGGGCGCGATCAAGGCCCGTGAACTGGCCACCGGTGACATTGGGGCCGGCGCGCCGGAGCTGCGGGCAGATTCGCGTTACAACCAGGACAACCAGCAGATCATCAGCACCTACTCGATCGGCCTCGATGTGTTGTCGGTGTTCCTGACCATTGCCGATCGCAGCGAGGCCTGCCTCGACCCGGCGGTGATGCGTGCCGTCGAGACGTTCGATTTCAAAATGCGCGAAGTGCCCGGTGTGCAATCGGTGCAAAGCGTCGCCGGAATGAGCAAGCAAGTGATTGCCGGCAACAACGAAGGCAATCCACGCTGGGCAGCAATCCCCGGGTCTGCCCAGGGCTTGCAGCAGGGGGCGTATGCCTACTCGCCGGACTCGGGGCTGGTGACGGATGGCTGTCAGAAAATGCAGATTCTGGTGTTTTTGACTGACCACGAAGGCGCCACCGTGGCCCACGTACTGAGCGAAGCCAAGCGCGTGATTGCCGGGATCAATGTGCCGGGCGTGGACTTCAAGCTGGCGGGCGGCAATATCGGGGTCATGGCGGCCTCCAACGAGGCCGTCAAGCAGGCCGAAGTGGTCATGCTGGCTGCGCTGTTCTTCTCCGTGGCGCTGTTTTGCCTGCTGACCTTCCGTTCTCTGCGCGCCGTGCTGTGCATCCTGGTGCCGCTGGCCATCGTCGCGGTGCTGTGCAATGCGCTGATGGCGATGCTCGGTATCGGCCTCAAGGTAGCAACGCTACCGGTCATGGCACTGGGTGTCGGTGTCGGGGTGGACTACGGCATTTACCTTTACGAGCGCATCGAGCACGAGATGGCTGAAGGGCAAAACCTGCGCGAAGCGTTCTATCGCGCCATGTGCCAGCGCGGCACGGCGGCGGTGTTTACCGCCGTGACGATGTCACTGGGGGTGTGCACATGGGTCTTTGCACCGCTCAAGTTCCAGGCCGACATGGGTGTGCTGCTGGCCTTCATGTTCATGGTCAACGTGCTGGGTGCGATCTTCCTGCTGCCTGCCCTGGCCGCCTGGTTCAACCTGGGCAAGCCGTTGGTGGCTGACCGATCCCCTGTAGCCGCTGCCGAAGACTGCATTCGGCCGCGTAGCGCGAGTCAATCGCTGGATACCACCGTTCAGGCAGATTGAGTCGCTCCATCAGGACCGCTTCGCGCTCCAACGCAGCCTTCGACAGCTGCTACGGGGTTTGGCGTTATTACAATAAAAAGGAGAACACCTCATGCGACGTCTTTCTCGGGTAGGCGGCTGGCTTTCAGTCGCGCTGGCATTACACGGCTACAGTGGGCTGACTCAGGCCCAGGCACCGGCCGACCAGGTTGCCCGGCTGGGCAAGGATCTGACCTGCGTCGGTGCACAAAAGGAAGGGAATGCCGCAGGCACGATTCCGGCTTTCAGCGGCCAATGGCTGGGCGCGCCACCGGGGATGAAATTCGAGGGCACCGGTAAGCATCCGCTGGATCCTTATCCCGGCGAAAAGCCGTTGTTCGTGATTACCTCGCAAAACCTCGATCAGTACGCTGGGCACCTCTCCGAAGGGCAAAAAGCGCTGTTCAAGCTCTACCCGCAAAGCTTCCGCATGCCGATTTACCCGTCGCACCGCGACTTCCGGTTCTCTGACACGGTGTGCAAGGCCACTCAGGAAAACGCCACAGTGGCCAAGCTGGTTGACGACGGCGAAGGGGTTGTCGCCCGAACCGGCGGGGTGGCTTTTCCAATCCCGCAAAGCGGCATCGAGCTGCTGAAAAATGCGTCGTTGTTCACCGTGCGTGCCTGGACTGAAGAGTACATCTCGGACAACGCCTACGTGCTCAAGGGCGGCAACATCAACTGGGGCCGCGTGCACTCGCGCAACCTGGCGCCGGGGCTGGAGCCCGGCAGGATTGGCGATACCACGGGCAACTCTTCGTTCTACCGCAATGAAACCCTGTTGCCACAGCGTGACAAGGGCGAAATCAATACCGGTACAGAATACTGGAACGACAAGACCGAGCCGCGCCAGAGCTGGCGCTACGATCCGGGGACGCGTCGTGTGCGCCAGTCTCCGGGCTACGGTTTCGACATGGCATTTCCGGGGTCGGGCGGTTCGATCACGGTTGACGAAGTGCGGATTTTCAACGGTTCGGCCCAGCGCTACAACTGGAACATCGTGGGCAAGAAAGAGCTGTATATCCCCTATAACACGGCACGCTTGCACGCCAATAACCTCAAGTACGCCGACATGCTGACCCCGGGTCATATCAACCCCGACAACATGCGCTACGAGCTGCACCGGGTGTGGGTGCTTGAAGGCGTACTCAAGCCGGGCAATCGGCATTTGTATGGCAAGCGCACGATGTACATCGATGAAGACACCTGGTTCCCGATCATGGGCGACAACTACGACAACCGTGGCGAGCTGTGGCGCACCTCGATGGTCAATTATTTCTACGCCCCGGAAACCCAGACCTGGCAGGCCGGTGTTGGCCTGTATCACGACCTGAACGCCGGCAGCTATCTGGCCTTCAACCTGATCAACGAACAGCGTAACGGCTATGTGCTGAACAAGGGCGGTTTTGCACCGGGCGACTTTGGTCCGGAAGCGGCTCGCCGGGCCGGTAAATAACCTTGTAATCCCCCCCCGACACGGTGTGTTCGACCTGCCGCAGGCTCTGCCTGCGCGCAGTTGGCCGGACCGTGTTCGAGGATCTGCTGGACATGAGCAAACAACAATAAAAAGGAGCACTGCATGTTTAGGCACCACCGAGTTAAACGCAGCACCTGCCAGGTGGTCGGCACCGGCCTGCTGGCGGGTATCAGTGGCGGGATGGCGCTGGCGGCACCGACCCTCGAACTGGGCGAGAACACCACCCTCGACTCATCGCTGACCGTGAACTACACGGCCTCGATGCGTACCGAAAAGCCGGATCACGAATACCTCAATGACATCAATAACGACGACGCCACCCGCAACTTCAAGCGCGGATCGCTGATCAACAACCGGGTCAGTGTGTTTGGCGAGTTGATGCTCAAGCACGAAAACCTCGGTGCGGTGGTCCGTGGCAGTCATTTCTATGACGAGGTTTATCACCAGCGCAACGACAACAATTCGCCTGACACGGTCAACAAGACCGGACGTTACAACGAATTCAGCAGCGACACGCGCAAACTCAGCGGCAGCAAGGCACGCCTGCTGGATGCTTACGTGTACGGCGACTTTACCGTCAACGACGATCAATACGTGTCCCTCAAAGCCGGGCGGCATCTGGTGGCCTGGGGCGAAAGCCTGTTCTGGCCGAACATCAGCCAGGGCCAGGCCCCGGTCGATTCAACCAAGTTCAACGTTCCCGGCACTGAAGCCAAGGACGCTTACTTGCCGGTGGGGCAGATTTCGGGGTCGTGGTCGATCAACGATGACCTGGCCTTGCTTGGCTTCTACCAGTACAAGTGGGAAGAAACCCAGCTCAACCCGGTGGGCGACTACTTTGGCAGTGACACCTTTGGCCCGGGCGCCGAGTTCTATCGCCTGGCACCGGGCATTATCCAGAACCTTCCAGACCCGTCGTTCCGGGCCGTGGACTATGCGGGTTCGGTCAAGCCGGGCGACAGCGGAGAGTGGGGCCTCGGCACCCGTTACCGGCTGACGCAAAATACCGAGATCGGCCTGTTTCATTACCGCTACCACGACCGCGTACCGGCACTGTTCTTCGATTTTACCGGCCAGACCCACTATTCCTCTCTGGGCAAAGTCGGCGGTGGCGGTAACGGCCCGAGCTATCAATTGGGCTACTTCGACAACATCAAACTCACCGGGGCCAGCTTTACCACCAAGGTCGGTGACTCGGTGCAGTTTGCCGGTGACCTGAGCTACCGCGACGGTGCGGCGGTGTATTTGAGCAATGGCGCCCCGGCACGTGGACAGGTGTGGCAGGGCAACCTGAACGCAGTGTATATCCTCGGCCCTTCGTTCATGGCGCAACAGACCAACCTGATGGCCGAAGTGGTGCACCAGCGAATCCAGGGGGTTGATGACCTGACGATCACCGGCGGTGGTGCAGGCACCGATGGCACGTTCAACAAATTCGTCTATGACGGTCAGACCCGGGGCTCAACGCTGTTGGGACTGGGTGCGTATTTCGATCACCCGAACGTCTTTGCCGGCTGGGACCTGACCACCAAGGCCACCTGGACACAGAACATCGACGGTAGTGCCTACTCGGGTCTGGGCCGCGCCGAAAAGCGTCTGACCCTGGGTGGCGACTTCAAGTACCTAGGGAATTTCCAGTTGGGGATGACCTACGTGATGTACCTGAGTTCGGCCGACATCGCCCAGGGCCGCATGATGGCTGACCGCGATTATCTGTCGTTAAACGGCAAGTACACCTTCTGAGACGGGAGTGCAGGTACTCATGAACAATGCCCGACATGTGTTTGAACCGCTGACCATTGGCCCCTTGACGTTGCGTAACCGGATTATCAAATCGGCGACCAATGAGGGCATGGCGCCCCAAGGGATTCCCTCGCGGCAGTTGGTCAAGCTCCACGAGGCGCTGGCGCAAGGCGGGGTGGGTATGACCACCCTGGCGTACTGTTCGGTCAGCCCGGACGGTCGCACGCTGCCGGGGCAAATAGTCCTCGACGCAAGCACTGTCCCTCATTTGCGCGCCCTGACCGATGCGGTGCATCGGCACGGCGCTGCCGCCTCGGCACAGATCACCCACGGAGGCTGTTTTACCTTTTTGCGTGAACGCTCGACGCCCAGGCCTCTGTCCTCCAGCGGTGGATTCAACAAGGTCGGGCTGATGAGCGGGATGTGGCGCAAACAGGCCATGACCGAAGCCGATATGACGCAGGTGACCCGCCAGTTTGTACAGGGGGCCGAGCTGGCCCGTGCGGCGGGCTTCGATGCCGTGGAACTGCACATGGGCCACGGCTATTTGCTCAGCCAGTTTATTTCCCCGCTCTATAACAGGCGACGTGACTCGTTCGGCGGCAGTCTGGAAAACCGTTTGCGCTTTCCGCTGAGGGTGTTGCGTGCCGTGCTGGAGGCGGTGGGCAATGACCTGGCGGTGATCTGCAAATACAGCATCACGGATGGCGTTCGGGGCGGTAATACCGCGCAGGACGGCGCGGCCATTGCCAGATTGCTGGAAGCGGCGGGAGCGCATTTGCTGGTACTCAGTGCGGGCATGAACGTTGAGTCCATTACCACCCTGTTTGGCTCTTCATTTCCCAAGGAGAACCGGGTGAAGGCGGGTAATCCGCTGATTGGCATGGCGATGGCGTTGCAGCGCCTGAAAGAGCCCGAGGTCGTGTTCCGGGAGCTGTACCTGCTGGAACATGCGCGCAAGGTCAGGGCTGCGGTGAAGTTGCCGCTGGCGTACCTGGGCGGGGTATCGAGTCTGGAAGGCATCGAGCGGGCAATGGCTGAAGGGTTTGAGGCCGTGGCGATGGGGCGGGGGTTGATTTGCCAGCCGGACTTCGTCAACCGATTGTCCCAAGGCCTGTCCCGACACAGTGGCTGTACCGCCTGCAACCGGTGCGTGGCCATGATGTACACCCCCGGTGGCACCTCGTGTGTGCTCGGCCCGGCGGGTGATCCGGTGCTCAATGCGCAACCGGCAGCGGGTTAGTGCCGGGCGCCCCCTGAACCTTCGCGAAAGGTTCAGGGGGCGGCTGCGGCCTGGTAAACGCTAGCGAGGTTCCCGTGGCATTCCCAGCGCACGTTCAGCAATGATGTTGCGCTGTATCTCACTGCTGCCGCCGTAAATGGTGTCAGCGCGGGTGAATAGAAACAGGGCTTGCAGACGGGTCAGTTGGTACGGTGCGGCGTCCAGCAACTCGGCCTCCGGCCCCATGACATCCATGGCCAGTTTGCCCAGCTCAAGGTGCCAGGTGGACCACGCCAGTTTGTACAGGGTCGCTTCCGGACGCAAACTGCCGTCCTGTGGCCCGGACAGCATGCGCAGCGAGTTGTAGCGCAGCACCCGCAGGCCGCTCCAGGCCTGGGCAATGCGCTGGCGCATGACCGGGTCTTGCGCGGCACCGTTGGTGCTGGCGATGCGCACCACCTCGTCCAGTTCGTTTTGAAACTGCATTTGCTGCCCGAGGGTCGACACCCCGCGCTCAAACCCGAGCAGCGCCATGGCGATTTTCCAGCCATCGCCCGGCTGGCCAATCAGGTTATTGGCCGAGGTACAGGCCTCGTCGAAGAACACCTCGTTGAATTCACAGGTGCCCGTCAATTGCTGAATGGGCTGGACCCGGATCTGCGGCTGGTTCATCGGCACCAGCAAAAAAGACAGTCCGCGATGGCCGACACTGCCGGGTTCGGTGCGTGCCAGCACAAAGCACCAGTCCGACTCATGGGCCAGCGAGGTCCAGACTTTCTGGCCGCTGATCAGCCATTGCCCCGTATCGACGTCGAGCTGGGCGCGGGTCTTGATGTTGGCCAGGTCTGAACCGGCACCCGGCTCGGAATAGCCTTGGCACCAGAAATGCTGCCCGGCCAGGATCGGCGGTAAGAACCGCTGTTGTTGCTCGGACGTGCCGAACGTCGCAACAGTCGGGCCCACCAGGCCTTCGCCGATGTGTCCCATGCGTCCGGGGCCGCCAGCGCGGGCGTACTCTTCAAAAAAGATCACTTGCTGGTTGATGGTCAGGCCCCGGCCACCCTGCTCGATTGCCCAGCCTGCACCGATCCAGTTGCCCTTTGCCAGTTCTCGTTCCCAGCGTTTGCGCAGTTCGGGGGCGAAGTCTTCATCACCGGGGCCGCCGCGAAAACGCAGTTCGCTGAACTCGCCGGTCAGATGCTGGCGCATCCACTCGGCAACCTGATGACGGAACTGCTCATCTGCAGCGCTAAAGCCGATATTCATGGCTGGTCTCCGAAAATCTGTTTGGCCAATTGTTCGCGATGAAAAGCCGGTGCCCCGAGAAACTGCTCGCTGGCCCGTGCCCGCTTGAAGTACAGGTGCGGGTCATATTCCCAGGTGAATCCGACGCCGCCGTGCAATTGGATCGACTCGGCCGCGCACTGGAAGAAACCTTCGCTGGCATGAATTTTTGCCGTGGCGGCCGCCTCGGCCAGTTGTTGCCTGGCGCTCGGATCGCCGTCGATATTCAAATACTCAGTGGCGATGCACGCCGCGTAGTAGCTGGCCGAGCGGGCACACTCAACCGCCATCATCAAGTCGGCGCAGCGGTGCTTGATCGCCTGGAAACTGGCAATGCTGCGGCCGAACTGCTCGCGCCCGGTGATATAGGCCAGCGTCAGGTCCAGCGACTGTTGTGCGCCGCCGGTCTGTTCCGCCGCCAGGCCGATGCAGGCAATACGTAGGACGTCACGCAACATCGGCCAGCCCTGGCCGGGTTCGCTGAGCAGCTGCTCGTCCAGCAGCTCGACGTCCTTGAGCGTTACGCTGGCCAGGCGCCGGGTCTGGTCCAGGGTTGGCAGCTGCCGGCGGCTGATGCCGGGCGTGTCGGCGGGCAGGGCGAACAGGCGAATACCGGCCTCACCGATGCTGCCGGGTGTGCGGGCGGCAATGATCAACAAATCACAGTCGGCACCATCGACGACGTACAGGTACTCGCCGTTGAGTCGATAACCACCGGCAAAGCTTTGGGCCGATACCGTGATTGCGCTGTCGTCCCAGCGCGCCGAGCTGGTGTAGGCGAGGGTGGCGGTAATTTCGCCGGCGGCAATCTGCGTCAGCCAGTGCGCCTTGAGTGCGCTGTTACGACTGAGCAACAGCGCGGGAATGGCCATGCAACAGGTGGCAAAAAACGCCGAAGGCAGGAGGCTGCGGCCCAGTTGCTCTTGCAGCAGGCTGACTTCCACGAACCCCAGTCCCAGGCCACCGAACGCTTCAGGGATCGCCAGGGCGGGCCAATACAGTTCACGGGCGATGCGTGCCCAGACTTCGGGGTCATGCCCGTGCTCGCTGGCCATTGCCGTGCGCACGGCACTGGAGCCGGCAACCTGCGCCAAAAAGCGCTCGGCGGACTGCTGAATCATTCGCTGCTCGTCAGTCAGGGCAAGCTCCATAGGGCTCCTCGTCATAAAAATAGGGATAAGGCCGTGAGCATGGAAGGGCCTCCAGCGGGCGCAAACCCCGAGCCGGACTAGTCCGTTTGGAGGCGCGCACCGCTGTTTCATGGGGCCTGCAGCGGCGTCAGGCGGGCGCTGGTGCTTAGTCTCAACGGACGATGATCCGCTCCGGGCGGCTTCCCATACTGCTCCCCAGCCATTGCCAACCCAGGAGCACATGTGAACAGCGCAACCCACACCGCATTTCACACCAGTATCGACGCGGGAGTCGCTGAACTGGTGATCGACAGGCCACCGGTCAATGCCCTCAACAGCCAGGAATGGCTGGATCTGGCGCACACCCTAGAAGCCCTGGGCCAGGATCCACAGGTACGCGTCATTGTGATTCGTGCTGAAGGGCGCGGTTTTTGCGCGGGCGTCGACATCAAGGAACTGGACGCTCACCCCGAGCTGATCGTCAAGGTCAACGCCGGTAACTACGCCACCTTCAAGGCGGTGCACCGTAACCCGGTGCCGGTCATCGTCGCGGTTCATGGCTTTGTATTGGGCGGCGGGATCGGTATTACCGGCGCCGCTGACATTGTCGTGGCGTCCGAGTGCGCCACCTTTGCCTTGCCTGAAGTGGACCGTGGCGCCATGGGCGGCGGAGCCCATTTGCAGCGTCTGTTTCCGGTGCAGAAAGTCCGTTACCTGTTCTTTACCGGCGACAAGATCGGTGCAGTTGAAGCCCGGCAATACGGCTTTATCGAGCGTGTCGTGCCCCGCGAGCAGCTGCGTGAAACCGCCCTGCAGATCGCCCACAAGATCGCCAGCAAAAGCCCGGCCATGATCCGTATCGCCAAAGAGGCGTTGAACGGCATCGAGGACGGCAATCTGGAAGACAAGTACCGCTGGGAGCAGGGCTTCACGCTCCAGGCCTACACCTCTGAGGACTCCGCCGAAACCCGGCGCGCCTTCGTTGAAAAACGCGACGCCACGTTCTGAGGAGCTGACGATGGAACTGACTTACTCCCCCAAACAAAAGGCCTTTCGCCAGGAAGTGCGCCAATGGCTGGCCGCCAACCTGCCGGACAAGCCGTTGGCCAGCTACGACACCCGTGAGGGGTTTGAGCAGCATCGCCAGTGGGAAGCCAAACTGTTCGAAAACCGTCTGTCGATGGTGATGTGGCCGACCGAGCTGGGCGGGCGCGGCTGCGACCTGATCGAGTGGCTGATATTCGAAGAGGAATACTACGGCGCCGGGGCCCCGATGCGGGTCAATCAGAATGGTCAGCTGCTGCTGGGCCCGACCCTGATGGAATTCGGCACTGAAGCGCAAAAGAAGCGTTTCTTGCCGCGCATGGCTGCCAGCGTCGACATGTGGGCCCAGGGCTGGTCCGAGCCCAACGCCGGGTCTGACATGGCGGCGATCACCAGTAAAGCAACACGCGACGGTGACAGCTACGTGCTGAACGGCCAGAAAACCTGGTCGACCCGGGCGATTTTTGCCGACTGGCTGTTTGGCCTGTTTCGCAGTGACCCGACTTCCAGCCGTCACCACGGTCTGTCGTTTGTCATGGTGCCGCTCAATGCGCCGGGCGTGACCGTGCGTCCGATCAAGGCCCTGAACGGCAAGGATGCCTTCGCCGAAGTGTTTTTCGATGACGTGCGCATTCCGCTGGAAAACCGGATTGGCGATGACGGGCAGGGCTGGCATGTGGCGATGGCCACCGCCGGATTCGAGCGTGGCTTGCTGCTGCGCTCCCCGGCGCGCTTTCAGTACACCGCGCGCAAGCTGGTCGAGTTGTATCAGGCCAACCGCGCCAGTGCCGACCGCGATCCAGGCCTGGGTGATGCCGTCTGCAAAGCCTGGATGGACGCCCAGGCCTACGCCTTGTCCGCTTACCACACCGTGGGCCGGCTGAGCCGCGGGGCGCAGATTGGCGCAGAGTCCAGTACCAACAAAATCATTTGGTCCGAGCTGGATTTGCGCATCCATGAAACCGCGATGCGCATTCTGGGGGCCAGTGGTGAACTGACCGATCAATCGGCGCACGGGCACGACTGGCTGGAGGGTTTTCTGTTTGCCCAGGCCGGGCCGATTTACGCCGGTACCAACGAGATCCAGCGCAACATCATTGCCGAGCGCATGCTCGGCCTGCCGAAGTGAGGCCGGGTATGGACTTTACCTTCACCGATGACCAGCAAACCTTCCGCGAGGCCATCAGCCGTTTTCTGATGACCGAAGCCGCACCGGAAATGCTCCGTGAAATCTGGGAAACCGACGTCGGTCGCTCACCGGATCTGCGCAACAAAATTGCCGAACAGGGCCTCACGGCGCTCTCGGTACCTGAAGCCTTTGGTGGCCTGGGCATGGACGATGTGGCCTGGTCTTTAATGACCCAGGAATTGGGCTACTACGCAATTCCCGACTCGCTGGCCGACACCGCCTACGTGGCCAGTGCCTTGATCGCCGGTTTGCCGCAGAGCGTGGCACTGCGCGGCGAATGGCTGGCGCAGATTGCCGATGGCAGCCTGCGGGTCGCCATCGGGCATCCGGTCAATCCGCTGGTGGCCGATGCCGCCCACGCTGACTTGTTGTTGTTGGCCCATGGCGATGAGGTTCACGCCGTCCCTCGGGCCCAGGTCGATGTGCAGCCGCATACCAGCCTTGATGCGTCACGGCGCCTGGCCCGGGTCAGTTGGCAGCCGAGCGCCGCCACACTGGTGGCGCAAGGTGAAACGGGCCGTGCGTTATGGGCGCAAACCCTGAGCCGCGGTGCGTTGTCGGTGGCCGGGCAACTGGTCGGGCTGGCGCAACGGATGCTCGACCTGTCAGTGGATTACGCCGCCCAGCGCAAGCAGTTTGGCAAGCCGATCGGCAGCTTTCAGGCGGTCAAACATCACCTGGCCGACGTGGCCACGCAGTTGGAGTTCGCCAAGCCGGTTCTCTATCGCGCGGCCTATGCCCTGGCCCACGGCGAGAAGAACGCTGACGTGTGGGTGTCGCAAGCGCGTCTGGCCTGCTGTGAGGCCAGTTGGCTGGCAGCGCGCCACGGGATCCAGGTGCACGGCGCCATGGGTTACACCTGGGAAGTCGACCTGCAAATGTTCATGAAGCGGGCCTGGGCGCTGGATAACGCCTGGGGCGACCGCGCCCTGCATAAAAATCGCGTCGCCGAGCACGTACTCAGCGGTGCGGCGCCCTTGGGCCCTGGCCACACCTTCGAGGATTGATTGATGCCCCAAGCCTATATTGTTGACGCCTTGCGCAGCCCCACCGGCAGGCGCAAGGGCGGTTTGGCCCATGTTCACGCGATTGACCTGGGTGCCCATGTACTCAAGGCTCTGGTCGAGCGCAATCAGATTCCGGCCAACGAATACGACGACGTGATCTTTGGCTGTGTCGACACCATCGGCTCGCAGGCGGGTGACATTGCACGCACCAGCTGGCTGGCCGCCGGTTTGCCGCTCAACGTGCCGGGCACCACCATTGACCGCCAATGCGGATCGTCGCAGCAGGCGCTGCATTTCGCGGCGCAGGCGGTCATGAGCGGCACCCAGGACGTGATTGCCGTCGGTGGCGTGCAAACCATGACCCAGATCCCGATATCGTCGGCCATGCTGGCCGGCCAGCCGCTGGGTTTTGCCGATCCGTTTTCCGGCAGCAAAGGCTGGAAAGCCCGTTTCGGCGACCAGCCGGTGAACCAGTTCTACGCGGCGCAACGCATCGCGGATCACTGGCAGATCAGCCGCCAGCAGATGGAAGCCTACGCACTGGAAAGCCACAGGCGAGCGCTGGATGCGATTGCCGGGCGGCGCTTCGTCAATGAAATCGTGCCCTGTGAAGGCGTGTGGGATGACGAAACCCCGCGTCAGACCAGCCTGGCCAAAATGGCTGAGCTGGAGCCGGTGTCGGCCGAATTCCCTTCGATCACTGCAGCTGTTTCCAGTCAGACCTGCGATGCCTCGGCGGCCTTGCTGGTGGTGTCCGAAGCGGCGCTCAAGCGTTACAACCTGACACCCAGAGCGCGCATCCATCATTTGTCGGTGATGGGCGACGATCCCATCTGGCACCTCACGGCGCCGATTGCCGCGACCCGCGCGGCCCTGAAAAAAGCCGGGATGAGCATTCAGGACATTGACCTGGTGGAGATTAACGAGGCGTTTGCCTCGGTGGTCATGGCCTGGGCCAAGGAGCTGGATTACGACCCGGCGAAAACCAACGTCAACGGCGGTGCGATCGCCCTCGGTCACCCGCTGGGAGCCAGCGGGGCGCGACTGATGACCAGCCTGCTCAATCAACTCGAACGCAGCGGCGGCCGTTATGGCTTGCAGACCATGTGCGAAGGCGGTGGCCAGGCCAACGTCACGATCATTGAGCGCCTCTGACGCGCCGCAACCTACAGGAGAAAGCCCATGGCAATTTGTGAAGGACGTACTGTGATCATTACCGGCGCAGGCGGCGGATTGGGCCGGGCCTACGCGCTGGCCTTCGCCGCACAGGGTGCCAACGTGGTGGTCAATGACATCCGCCGCGAGGCCGCCGAAGCCGTAGTCGCTGAAATCCGCGAGCTGGGGGCCCAAGCCATTGCCAATGCCGATGACATCACCAGCGTTGCGACGGCACAGCACATCGTCGATGCCGCACTCGAAGCCTTTGGCGAAGTCCACGTGCTGGTCAACAACGCAGGTATTTTGCGCGACCGCATGTTTATCAGCCTCAGCGAAGAAGACTGGGATGCGGTGATGCGGGTTCACCTCAAGGGTCATTTCTGCCTGGCCAATATTCTCGGCAAGCGCTGGCGCGATCAAGCCAAAGCGGGGCAGCCGGTGGCCGCACGGATTATCAACACCAGTTCCGGTGCGGGCCTGCAAGGTTCGGTCGGCCAGTCCAACTACAGCGCGGCCAAGGGCGGGATTGCGGCCTTGACCCTGGTGCAAGCGGCAGAACTGGGGCGTTATGGCGTGACCGCCAACGCCCTGGCCCCGGCCGCGCGCACCTCGATGACCGAAAGCGCGATGCCCGATGTGGTGAAAAAACCCGAAGACGGCGGTTTTGATGCCTGGGCCCCGGAAAACGTCGCGCCGCTGGTGGTGTGGCTGGGCAGCGAGCTGTCGAGCCATGTCACCGGGCACATCATTGAGAGCCAGGGCGGACGCTTGTCCCTGGGCGATGGCTGGCGCACCGGCGTGACCCGTGACAAGGGCGGGCAATGGCAACCGGAAGAAATCGGTGTCGCGATGAGCCAGATTCTGGCCGAAGCCCCTGCGCCGCAGCGGGTCTGGGGCAGCTGAAACACCAATGCCTTCTGAATCGCGAGCACGCTCGCTCGCGCAGGAGGCGGTCTATTTTCAATAGAGAATTCACCCATGAAACAAGCGCCTCCTTACGTACCGGGTCACCAATTGCTGGCCGGCAAATCGATCTTGATCACGGCCGCAGCGGGCGCCGGGATCGGATACGCCGCCGCCAAGCGCTGCGCTGAAGAAGGCTGCCGTGCCTTGATGATTTCTGATATCCACCCGCGCCGTCTCGAAGAAGCAGTAGAGCGCCTCAAGGCCGAAACCGGCTTGAAAAAGGTCTACGGCCAACTGTGCAACGTCACGGTCGAGGCCGAGGTGCAGGCGTT
The DNA here is from genome assembly GCF_019266105.1 of Pseudomonas sp. D1HM. Lineage (NCBI taxonomy): Bacteria > Pseudomonadati > Pseudomonadota > Gammaproteobacteria > Pseudomonadales > Pseudomonadaceae > Pseudomonas > Pseudomonas sp. D1HM. Next base: position 24,298 of record NZ_LRMN01000027.1, on the reverse strand, counting down.
GGTCGCCGCCGCCGAAGACGCGCTGGGCGGGGTCGATGTGTTGATCAACAACGCCGGGCTTGGCGGTCAGGTGCGTCTCACCGAGATGACCGATCAGCAATGGTCGTCCGTGCTCGATATCACGCTGACCGGCACCATGCGCATGACCCGCGCCATGCTCCCGCATATGGAGCGTCGCGGAGCGGGTGCCATCGTCAACAATGCCTCGGTGCTGGGTTGGCGTGCACAGAAAGAGCAAGCGCATTACGCCGCAGCCAAGGCCGGGGTCATGGCCCTGACCCGTTGCAGTGCCCTCGAAGCCGCCGAGAGCGGAGTGCGCATCAACGCGGTGGCCCCCTCGATTGCCTTGCATGACTTTCTGAAAAAAGCCTCCAGCAACGAACTGCTTGAGCAACTGAGCAGTCGTGAAGCCTTTGGCCGTGCGGCGGAAGTCTGGGAAGTGGCCAACGTTATGGTGTTTCTGGCCAGTGACTACGCCTCGTACATGGTCGGCGAAGTGCTGCCCGTCAGTTCGCAACAGGCCTGAGGACGCACGATGAGTACGCTTTTCAGCAGTGCCGACCAGTTACTGGCGGCCCAGGGGCAGGATCTGGGGCGCACCGACTGGCTGGTGCTCACCCAGCAACGGATCAACCTGTTTGCAGAGGCCACCGGCGATCACCAGTGGATCCATGTGGATCCCGAGCGCGCCGCCCGGGGGCCGTTTGGGGCCTGCATCGCCCACGGCTACCTGACGCTCGCGCTGGCCAACCTGTTCATGCCGCAACTGATGCAGTTCGACAATCTGGCCATGGGCGTCAATTACGGGAGCGACCGGCTGCGTTTTCCGGCAGCGGTCAAGGTCGGTTCCCGAGTGCGTGGGCATGGCGAGATCCTGAAGGTCGAAGCCATGGGTCAGGCCTTGCAGGTGGTGGTCCGGATCAGTGTCGAAATCGAGGGCAGCGATCGCCCCGGCTGCGTGGTGGACACCATCAGCCGTTACACCTTCAACCCTCTTGAGCAGTGAGCCCCTTACATGACGCTTAATGACGTAGTGATCGTATCCACGGCGCGAACCGCGCTGAGCAAATCCTTTCGCGGGTCTTTCAACGACACCGAAGCGCCGGTACTGGGCGGGCACGTGGTGCGGGCCGTGGTGGAGCGGGCCGGCATCGAGCCCGGCTCGGTAGAAGACGTGATCATGGGCGCTGCTGCGCAACAGGGCACCCAGGGCTATAACATCGGCCGACTGTGCGCCAACACCGGCGGCTTGCCCAACACCGTGCCGGGCATGGCGATTGACCGTATGTGCGCCTCGGGCCTGATGAGCATCGGCGTGGCAGCCAAAGGCATCATGACCGGGGAAATGTCGATTGCCGTCGCGGGGGGCGTCGAGTCGCTGTCCCTGACCCAGAACAAATACAAAAACACCTACCGCGCGCAGTCCGAAGCGGTCATCGAGTGCATGCCAACGGCCTATATTCCGATGCTGGAAACCGCTGAAATTGTGGCCCGCCGCTACAACATCAGCCGCGAAGTGCAGGACCAGTACGCCTTGCAAAGCCAGCAACGTACCGCTGCGGCCCAGGCCGCCGGTTTGTTTGCTGACGAAATCGTGCCCCTGGCGGCGCGCAAACTGCTCTTCGACAAGGAGGGTAAACCCAGCGGTTATCAGGAAGTGATCGCCGACCGTGACGAGTGCAACCGTCCCTCCACCACCCTTGAAGACCTGGCCGCGCTCAAGCCGGTGTGGAAAGACGGCAAGTGGGTGCAGCAGGGGGAATTCATCACGGCTGGCAACGCCTCGCAGTTTTCCGATGGCGCTTCGGCTGTGCTGCTGATGAGCCGCGCCGAAGCACAGCAGCGGGGGATTGAAGCGCTGGGTGTGTACCGCGGGATTGCCGTGAGCGGCTGTGCACCGGAAGAGATGGGCATCGGCCCGGTGTTTGCGATTCCCAAGCTGCTCAAGCGCTTTGGTCTGAGGGTGTCTGACATCGACCTGTGGGAGATCAACGAGGCCTTCGCCTGTCAGGTGGTGTACTGCCGTGACTTCCTCGAAATCCCCAACGATCGGCTGAACGTGAACGGCGGGGCGATTTCCATCGGCCACCCGTTTGGCATGTCCGGGGCGCGGATGGTTGGCCACAGCCTGCTGGAGGGCCGTCGCCGGGGTGCGCGCTTTGTGGTGGTCGCCATGTGCATTGGCGGTGGCATGGGTGCGGCCGGTCTGTTTGAGTTGAATTAAGGTAAAAAAGCGCACGGTAGCCGCTGACGGGGCCATTTACGGTATAACCCCTCATAGCTTTTATTGAGGTCATTCCGTTATGCAAACCCCGTCACAGCGGCCGCTGTGGTTGATCTACCTGATCTTCCTGGCGCCGATGGTGCTGTCCAACTTCCTGCAAAGTTTCTCCGGCACCCTCAACGGGATCTATGTCGGGCAAATGCTCGGCACCCAGGCGCTGGCCGCGGTGTCGGGCATGTTCCCCATCGTGTTCTTCTTTATCGCCCTGGTGATTGGCCTGGGCGCAGGTGCTTCGGTGCTGATCGGTCAGGCTTGGGGTGCGCGCGAGACGGCGATGGTCAAGCAGATCACGGGGGCCACCCTGACCTTGGGGGCCCTGATCGGTTTGCTGGCCGCCGTGTTGGGCAGTGTGTTTGCCCGGCCGGCCATGCAGGCATTGGGCACTCCGGCGGATGTGCTGGATGATGCGGTGGGCTATGCGCGGGTCATGATGCTGATCATGCCGCTGCTGCTGGTGTTCATCTTGTTTACGCAACTGCTGCGGGGGGTGAGCGACACCGTGTCGCCGTTGCTGGCCTTGATGGTGTCGACGCTGGTGGGCCTGTTGCTGACGCCTGCGTTGATTCTGGGCTGGGCAGGCTTGCCGCAGTTGGGCATTCAAAGTGCGGCCTATGCCGGTCTGGTGGGCAACGCTCTGGCCATGCTGTTTTTGGTACTGCGTTTGCGTCATAAAAAGCATGTGATGGCGCCGGACCGCGAACTGTGGGCCGCGTTGCGCCTGAACCGGGTGATTCTGGGCAAAGTCTTGCGCATTGGTCTGCCCACCGGGCTGCAAATGGTGGTGCTGTCAGTCTCGGAGCTGGTGATTCTGGCGCTGGTGAACAGTCACGGATCCCAGGCCACAGCGGCTTATGGCGCGGTGACGCAGATCGTCAACTACGTGCAGTTCCCGGCATTGTCGATCGCCATCACGGCCTCGATCCTCGGTGCCCAGGCCATTGGTGGCGGGCGTCTGGCGCAAATCGGACCGATCCTGCGCACGGGCCTGTTGATCAACCTGTGCCTGACCGGGGCCCTGATCGTGCTCGGCTACATCATGTCGCACTGGCTGCTGGGTTTGTTCATTACCGACGTCGACGCCCGGATCAGGGCCGAACACCTGCTGCACATCATGCTCTGGAGCATTCTGGTGTTCGGCTTCCAGGCCGTGATCGGCGGCATCATGCGCGCCAGCGGGGTGGTCCTGGTGCCGATGGGGATCACGGTGTTCTGCGTGCTGTGTATCGAACTCCCGGTGGCCTATGCCCTGGATGCACATTTTGGGCTGGAAGGGGTGTGGATGGCTTTCCCGGTGACCTACCTCGCGATGCTGATCCTGCAAACCGCCTATTACCGCTTGGTGTGGCGTCACAAGCAGATCCAGCGCCTGATTTGACCCTGTGCCCGCGATGATCCCGGTCATCGCCAACATACGAGCCGTCGACTGACGGCTCGTGCCATGCAGCAGGCACCTCGCTTCGGGGAGCCGCCCGTTCTCCGCCCCCCCCTGAAATGTCTCGCAAAGACTCCTCCATACCGGCTAGGCCGTTTGGACGATGTGTCCATGACCCGCCAGTCCGATGATCCAAGCCAGGTTCTAGCGGCCTCGCCGGTGAGTTCGCCAGAGCACCCACGACTATAAAAAGAAGAGGACTGGCCGCATGAAATCCGCCCAGCAACTGCGTTCTGCAGCGAGGTATCGACCATGCGTGCAATGATCGGCTACCTGGTTTGCCTGATTGTCGCGGTGACCATCGCGTTTACTTTCACTCCCCATAAACCCGCAGATGTTGCCCCGGCAGAATTGCGCACCGATCGCTTGCAGATCAACGGCATGCTGTACCTCGACAAGCGTGTGGTGGCCGTCGGCGAGCGCGGCACTATTTTGCTCAGCGATGATCAGGGCGTGAGCTGGCAGTCGGCCAAGGTCGAACCGCAGCGTGATTTGACCCTCACGGCGCTGGTGGCACTGGCAGACAAAAGCCTGTTGGCGGTCGGGCATGACGGCTGGATTTTGCGCTCCGAGGATGAAGGCTCGAGCTGGCGCGAAGTGCGTCACGACAGTGAAGTGGCCGAACCCCTGCTGGGGGTCTGGAACGCAGGCGGCACTGAGGTGCTGGCCTTTGGCAGTTTCGGCAAGTTTTATCAGTCGCTGGACGGCGGCCTGACCTGGCAGCCGGGGGCGCTTGAAGTCGACAGCGCGCACCTGAATGGCATGGATGGCGCTTCGGATGGCCGGCGGATGCTGGTGGGTGAGCAAGGCCTGGTCATGCGCAGTGACGATGGCGGGCGCCATTGGCAGAAGCTCGAACCCTTCTACAACGGTTCACTCTTTGGTGTGGTGCGCCTCACGCCGGATCGTTGGGTGACCTACGGCATGCGCGGTCATGTGTTTGTCAGCCAGGACTTTGGCCGTAGCTGGAAACAAGTGCCGGTGGGCAACCAGTCGCCCCTCTACGGTCATGCAGTGCTGCCCAATGGCGGCGGGTTGTTGATCGTCGGTGCGGGTAGCTCGATGGTCCGTCTGGATGCACAGGGTCATCTCGTCAGCGCAACACGCCTGGCAGGTTTGGGAACACTGACTTCGGCAGTATTGGTCGGTTCGCAGCGCCTTCTGGTCGGCGGCGAACGGGGTGTGTTCCAGGGTACTGATGGCAGCGTTGCTGCGCTTGGCCAATGAGAGGCGCAAAAATGAACGCTCCGCAATCTTCAATCAATCGAATGGTCGAGCGTACTGCCGACCTGTTGATCAACTGGCGCAAGGGGTTGCTGGCGTTGTTCGTGCTGTTGACGCTTGCCCTGGGCTATAGCGCGACGCATACCCAACTGGACCCGGGGTTCAATAAACAGATCCCGGTGCGCAATGCGTTCATGGTCAACTTTCTCAACTTCAGCCAGTACTTCACCGGCGCCAACCGCTTTCTGGTCAGCGTGAACTGGAAGGGTGAAGGTGACATCTATAACCGCGAATTCCTCGAAACCCTGAATAAAGTCACCGATGATGTGTTCTTTATCAACGGGGTCAGCCGCTCCAGTGTGACCTCGCTGTTTACCGCCAATGTGCGTTACATCGAAATCACGGAAGACGGCTTTTTTGGTGATGTGGTCGTACCGCCGCGTTTCACCGGTTCCACCGATGACCTCGGGCAGGTGCGCAGTAACGTCGCCCGTTCGGGCCAGGTTGGCCGTCTGGTGGCCAATGACCTGAAGTCCTCGATGGTGCGCGCGGACCTGCAGGACATGGACCCGCAGACCGGCAAGCCGGTGTCCTATGCCGAAGTGGCCCAGCGCCTTGAAGATATTCGCGCCAAGTACAGCAACGACAATGTCGAAATCAATATCGTCGGCTTTGCCAAGCTGGTGGGCGATGTGGTGGATGGCCTGAACACGGTGATCGGTTTCTTTGTGATTGCCTTTGTGATTACCGGGCTGTTGCTGTGGCTGTATTCGCGTTCATGGCGCCTGACAGTGGTGGCCCTGGTGGTCGCGCTGTTGCCCGTGGTCTGGTTGCTGGGCCTGTTGCCGTTACTGGGGCTGGGCATCGACCCGATGTCGATTCTGGTGCCGTTCTTGATCTTCTCGATCGGCGTGTCCCATGCGGTGCAGATGACCAACGCCTGGAAACAGGACGTGCTGGCCGGCAGCCCGTCGGTCGAGGCTGCGCACAGTGCCTTCTGCAAGATTTTCATACCCGGCTCGCTGGCCCTGCTGATGAACGCCCTGGGGTTTGGCGTGATCATGCTGATCGACATTCCCATCGTGCATGAGCTGGGGGTCACGGCGTGCATCGGGGTGATGCTGATGATCATCACCAACAAGCTGATGCTGCCGATCATCCTGTCGTATTTGAACCTTGAACGCAGCGCCATGGCCAAGGGGCTTCAAGCCCGGGGCAAACACCAACTCTGGTGGAAGCTCTCGGCACTGGCCGAGCCTAAACCGGCGCTGGTGGTGTTTGCCATCAGCCTGTTGCTGTTGGGGCTGGGCGCTTACAAGGCCCGGGACCTGGCCGTCGGCGATATCGGTGTCGGGGCGCCGGAGCTGCGTGCCGATTCGCGCTACAACCAGGACAACCAGAAGATCATCAACAGCTATTCCATTGGCCTGGATGTGATGTCGGTGTTTGTGCAACTGAACGGCATTGAGGAAGGCTGCCTGGCCCCCCAGGTGATGCGTGCGGTGGAGTCGTTCGACTTTCAGGTACGCAGTGTAGAAGGCGTGCAGTCAGTCCAAAGCGTCGCCGGCATGGGCAAGAACGTGATTGCCGGCAACAACGAGGGCAATCCGCGCTGGTCGGCGATTCCCGGTTCAGAGCGGGGCCTGAGCCAGGGCGCCCGGGCTTACATGCCTGACGACGGGCTGGTCACGGAAGGCTGCCAGCGCATGCAGATCCTGGTGTTCCTCACCGACCATGAAGGCCCGACGGTGGCCCATGTGGTCAATGAAACCCAGCGCATTATTGCCGGGCTGCAGACGCCTGAGGTGCAGTTCTTGATGGCGGGCGGCAACGTCGGCGTGATGGCGGCCTCCAACGAAGCGGTCAAGCAAGCCGAGGTGGTGATGCTGGCCGCGCTGTTTGGCTCGGTGGCGCTGTTTTGCTGGATGACCTTTGGTTCATTGCGGGCGGTGCTGTGCATTCTGGTGCCACTGGCGATTGTGGCCATTCTGTGCAACGCCTTGATGGCGACGTTGGGGATCGGTCTGAAGGTCGCGACGTTACCGGTGATGGCGCTGGGAGTCGGGGTCGGGGTCGATTACGGGATCTATCTGTACGAGCGCATTCAGCATGAAATGGCTGACGGCAAAGATCTGCGCAACGCCTTTTACCTTGCCATGTGCCAACGGGGTACGGCGGCGGTATTTACCGCGCTGACCATGTCCATCGGGGTCTGTACCTGGGCGTTTGCACCGCTCAAATTCCAGGCGGACATGGGGATCCTGTTGTCGTTCATGTTCCTGGTGAACGTTCTGGGGGCGATTTTCCTGCTGCCGGCGCTGGCTGCCTGGTTCAACCTGGGACGGCCGCTGGTCAAGTCCCGTGTGCCTTGCGCTGCGGCTTCGGCGGGGCATTACCCGCTCAAACAGAGCGTGGCCGCCAAGGACGCCTGAAACCACTGAAATAGAGCGCTGGACAGGCTTGTATGGCGATGAACATAAAGCCACACTGAGGTGTTTGCGCGCCATTGTTTCAATCAATGATGCAGGCGCGCAAAGGCAAGCCGCTGGTTATAAGAACAATAAAAAGGGCAGGTCTTTGAACCTTGCCCGATGCGAGGAAAAATCCGTGGATACAGTGACCTTGAATCACCAAACCCTGGCCAGTCTGGGGCTCGAATTGGCCGATTACGATCAAATGGTCGGCAGCTTCTATGATGGCGCGCTGGATCCGAAGGTCATGGGGCGCACGTTGTGCTCGGTGCGCGACATGTTCAAGGCCAATTACGCGACGTTGATCCTGCGGGTACCGGATCAGCCGGACATGTGCCTGATGATTGTTGCCGGGGACATCGAAGGCGAGGGCGAGCTGACTTACCAGACCTACCCGCAAACCAATACCCCCTTTGTCGGCCAGGCACTGGATGAGGTGTTTACCGTTGAAGACCTGATGAGCGAGTCGGAATGGGTCAACTCGGCGTACTTCAAAGCGTATTGCGCGCAACAGAATGTCTACCATGTGATGGGTGCCGACATCTCCACCCCGGAGGGCGGCAAGCTGCGTTTTCGCTTGACCCGACCGAAAAACGCCCCGCAGTTTTCGGCTGGCGAACGGGCGCTGTGCAGCATGTTCCTGCCGCACTTGCGCCGGGCCTTGCACCTTCACAACCTGCTGGACCGCAGTGAGTCCATGAGCGAGTTGTATGCGCAAGCCATCAGCCGCTTGTCGGTGGCGACGATTGTGCTCGACGAAACCGGCAAGGTGTTGAGCCTCAATCCGGTCGCCGAAGAAATCCTCAAAAGTGCCGACGGCCTGAAAGTGGTCGGCGGCCGCCTGGAAGCCACTTACCCCAGTGACAACCGGGAGCTGCAACGCCTGGTCAAGCACGCGTTCAGCCAGGAAGTGCGCGAGGGCGGGGTGACAGCAGACGCCATGTCCGTGACCCGGCCTTCAGGGCAAGTCAGTCTGGGCCTGGTGGTTGAGGCGATTCCTTCGCTGGAGTGGGCTGAAGGCAAGAGCAAGCCGGCGGCGGTGATCTACATTCGTGACTCGGTGGGCAAGTCTTTGGCCAGTGAGGTGGTGACCAAACAGTTGTTCAACCTGACCAAGGCCGAAACCGCGCTGGCGATGGAACTGGCCAACGGTTTGTCCCTGGAAGAGGCGGCCGAGAACCTGAATATCCGGCGCAACACGGCCAGGGCGCACCTGCGTTCGATCTTCTCCAAGACCGGGGTGCGCCGTCAGACCGAGCTGGTGAGGATTCTGTTGAACAGCGTGGTCGCGTTGGGAAAGCCCAAGAGCGCCTTGCGAGCGGCTGATGCCGTGATCGTGCCGGCACCCAAGCTGGCGCGGCCGATTCGCCAGAGCGCTTGAGGCTCGCGGGATCTTGCTTGCAATGACAGCGGCGGTTGGCGTCGCTGTCCATTGATCGTCAATCAGGCGCCGGTCGCCTGCATCTTCAAGGGAAAATCATATGCCAGTTACAGCTGTCAGCGGTTCCGCTTCCGGAATCGGCGCCGCCGTGTGTGCGGTATTACGTGCTGCGGGTCACCGCATCATCGGGATTGACCGGGCGAATGCCGAGGTGATCGCCGACCTGTCCAGCGCAGAAGGCCGTCAGGCGGCAGTGGCGCAGGTGCTTGAGCAGTCGGGCGGTGTGCTGGACGGGTTGGTGTGCTGTGCAGGGCTGGGGGTGACAGCTCCTTCCAGCAGCCTATTGCTGGCGGTGAACTATTTCGGTGTCAGCCAATTGCTGGACGGTCTGGCCGATGCTCTGGCCAAGGGCGAAAATCCGGCCGCGCTGGTGATCGGTTCGGTCGCGGCCACGCAGCCGGGTGCCGATCAACAGCCGATGGTTGAAGCCTTGCTGGCGGGGGACGAAACCAGGGCACTGACGCTGGCCAACGACGTGGGGCAACCGCATGTGGCTTATGCCTGTTCCAAATACGCCGTGACCTGTGAGGCACGACGCAAGTCGGTGCAGTGGGCAGCCCAGGGCATTCGCCTTAACGTGGTGGCGCCGGGTGCAGTGCAAACCCCCTTGCATCAGGCGGCCAAGGACGATGCGCGCTACGGCAAATCGGTCAGTGAGTTTGTCGCACCTCTGGGACGCGCCGGCCATCCCGAAGAGATCGCCCAAGTGGTGGCGTTCCTGCAATCAAGCCAGGCCAGCTTCGTAACGGGCAGCGTGATCTTTGTCGACGGCGGAATGGACGCCATGGTGCGCGCTCAGCGCTTTTGATCTGTGCGGGCAGTTAACCTTTGAGGAAAACCCATGAATAAAGTGGCATTTATTACCGGCGCCAGCCGTGGCATTGGCCGTGAAACCGCGCTGGCATTTGCCCGCGCCGGTTTTGATCTGGCCATCAGCGCCCGCAGCCTGGATGAAGGCGAAAGTCATACCCACGGTTTGCGCAACCCGGACGGCACGGCACTGCCGGGCAGTTTGAACGCGACCGCAGCCGCCATTCGCGAGCTGGGACGCAAGGCGCTTGTGGTGCGCATGGACTTGCTCGACAGCGCCTCGGTACATGCTGCCAGTGAGGCAGTTTTCGCTGAATATGGCCGGGTCGATGTGCTGGTCAATAACGCGATTTACCAGGGCAGTGATCTCAACGCACCGTTCATGGACTTGCAGCCCGAGACCCTTGAACGGGTCTTTCAAGGCTATGTGATGACACCCTTCCTGCTGACCCGCGCTGTGGTCAGTCACATGCTGGAGCAGGGTGGCGGGGTGGTGATCAATGTCACGTCCGGCGCCGGCGAAACCGATCCGCCTGTCGCGGCCGGGAAGGGCGGCTGGGGCTATGCCTACGGCGCGGGCAAAGCGGCCGTGTCGCGGTTGTCGGGGATCTTGTCGGTGGAGTTCGGCGATCGCGGCATCCGTGCCTACACCCTCAACCCGGGGGTGGTGACCACCGATGCCTTGCGCGCCACTATTGGCGACAAAGGGGTGATTGCCTTGCGTGCCGGCTCTGCTCCGCCCGACGTGCCGGCGGCGGTGATGCTCTGGCTGGCCACCCATGAGGCCGCGGTCGATCACCAGCGCAAGACCATTCACTGCCAGCCTTTTGCCCGTGAACACGGGATTGTGGCCGATTGGCGCTGAATGTCGCTGATTCACCGCAGACGCAGCCGGCGCTGAGGTAACGGCCTTGGTGGCAGCGCCTGCGGGGAGGGCCGTCACAGGGGGGTGTCTAGTCCAAGTGAACGATGAGGCCTGCGGGCTCCTCGGTGAAGATCAACCGGGTTCATGCTCTGGCCCTTAACCTGAGGAATAATAAAAATGACTAAACTCGCAGAAATCCACGTCGAGAATGCGTTATCGCCACGTTTTGGCCGTGGCTGGCATTGCTTGGGGGAAGCGGATGAGTTCCGTGATGGCAAGCTGCACACCCTGAATGTGTTTGGCACGCGACTGCTGGCTTATGCCACCTCCAAAGGGGATATCAGCGTCATGGATGCCCACTGTCCGCACATGGGCGCCGACCTGTCCCAGGGCACGCTTGAAAACGATCGCGTCGTCTGTGCCTTCCACCATTGGCAATTCGATGCCAGTGGCAAGTGCGTGGAAATCCCTTATTGCAAGCGCATTCCGCCCAAGGCCAAAACCCGTACCTGGCAGACCTGTGAAGTCAACCAGCTGCTGTTTGTCTGGAACAACCCCGAGGGCAAGCCACCTGCCGAAGATGTGGTGATCCCGCACTTGCCGGAAATGGACAGCGATGAATGGCTGCATTCCTGGCACATGGACAAGCTGATCATCAACACCAACCCGCGCGAGCTGGTCGACAACCTGGTGGATGCCCAGCATTTTGGCCCGGTCCACGGCACACCAACCAAATACTTCCACAACGTTTTCGAAGGACACATTGCCCAGCAGATTTTCCACGGTGATTCTGAGCGCCTGGGCGGAGATCTGGTGGCCGAGTCGGCCTACTATGGCCCGGCTACCCATCTGACCCGCATGAGCGCGGTGTTCGATGGCCAGGAGATCAAGTCCATCCTGCTGAACTGCCATGTGCCGATCGGCCCCAACAGCTTTGAACTGCGCTTTGGTTGCATGGTGAAGAAGGTTCCGGGCTGGACCGAGGCCCAGAACGAAGCACTGGCGCTGGATTACGTGCAGCGTAACCGCGAGTCGTTCTACCAGGACGTCGATATCTGGACCCACAAGATCCGGGTCAACAATCCGGTACTGGCGGAGGGCGACGGCCCGGTGTATCAGCTGCGCGAGTGGTATCAGCAGTTCTTCACGGATGAGACCAGCGTACCGGCGAGCCTGGCCGAACGCCGCGAAATCACCACGGTCGATAACCGCTGAACCATGATTTGAGCCAAGGGGAAGGGCAGTACCAATGACGGTGAATCAACGCCACGGGCTGACAGGGATGCTGGCGGCGAGCCTGGCATCGATCATTGGCGGCTTGCCCTTCAATACGCTGCCCATCCTGCCGGGTTCATTGGCAGACAGTGTTGGTTTTGAGCCGGCACGCATCTTCAGTACGCCGGTGGCGCGCTGGTGCTGGCGGTAATGATGTTGTTACTGAGCCTGAGTGCTTTTGCATTGCCTCGGCACAGCGAGTTTTTGGAAAAGGTTGATCTGGCGAAAGACAGTTCCCTTCAAGGCCGTTTTCGCTTCCCGGTGCCCACGTATTGGGCACTGGGTTTTTCTTTGTGTTTGGCGCCGGACAGATTGGCCTGTGGGGGGCTTGAGCGTCTGGGGCTCGGGCTGCTGGCCCGTCGGTTGGCGTTGCGAGCGATGCTGTTGGGCACCGCCGATCCAGCGGCATGAAATCAAACCCTGCTGGCTTTTTGATCCACGCTGCTTAAGATGGCCGACATCTAAAAACCGTCGGGCTTGGATCTGGGCCAATGTTGAACAAAGACACGATCTCTATCCACCTGGTGCGCGAAGCACTGCTGCAGAGCTGCGCGCCGGGCGCCGCCATGCAGGACGTCCTGCACAAAGTCGGCATCGCCCCAGGGTTGCTGAGCGAAGTGGATGCGCGCGTGCCGGCCACGGTCTATGCGCGGTTGTGGCGGTTGCTGGCGCAGCGTCTGGATGATGAGTTTTTTGGGATGGATCCGCGCAAGCTCAGATCAGGCAGCCTGGCGTTCATGTGCCGTGCCGCAATGGCCCAGCCCACCCTGGCACAGGGGCTGGAGCTGGCGCTGGAGTTTCTGTCGCTGATGCTGGAGCGCTTGCCGGCACGTCTGGTGCGTCAGCAAAGTCTGGCGGAAGTTGTCCTGCTGGAGCCCGAAGGCGAATCGAACCGGGGCTTCGCCTACTTCACCTATTGGATGATTGTGCACGGCGTAGCGTGCTGGCTGGCCGGCCGGCGGATTCCGATTCTGGCGATTGAGTTGCGCTGTGCCGCGCCCGACTACTGTGAAGACTACGCGGTGATGTTCTCGGAGAACCTGCGCTTTGATCGCCCGCGAACGCGGATGATTTTTGCCGCGGATTGTCTGGACCTGCCGATCAAGCGCAGCCCGCAGGAGCTGCAACGGTTTTTGGCTCAGGCACCGGCCAATATTCTGGTCAAATACCGCGATCCGCAAAGCCTGGCGAGTCAGATCAAGCACTCATTGCGCCAATTGCCTGCCGCCCAATGGCCAGAAACACAAGGCCTGGCCCAAGGGTTGTGCATGTCCGCCTCAACTTTGCGCCGTCGTCTGGCCGAAGAAGGACAGACCTATCAGGGACTCAAGGATGGGGTACGCAAGGAGTTGGCGATTGGCTGGCTGGCCGAACCCGACCTGAGCTTCGCCGACATCGCCTTGAACCTGGGTTTTGCCGACACCAGCTCCTTCTACAAAGCCTTTCGCAAATGGTCTGGAACCAACCCGGGACATTACCGCAGCTTGATCGTGGGCGGTGGGTGAGCGATTTAACAAGCTCTGTAGCCACTGCCGAAGGCTGCGATGGGGGCGCAGTAACCTTGTTTTGAAGGTCCTTCGGCCCTTTTCGCAGCCTGCGGCAGCGGCTACAAGCAGTGATCAGGCAGGTGCCGATCCGATGCCGGTGGTCATGCGGGTACGCCCCTCCAGGCGCCGTTTCAAGCCGCGAGGCTCGATCAACAGCTTCGAGCCGTTGGCCGCATTCGCCCGCGCCCATTCTTCGAGCAACTCAAGACACGAATGATCGATGTAGCTCAGGTTATTGAGCGGCACATGCACCGTGCTACCGGCGGGTACGCGTGACAACACTTGAGTCAACGCTGGCACCTTGAGGAACGTTGCCGCGCCGCTCAGGCGCAACTCCAGCTCACCGGCTCCGGGCAGTTCGACCACGCTGATTTTCAGTCGCGACGCTTTCCATGCCAGCTTGACCAGGGTCAGGCCGAACCCCACCAGTACACCGGTCAGCAAATCGGTAAAGATGATGGCCAGGGCCGTGGCCGCATAGGTAAACATCGGCATTCGCCCGTAACGCCCCAGGCCACGAAAGGCCTTGAGATCCACCAGCTTGATCCCGGTATAGACCAGCACGCCTGCCAGGCTCGCCACCGGGATGCTTTGCAGCACACTGGATAGCAGCAGTACAAACGCCAGTAGCCACAGGCCATGGAATATCGCTGAATAGCGCGTAGTGGCTCCAGCCTGGACGTTGGCCGAACTGCGCACGATCACGCCGGTCATGGGCAGCGCACCGAGCAAGCCGCAGAGCATATTGCCGACCCCTTGGGCGGACAGCTCCTTGTCAAAATCCGAGCGTTGCCCGCTGTGCATGCGGTCAACCGCTGCCGCAGACAACAAGGTTTCGGCGCTGGCGATAAAGGCGACCGCGAAGGCGGCGATCAGCAGGTTCGGATCCGCCAGGTTCAACAGGTCGGCAGGGCGCAACCAGTCGATGGCGTCAGCGAGATTTTCCGGGACGTTCACCCGCTTGACCTGTAAGGCCAGCGCCAGGCTGGCCACGGTGGTCAAGCCGACACCGAGCAGGGCACCGGGGATAAACCGCAGGGTTCGCGGCCGGAACTTGTCCCACAACCACATCACCAGCATTGTCGCGAGGCCGAGCAACCCGGCCTGCCAGCCCAGCCCGCCACCCAGGGTCGGCATGGCCTCGGCCAGTGCCGCAGGGAAGCCTGTCAGGTTATCCAGCCCCGAGGGCTTGGGAGCGCCGTCGAGCATGACATGCACTTGTGACAGCACGATCAGTACCCCGATCCCCGCGAGCATGCCGTAGACCACGGCCGGGGCGGTGACGCGAAACCAGCAGCCCAGCCGCAAGCGCCCGGCCACCAGTTGTAGAAAACCTGCCAGAAGCAGGATGGGACCGAGCATGGCCACGCCATGCTGGCGGACCAGCTCGAAGACCAATACTGCCAGCCCGGCTGCCGGGCCGCTGACTTGCAGCGGGGACCCTGCCAGCCAGCCGACCACCAGCCCCCCGATGATGCCTGTGATCAGACCTTTGGCCGGGGGCATCCCGGAGGCGATGGCGATACCCATGCACAGAGGCAGGGCGACCAGAAACACCACCACGGAAGCCAAAAGCTCCCGTGGCAAAACCGCTTTTAATTGCGCAGCACGCATGATGACGCTCCCTGGAAAATCGTGAGATAGGGCAAGGCCTGACTGCTTTTGAGCAGCCACAGCGTTACTCGATGATGACGGTTTAGAAGCGCGCTTTAGGTGTCGCGCAAGGGATTGCCAGGGGATTGTCCAGGGGCAGGAAACATCCCTGTTCTGCATCGTAGGCTTTGATTTGACTGGTCTCGATGTTGTAGACCCAGCCGTGGATAAACAATTGGCCGTTGGCGATACGCGAGGCCACAGACGGGTGAGTGCGCAGGTGCTGCAACTGCGCGATCACATTTTCCTCGGTCAGAATGTGCATGCCTTCGGTTTCGTTGGCGCACTCGCAGTTGTCTTGCACCATGGTCTTCGCGACCTCGGCATGGCGCAGCCAGGCTTTGACCGTGGGCATTTTCTCCAGGCTTGCCGGATTGAGCACGGCCCGCATCGCTCCGCAATCGGAGTGCCCGCAGATGATGATGTGCTGCACGCCCAGCGCCAGGTTGGCGTATTCAATGGCCGTCGAAACCCCGCCGTTCATCTGTCCGTAGGGGGGGACGACATTGCCGACATTGCGCGTCACGAACAAGTCGCCGGGAGCGCTTTGGGTGATCAGTTCAGGAACGATTCGCGAGTCGGCGCAGGCAATGAACATTGCCCGTGGTCGTTGGGCGGTGGCGAGCTTTTTGAACAGGTCTTTCTGTTGCGGAAAGACTTCGTGGTGGAAATGCATGAAGCCTTCAACAATAAGCTGCAGCGCTGCATCGGCATGTTCCGTATCGTGACAGGCAGTAGCTGCAGCCAAAGGCTGGTTGTCCTTAGTACTCATCATTCGTCCTCTTTGCCAGTGCCAGGCCAATAGCCTGTTAAGTTCAGGGCGGGTCTTTTGTGACCCGGCGGTCACGTTACCGCCCGAAACTTAAACAAACCTTAATTGGCCCCTCTAGCACGGGCCTTCAGTGATGGCATAAGGCAACCTGTCGGAAGAATCCGAGGGTGATCTCAGAGCAACCACAGCCCCACGAGTCCACTGATGACGCCGACCAGCATGGTCATCAGGGCAACGCTGACCAGCACCCGGGCGTCGAAGTCCTTACGCAGCATCAGCAGCGACGGCAGGCTCACGCTGGGCAATGTCATGAGCAGGGCCACGGCCGGAGCCGTGCCCATGCCCAGCGCCATCATGGTCTGCACAATCGGGATTTCAGCGGCGGTCGGAATCACAAACAGCGTCCCGACAATGGCCAGCGGCACCAGCCACACCAGGCTGTCGCTCATGGCACCGTCGACGTGAGGGAACAACCAGACCCGCGCCGCGCCCAGCAGCAACACCGCCAGCAGATACACCGGAATCGTGTTCCAGAACAGCTGCCACAAGGTGCGGCCCCAGCGGCTGAAAAAGTGCTGCTGATCGATAACGCTCGCGTCGGACACGGCTTCCAGCGCAGCTTCAGGAATGGTTTCAGGACGCGAGATGCGTTGCGCGATCAGCGACACGCCAATCACCAGTACCAGGCCGGCCACCAGACGCAAGGCACTGAAGCCCCAGCCCAGGACAAACCCCATAAATACCAGCGTGGCCGGATTGAGCACCGGGTTGGCGATCCAGAAGGCCAGTGCGGCGCCTACCGAAACATTTTGCCGACGCATACCTGCAGCTACCGGTGCCGCACAGCACGTGCACATCATGCCCGGCAACGCGAACAGGCCGCCGCGCAGGGTTGAACCCAGGCCGGCCTTGCCGAACAGGCGCAGCAGCCAGTCACGGGGAATCAGCACCTGAATCAGCGAACCCAGAATCACCGCCAGCACCGCGGCTTTCCAGATGGCCAGGAAATACACCTTGGCATAGGCGAGCGCCGCAGCGATGGGCTCGCCCTGGTTGTCATTGAGGATCGAAGCGCCAATGCTGTGATTGTCTGCGGCGACAAACGCCTTGAAGTAGTAGGGCGACCACTTTACGTAGTACAGGCCAATACCGGCGACCAGCAGGAACAGCAGAGGCTTCCACCAGAATGACCAGCCGCGTATGGGTTTGGCTGAGGAAAGACTGGGCATAAAGAGTTACCGAACGTAAGGAAATAGCCGCGCATCATACGCCAATCCTGCCGATGCCGAACGTATCCCACCGCTACAAAGGCCGGTTGTAGCCGCCGTCGTAAACCCGGTGCATATATGCCCCTGTAGCCGCTGCCGAAGGCTGCGATAAGGCCGGGTCGCTAAACAACGCTTTACAACGTCCGGATCGAACTACTGATCGAGCGCGCGCACTGGATGACGGAGGAAGCCATTTTTTGTTCGGCGTCGGGCAGGGTCCAGCGGCTGCAGGGCACGACGACGTGTACGGAGGCCACCGGTAACCCATGGCTGTTGACCACAGGTGCAGCGATGGTCATGTCGCCGAGGAACATTTCTTCCTGGTTGGTGGCATACCCTTGTGCGCGGCTGATCTGGATGCGTTTAAAAATGCTCGAGGTGTCGGTCAGAGTGTGTTGGGTGAACGTCACCCGGTCGCTGGATTCGAGCATGGCATGGATCTCGTCATCGCCCAGCACGCTGAGGTAAGCGCGTCCGGATCCACTGCAATACATGGGGATCCGGCTACCGATCGGCATGTGCACCGGGATGAATTTCGGGGCGACGAAACGGGCCACATACACCATGTCCAGTCCGTCCGGCTCTGTCAGGTTGACTGTCTCGCCGGTGATTTGGTTGAGTTCGGCCAGATAGGGGTTGGCAACGTCGACCAGAATGTCGGCCGCCAGGTAGTTGTAGCCAATTTCCATGACTTTTGGCGTTAGCTGGAAACGCCGGCTTTGCGGGTGCTTGCGCACGTAGCCGAGCTCTTCAAGGGTATGGATCATGCGCTGCGCCGAGCTTTTGCTGATGCCCGCCACCTGTGCAATGTCAGCCAGGTTCATGGTGCGCCGCGCTGCGCCAAACCCGCGAAGCACGGCCAGCCCCTTTTCCAGCGATTGATTGAAAAGAGGGTTGTTGTGATCACTCATGGTGTTTCCTTGGCTTTTGTACGGGCAGTGAATATCGATAAGCGATATTTATAAATCTCTTTACGATTTGAGCGAATTGGTTATAGTCGAAGCACGCTTTTTGTACCACAGGGCGCGAAGGTTTTTTAGGGGCGTCATCAGGAATAAGAAAAGCGATCACAGGGAGATTCGCCATGCAAAAACCATTTCAAGTACTCACGCTTATGTGTGCAATGGCCACCGGTTTGATGGTGTCCGCCAGTGTCACGGCAGCACCCGTCTACAAAGTCGGTGCCACCGCCACGGGTATTCCGTTCACATTTCTCGACATCAAGAGCGGAAACATCCAGGGCATGATGGTCGATGCGGTAGAGGCTGTCGGCAAGGCCGGGGGGTTTGATACCGAGATCCAGCAGACCACCTTCGCGGCTTTGATCCCATCGTTGACCTCAAGCAAGATCGACCTGATCTCGGCGGCCATGTTGAAGACCCCTGAGCGGGAAAAGGTCGTGAAATATTCCGACCCGATCTTCAGCTACGGTGAAGGCCTGATCGTTAAGGCTGACGACGCCAAACCCTACAAGAGCATGGATGACCTGGCCGGTGAAGTGGTCGGCGCCCAGGTGGGCACCGTATTCCTCGATGCGCTGAACAAGCACGGCGGGTTCAAGGAAGTCCGCAGCTACGACTCCATTCCCGACATGATGCGCGACTTGTCACTGGGCCGGATCAAAGCCGCCTTTGGCGATCGTCCGATCATTGCCTATCAGTTGTCCCAGGGTAAAAACCGCGACGTAAAACTGTCAGACACCTATGTGCCGGTGGTCATGGGCGATGTGTGCCTGGTCATGCGCCAGGGTGACAGCGAGAAGCTGGCCCAGGTCAATCGCGGCATCGCGGCGATCAAGGCTGACGGCACGCTGCAACGCATCATCGAGAAGTGGAAACTGAACTGATGGTCCTGCGGCCCCGGCAGGTCCGGGTGCCGCTTTATGTGGTGTTTGGCAGGTAGCTTTATGTTTGTTCAGGATGCGTTGGACTTTCTGCCCATTCTGTTGAAAGGGGCGGTGGTCACTGTGCAGGTCACGGCGGGATCGTTCGTACTGAGCTCGCTGATCGGCCTGTTGTTTGCCTTGATGATGGTCTCGAAAATTCGTGCCATCGCGTTGTTCGCCATCGGCGTGGTCAACGTGATACGCGGGCTGCCGATTATCGTGCAGCTGTTTTACATCTATTTCGTATTACCCGATTTCGGTATCCAGCTCAGCGCCATGCAGGCCGGTGTGATCGGGCTGGGGATCGCTTATTCGGCCTATCAGGCCGAGAACTTCCGCGCCGGGATTCAGGCCATTGACCATGGCCAGATCGAGGCGGCTCAGTCGGTCGGCATGCGTGGCCTGATGATCATGCGCCGGATCGTGCTGCCACAGGCGTTCCGGATTGCCTTGCCGCCTTACGGCAACACCCTGGTGATGATGCTCAAGGACTCGTCGCTGGTGTCGACCATTACCGTGGCCGAAATGACCCGGCAAGGGCAGCTGATTGCTTCGTCGACCTTTGAAAACATGACGGTGTACACCCTGGTTGCGTTGTTGTACCTGTCAATGAGCTTGCCGCTGTCCTTTGGCTTGCGCCGTCTGGAAGCGCGTTTTGCACTGCGGAGAAAGTAATGATTGAACTCAAGGGGGCTGGCGGTCTTGCAGTGTCCGACATGGAGCAGGTTGGGGAGGCGCAGGGATGAAATCGTCGTCAATCAGGACATTACCGCCGTCGCTCTGGACGGCCACCGCTCGCCCTGCGGCATTGACCCCTGCCTTGAGTGAAAACAAGCAGGTGGACGTGGCGATTGTCGGCGCGGGCTACACCGGGCTGGTCACCGCCCTGCGCCTGGCCGAGTCAGGCATCAGTGTGTGTGTGCTGGACGCGGCCGAGCCGGGATGGGGAGCCTCCGGGCGTAACGGTGGACAGGTGATTCCCGGGCTTAAATATGATCCGGATCAGTTGATCGAACGCTTCGGGTCGCAGCGCGGCGAGACGATCATTGAGGCCTGCGGCGGTGCGGCGGATGAAGTCTTTTCATTGATCCGCGAGTACAGCATTGCCTGCGATGCCAGCCGCAAAGGCTGGATTCAGCCCGCCAATTCTGCGACGTCACTCAAGGCACTGGAGCATCGCGCCAGGCAATGGGAGCAGCGCGGAGTACCGGTTGAGCTGCTGGACCGTGAGGCGGTCTGTCAACGTATCGGTTCACGGAACTACATGGGAGGATGGGTGGATCCGCGTGCCGGCAGTCTGCATCCACTCAACTATGCGCGGGGACTGGCCAAGTCGGCGTTGGGCCGTGGCGTGACCATTCACAGCGATAGCCGGGTCACGGATTTACGCCGGATTGGCCCGAAATGGCAACTGACCACGGCGCAAGGCAACACGGTGATGGCCGAACGGGTGTTGCTGGCAACCAACGGCTACACCGATGACTTATGGCCCGGCCTGCGCCAGACCGTGCTGGCAGCCAACAGCTTTATCATTGCCACGCGTCCGCTGTCACCCGAGCTGCGTAAAACCGTGCTGCCTGGCGGGGAAGTGTGCTCGGACGCGCGGCGTTTGCTGCTGTACTTCAAGCAGGATGCCCAGGGGCGGGTTCTACTGGGTGGCCGCGGGCCGTTTGCCGAGCCCTGCCGTGCCGGTGACTGGGCGCATCTGGAGCGTTCGTTGGTCAACGTATTTGCGCAGTTGGCGGGGGTGGCGATCGAGTACCGCTGGAGTGGTCGTGTTGCGCTCAACCAGAGTGTGTTGCCGCAACTGCATGAGCCGCAACCGGGGCTGTCGATTCTGCTTGGCTACAACGGGCGCGGGGTTGCGATGTCGGCCATGCTGGGCAAGCACCTCGCGGCGCGCATGGCGGGTACCCGCGATGACTTTCCGTTTCCGGTGACACCGATTCGCCAGATCCCGTTCCATCGTTTGCAGCGCCTGTATCTGGCGGCCGGTATCAGTTACTACCGGCTGCTCGACGCGTTGCAATGATCACGGCCGCCCCTTGCGCGGGCGGTCAGTCGGCCTTCCTGATGGTGCCGACCTCGTCAGCCCTGACCTTGATACGTTTGCCAGCGATGTCTTCGAATTCATAGAAGCCGTCTTTGGTCTTGGTTTTCGGCATGTCTTTGGTCAGGTATTGCGTGCCGTTTTGCAGGGTCACTACGCTGGGTGTCGAACAGCCCGCGAGCCCCAGCATGGCGACGATGACCAGAGGCAAACCGATAGCGTTAATCTTCATGCTTGTACCTTGAGCTCTTCGCAAATGAGGGTTGGATCGCACCGGCCCTGGTTTGGCAGCCAGCGCTGAAAAGTGGTTGCTGTATCAGACAACGTTTTTTGCCGAGAGTGCTGCGCACTGACGTTGAGGAACAGTGCGCTGGCAGCGCTCCGATGCGGCCTTTGACTGCTACGGGCTGATCAGGTCGGGCAGGCTTTGGTGCCGTTGTTCAGCTCTTGCTTGTCAACGCGACTGAGCAGCGTTGCCTTGCCATCATGCCAGGTCAGGGTCAGTACATAGAGCGTGTCGAAGTCATTGGAGGGCCAGTCTTCTGTCAGTGTGGTCTTCTTGCCCAGGGCTTCGCCTGCGACGTTGTTGATCAGTTCTGGCAAGTAGCCATGAGACCAGGCGGTGTAGATCGTCGCGTTATGGTACTTGTCATCGGTCAATTCCCGGGCCAGTTGGCGCGTGTCATTGGCCGAAAACTCCAGATTGATCGGCAACCCCAGTTTGATGGCGCTGGGGTTGATGGTCATCAGCGGGCGCACGTAACTGTAGGCATCATCGTCGGCGCCTTCTTCAACCCGTCGCGACGGGTCAGCGGCAAATACGTAGTCGGCATTACCGTATTTGAGTGGCAGCAGTGTCGCCAAATCGATGGCGCGGTTCAGTCCCTGGCAGGTCAGTTGGCCAAGGCCATCGGCAGGCTTTTCGGCATGACGCATGAACACCAGTGTTTGCACACCGTTAACCGGCTCTGCAAATACTTTGTCCGCGTGGGACGTGAGGGTGACGGCAGCGGCAATCAACAACAGCGGGATCGCTGCCAGCGCGTAGGGCTTGAATCGGGATTTTAAAACGGACTGGGTCATGGGGCTCTTCTGATTACATCCATTAAGGCTGACCAACCTGGCCACAGCAGTAATTAGATCCGCGTGTATATCCTTGTCGTCTATGTGCGTCCTATGCTTCTCGTCCGTGAGCAAAGTATTTATTAGACGCGTTTTTCGAAATTGGTTCGATACTACCTACAATTGATTCCGATTCATCCTACGCTGGCCCTAAGTTTAGGGTTTTTATGTGACAAGATTTTTTCTGTCTAACCTGTTTTTTTCACCTTCAGAAGGTTGTTTCCGATGCTTCCAGTACCGATCAGGAAATCTGGCAACGCTGTGCACCTGCGTGTTCGCGCCTGGCGTGGGCGAGTGGGGCTGGGGTTGGTAGCAAGCCTTTCGGTACTGGCGGGCATGACCGATGCCATTGGTTTTTTGGCCACGGGTGACTTTATTTCGTTCATGAGTGGCAATACCACACGGCTGGCCGTGGCCATCGGCGAGGGCAACCTGCAGAGCGTGGTGCGTTTGGTGGGTGCAGTGCTGGCGTTCGTGGCCGGCAATGCTCTGGGAATCATGATCGGACGCTGGGGGGGCCAGCGCGCGCTGCCGCTGATGCTATGGATCGCCGGCCTTTTGTGCGCCGCCGCCCTGGTGCCCTTCGATTCACGCGCCCCGGCGATGCTGGCGGCCATTGTGGCGATGGGCATGCTCAATGCGGCAGTGGAGCAGGTTAACGGTTTACCGGTTGGGCTGACCTATGTGACGGGCGCGCTCTCGCGTTTCGGGCGTGGGCTGGGCCGTTGGTTGTTGGGCGAGCGGCCCAGTGGCTGGCGAGTACAGCTGGTGCCGTGGACAGGCATGTTATCCGGTGCGGTTATCGGTGCGCTGCTGGAAGCGCGCTTCGGCATCATGGCACTGCTCTTCAGCGCCGGGTTCTCTGTGGTGCTGGGCCTGGTGTCATTGAAAATTCCCCGGCGCTGGCAGCGCGACTACATGCCGCGCAAGTGAGCCCGGGCCGGATGACTCAAGTCGGTGCCCATCGACTGTAAGCCTGGCTGTGCTATTAACGATCCTTGGCGTGCGGCATCAAGCGCCCGTATTGCTGAGGGCGCGCTAGAGGTAGACTGGCAGCGTGCCCATGCATGCCCTAACCCGTAACAGGAGCCGTCGTGTCCCAGTCTGTTGATGACCATTCATCCCTTGAGTCGTTTTCCATCGAGAGTCCTTCGCCGCTGTACGCACGCGTCAAGCAGGCCATCGCGCAGAAAATCCGTTCAGGCGCCTGGCTGCCCAACTCAAAATTGCCCTCGGAAAGCGAATTGCTCAACCTGCTGGGCGTGAGCCGCATGACTATCAACCGTGCGCTACGTGAATTGACCATTGAAGGCCTGCTGGTACGCATGCAAGGCGTCGGCACGTTTGTGGCTGTGCCAAAAGGGCAATCGGCTTTATTCGAGATTCGTAATATTGCCCAGGAAATTTCGGAGCGCGGTCATGCCCATCGCTGTGAAGTCATTCTTCTCGAGGAGCTTGCACCGAAGTCCTCATTGGCCTTGCCGTTTGCCCTGGACGGTATCAAGCGGGTGTTTCATTCCGTGATGGTGCATCACGAAAACGACATGCCCGTGCAAATAGAAGAGCGGTTCGTCAATGCCGCGATTGCCCCCGATTACTTGCTGCAGGATTTCACCCGGACCACCGCCTATGCCTATCTGATGCAGCTGGCACCCCTCACCGGAGGGGAGCATGTCGTCGAAGCCATCCATGCCAAATCGGCAGAGTGCCGCTTACTGCAGATCAAGCGCAACGAGCCCTGCCTGTTGATTCGCCGGCGCACCTGGTCGGCCCAGGGGCTGGTGGGCAGCGCACGTCTGGTCTACCCCGGCTCACGTTACCGCTTGCAAGGTCAATGCGGTAATTGAGGACGCAGTTTTGCGCGGGAACACAGTGTTACCCGCGTTACTTTTGGTGCAATTCCGTTACCTTCCTGCCCTGAATCGCACCAAGTTGCGGCAATTTCTTGTGGCTATCTGCTGCATGAAAAATACTTTCAAAAAAATCATTAGATTCTAACTTAATGATTTAAAAGTAAATTTATAGATGGATCAGATAGGGATTCCTATTCAGGTGCTCAGGTTGGCCCTTCACTTGCATTCACTTGTACATACAGGTTGGTATAAGTGCTCTGGTAGCACATGACACCGTATGACATTGAAGCCATTTGATGAGGATGAACCATGACCACTGCCCCTGACCGCCACCGTGACGGTGAAA
>NZ_LRMN01000026.1:0-12764 GCF_019266105.1 Pseudomonas sp. D1HM | reverse complement strand
CTTACCACTTGAGAAGGGTCCGAGACATTGCCGGATCCATCGGTCAGTGTCACGTCGAGGGTTTCGCCATTGACTTGCGGGGGCTTCAGCCCAACTGCGAAGTTGCCATCTGAGCCGACCGTACCTGTTCCGACGGTATTGCCTTGGGCATCCTTGATGGTAACCGTCGTGCCCGCTTCGCCTTTGCCAAAAACAGTCGCGCCATCAGGGGAAACACTTAAGTCCGTAGGAGCCGTAGGCGCTGTTGTATCACCACCATCGCCACCGCCGCCGCCACCACCGCCATCACGACTCAATATTGCAATAGCGGCACCGACACCCAACAGGCTCAAACCCCAGACCAACCAGTCTGGTGTACCGGTTCCCGCTTGCGCCGCCAGTGTCAGCTCTTCGAGAGAACTGATCTCACTGAAGGTGAAACCAGAGTAGGGAGATGAGTACTGGCCCAGGTACAACGTGCCGTCTTCATCTTCGAGGACCAGCTGACTCGTCGCGCCGTCCTCTCCCACTGCAAAGAAGTTTTGAATAGTAACGGTTTCGCCAGACTTAAGAGTAACCACCAAGTTCTTGCCCGACTGTTGCATCGATTGGACGCTAGCCGGGCTTATGGGGAGTTTTACAATACTGGTCTCATTAAGGGCGACGTTACCGAACGCATGTTCGGCTCCCGCCCCCGTCGACTTATCGACTATGACTATATTCTTCATTGCACACCTTTTTATTAAGCCAATTAAAACCAATAACAAAATCGAGTCGAACGGCAGCGCAGCCTCTTAATAAGAAGCTGAGCATTCGAATCCGCGAAGGTTATGTAAAAGTTTTAAATCAACGCACAGTGCTCAACCCACACCTGCGCGCTCACTGGGCGCCGGGTTTCGAGGCAGGCCAGCAAGATGGGAGTGGTGTTTGCACAAGGGAGTGACAGCGAAATACTGTAACAGCATCAAGCCGTAGAAGCGGCGCTTACGCAGAGGCTTGATCACCGTACACGCTCCATGTCCTTTTGCCCGAAACTGCCGGGGTGCGCATCCTTACGTTAAGCAAATCAAGCATGCCTATTAAAGATGCAAGATATCAGCGAATAACCGTCGTAACAGAGCACTCGCCCTTGTCAAGAACGGCTCGCTAGCAAGGATAATAGTCGCGCGGTCGATTTCCTTAAAGCGAAAAGTTCAACGCCAGACGCGCAAAATATACAGAGACACAGACAGTGATAGTTGGATGTTTTTCAAGGTATAACTTAATAATCGCGCATGATAATTTCATTATCATAGGATATTACGCAGCGTACATTGAGGTCATATCAAACACTTTTATAATGTGCAATTAGTAGGGGAAAACAGGCCTGTAACATTTTGTATTGTTTTTTATTTTTGCACTTACACATTGAAATTTATACATATTTATCCAGGAAGCTGGCAACTATCCGCTGAGCGTCCGGGGAATAAATAAAGGGGGGATGCGCGGCGATCATCCTGACGCCTCAGAGGCTATGGGAGCGTAACGGGCAGCGCGCTCCCATAGACGATAAACCTTACTGCCGAGCAGTGCCCACAGGCTCGCCGCTCATGCCCTCGATACGCGTCATCAGCACACTGACAAAATCTTCAAGACTCATTTTCTGGCCATTGAAATCCACTTGCCCGCCGCTGTAGTTGAGTGATGCAAGAATATTGTTGCCGTCGACTTTTGCCATACCTGTTTGCACCGCCATGACCCCGGCCATTTCACCGTTCATGCTTGCTGCTTCAGCGATCGCTTGAGAATCGGTCTGCCCGGCCAGTTGAGCTTGTGCGGCTGACAAGTCAGCGATCATGGGCTTGGACAGCTGAAGCTTGGCGTCCAGAACGGTCATCATCTGCTTGGCGATCTCGATGGGTGGCTGCTCAAACGAAGCCGGCTTGGCCAGACTTACCATGACGTTAAAGTGACTTTCTCCATTAACTGTTTTAAGCGTGAGGTCTTCTAGCGCCAGCTGAGGTTTTGCAGTCAGTAATTTTTCGACACCGGCTTGCATCAGGGTTTGTTCGGCCAACGTCAGAGGAGTTTCGGGCAAAGTGCCATCGGCTTGCGGCTGAAACTTGGTCTGATACAACTGCAACAGCGATTGCATGGCCGGAATGTCCAGGTTATTCGCCGTCATGACCATTTTCGCACTGCCCACCGGTTTACCGTCCAAGGTGATGTCGCCCACGTTATAGGCAAGGCGCCCGGACAGCAGGTTGCCGGTAGCAGACGCAGAGTCCGCATACTCGAAATCCTTGATCTTGAGCTCCGATTGCCGCTCTCCAAACGTCAACTGACCGTCACTCAGTTGAAGAACGTTCTGCCCGAGGTAGAAACCGTAAGTGCTTTTGTTCAGATCGCTGGCAATCGTCAGGCCGTTTAACTCAACCAGCACCGGTGGCTTGCCTGGTGTGTCGGCATGAACCTTGAGGTGTTCCATATAGCCTTTGGCTTTAAGGTTTTGACCATCGGCATCCATTTGGCCATCCATGATCATGCCCGAGAAGGTGAGGCTGGAGCTTTCATCCAGTTTGGCATCCAGTGGCAGCAACTCCATATGTCCAACCACAGAGCGGTCATAATTCAGGGTTGCCCGGCCGTTGAGAGGCGACTGGTCTTTGGCGGCCGCGAACCATTTCTCTACAGACGGCGTTTTCTCCAGCACATAGCTGCTACTCGCCATCACAGGTAGCCACTTGAAGGTCTTGATACGTGACCAGGGCAAGGGGCCATGCTCGAGTTCATCGACTATCAGTAATTCCAGCGGCTGGGCATCCGGGCCAGAGGCGTCGTCTTGTACGTTGACCCGATAGCGTGCCGTGCTGCTATAGAAATGACTCTCCAGTGAAACCAGCTCGACAGTACCGTGGACCGAGGTACCCTCCAGTTGCGATGCAAGCTCTTGATTGGCCTTCTGAATCGACGCCTGTAAAACGCTTTCAATTTTGGTCCCGGTGTACCACGCGCCAACCGTGCTTATAACGCCGACGACAACAACGATCCCTACCAATACGCCTAAAGGTTTTTTCATCAATTGACCCGTTCAATGTCCGTTCTGTTGAAAGATATGCGGTCTTTGCTGAACCCGTCATGGGCCGAAAAGTGGGTGCAGGTTAACACTGGCTGTTGGCCAGAGGCGGCGGTTGTATAGCGCAAGAATCGAGGGGGTATCAGGCGTACTGTTGCTCGATTTCGTCAAGCTGATGGTCAAAGCTCCTGAGGCTGGCACTCCATGTATAGACCAGCACTTCCAGGTCGTGATCCAGGCAGGTTTCCCCTACAGAATTAAACGTAACGTCTGAGTAGTCCAACTGATAACGCTCACGCGCCATTGCGGCGGCGACGTCGGAAAGCTCACGGGCGTTGTCGAGCCATTGGCGATCTTCGGAGGGCAACGCCTTATCGAGTTTCAGGCACTGGATTTTCAGGGCCTCGAGGCTTTTTTCCAGCGGGGTGCCCGTGAGCTCGCCCATGAACTCCTGGAAGGTACGGCCAGGCTGCCAGTAACTGCCCCAGAAATACCGGTCGAATACGGTTTCGACGCGACGCAGCGCAACTTTGGTATCCCAGATCATGACCCGCGTCCGGCCCTGGTCTACCTGACGCTTTTTGATTTGTCGGGTTTGCACCGAAGCCCAGGCCACGACCACGATAGCCAATACCGCAATCAACGCACTGGCGCTGTCGAGAAAGATCATTGCCTTGTCGATCTGGTGAGCCAGCATGATGCCGTAGAAGTAGGTCGCCGAGAGGAGCACCAGGGCGGCGACCGCACACCAGAAACCGGGAGCATAAGGGTTTTTCATTATTAGTATCCCCATCAAGCATTGCTTGCGCGATGGGAAGGGCCTGAGACCCGCACAGCCCTGAGCCATCGTTCCTGTACCGATAGCTCAAAGCATAGCAACGTCGTCAGGGTTTCGCGCTGACCGAGGGCGGCGTTCGTCCATTTTCCCAGCCGCCACCGAGGGCCAGGAACAAATCAATCTGGCCCATGGCAACTTGGGTGTTGGCAGTGGCGAGTTGTGCACGCATGTCGGTATAGGTGCGAGTAGCTTGCAGGTCGGCCAGAAACGATTCACGTCCCGCCAGGAAGAAGCGGTGAGTTTGATCGGCAGCCGTTTTGGCAGAAGCCTCAGCTTCAGCCAGTGCCTCACGCCGCTGGAGTAAAGCGGTGTATTGCACCAGGCTGGTCTGGGTTTCACGAATCGCGTTAAGCACAACGCCATCAAACCTGGCCAGCGCTCCCTGTGTCACCGCCTCGGCTTCACGAATACGCGCTCGCGAGCCATTTTTCGGGATCGTCCAGCTCAGCAATGGGCCAAAGCCCCAGTGGTTGGTGGGTGCAGTCCCCAGGTTGTCCAGGATACCGACCGTGCCAATGCTCGCACCGAAACTGATATCCGGGTAGAGCGCGCCGGTGGCCACACCGATTTCAGCGGTTGCCGCGGCCAGATGACGCTCGGCCTGGCGAATATCAGGGCGACGTTTTAACAGCGCAGCACCATCCCCCACGGGCAGCAATTGCGCGATATGTGGCAGCTCGGCGCAGGTGGCAACACCCGCCGGCAGTTGATCCAGCGGTTTAGCCAGTAGCATCGACAAACGGAACAGCCCGGATTGACGCAGGGCCTCGTAGCGCGGCAATTCAGCCCGCAGCGATCTGAATTGGGTTTCGGAGCGCGTCACCTGCGTTTCATCTCCCCGGCCGGCATCACGCAGACGCTGGGTCAAATCGGTGCTCTGTGCTTGAAGTTGCAGCGACTCTCTGGCGATTTCGTATTCTTCGTTCGCCGAGCATACTTGGGTGTATGCGCGCACCACATCAGCCACCAGTGTTATACGAGCGGTGTCTGCTGCAGCCTGAGTCGCATCGGCGTTGGCCTGCGCAGCTTCAATGCCCCGTTGCAGCGTACCCCACAAGTCGAACTGATAAGACGTGCTGATACCCAAATCGCCAACGTTTGCCACCGGCACTTTATCCGCCAACAGAAAAGCTTCGCCGGATTCTTGCAGACGCTGAGCGCCCGCCTTTACCGAGCCACTCCAGCCACCCGCCGATTGAGCCTGCTCAACCTGAGCCCGCGCTCGCAACAAATTGGCCGCAGCCACCCGTAAATCGGTGTTGGAAATCAGCGCCTGGTGCACCAGTTCATTGAGTTTCGGGTCCTGATAGAGCTTCCACCAGTCGGCGGGTACCGGGGCCGAAACCACATTGGCGCCTTCCGCGACCAGCTCATTCTGCAGATCGGGGCGTTGAATGGCGGCATCTTCGGGTAAGTGATAATCGGGGCCCAGTAACTGACAACCAGACAGCAGCACCCCCAGCCCTACAGCTGCCAGGTAAACGGCTTTCATGGTGTGCTCTCCTGGGCAGGCTTGTCGGAAGCAGAATCTTCGATGATCGACACCGTAGCAGTACGCCCGGCGATCATGCGGAAGTCCGCCGGGACATCATCGAACACAATGCGTACGGGAATCCGCTGCGCCAAGCGCACCCAACTGAACGCCGGGTTGACGTTGGGTAACAGGTTGCGACCACTGGTGCGGTCCCGGTCCTCGATACCCGCCACGATGCTATCGACATGGCCACGTAAACGAGCGTTGTCACCCATGACCCGAATATCAACACTCTGGCCTACATGGATACCACCCAGCTTGGTTTCTTCAAAATAGCCATCAATATGAAACGAGCTGCTGTCGACAACCGACAATACCGGCTGACCAGCGGTGACGAACTCATTGACCCGGGGCGCTCGATCGTTGACATAACCCTCTACCGGACTACGTACCACCGTACGGTCCAGGTTGAGCTGGGCACTGTCTACCGCAACTTCGGCTTCAGTCAGCGCTGCCTGGGCTCGCAACTCACGGGACTGGCTTTCTTCAAGCATCTCGCGGGAAACAAGGTTGCCCAAGCCCCGGTTGCGTCGATTTTCTCGCTGGGCCTGAGCCAGACTTTCCTTGCGATCAGCCACCGTCGCTTGAGCTTGGCGCAACGCCAGCTTGAACCGGTCCTGGTCGATGATAAATAGCACCTGATCCCGAACTACAGGCTGGTTGTCCCGCACCTCTACTTGCTTGATCAGGCCCGATACATCAGGGGCTATTTGCACCACATTGGCGCGTATATGTCCGTCCCGCGTCCATGGCGAAAACATGTAATACATCGTCATGCGCCAGACCACGACGCAGGCAAACGCTACCACCAGTAAGGTGAGAAGCACTCGGCCCAAGGTCAGTAAAGGTTTTTTCATGTCATCAGATATCGACTAAACGAATCCACAACGCCGAGAAGCAGAGCGTAGAGACCGACGTTGAACAAAGCCCGGTGCCAGACCAGGCGGTAAAAGTGCACGCGCGTAAGTAGCGCGTGAACCAGCAAAAAAAGGACGTACGTAATGCCCATCAGGACCAGTAAGGTGGGTAGAAAAACGCCACTGATATCTACCTCGCCGATCATAGCGGTGCTCCATCGATACTCTGGGACTGGGGCAGGTCGCCCTGATCAACGATAAACTCCACACCCGGCAAGATTGCCAAGCGCAAACCACTGAGGGCATGCAGCAAGTGCACCCGGGCGTCGCCTTCGTCTTGCAAGTCATGAACGTTCAGTGCCCGACGGGTGCGCTCCATCGTCATTTGCAAACCCATCGGCATTGGCAAACGCTCTCCCACCTTGAGGCAGGCCCTGAAGTATTCGCCCACTTCGTTGACGACTTGATCCAGCAACTGTTGCCGTTCTCCGCTGACGCGCGGTGAGTAAGCAAGCAGATCCAGAAGGTTTAGAGCCACGCGCAGCTCTCGCAGCGCCGTCCCCGTGTCTTGTCCAGTCATCGCCAGCCTCGGCAGGTGTTGCATCAAGCGATCCAGCATTTGCGCACCCATGTGCCGATGATCAGCAAGCGTCGCGGGCTGAGTCAGCGTGACGATGTCGCGCCAGCTAAAACGCGTCAGGCGCTTGGCTGCCAGCTCAGCGCCGAACGGGCGGGCAATCAACGTCCAGACGAAGGCAAACAGTAGCCCGATGGGGCCGGCCAGGTTGGCATTCATGAACATCATGAAGTCCGCGTCATAGGCACCTTGAATGCTGATAAACGACGCGGTGTTCACGATGGTCAGCAAGGTGCCTAAGTAAAAGCGCGGCTGCACAGTCAGCGTGCCGACACAGATAAACGGCACCGCAAAAGCCAGCACTAGCATCGGGAAGTCATGCAGGTTGGGAAGGATCACAAACAGGTACAAGCTGGCGAAAACCACCGACAGCGAGGTCCAGAAAAAGAAACGGTAGATTTGTGGTGCGGGGTCATCCATCGCTGCAAAAAAACTGCAGGCGACAGCAGCCAGAATCACCGCACTGGCACCGTCAGTCCAGCCGAGCAGGATCCACAACACCGACGCAACAACGATCGCGGTCACGGTTGAAAATGCCGAGTAGAACATCAAGCCACGATCGAGAAACGGCGTCAGCCGGCCCAGCCGCCAGTGTCGATAAACTGCACGCCAGATATCCTGACTCCCGGTCGATATAGCCTGCTGCAAGCTGCGGCAGTCTTGCCACAAATCAACCCACTCACCCAGCCGGTAAAGCACGTTGGAGAACACGAGCTGACGTCGATCGTCCAGTGCCTCTGCGCTCGGTTGCAGTTGCTCCAGCTCATGACGTAACGCTTTCCAGGACTCGACAGAGGCATCTGTTTTAGTGTTTTCGAGCCAGTCTCGTGTTTTCGCCAGCAGGGGCGTGATTTTCTCGATTCCCTCGGGAGTACGACGCTCCAGGGCATATAACGCATCGTCCAGCGCATCGAT
The DNA here is from genome assembly GCF_019266105.1 of Pseudomonas sp. D1HM. Taxonomy (NCBI): domain Bacteria; kingdom Pseudomonadati; phylum Pseudomonadota; class Gammaproteobacteria; order Pseudomonadales; family Pseudomonadaceae; genus Pseudomonas; species Pseudomonas sp. D1HM. The sequence goes on along the minus strand of NZ_LRMN01000026.1, from coordinate 4,949 downwards.
TACGGGTAGCAGATGGATCATTCTCCCGCGCAACTCTTTGGTGTTACGCACTGTTTGCGGCAGTGCACCTTCATGGGGAAGCTGGCCGATCATCATCTCCAGGCTGTTGAAGGTTGCCACCATCGAGGAGCGCAGAGCGCTGACCTTACCGGGCTCTACATCACGGGCCAGGAAGTGCTTGCTGTAATTGGATGCATCGTCGAACCACTTGGCTGCCGAATCAACAAACACAGGGGCCAGGCGACGCGGCCAGAACATGCTGCCCACCACTGCCGCGCAAACGATTCCCAGCATGATTTCTTCTGTTCGCGAGACTGCGATATCGAACACGTTCAGGGGGTTATCTACAATCGGCAAGGCGATCATCGGCATGGTGTAACCCGCGAGCATGAATACATAGCTGTTGGCAGTGCGCAGGTGTAACGAGAGAAACAGCAAAATCCCTGTCCAGAGCGCGATCACCAGCACCAGAAGAAACGGTGTTTGTACAAACATCGGAACAAAAAATACGGCTGCGGCCGCACCTATCAATGTCCCAAGCGCACGATAGACCGCTTTGGAACTGGTAGGTCCAACGAAGGGACTGGATACGATATAGACCGTAGCCATGGCCCAATAGGGACGCGGCATTTCCATCAACAGCGCGATGTACAACGCAATCATTGACGCTGCGAAAGTACGCAAGCCATAGAACCAGTCGCGGGCAGGCGGTACGCTGCTGAAAAAACCGTTCAAGAGGTTTCTCCATCACGCAATTGGCCAGCAGCCTCAAAAGCCTTGATCACGCGCAACGCCGCTTGTTGGTCCTCCAGCGAGACACCGGCCAGAGCCGCGCGCCTCAGTTGTACAAGTTGAGCCTCGATCGACTGAACCAATACTCGACCGGACTCGGTCAGACTCAGGGTCTTGGCCCTGCGATCACTGGCATCTGCACTACGTCGCACATAGCCCGCACTGCACAATTGATCGAGCAGGCGGACCAATGATGGACTTTCCATACCAGCAGCATGAGCCACAGTCACTTGACGCACGCCCTCACCCAGGCGGCCGATAATCAGTAACGGCATGGCGCAGGCTTCGGAAATCCCATAGTTGACCAGCGTGGTCTGACAGACGCGTCGCCAATGGCGAGTCGCGACCACCATCCCGGTGCTGATGCTCATTTGCAGTAGATCAAGTGTGTCAGGCAAGAGGTATCACATAATGTTAGTTTGCTAACTATTAATTTTGCGCGGCCCAATGATCTCAGTCAAGTGTTGCAAATTAATTCTTAGCGCCTGTGATCGGTTTTGTGCGCAACATCAAATTCAATTGGTCGACGACCTCGGCCCAGTCAGCATCTTCAAGAATCTCCTCGCGTAAAAAATCTGCCTGGCTTGGAGTCCAGAAAAAAGCTTTGTCCAGCCTCAGGTCAGCTTTGAGTGGTGAATGGGAAGAGACGAACTTCTCGATGTCAGCAGGTTCGGCTGGCAACCCCAGCTGTTTGAACAGCGCTGGGAGACTATGGATAGGCGCTTGCATGGAGTGGACTCCCGTCAGGTTCACGGCCTTTTGAACGGCACATCCATCCAATATAGTCGAGCCCGCGTACTACCGATGTGTATCGCTTTAGCTCCCCTGCATGGCAGGAGATTTGCCACTGGCAGATGAGAAAACTGATACCGAAAAAACTAGTGGCTAGTTGCAATCACTCTGTACTCAGTCACGCTAAACTATGCGTAACAAGGTTTGACAGGGATTGAGTCAGTACCTAGCTTGAATTGGATCCAACCCAATATGCTGCTTTTCTCCCGTGAGTAGTGCCGCCGTGGCCGCAAAACATAATCCTTTAAGTAACATCGAAGTACATGGCCCCATACCTGCCCATTTGGCCAGGTCGACCATTGAAGAAGCCCTGCGCAGTGCCATTCTTGATGGTCGTCTGGCCTGCGGCACAGCTATTCGACAGCAGGCATTAGCGAGTTTGTTTGGCGTCAGCCGCATGCCTGTCCGTGAGGCATTACGCCAACTTGAAGCTCAAGGTTTATTGAATGTCATACAACACAAGGGCGCCGTCGTAGCCCCCTTGATCGAAGACAATTCGCTGGAAACCTATGAGCTGCGGTTATTACTCGAGGCCCAGGCCTTGCGCATGTCACTGCCGTTGCTGAGTGAAGTGGACTTTGAAGACGCTGCTGGCTATATCGAAGCGCTTGAAGTGGAAAAGGATTTCAGCAAAATCGGCACACTCAACCGGCTTTTTCATCAGACGCTTTACCGCAAGGCGCCCAATAAAAAACTGCTGGCGTTGATCGAAGCAGGGCTCATCGAAGAAGAGCGTTTTCTGCGCTTCAACCTTGAACAGATGAGTCTGGGCAAATTGTGTCAGGACGATCATCGGGCACTGTTGCGTTACGCAAGGGCGAATGATGTTGAGTCGAGCGTCAAGGAGCTGGAACTCCATTTACAACGCGGGGTTCAGGCGATTACTTCCTTCCTCAACAGCCAGAAACAAAAACAGCCCGATCGTTGAAACGACAGGGCTGTTAATAAATCAATGAGCTGCGCAAAGACGTTTGCGCAGCTCACCTATCCGCGTATCAGATTTTGAAACTATCGACCAACTGTTTGAGGCGGCTGGCTTGCTGTGAGAGCGCATCGCAGTCTTTCAGGGTTTCGTTGAGATTCACCACGCCTTGCTGATTGAGCAGATTGATCTGGTTAATATCCACGTTGAGTGTTTCAACCACCGCCGTCTGTTCTTCCGTTGCGGCGGCAACTGACTGGTTCATCCCGTCAATTTCTTCAATACGCTGAGTCACGCTGATTAAACGGGCACCCGCCTGGTTCGCCACCTCAACACTTTCCTCACTGGAAGCCTGGCTGGCATTCATGGTGCTGACCGCTTCGCGAGAGCCCACTTGCAGCGAAGTGATCATTTTATGGATCTCTTCAGCCGACTCCTGAGTCCGATGAGCGAGGTTGCGCACCTCGTCTGCCACCACCGCAAACCCTCGACCCGCTTCACCGGCACGCGCGGCCTCAATAGCCGCGTTGAGGGCCAACAGGTTGGTTTGCTGAGAAATACCTTTGATAACATCGAGAATGTGACCAATGTTATCGGTGCTGGCATTCAGGATCTCGATCTGGGCACAGGACAAACTGATCTTCTGCGAAAGCTCAGTCATGGCCTGGATGGTCAGCTCAACGACTTTACGGCCATCATCTGCCTGTTCGCTCGCGCCGCTTGCATGCTGCGATGCATCGGCGGCGTTGCGGGCTATTTCCTGAGTAGCAGCTCCCAGCTCATTGATTGCTGCCGCAACACTGTTAGTGCGCGCACTTTGTTCATCCGACCCTGCAATCGATGCATTGGACGAGGTCATTACACGCTGGGACAAATCATGGACCTGACGAGTCGCGGAAGACACTTCAGAAATGGATGCGTGGATGCGTTCAACAAACTGGTTAAAGGCCCCGGCCAAATCACCAAACTCGTCCTTGCTCTCAATCGCCAAGCGACGCGTCAGGTCCCCTTCACCCTGGGCAATGTCATGCATGGCCCGACTCATAGTGTTCAATGGGCGCATCAATACCTGGATTAACAAACCAAGCAATGCCGCAATCGCGGCTACCGCAACCAACATGGCAATGACAGCAGATGTACGAAATTTAGACAGCGGCGCATAGGCCTTTTTCTTGTCCAGCGATTGGCCGATATACCAATCGGCCGATGGCAAACCTGTCACTGGCGTAAAGGACATAATCCGCTCATTACCATTGAGCGTTACATCCTGAATCCCTCTCTCAACACGCAGGGAACTGGATGGATAAATATCCTTCAGGTTCTTCATGACCTGATCTTTATCAGGGCTGACGATGACTTGGCCATCGCCACTGACCAAAAATGCGTATCCCAACCCACCCGAATCAACAGAGTTGATAATGCTGACCAGGCTGTCCAGGCTCAGATCACCTCCAGCCACACCCAATAGTTGACCATCTTTCTTGACCGGCATGGCAATCGTCACAATCAAACCACCTACAGCAGCCATGTAAGGCGGGGTCAGCATGGTCTGACCCGCACTCACCGCCTGCTTGTACCAAGGCCTCTGACGAGGGTCATAGCCTTCAGGCATTTTAGCGTCAGGTCGCTGAGTGAATACGCCATTGGCCTGGCCCACGTACGTGAACTGGAAGTTCGAGGTGAATGCCGGTTGATCGACCAGTCCAGGCAAATCAGCTTCGCTGCCTTGATGAGCCACGTTCTGCGCAAGGCTTTCCAATATCAGAATACGACCGCTCAACCAATTCTGAACGCTGCTGGCCGTCAGGTTGCCCGCTTGCTCCACCGACGACTCGATATTCTGCTTGATGGTATTTCGCTGCAGATAGTCGTTGTACAAAGTGAACAACGCGAACGCCAGAACTACGACGCCTGAAGCCGCCAGAAGAATTTTATGACTGAACTTGAGATTCATTGCATGGGACTTCTTATGCCAAAAGGAGGGATGCTTACGAAGGCGGCATTTCATATGTCAGCGCAGACATTTTTTCGAAGCCCTGCTACGAAATGCACACATTGTTCAACAGGCTGTCGGCAGCAATTACGGAAAAATTAGCCGCTTGTAGTGACAATTATTTTTATCCGACAAAAGCAGAGGTCGAGTGGCAGTCGCGTGATTCTTTCGGATAAAGGAAGGAGGGGGGGACAAATTTATGACGCGCAAAAACAAAACCCCTGTCTGCGTGAGCAGACAGGGGTTTTGGAATTTAATCTTGACGATGACCTACTCTCACATGGGGAAACCCCACACTACCATCGGCGATGCATCGTTTCACTACTGAGTTCGGGATGGGATCAGGTGGTTCCAATGCTCTATGGTCGTCAAGAAATTCTGTGACAGATCCGTTAGTGAAAACGTGTCTGTGAAAACTTGGGACTTCTATAAAAACAAAATCCCCGTCTG
>NZ_LRMN01000025.1:0-216907 GCF_019266105.1 Pseudomonas sp. D1HM | reverse complement strand
GGCAAGGTGTTGTGAAACAGACGCTGAGTGTCGCTGGGATGGTCTTTGAAGCACTGAGTCATGGGCGGGCTCCAGGTCGAATGCCGCGACCCTAACAGCCCACACCCCGGTGTAGATCATCGCCAAAGAAATCCGGACGTGTCCTACCGATACCAGCCCGCAGTCCCGCAGAAAACAGCCGCACATCCTTCTACCGATCGGTTTATTTTCCTTTTAGCCACCTGTGGCGACGACGATAAAAGACGGGTGAAGCACTCTGCGCGTAAAACCCCCGCGGCCCCTGTTATGATCAGTGCTTTTCACTGACAGGATCGACCCGCGGCCAATGGATTATCGTCAGCCTTCCGAACGCAAGAGCATGCATGCGCGCATCGTCCAGGAACTCGGCATGCAGATCGTTTCCGGGCGTTTTAAACCCGATGACAAGCTGCCCGCCGAAGCGCTGCTGTGCGAAGAATATGCCGTCAGCCGCCCGGTGCTTCGCGAGGCCACGCGCGTATTGCTGGCCAAAGGGCTGGTGTACTCCAAGCCCCGTGTTGGCACGGTGGTCAAACCGCGCCGTGAATGGCACATGCTTGATCCGGACGTGCTGCACTGGCTGATGCAAAGCTCACCGCAAAACGAATTTTTTGCGCTGCTGACCAGCGTGCGCAGCATTATCGAACCCGCCGTGGCCGCCCTCGCCGCCCAGCATGCGACCGATGAGGACGTGGCGTCGATCCGTGAGGCCTATGAACGCATGGAGACGGCCACAACGCCCGAGGCCCTGTTACAGCCGGACCTGGATTTTCACAGCCGGATTGCCGACGCGACCCACAACGACCTCCTGGCCAACCTGTGCAACATGCTTTCGCTGGCTTTGCGCGAAGCCTTGAAACACTCCAATCGCCGTCCCAACCTGCACGAACTGGCCCTGCCCCGGCACAAGGCCATCTTGACGGCCATCGAAAATCACGACGCCCTCAGCGCCCGTCACGCCACGCTGGTGCAGCTTGATGACGCGCGCACGGCACTGGATACGGTGCTTAACCCTCAGCACTAGGCTGGCGCGGAGCTCGGCAGCGACGACACCCAAGCCCCGTAATGGAAGGCACAAAAAAGGCGCTAACCGATCACCCGGTTAGCGCCTTTTATTTGCCTGCGGGTTTACGCCAGGCTTTTGCTCACGACTTCAAACACGTCGCTGGACAATTCACCCGAGTTGCGGATGCGTTCCAGTTCGGCCTTCATCAGCGCCTGACGGGCGTTGTCATATTTGCGCCAGCGGGTCAGCGGTGCCAGTTGCCGCGAGGCAATCTGCGGGTTGAACCCGTTGAGTTCGATCACCAGATCAGCCAGGAAGCGATAGCCCGAACCGTCCGCCGCATGGAAGTTGATCAGGTTCTGCCCGGCAAAGGCCCCGACCAGTGCCCGCACCTTGTTCGGGTTCTTGATGTTGAAAGCCGGGTGCTGCATCAACTCCCGCACCCGCTGCAGTCCACCCGGCAAACCACTGGCCGCCTGCACGCTGAACCACTGATCCATGACCAGCGGGTTGTCCTTGAAGTGCTCGGCAAAGCTGGCCAGGGCCTTGGCCTTGTCTTCGGCAAATGGCGAGTTCACCAGCACTGCCAGCGCGGTCAGGCGCTCGGTCATGTTGTCGCTGTGTTCGAACTGTTCCAGCGTGGCCGCCAGCACCTGTGGCTGGCCGCTGAGCATCAGGTATGAGAGCGCGATATTTTGCAGGCTGCGACGGGCGAAATGCTCGGCGGCGGCCACATACGAAGTCACTCTGGAGATTTCGCGATTGGCCTGGTAGCGCGTCCACAGCCCGTCAAACAAGCTGTCGGCCAGTTGCTTGCGGGCAAACTCGCGCGCCGTGTGAATGGCCTCGACATCAGCCACTTCACTGATCTCAGTCAGGTAGGCTTCGCCCGGAAGCGAGAGCATTTCAGCCACCATCGCCTGATCCAGTTGCTGGTTGCCCAACACACTGCGCAAGGCCTCAACCAGTCGCTGATCCATGACCAGCGGCTCGCCGCGCTGGTGCTGGCCAATCAGTTCCTGCAGCACCTGCACCGACAGTTGCTGCCCGGCCTCCCAACGGTTGAAACCGTCAGTGTCGTGCTGCATCAAAAACATCAACTGGTCACGGCTGTAGGCAAAGCTCAGCTTCACCGGCGCCGAAAAGCCACGCAGCAATGAAGGCAACGGCTTTTCGGCCACGCCCACGAACGTGAACGTCTGCTCGGATTCAGTCACCGACAGCACGCGAGTGGTGCCGCTGGCGGCAGCTTCGTCCGCCAGTTGCAACGGGATTTCAGCCCCCTGGGCATTCAACAGGCCCACCTCGACAGGGATCACGAACGGCAGTTTTTCAACCTTGTCCGGTGTGGCCGGGCAGCTTTGAGCAAAGGTCAGGCTGTAGGTTTTCAGGGCCGCGTCATATTGCTCGCTGACCGCCAGCCGGGGCGTACCGGCCTGGCTGTACCAACGCTTGAACTGGGTCAGGTCAACGCCGTTGGCGTCTTCCATGGCCTTGATGAAGTCATCGCAGGTGACGGCCTGGCCGTCATGGCGCTCAAAATACAGGTCGCTGCCCTTGCGGAAGCCTTCGGCCCCCAGCAGGGTGTGGATCATGCGCACGACTTCAGAACCCTTTTCATAAACGGTCAGGGTGTAGAAGTTGGAGATTTCGATAAAGCTGTCTGGCCGCACTGCATGGGCCATGGGGCCGGCATCTTCGGCAAACTGGTGGGTACGCAGGAAGGCCACGTCCTCGATGCGTTTGACCGTGCGTGAGTTCATGTCGGCCGAGAATTCGGAGTCACGGAACACCGTGAAGCCTTCCTTGAGCGACAGCTGGAACCAGTCACGGCAGGTCACGCGGTTGCCCGACCAGTTGTGGAAGTATTCGTGGGCAACCACCGCCTCGACCCGCTGGTGCGCAGCGTCGGTGGCGGTTTCGGCGCGGGCCAGGACGCAACTGGAGTTGAAGATGTTGAGGCCCTTGTTCTCCATCGCGCCCATGTTGAAGTCGTTCACGGCCACGATCATGAAGATGTCCAGGTCGTATTCGCGACCGTAGACCTCTTCGTCCCAGCGCATCGACTTCTTCAGGCTGTTCATCGCGTGCTGGCACTTGTCGATGTTTTCCGGCTCGACATAAATACGCAGCGCCACGGTCCGATCGGTCATGGTGGTGAACGTGTCTTCGACGCACCACAGGTCGCCGGCCACCAGCGCAAACAGGTAAGCCGGTTTCATGAACGGGTCTTCCCAGGTGGCCCAGTGCCGCCCGTCTTCATCAGGACCACTGGCAATCGGGTTACCGTTGGACAGCAGGATCGGGTAGCGGTGCTGCTCGGCCACCACCGTGGTGGTGAATGTGCTCATCACGTCAGGACGATCGAGGTAATACGTGATTTTGCGGAAGCCTTCGGCTTCGCATTGAGTGCAGAACATCCCGCCGGACTTGTACAGGCCTTCCAGCGCGGTGTTGGATTCGGGGTGGATCTTGACGCTGGTATCGACCACGAACTGCGCAGTGGTCGGCTGCAGGACCAGGTGACTGTCCGTCAATTGATAGTCGCCTGGCACCAGGTCGGCATCATCGAGCTTGACCGAGAGCAGCTCCAGTTGCTGGCCATCCAGCTCCAGGGCCGGGAATCCAGCGCCACGGGCCGGATTGCGGCGCATCACCAGTTGCGCATGGACCAGCGTGTGGTCCTCGAACAACTCAAAGGTCAGGTGCGTCTCGTCGATCAGGTACTCGGGCGCCTGGTAGTCCTTCAGGTAGATCATTTGCGGTTGTTCGGTGCGCATGCTGGAGTCCTTTTACTGATGCACGGCCAATTGATAAGCCGTGTACTTGCGGATATTGATAACGCCGGTATCGAAGATCAAATACTGCCCCTTGATCCCCATCAGCGTGCCTTCAACGATCGGATTCTTGTCCAGATTAAAACTGACAATCTTGGTCGGGTAGCGTTCGACCGGATAACGAATCTCGACAGGCTCGACGTCCAGCAAGGGCTGGACGGCCTGCAGGCCGAAGCGCGCCTGCAACTCATTCATGCCTTCGGCGCAGCTCTCGAACAACTGGTCACGCACCGCCAGCAGGTCCACCGGCTCGGCATCGCCCTTGAGCAAGGCTCGCCAATTGGTCCGGTCGGCCACTTGAGTGCGCAACAGGTCTTCGACAAAACCCGATTGCTGGCGGGTGGCAACCCGCACGATCGGCAACGCCTGGCTCGCGCCCTGGTCGAGCCAGCGCGTCGGCAACTGGGTGGCACGGGTGATGCCGACCTTGACCCCGGACGAGTTGGCCAGATACACCACGTGATCGGTCATGCAGAACTGCTCGCCCCAGGATGGATCACGGCAGGTACCGGCGTCGTAATGGCAACGCTCCGGGCTCATGATGCAGACATCGCATTGCGCCAGCTTGGTCATGCACGGGTAGCAGTAACCCTGACTGAAGCTGGTTTTGGTCTTGCGCCCGCAGTGGGTGCAGTGAATCGCCCCCAGGTATTCCAGACGCAACGTGCTGCCGATCAACGGGTTGACCGGCACCTCGGTATCACCCAGACGAAACGCATATTGCACGGTCGGCGTTTCAAGGCTCGCCGACATTTTGCTGATTGCACCGCGACCAATTTCAATCAATGGATTGCATCCGACTTGAACAGAATATTGGGCACCGGTGCCGACTTGGAGCTGCACTCTTGAGGGCCCATGTAGCCGGTACGCTGGTCTTCGGGCAGGTTTTGCACTTCCCAGGCAATCATTGCCTGCAATGACAGCTCGCGCTGTTCGGCGGTGAGTTTGTTGCCATCGGCCCACTTGCCGATTTCGACCGCCAGTTTCAGGCTCTGGTAAATCTCGGGGGTGATGTTGTGAATCATTTCATTGAAAGAGGACATGGGTCTTTTCCACTCCTTAAAGAATAAACAAGCCTGTAGCCGCTGCCGCAGGCTGCGATGGGCAGCAGCTACAGCGTTAAGCCATCTGTTTGCGTCGCGCCCAAAGACCGCCGAGCAAACCGGTCAGGCATCCGATCAACAAGCCGCCGACATGGGCCGCGTTGGCGATCTGGCCAAAACCCATCATCGACACCAGCCCCGACATGCACAGCGCCAGCCAGACCAGCATCATCACCAGTACGCCGCGAGGCATGTGATACATCGGATTGGGTGCCATCCGCTGGTAAATCCAGACATGCCCAAGCAAGCCATACAACACCCCGGACAAGCCACCAAACAGGCTTGGGCCACCAAACAGGTACTGGGCCACGTTGGACACCACGCTGAACAACAGGCTCAGGCCAATCAGGTTGATGCTGCCCTGACGCATTTCAATGCGCCGCCCCAGTTCCCAATACCACATGCCATTCATGGCGATGTGCAAGAAACCGAAGTGAATCAGCATCGGCGTGAATAAGCGCCACCACTGCCCCGCGGCCAGGCTATCGGCCAGCGGCGTGAACTGGATGTACTCGCCGTGAATGCTGAAATCAAGGAACGTCAGCGCGCTGAGGGCAGGCAAGTTGTCACCCAGCTGCGTCAGCGCAGCGACAATCACGCACAGCAGCAAAATCGCAGCGGTTGCCGGACTGTCACGCAATTGCCGGGCGAAGCTCGGGCGGCCCATGGCCGGCGGGCGCTCGACGATGGGCAACGCATGATCGGGGTCGCCCACCGGGAAACGCTGATACAGGCTGCGCACATCGTCGGCAATGGTTTCGGGTGCCCACAGCACTTGCTCACCGGCTTCTTCGCTGACCCGATGCGGCACTTGCATGCGTTTAAGCAAACTCACAAACCCGCTCAGGTCGGTGGACAACGGCAAGCGTAAAACGGCGACGGCACTCATTGCACAGCCTCCGGACGCTCAACATCCACCCACACGAACTTGGCCGGATCGAGGCGTGTTTCCTGATCCAGGCGATAAGCAACCAGTTTGCCGTAGAGCACGGCACTGTAATCAAGACAGGCCAGGTTCGGCCGGATCGGTGCCGGCTGGCCGCTGCGCCAGTAATGGCCCACAAACAACAGCGGCTCATCACTGCCATAGCGCAGCAGCGCCCCTTTTTCAGTGGTTGATAACGGTTTTTTTGCAACGAGCTCAGGCAGAGCGTCAGGTTGGAACACGATATCTCCGTAGGTCTTGGGGTCATCTTCCCAGAACTTGGTGCGAAAAAACGCCCGGGTCAGGCCATCGCCACCGGTCAGGGTCATGCCGTCCGGCAGGCGCATGTCGGTGCCGCGCAACAAACGGTTGAAGGCCATGCTGGCAAAGCTTTCCGGTACCGCTGCGGCTTGCAGGAAAGGCCGGTCGATACAGCCATCGGGGTACTTCGCACGCAGTGCGGCGATCACATCGGCATCCCAGCAGGCGTGTACGACCCGAAAACGACCGGCGTCGACAAACAGCGGCATGTCATAAAACCACTGCACGAAGTCGTGCCAGTCGCCAGGGTACTGTGCGAACTGTTCAAGGGTCTCGTGGATCAGCCTGGCATGGCGCGGGGTGTGCTCACGCACGAAATGCTTGCCCGTGCCGGCCGGTGCCGGGGTACACCAGCCCAGCGCGTTGAATTCATGGTTGCCCATCAGGCACAGCGCCTGACCGGCTTGAACCATGTCGTAAACGATATGCAGCGCTTCGCGAATGCGCGGGCCACGATCAATGATGTCGCCCAGGAACACCGCCATCCGTTGCGGGTGTCGCCAGGTACCGGCGTGTTTGCGATAGCCCAGACGCTCCAGGAGGTGCTCAAGGGTATGAGCGCAACCATGCACGTCACCGATCAAATCGTAACTGCGCGCTGGATCGAGCATCAGTCAGCCCTACCGCCCAGTCGGCTACCCCAGCCAAGCTTGGTCCGACACACTTCATAGTAGTTGTGGTCCAGCGGGTGAATCAGGCGCAGCTTCTGCGCTTTTTTACTGACAGTGATGGTGTCGCCCGGCGCACAGGTGAAATGGTTCTGACCATCACACGACACTTGCGGGTAGATCTGCATGTCCTTGGCCACCACGATCTTCAGCTCGCTGTTGCCATCGACCACAATCGGCCGACTGCTGAGGGTATGCGGGTACATCGGGACGATGACGATCGCATCGAGTTTGGGGTGCATGATCGGCCCTCCGGCAGACATGGCATAGGCCGTGGAACCGGTCGGCGTGGCGACAATCAGGCCGTCGGCCTTTTGGCTGCACACGAACTGGCCGTCGATATGCAGCTCGAATTCGATCATCCGCGTGGATTTGCCTGGGTGCAACACCACGTCATTCAGGGCATCGCCCTGACCGATCGCTTCGCCATGGCGGCGAACCTCGGCCTGCAGCAAAAAGCGGTTTTCAACCAGGTAGTGGCCGTCCAGCACCTCGGCGACCTTGACTTCAAGTTCGTCCGGCCGGATATCGGTCAAAAAGCCCAGGCTGCCGCGGTTGATGCCCAGTACCGGAACATTGTGCCGCGCCAGTGCACGGGCAGCGCCCAGCAAACTGCCATCGCCGCCCACCACGATCACCATGTCGCAGACTTCACCGAGCATTTTTCGCGAAGAGGTTTGCAGGCCATGACCGGGCAAAACCTCGGCAATGGTGTCTTCAAGGATCACGTGCAGGTGTCGCCCAAGCAGGAATTTTTTCAGTCGGCGAACCGTGTCGAGCACCTGAGAACTGCCCAAACGACCAATGATGCCGATATTACGAAATTGCTCCATGAGGCTCCTGCGGGGTTATTGACAGGTGAAAACAACGATTATGGGCGAAAGACCACAATAGACAAAACCCTTTCAGCGCCTGACAAACAGCTATGCTCGCAGAATGATCCTCTTCCCCGACTTGCTTAACCTGCCCCGTCAATTGCGCCACCCCGAGGTGCGGGACCTGGCGTGGGTGATTCTGGCCCCGCCCATGCTCAGCCAGACGCCATGGCCTCAGCGCCACCCGCTGACCGGCAGCGACTGGGTGCGGGCCCCCGATCAACTGGAGCGTTGGCTGCGAGAGCTCGACCGCCACAGCGAACCGCTGCAGCAGTGGCTGGCATTGGCCACCACGCGGCGATTGGGGCGCTACTACGAACGGCTTTGGCAATTTGCCATCGACCAGGCGCCAGGTGTTGAGCTGCTGGCCGCCAACCTGCCAATCCGTGTGGGCGGCCATACGCTGGGTGAGCTGGACATGCTGCTGCGTGACCGTGACGGCGTGCATCACCTGGAACTGGCGATAAAACTCTATCTCGGCCCGCAAGACGCGGATGGCCACGATCCGGCGCACTGGCTCGGCCCCGGCAGCAATGACCGGCTCGACCGTAAGCTCAAGCATTTCACCCAGCATCAACTGCCCATGTCCAGCCGCCCGGAAAGCCGTGAGATTCTCGCGCAGATGGATGTCCGTCACTTCGATGCCCATCTGTGGCTCGGCGGCTACCTGCTGTATCCGTGGCCCGGCCATTCGCGGCCACCGCTCGGCGCTCACCCCGGTCACTTGCGGGGCCGCTGGCTGCATCAGCGGGACTGGCCGGCGTTCATTCGCCAGAGCGCCGCGGGTTGCTGGCAGCCCTTGCCCCGGCATGCCTGGCTTGCACCTGCGCACTCTGGCCCCGACGGGCTATGGTCTGAACAACAATTGCAGGTCTGGTTGTCAGAACTGCACCCCCAGGCGCCCGCCCAGCTGTTGGTGCGTCTGGCCGAAAATGGCGGCGGCGACTGGGAGGAAGCCGAGCGACTGTTCCTGGTTTCCGACCTTTGGCCCAAAGTCCCGGGCAACCCTGATTGAACTAAATCTGACTTGCCTCAGGAACGAAGTAACACAAGCCGATTAAAGTAAAGGTACTCCGTCGTACAAGAACGGAGGCTTACCGATGTGAACCGTGAGGAAAAGCCATGTCCTGGAAAAGCTCCGCCGACCGTTACAGCCGAATGTCCATTGCCTTGCACTGGTTCATGGTGCTGCTGTTCGTACTGATATATGCCTCGATCGAGTTTCGCGGAATATTCCCGAAAGACAGCGACGGTCGCAACCTGATGAAAGATGCGCACTTTATGCTCGGCCTGACCGTCTTCGCCCTGGTCTGGTTGCGGCTGCTGGCCCGTACCCTGGGCGCAGCACCGAACATCACCCCCGCCCCGCCGGCCTGGCAAACCGCTCTGGCAACGCTGATGCACTGGGCGCTGTATGTATTCATGATCGGCATGCCGCTGCTGGGCTATCTGATCCTTAGCTACAACGACAAATCGGTGTTCTTCTACGGCTTCGACCTGCCCGCTTTAACCGTCAAGGACCCGGAGTTCGCCAAACAGATCAAAAGCTGGCACGAACTGGGCGGGACCATCGGCTATTGGCTGATCGGCTTGCACGCGGTGGCTGGCCTGGCGCATCACTATGTGATCAAGGACAACACCCTGCTGCGCATGCTGCCCAAGCGCGGCTAGGTTTTTGCTGCAAACCCCCGGCGGCCTTGCAAGCCGCCGGTGTGGACAAAAACCAGACGTTTGCCACGCTCAATGACGCCTTCTGCGACCGCCTGCTTGAGCGCCATCAGCGCCTTGCCGGTGTACAACGGCTCCAGCGGCACACCTGCCGCCTGCTCGCTGACCTGAATGAACGCCAGCAACGCCTCGTCAACCCGGGCGAAACCACCGCGACTGGCCTCGATCAAGTCAAAGGCCGCCGAGGCGCTCCCCGCCTGTTGCAGAATGGCCTCGACCTGCGGCGCCACCCCATGATCCTGAGGCACCGCCAGTGCACCATATACCGGGCGCTCACCGGCTTCGGCCAGCACCAGGCCAGCCAGCGTCGTGCCGGTACCGGCGGCCAGCCACCAGCCGTCGTAGTCATCCCAGCCCACAGCGTCCAGTTGCTCGCGCACCAGACTCACCAGCGGCCTGCACCCCAGGGCACCCGCAAGGCTGCCGCCACCTTCAGGCACCGGGTACAACTGCGGGTACAGGGCTTGCCACGGCGTCCAGAAGCCCGGCTCGTGACGTGCCCGATAGCCGCCAAACCCCAGCCAGTGCAGCTGCATGCCAAAGCGTTGCAAGTCCTCAGTGGTCGGGGTTTGCTGCGCATGCCCGCGCAACAGCCCCACCGTAGTGAAACCAAAACGCTTGCCGGCGGCTGCCAGCGCATGCAGATGATTGGAGTGAGCCCCGCCCAGGCTGATCACCCCGTCAGCGCCGGCGGCATGCGCCGCACGCAAGTGTTCGGTGAGTTTGAACCACTTGTTGCCGCTGATCAGCGGATCGATCAGGTCAAGGCGCAGCACGGCAACCTCAACCCCGGCCTGTTGCAGCCAGTTCACGTGCAAACGCTGCAAGGGCGCATGGGGCCGCCAGTCAATCAAGGGCAACATCGGGATCGCTTCCGCTGAAAAGAACAGAGTCTAC
The DNA here is from genome assembly GCF_019266105.1 of Pseudomonas sp. D1HM. Taxonomy (NCBI): domain Bacteria; kingdom Pseudomonadati; phylum Pseudomonadota; class Gammaproteobacteria; order Pseudomonadales; family Pseudomonadaceae; genus Pseudomonas; species Pseudomonas sp. D1HM. The sequence continues at coordinate 206,529 of NZ_LRMN01000025.1, read as the reverse complement.
AACAGCCCGTGGCCTGCGCAGCCCGTCGAGTTTCATGTTCAGAACGGCCTTTATGCCCACTCCGCCCCAAGCTTATTGGTAAGGTGTGCGCCGACTTTCGTCGCCCCCAGGTCATTGCCCGGGCGACTGCACTTCTGTTTACCGATACGAGCCCCCGATATGCCCGAGCCGATCCATCTCAAAGACCACGAATCCGAAAAGCGGCTGGTCAACAAAAGACTGATTGCGTGCGCAGCGCTGGTGCTGGCAATCAGTTGCGCCCTGATTGGCCGGATGTACTTTTTGCAAGTGACTGAGTTTGCTTACAACTCGACCGTGTCCGAAAACAATCGCGTACACGTATTGCCGATTCCACCTGAGCGCGGCTTTATCTACGACCGCAACGGCGTACTGCTGGCCGATAACCAGCCCAGCTTCAACATGACCATTACCCGCGAGCGCGCCGCCGATACTGCCAAGGTGCTGGACACGCTGTTCGGCATCCTGCACTTGCCAGACGAAGACCATGCCTTGTTCGCCAAGGCCATGAAACAGGCACGCCATCCCTTCGATCCCTCGACCTTGCTCTATGACCTGAGCGAGGAGCAAATCGCCCTGCTGGCGGTCAATCAGTTCCGCCTGCCGGGCATCGATGTCGAGGCGCAGTTCGTCCGCCATTACCCTCAGGGCGACCACTTCGCACATTCGGTGGGCTATGTCGGCCGGATCAATGAAAAAGAGGCCAAACAGCTCGACAGCACGCAATACCGGGGGACGCAGTCCATCGGCAAAACCGGGATTGAACGTTTTTACGAACACGAACTGCATGGCAAGGTCGGCTTTGAAGAGGTCGAGACCAATGCCCAGGGTCGGGTAATGCGCGTGCTGCGGCACACCGATGCGGTGGCCGGTAAAAACATTGTGCTGAGCCTCGACATTAAATTGCAGGAAGCCGCTGAAGCTGCCCTCGGGGATCGGCGCGGCTCGATCATCGCCCTCGACCCGAAAACCGGCGAAGTGCTGGCGATGGTCAGTAAGCCCAGCTTTGACCCCAACCTATTCGTGACCGGCATCAGTACCCGGGACTACTCGGGACTGCGCGACTCCATCGACAAACCGTTGTTCAACCGGGCACTGCGCGGGCTGTATGCCCCGGGCTCCACCATCAAACCCGAAGTGGCCATTGCCGGACTCGACAGCGGGGTGATATCCGCTTCGACCCGGGTGTTTGACCCCGGTTATTTCCAGTTGCCCAACGTCGAACACAAGTACCGCAACTGGAACCACAGTGGTGATGGCTGGGTCGACTTGAACGCCGCGATCATGCGCTCCAACGACACCTACTTCTACGACCTGGCGTCCAAGCTGGGCATTGACCGCATGCATGACTACATGGCGGAGTTCGGGCTGGGGCAAAAAGTCTCGCTGGACATGTTCGAGGAGTCGCCCGGCCTGATGCCATCGCGCGAATGGAAGCGCATTACCCGTCGACAGACCTGGTTCCCCGGCGAAACGGTGATTCTGGGGATTGGCCAGGGTTATATGCAGGTCACTCCGCTGCAACTGGCCCAGGCCACCGCGCTGATCGCCAACAAGGGGGTGTGGAACCGCCCGCATCTGGCCCGCACCATTGACGGCGCGCCACCGGTGGATGAGCACCCGATAGCCAATATCGTGCTGCATGACCCCCGGGAATGGGAGCAGGTCAACCATGCCATGCAACTGGTCATGCATGATCCGCGGGGTATTGCCCGGGCGTCTGCCCAGGGTGCGCAATACCGCATCGCCGGGAAAAGCGGCACCGCGCAAGTGGTCGCCATCAAACAAGGCGAACGCTATAACCGCCTGAAAACCGCAGAGCGCAATCGCGATAACGCCTTGTTTGTCGGGTTTGCCCCGGCCGAAGATCCGCAAATCGTGATTTCGGTGATGATCGAAAACGGCGAAGCCGGCGGCCGGGTGGCCGGACCTGTGGTGCGCAAAGTGATGGACGCCTGGTTGCTGGACAATCAAGGCGCCCTTAAACCGCAATACGCCAGCCCGCAGCTCAAGCACGACGCCCCCCACGTCTAAACCCTGAACGCCTTTGAACCTGACCCTCTGCCTGGAGAGGGTCAGGCTCTAAGCTAGTTCCAAAACGGTATTTTCCCCTTTCATTTAAAGCACTTAGATTCCCCTCACCGGACCGCCGGACCTCCCTTGCATTTTCTCGTTTCCTCATCAGAACAAGGTCCAGCCCATGTCCGTGCGCACACTGTTGATTGCCCTTTGCGTCTCACTCGCGGGACTTAGCCCCGGCACACAAGCGGCTGAGGTAACGATTGGCTACATCACCGGCATCGACCCGACCAAACTGGCCCAGGCCGAAGGCACTTACGACAAAGCCATTGGCCAGAAAATCGACTGGCGCCGTTTCGACTCAGGCCCCGCCGTAGTCGCGGCACTGGCATCGGGGGATGTACAGATCGGCAATCTGGGATCGAGCCCGCTGGCAGCTGCCGCCTCGCGAAAGGTGCCGCTGGTGACCTTTATCGTCACCGCACAAATCAAAGGTTCAGAGGCCCTGGTGGTACGTGATGGCAGCGGTATTGCCTCACCACAGGACTTGATCGGCAAGACGCTGGCCACACCGTTCGTGTCCACCTCGCACTACAGCCTGCTGGGCGCACTGAAACACTGGAACCTGTCGCCGCAACAGGTAAAAGTGGTGAACCTCAGTCCTGCGCAAATCACCGCGGCCTGGAAGCGCGGCGACATTGACGGCGCCTTCACCTGGTCGCCCGCGCTGGGGGAAATCCGCAAGACCGGCAAGATACTCACCGATGCCGGTCAAGTCAGTGAATGGGGCGCACCGACCTTTGAAGTGTGGGTCGCACGCAAGGATTTTGCCGACAAACACCCCGAAGTGGTCGCGCAGTTCGCCAGGGTCAGCCTTGAGGCCATCGCCGATTACCAGGCGCATCGGGCTGACTGGACGGCCGACTCGCCCCAGGTGCAGAAAATCGCCTCGCTCACCGGGGCCAATGCTGCCGACATTCCCGAGTTGTTGCAGGGGGCGCACTTCCCTTCGGCCGATGAGCAAAAAAGCCCTCAGCTGCTAGGCGGCGGTACGGCCAGGGACATTGCCCGAACCGCGCTGTTCCTGAAGGATCAGGGCAAAATCGAAAGCGTACTGCCTGACTATTCTGCGTATGTCAGCGACCGGTTTTTGCCACGATAAAGAACGTTCCCGGCCAGAGCGTTCACTGGCATAACAAATGCTTCTTTACGCTCAAAAATACAGGGCACGACATTCCTTGAACGCTCACTCACGGCGCAATGGATCCCGTGCCCTGTGTGAACCCCGACGCTAGACGCGTCCCGGATCAAAAAAAGGAGCGTAAGGATGGCAACGCCTGTTACAGGGTCACCGCACACCCCGCACTCGGTAAAGACCGTGGGTTTTCTGGTGATACCAAACTTCACGACCATCGGTTTTGCCTCGGCCATTGAAACCCTGCGCATGGCCAACATGGCGGCGCGCCGCGAGATGTTTCGCACGGTGATCATCGCCCCCAGTCTGGACCCGGTAACCGCCAGCAATGGCATGCGCATACTGCCCGACTATGTGGTGGGCAATGCACCAAAACTGGACATCTTGCTGGTGGTCGGTTCAAACCCGATCGTCTCTCACCTCAGCAGCCGCCCGGTTCTCAACTGGCTGCGCAAACTGGCACACGAACAGGTCGCGCTGGGCGGGATCTGCACCGGCAGCTACTGGCTGGCGCGCGCGGGGTTGCTCAAAGGCTATCGCTGCACTATTCACTGGGAAGATATCGAAAGCCTGAAGGATCACTTTCCGGGGATCATCATTTCCAACCAGCTCTTCGAACTGGACCGGGATCGCTACACCTGCTCGGGCGGCGTAGCATCCATGGACATGACCCTGCAACTGATTGCACGGGAGCCCGGTGGTCGTGAGATTGCCGCCCATGCCGCCGAACTGCTGCTGTGCGACCGCGCACGCGGGGCGCAAGAACAACAGCGGGTCCCTCTGCGACAAAAACTGGGCACTTCGCAGCCCAAACTCAGCCAGGTGGTGGCCATCATGGAAGCCAATCTCGAAGAGCCGGTGAGCCTCGAAGAACTGGCACGCTTGAACGAAGTGTCAGTGCGTCAACTTGAACGCTTGTTCCACAAGCATTTGCAACGCACCCCCAGCCAGTATTACCTGGAGTTGCGCCTGGCCAGGGCACGTAATCTGTTGCTGCGCAGCGAATCGCAGGTGCGCGATATCGCCCTCGCCTGCGGCTTTGTCTCGGCGGCGCACTTCTCCAAGTGCTACAGCCGCCTGTTCGGCGTGTCGCCCATCGGTCAGCGCAAACAGATGGCCTTGCACTGAGTGGCGGCGGGCGCCCATCCGTAGAGCAAAAACGGCGAAGGCGTATCACTGCGCCTTCGCCGTTTCCTTTTCAGGCCTGCAATGCGTCAGTCCTGCAAGGCTTTGTGCGCGGTCTCGCGACTGGCCAGCATGGCAACCAGCGCGACGGCGGCGGCCGCGAGCAAATACCAGGCCGGGGCCATTTTGTTGCCGGTCATTTGAATCAGCCACGTCGCAATAAACGGTGCCGTCCCGCCGAACAGCGCATTGGCGATATTGAAGCTAAAGGCAAAGCCGCTGAAACGCACCCGGGTCGGGAAAATCTCGGCGAGGAAGCACGGCAAGGTGCCGTCGTTCATCGCCAGGATCGCCCCAAAAGCAATCTGGATCATCAGAATGACGGCCAGCGAGGTATTGCCGAGCATGCCGAACAACGGAAAGGTCAACGCCAGAAACAGCACCGAGGCTGTGACCAGCATGGTCTTGCGCCCGAAACGGTCCGACAGCTTGCCCATCAGGAAGATCAGGCCGATGTAGGTCGCCAGCGACACCGTTGAGGCAATGAATGAATCACGCTCACTCAGGCCCATTTCAGTGGACAGGTAGGTCGGCATGTAGCTGAGCAGCAGGTAAAACGCTACGGCATTCAGGCAAGTGACGCCAATCCCGATCATTACCGCACGCCGGTGCACGGTGAGCAGCTCACGAACGGGTGCATGGGTCGCACATTCCTTGGCTTCCAGGCGCTGCTCCATCTCCAGAAACTTGGGCGAGTCCTGCAGGCTGACGCGGATATAACGCCCCACCAGGCCAAAAGGTGCCGCCAACAGGAACGGCAAGCGCCAGCCCCAGTCATGCAGGTCTTCTATCGTCATGAAGGCATGCATGGCCGCCACAAACAACGCGCCAAACAACAGGCCTGCAGCGGTACTGGCCGGCACGATGCTGGTGTAGAAGCCCCGCTTTCCTTCGGGAGCGTATTCGGCGAGAAACGCCGAAGCCCCGGCGTATTCGCCCGAAGCGGAAAAACCCTGCACCAGCCGGATCAACAGCAGCAACGCCGGCGCCCACAGGCCGATGTGGTTGTAGCCGGGCAGAATACCGATGCAAAACGTTGAAACCGTCATGATCAGGATCGACCACGACAAAGCGCTGCGACGTCCGTACTTGTCACCAAAATGGCCCCAGACCAACCCACCGATCGGGCGCACGATAAACGACAGGGCAAACACCGCGAACGTCGCCAGCAACCCGCTGGCGGCATCGGTCTGCGGGAAGAACGTCAGGGCGATGACTGTGGCCAGGTACCCATAGGCAGCGTAGTCGAACCACTCGACAAAGTTGCCCATGAAACTGGCGGTGGCCGCACGGCGTAACGCCTTGCGTTCACTGATACGCTCGTGGAGCTGTTCTGTACTCAGGGGCATGGCGAGATTTGCGCTTGGGACGCTCATCGAGCACCTCCAGTGTGTGAGGTGCGGGGTTGAACCACAGGGACCGACGTTGAGACGTTAGGCATGACTAATACCCTCATTCTGTTCTTTTTGGCAGGGGTAATGGGTCAGAACACACCGCGTATCTGCGCACGCATGTGTGGGTGTCTGGAGCGATCAGCTCAACTGAAAACGCCGCACAGGGAGACTGTGCGGCGCTGATATTACTGCTTGATAATGTTGTGCTGCGGGCCATACGGGAATTTAGTGATGTTCTCGCCGCCCTGTTCGTTGACGATCAGAATATCGTGCTCACGGTAACCGCCCGCTCCCGGCCGTCCTTCGGGAATCATGATCATTGGCTCGATGGAAACCACCATGCCGGGCTCCAGCACCGTGTCGATGTCTTCGCGCAATTCGAGCCCGGCTTCGCGGCCATAGTAATGGCTCAGGGTACCGAACGAGTGACCATAGCCAAACGTGCGGTATTGCAGCAGGTCGTGCTCCAGGAAGATCTCGTTGAGTTGCAGTGCAATATCCGAGCAGCGCATGCCTGGCTTGATCAGTTTGAGTCCGGCTTCATGCACCTTGACGTTGACTTCCCAGAGCCGCAGATGCTCGTCGGAGCAATGGTCCAGAAACAGCGTACGTTCCAGCGCGGTGTAGTAACCGGCAATCATCGGGAAGCAGTTGAGACTCAGAATATCGCCCTTGTTCACCTTGCGGCTGGTCACCGGGTTGTGTGCGCCGTCGGTATTGAGCCCCGATTGAAACCAGGTCCAGGTATCCATCAGCTCGGCGTCCGGGAAAGTGCGGGCAATTTCACGCACCATCGCCTGGGTCGCATGCAGCGCGACTTCATATTCGGGTACCTGATCGCGCAGGGCTTCGATGATCGCCGCACCGCCAATGTCGGCAATACGTGCGCCGTGACGAATGATGGCGTGTTCTTCAGCCGACTTGATCATGCGCATGCGCATGCACGGGGCGGCGATGTCCACCAGTTCGGCCTGCGGATAGCGGCTGGCCAGTTTGTCGCGATTGAGCAGGTTGAGGTGGTCATGCTCGATACCGATACGTCCGGCAGCAGGCAGCGCCTGTTGAATCGCTACAAAAAAGTTATCCCGCTGCCAGTCGGTGTACACAATGTTTTCGGTGCCCACCGTCCGGCGCCAAGGTTGGCCACCGTCAATGTTGGCGCTGATGGTCACGGCCTTGTCCTGGGTCACGACCAGCGCGTAATTGCGGCCAAAGGAGCAATACAGGAAATCGCTGTAGTAGTTGATGTTGTGGTACGAGGTAAACACCGCCGCGTCGATATTGTTCTGCGCCATATAAGCCCGCAGCCTGGCCTGGCGATTGGCGTACTCCTGGGCCGAGAACGTTGGAGTGACCTTTTCACCGTTCTTGATCTGGATGGTTTTCGGCATTTGCATGTCATTTACCCTTGTCTGTGATCGCGCTTGAGAGGCCGCCAGCGGGCGGGTCGTTGAGGATCATTCGAACAGATACAAGGCTGACTTTTTTGCGCGAATCCGACCTGTAATTGATCAGATCCGCTGTGCAGGCACTTCGCTCAGGCGCCTCAGGCAGAGATGGGTCGTTCTGAATTGTCTGTACACTGCACCGGCCATTTTTACCGCGTCCCCCGCCGCCCCTTCCAACCGTCTACAAGGCATCCTTTGAGTGTTTGAACTCTCCAGCTACTTAGGTCTGTTTCTCGCAGCATTCGGTGCCGCCTCGATACTGCCGATGCAGTCTGAAGCGGTGCTGGTGGCAATGCTGCTATCCGACCGTTACGTCGCGGCCACCCTGCTGACGGTGGCGACCCTGGGCAATGTGCTGGGCTCGGCCCTCAACTGGTTGTTGGGGCGTTCGCTTGAACGATTCCGGCACAAACGCTGGTTTCCGGTCAGTGCAGACAAACTCGAAAAAGCCCAGCGCTTCTATCTGCGCTACGGGCGCTGGTCACTGCTGTTGAGCTGGGTACCCATCATTGGTGACCCGCTGACCGTCATCGCCGGTGTCATGCGTGAGCCGCTGTGGCGTTTCTTGCTGATCGTGACCCTGGCAAAAGGCATGCGCTATCTGCTGCTGGCCGCGGTCACGCTGGGCTGGGCATAGGCCTGCGCCCTACAAGATTGCACCTGCACCCGGTATGACTATATGCACCACCTTGCCTGCCGATAAGCCACCTAGTGTGTGCGCTTTATCCACGATGTCCTGGCTGCCTTGACCAGGGCACGGCAGCCAGGGAACACGCAATGAATGACAACGACCTACCTTATTACTTTGCAGAAGCATTTGAAGCCCGCCCCCACTCCAGTGCCCGTGAACTGGCACGTGGCTTCGATGACGACCTGCGAACATGGCTCCACACGGTGCGCATCTCCACCGCCCTGGAGCGCTTGAATCAGCAGCGGCCGATGCAGGTTGAAAAGATAATCCTGAACTTTTCCGGCCAGCCGGCCATTGAGCTGGCGGGGGCGTTTCTCATGACGGCCCTGTTGCAGCCTTACACGGTGCTGTACACCCCCGAGTTTGGGCTTGAATCCTTTACAAACCGGGCCGGCCTTGAGCAGCGCCTGACTGAGCGCCTTGACGCACCGGTGCTGCGCGACGAACTGATGGCGCTGGTGGATCGTACACAGCGCAAGGCTGTTTCGGAGTGGGACGCCCCGCAGATTTCATACGCAACCATTGAGGGTGATGTGTTTATGGAGGTTGCGGCCACGGTCGAGGCCAACCAGCGCCGCAACCTGCAGGTTCTGCAGGCCGAGCTGCTGAAGCTGCCCTCCTTGCCCGTCCTGCTCGATCAGGTACTCCAGGTCGAGCTGACGTCTCTGGCCCTGGGCTGGAACAGGTCCACGACCCGCCTCATCACTTACCGCGCCGAGACCACCGTAGACAGTGCGGGGCAGACTGTGACCCGCAACCGGCAGGTCGCCTCGCAGACCCTGGAAGAGGCCGTGCTGAGCTACTTTCGGCATCAGCACTGGCCTGCCGGGCAGACCTATCAGGTAAGCGATCACGGCACTGGCGAGACGCCCTATCACGCCAGCTCCATGGAAAATCAGCAATGGCTGGACATTATCTCGACGCTGGGCACAAACCTGCCCAACCGCTTGCAGGCGCAGCTGGAACGTTACTGGAGCACGGTGCTGGAGCCGGGCCTGACCCGAATGGACGTTTTTGCCCGGATACTCAAGGACGGCTACCAGGCAGGACTGCTCAAAGGGCTGGCATCCGCCAGGATCTCCCCGCAGGACTATCAGTGGCTCAAACCCCTCAATGAAGGCCTGTCATTGCAAGCGGAGGCACTGCGGCTAAGCAGCGAGCACAAGCCGTTCATGGAACTGTCCGGGTATTTGATGCTCAGCAACCCCCGGCGCCCCGGCAGCCCCTTCTTTCTGTATCAGCCCTGCGCCAGTATCAGGGCGTTCGGTTCCGCTGCGAGCCTGCACAGTCACTTGCTGAGCCCGCTGAACACGGCGTCCGTTCCGGAGCCGCTGATCAACGCTTTGGCCCTCAAGGAACGCCAGATCGTGGTCGCTTACCATTCTCCAGGCATCCTCAGCATTCCCGTTCCGGGGCCGATGATGCTCAGCGTCATGCAGAGCATCGCCGACAAGCAGGCACATAACCTGAACCACGTCATGAGCCTGTACCGCACGCTGGCGCAGGCTTTCGACCTGGCGGCCGTGATCGACTCGGTGCTGGATGTGCGCCGCCTGATCGACCCCGCGCTGTTAGCCTTCGATACTCAAGGGCGCTGGAGCACTCATCTGAACCTGCAGTCCCTGCAAGCGCCCCCACCCCGGCCTGACATGCCGACGCCGCTTTCGCCAGAAGAAGCACTGGAGCAGCAAATACCGTTGCTCGAAGGGCTGCGCCATTCCTGCCAGCACGAAATGCACACCTGCCCCGCGCTGTACGCCGTGGCTCAATCGGCCTTGAATGATGCCTTGCGGGACGCCCGGTTAACTTCATTGAACGCGGGCGAGATTGTCCTGAACCACTACAGCTCACCCCCCTCGAGCAACGAGTCGCGCCCGCCATTGCTGTCACAAGACCTGGTGGATCACTTCATCGAACGGTTCAACGGCTTTGCCGCGCCCCTGTCAGCGCCTGAGCACTGGGGCGCCTACACCCGTCGCGTCGAGGGCATCAGCCAGATGATTCCCGAACTCGGCTGGCGAGCCCTCAATACGTTGATCAACTTCACCCTCAACGGATTCTCGACGCGTTTCTTTCATCAGCACCGTGACTTCTACACCCGCCTGATGCCCTTCCTCAGCAACACGCAGCAGGCAGCCTTGCGCAATGAACTGATCATCAAGGCACGCAGCCACCCTGAAATACTGCGCAAGCAAGACGTCTTGCTGCGGGTCCTCGATAACCCTGTACAAGCGCTTCGCAAAGGCTTGAACGGCTTTATTCCGCAAGTTTTCGGCATGTCCGTGGTGCTGCCCGGCAAGCCGCTACCGCTCGATCTGCAGCATGCCTTCCTGATTACCGAGCACGGAGGGCTGGACCCCAGACACTCCGGCTGTGTCCTGTTCTGGACCCCGGTGGCAGGCCTGGAATTCGCCGACAGCCTGAGCCTGGCGCTCAATGGCCTGAACAGCCGGCTGGCAACACCGCACCTGCATGAAATGTTCCAGGGCCTGCAAAGTTACCCCGACCGCCTGACACCGTGGCAACACGACTCAGGCGGTTCGGACATCCCGCCCCGCATACAACTACGGTTGATCGAGGCGAATTTCATCGAGACCTTCAACCACGCCCAGATCGCCTCGTTGACCCGAGAAATTCACCATGCTGTCGCCCAACCTTTACCCGCTCATCAAACCCAGGACTGGATCAAGTACAGTCAGACCCACCAGCGTTTCAACCTGCTTCTGGAGCACACGCTGAACCTCGCACGCAACGCACAGCTTCTGCTTTCTGCGCCCCATTGGCTGGCGACGGCACCCGAGCAGCACCTGCTGACGCTTGCCGGGTGGGTGGAACAGCATCACCAGCAGACCCCGCAGAATCTCGACTTTCTCAATGGCAACCTGCCCGACCTGGAGGCTTTCACCCATGTGCGGCTGGTCGCCCAGATAGAAGCCGACCATCCCGGGCATGGTCTGGATCTTGGGCATTACAGCGTTGTCGCACACCCTCTGCACGAGCCGCCCGGCACCCTGCCCGTCGCGCAACAGCACTCGCTGATCGAACTGATGCTGAGCCATGGCAGCCATCTGGATGATCATCAGCTAACACTGGCGTCAACCGACGCAGGGGCTGTGCCTGACTGGATGACCATCGACTACCTGAAACAACTCCACAGGCGGCTCGACATCGGCCGTAATTTCCAGACCATCATGCGTCCCCGTTTTGAGCCCCATCGGGCCGGCGACGAGGAACGCTGCCGAATGTTCAGCCAGCACGCGCCATGGCAGCTTCTCGCCCAGGCCATGTCCCTTCACTTGCAAGGCCAACTGTCCTCGACCGCGTTGAACCTGGTCGAGCAATTGATGGAAATGCCCGATCACCTGGCGCGCACGCCGGTCAACGGGCACAAGGCGGTGCTGCGTGAAGTTCACCTGCGGCACATGCCAAACGCAACACCGACCAGGCTGGAAGGCCTGCACTGGATACAGCGCGAACACGCGCACCAGGGCCCCTGGGTATTACTGACACTGTTCAATGACGTGTTTCACCTCAATGAATACGCCCACGGTGAAGCTTTTCTCAGCACGCTGCGCCATTCAAACAGCCTGCAATCGCTGGTTCTTGAACGCTTGCCAGGTCCTGTGCGAACGCTGTATTCGGTCGGGCATTTTTTGAATGCGCAGCTCGGCTCTTCCATGGGCGGGCCGCTCTACACCGGTAATGTGCTGAAAAAGCTCTATCACGACACCTGCCATGTGGTGCTGAACCTGCTTGGCCAACAGCACAGTTCCTTTGGCCAAACCGCCTGGCATATCGCCAAATCCATGTTCGGCGCCGCAGAGCGGCTGGGCACGTTCTTGTTGCTCGGCAAACAACGTTTGCCGTTAATCGCCTGGCAACTCCTTCCACAATTGCTCAAGGCTGCCAAACTGGCCTGGCAAGGCGAGTGGAAACACTCAATGAGCGAGTGCGCGCAAATCCTCCTGCAACTGGCGCTGGCCAAAATATCGACCGTGGTGCCCGCCACTCCTGCAGCACCGGTTCCCGCCGCGCTCACCCAGGCCGGCTCCGGCACGACCCTGCACGAAGAAGCGTCGCCCGAGACGCTTAGTGTGTGGCACAACCGGATACAGCTGACGCCCTCCCAGGAGCATCGGCTTCGCAGCTACGAGATCAAGCACCTGGAATTGAGCAGCCTTAACCATGATGCCTCGACCGGGTTGTACACCGACCCTCTGACACAAAAACACTACGTCCCGGTCACCGGCAAAATCTTCCAGGTCGAACAAGTGGGCCTGCGCTGGCGCATCGTGGGCGTGTACGAGAGGGGGCCGTTTCTGCTCAGGGATGAGCAGCAGCAATGGCAGCTGGATCTCAAAGGCTACCTGCTGGGCGGTGGTGCGGCGCTGGGCAAAATCATTGACCAGGCCGAGGCCCAAGCGTTGATCCAGATTGCCTTCAACGTCGAAGCCATCGGGATGAAAAAAATCAACCGTCTGTACCCCCACAAGGCCGCGATCATCCGCAATGCCCATGAACGGGCCCTGCATTATCTGGCAAAGAGCCAGATCAGCTTGCGCCAATCACAGCCGGACGTCTTTGCCCACCCGCGTAACCGTGAGTTTTTAAAAAGCATTTTCGGCGAAAACAATATCACCGAGGCTCTGCGTCAACGCTTGCTGACTTCAATCGCGACGCTGCGTACGGACATGCTGAGTGAAGCCATGTCACCGCTAGACTCGGACCGTTACGTGGTGGGCACGCTCCGGGGGGCACATGAAAACTCGTATGGATTTGTCCATCCCAATGAAAAACCGATGCGTATTTACCTCACCGAGCTGTACTTCAAACCGCCATTGGACAAACTCGCGCAGTGCACCCGTGAACCTTTCGAGGTGCTGGCCAACGCGCAAATCCTGACCTTGATCCACGAACAAACGCACATCAGCCTCAACACCCTCAACATTGCCTACGTGGATGCCATCCTCCCGCTGTATGACCTGATAGACACCAACACCGAGCAAGGGCGCAACGTTTATGAAGTGCTGTACAGCGGCCAGACCCGGGGCTTGAGCACACTGACGCCCTTGCAAAACCTGTTCAAGCTCTGGGATCACGCCAGTGATTTGTGGATCGATCCTGAACCGTCCACGGTAGCCGGCATCATCCGCCTGGCTGAATCCCGTACGTTGAGCGCAGCCAGGTACCTCTTCACCAATAACGACAGTACCCGGTTAAAAATCATTTTGAACAATGCCGACTCGTTGACACTGGTGGTTGCCATTCTCAACCGAACGCTGGAGGTGGTGCCGGCCACGCCCTTGGTGCCAGCGGCAATCCCGGAAATACTGCTTGGCTTCAACCAGCCTTGAAGACGTGCGGCCAGCACCTTGCCGCCGCTGTCTCAAGGCAGCTGCGCACCCGCCACAGCCACGTGAATCATGTACAGCGACGTATTGGCCGTGATGAACAGCCGGTTGCGCCGTGGCCCGCCAAACGTAAGATTGGCCACCTTTTCGGGCAGGCGGATTTTGCCCAGCAGCACACCGCTGGAATCGAAGCACTGAATACCGTCGCCAGCGCTGGTCCAGATATTGCCCTGAACATCGACTCGCAAGCCATCGGGGATGCCGGGCTCTATCTGGGCCAGGATCGTCGACGCCCCCAGTCGGCAGTTATCGATCACCTGAAGGGCGCGAATATGGTGCGCGGCCTCCGGGTCATGGGAGCGCGCAGAGTCGGCCACGTAGAGGGTCTGGCCATCCGGGGAGAAGGCCAGGCCATTGGGCTGCTCAAAGTCATCGGCCATACAGGCGAGTTCACCGGTGTGAGGGTCAATGCGAAACACATTGCGCCCGCTCTGCTCCGGCTCGGCCTGGTAGCCTTCGTAATCACTGAGAATGCCGTAGGTCGGGTCGGTGAACCAGATGCCGCCATCCCGGTGAACGACCACATCGTTGGGGGAGTTGAGCCGTTTGCCTTCGAACCGGTCGGCCAGCACGGTGATGCTGCCGTCGGGTTCGGTCCGGGTGACGCTGCGCGTGCCGTGCTCACAGGTCACCAGCCGCCCTTGCAGGTCCCGGGTATTGCCATTGGCAAAGTTCGACGCCGGGCGAAACACCGACACGCCCTGCTCCGGGGTCCAGCGCAGGATGCGCTGGTTGGGGATGTCGCTCCACAGCAGGTAGCCGCCGTCGTTGAACCACACCGGCCCCTCAGCCCACCGGCATTGATCGTAAAGCCGCTCCAGCTGGGTGTTGGGCAGGGTCAGGCTGCGAAAGCGCTTGTCGAAAAATTGGTAAATGTCGTCACTCATGGAAGGGTCCTTGCTCAAAGACTGCGCAATGTCTTGCGCCCGCTGACAGCGGCGATCACCGCGATAATAATCACACCGGTCAGAATCAGCCGCACACCGGCGCTCGCGCCAAAGGTGTTGAGCATGCTCACCAGCAAATACAGAAACAGTGCCGCCCCCCACAGCCCGGGGACGTTGGAAAACCCGCCGGCCACCGAGGTGCCGCCAATCACCACCACAGCGATGGAAGCCAGCAGGTACTCATCGCCCATGCTGAGGGAGGCACCACCGGAAAACCCGGCGAGCAACACCCCGCAGACGCTGGCGAACACCGCACTCAAGACGTAGGTGGCGCATCGCACCCGCTCCACCCGCACCCCGGCCAGCTCGGCAGCACGCATGTTCTGCCCCAGCGCCAGGGTCCAGCGCCCATAAAGCGTGCGGCTCAACACGTAGCCGGCCACCACCGTGAGCAAGCCAACGGCCAGAGCCAGATAAGGAATGCCTGCGATATGCCCGGTGGAGAACTGGTAGAACCACTCCGGCGGGGCAATGCGCACGCTGCGGCCATAGGCAATCGCCATCGACTGCAGCAGAAAACTGGCCGACAACGTGGCGATGATCGGCGGGATCCGCAGCACCCGGATCAACGCGTAGTTGGCGCAACCGATCAGAACGCCCAGGCCCAGCACCCCGGCGACACCCAGCGCGATCAGGCCGTCCTGCCCGTCCATCAACTTCATCCCCACCGCACCGCTCAAGGCGATATTGGCCGGGATCGACAGGTCGATGTTGCCGGGCCCGGTGGTGATGACGAACATCTGCCCCACGCCGACGATTACAAAAAAAGCCGAGAACGACAGCGCGCCTGAAGTCAGGGCGCCAGCGCCCTCGCCCCGCGTGAACGCCAGGGTGGCGAGCCACACCAGTAACGCGGCCAAAAACGACCACAGCCAGGGTTTGCTGCGCAGAGTCGAGACATGCGTGGAAAGGTTCATGCAGGGCGGACCTCAAGACGGTTGACGGCAGTGCGCAGGGCCAGCACCAGGATCAGAATCGCGCCCTGGGCACCGATCTGCCAATCGGGGGAAATGCGGATAAACGACAGCAGTGAACCCGCCAGCACCAGGGTCAAAGCCCCCAGCACTGCACCGATGGGCGATACCCGCCCGCCGGTGAATTCACCGCCACCCAAGATCACGCCAGCAATCGATAGCAAGGTGTAGCGCAAAGCCATATTGGCGTCCGCCGAGGTCGTCAGGCCCACCAGGAACAGCCCCGAAAGCACGCCGAAACTGCCGGCCAGCGCATACAGCGTGACCTTGATTTTCAGCAACGACCAACCGGCCTTGGCAATCGCCAGCGGATTGCCCCCGGCACCGCGCAACACCACGCCCAGCCGCGAACGCATCAAAAACAGATGCACCGCCACCGCCAGGACCACGCAGACCACAATGGCAAACGGCAACAGGGGCGTCTTGATCTTGACCAGCGCCTGCAACCATTGCGGTGCGCTGCCGCCGGGAGCTGGCAGCAACAACACTGCGCCACCGATCCAGATAAACGACATGCCCAGCGTCACCACGATCGCCGGCAACTGGCGGACATGGATCAGCGCCCCCAGCAGCGCATAAACGCCAATGCACCCGAGCAAGGCCAGACACCCCAACAGCGGATGATCGTTGAGCAACGTGGCGGCCACGCAGGCGACAAAACTGATAAAGCTGCCCAGGGACAGGTCCAGATCATTCACGGTGATGATCAGCATCTGGGCAATGGTGGCCAACGCAATCGGTACCGCCAGGTTGAGCATCAGGTTCATGCCCATATAGCTCATGGCCCGTGGCTGCATGATGAAGATCGTGGCCAGCAGCACGATCAGCGACAGGGCCGGCAAAGCGCTGCGCAGCAAACGTGCACGATTGAACGTGCCTGTACCTGCAGGCGCAAAACCCGTAGCAGATATTTTTTTCAAGGTCATGGGTTGAGGCGCGTTCATGCCACCTCCTCCTGAAAGGAGCTGCGCAGCACTTGCGCTTCGCTCAGTTCGTCCCGCGGCATGTCGGCTACGGCCTGCCCGTTGCGGAACACGTAGATGTGATCGCAGTGATCCAGCTCTTCAAGCTCAGTGGTGTACCAGATGAACGTCCGCCCGCGAGCGGCCTCTTCCTTGATGATCGCGTAGACCTCGCGCTTGGTTCCTACATCCACCCCGCGCATCGGATCGTCCATCAGAATCAGGTCACTGTCACAGGCCAGTGCGCGGGCAAACAGGGCTTTTTGCTGGTTGCCGCCGGAAAGCGACAGGATCGGGTTGTTCATGTCCGGTGTGCGAATCCCCATGCGCTGCTGCCATTTGGCGGCCATCGCCTGCTCCGCCTGCGGGTCGATCAGGGCGCCGCGCCTTAGGGCCGCCAATGAACTGATGGTGATGTTCTCGGCGATGGACCACAGGTTGAAAACCCCGTCGGTCTGCCGGTCTCCGGCGACCAGGGCCACACGCTTGCCCCGGGCGATGCGCTCGCGCAACAGTTGCACCAGCAACTGGCTTTGCCCCTGCCCGGCGAGCCCGGCCAATCCGACAATCTCCCCCGGATACGCCGCGACGGTAACGCTGTTTTGTTGCCGGGCAGGTCGTTGATCCACCACCGGCGTCTGTGCGCCGCGTTTTGAGGTAAAGATATGCGCAGGGTCGTGGGGCCTCGCCACGGTGCCCATGGATTCGACCAGCGAGGCATGGGTAAACGCACTCGCGGCACGCACGTCGACCACACAGCCGTCACTCATCACCGCGATCCGGTCGCAGGTTGCGAGCATCTCGCCAAGGATGTGACTGATCAGCACCACGCAGCCGCCACTTTCGACGTAACGCCGTACGTGTCGCAACAGTTGTTCGGCAACCCGCGCATCCAGCGACGAGGTCGGTTCGTCGAGAATCACCAGCGCCAGGTGTTCATCGACACAGGTAAAGGCCCGGGCGATTTCCACCATCTGCCGCTGACCAATCGGCAGGTCGGCAATCACGTCACCAGGGCTGATACCGTGCCCCGGAAAAATAGTGTCCAGGCTCGCCCCAATCAGCGCCCCCGCCTTGCGCCGCCAGCCAAAGCCACCCAGCTTGGGGCACATCAAGCGGGTATTCTCCGCCACGCTCAGGTTAGGACACAGCGACAGCTCCTGGAACACGCAACGGATCCCGTGCTGGCGAGCCACTTGCACCGAATAACCGGTGCGGACATCCGCTGCGGCCATCATCAAGGCGCCTTCATCAGCGCGCAAAGTGCCCGCCAGAATATGCATCAGGGTCGACTTGCCCGCGCCGTTATGGCCGATCAAGCCCAGGCACTCACCGGCCCTGAACGCCAGGTTTACATCGCTCAATGCGCGCACGGCGCCAAAACGCTTGCCGACCCCTTTGAGGTCTACGAGCGGTACGTAAGTCTCTGTCATTACGCGTTCCTCGACGGGCCGGGCTTATTGAGGTGAAGGGCTTTTAAGCTCGGCCACGTCGTTGACGCTGTAGACATGGCTGACAATGCCGCCCTTCTCCACCCCGGCGAGCGAAGCTTCGAGGGTGTCCTGGGTCACACTGATGGCGGGCGACAACAGGTCATGGGGCAGTTGCTTGCCGTCCAGCAACTGCTGGGCGACCCAGAAGGCCAGGCTGGAAATACTCGGCGCACTGGAGATCGAGAACGACGCATAACCGTTGCTGTCTTTCTGTTTTTTCCACCACGACAACTCTTCCTCCCGGTTGCCGAAGATGATCACCGGCAGAGGCCGCCCAGCGGCCGTGAACGCCTGGGCCACGCCATACCCGTCATCGCCCTGGGTCACCACCGCATCAATTTTCGGCAGGCTCGGCAGGATCCCGGCCACGGCTTTTTGCGCAGCGGTCTGCGACCAGTTGCCATTGACCGAGCCGACGATTTTCAACTGCGGATACTGACGGGCACCAGCCATCACCCCGGCATGGATCATCTCGTCCACCGAGACCCCGGCCAGGCCCCGGACCTGCAACACATTGGCCCCGTCGGGGAAGCGCTTGGCCAGATACGCCATGCCGTCCAGGCCGCTTTGCTTGAAGTCCATGGAAATCCGGTAGGCACAGGGCTCCGTCACCACCCCGTCAAAGGACACCACGATAATCCCGGCATCACAGGCCTGCTTCACCGCACCGTTAAGGGCCGTCGGCGAAGCCGCGTCAATCACGATGGCGTTGTACCCCTGAAGGATCAGGTTCTGGATTTGGGCGGCCTGCTCGGTGGCCTGGTTTTCCCCGGTGGTGAAGGAATCCGCTGAGGCAATCACCCCGTCCTTGACTGCCTGGTCGGTGGTTTGCTGCCAACTGCTGAGCATGCTCTGACGCCACGAGTTACCGGCGTAGTTGTTTGACAGCGCGATGGTTTTGTCGGCCGTATCGGCCTGAACAGACATGAAGGGCGTCAGCAGTAAGGCGGTGGACAACAAGGCGCGACGAAGCGTGAAACGTTCCATGACAAGACCCTTTTTATTATTGTGGGCATTCGGTCGCCGATTGATTCGGTCGTACCTGATAACTGAACGCCTCCAGTCTGATCTGAGCACCCGGCCCATGTCTGGAGCGTTACTGCACACTTGATACTCTTTACGCGCAAATAAACTGCGGGATCCCGCAAAACAAACGCGCACATCTGCAGACATTCAGTGGCGACGGTGACGGTTCGTGCATTTTTGCAGGCATTGTTGCAGGCTGCGATGGGGTGTCTGGTTGAAGGGCCTGCCGCCCTTGCCGCCGCCTTCGACAGCGGCTACAGGATCCCCCGTCGCGACGTTCAACGACTGCTGTGCAGCCGGGCGGGGCATACTCCCGGCCTCGTGCCTCACTACGGATCTCCAGTCATGGTGCAAAGAGTCCCCATCGCCGCTGAACACGTGTTGCACCATTTTCTCGGGATTTCCCGCGCGCTCGCCGGACGCCTGGACTTTCAGTCGATGATCGAGGCGGTGTCCGAGGAAATCCGTTTTATCCTGCCCCATGATCATCTCGACGTCAGCCTGCTGCTGGATGACGACAGTCACCTGTCCGCTTACGAGACGGGCCTGCACACGTCCTGGAGCGATTTTGCGCTTCACCCGCTGGCCATCGCACGTAGCCCGATCCGCACGGTGCTGCTGGGCGAAGCGCCGTACCTGCTCAGCGATGACGCCATGAACGATGAGCGCTTTCAGTTCCCTGGCGCGCTCAACCACCCGATTTTCGACGCCCGCTTGCGCAGTCGCCTGCATGTGCCGTTACGGGCACGGGGCGAAGTGATCGGTGCGCTCAGTTGTTCCAGCCACGCTGCCAATTACTACACCCTCGACGACGTGCGCCACACCCAACATGTGGCTGACCTGCTGGCGTCCTACCTGTATGCCCTGCGCCAGACCGAGCAGGCCAAGCAGCTGGCGATTGCCGAGGCACAGATTCGGGCCCGCGAAGAAGGCCTGCGCCTGGGGGTGCTGCGCCTCACCGAAGAGCTGGAGAACGAACGTCAGCGGATCGGCATGGACCTGCACGATCAGACCCTGGCCGACATGACCCGCCTGCACCGACGCCTCGGCCGCCTGCAGTTGCTCGATACCGTCCCGACCACCGAGCTGGTGCCTATCGGCCAGGCCCTGCATGAAAGCATGCAGGAGTTGCGGCTGATCATCGATGCGGTGAAACCGACGATCTTGCAGCTGTTCGGTTTTGTCGAAGGACTTGAGGACCTGTTGCTGCGCAGCGTTCGCAACAGCGGGCTGGCAATCAGCACCCAGTTGCGTGATAACACCGACGGGCTGGCCAACGCCCTGGCCGAACCGCAAAAAATCGCCCTGTTCCGGATCATTCAGGAAGCCGTCAACAACGCCATCAAACATGCCGCACCGCTCGCCATCACGGTCGAGATCACCGCCTCGGACAGCCATTTGCAACTGACCATCATTGACGACGGCGTGGGCCTGGACAGCGCCAGTCGCCTTGAAACCGGCGGGCTCAAGAACATGCAAGTCCGTGCGCAGCTGCTCAGCGCGCACGTCAATATCGACAAGGGGCCGCACGGCAAAGGGACCTGCGTGCAGGTCAGCCTGCCGTTGCCGGCACAGGCCTGAACCCCGCTGGGAGAACACTATGGAAATCCTGTTAATCGAAGACGACCCGGTGCACAGGGCTTTTTTCAAGGAAGTCATCGACGGTGCGCTGCCCGAATGCGAGCGCTTGTATGAAGCCGAGGACGGGCTGGCGGGCGAACGCCTGGCACAGGAATTTGCCATTACCTCGGTGGTCATGGACCTGCAGATGCCCCGGCGTACCGGGGTCGAAGCCGCGCGGGCGATCTGGCGCGAACGCCCGCACACCTCGATCATGTTCTGGTCCAACTACGCCGACGAGGCCTATGTTCGAGGGATCTCGCGCATTGTTCCCGAGGGCGCGGCCTACGGCTATATCCTCAAGACCGCGTCCGAAGACCGGCTGCGCCTTGCATTGCGCAGCCTGTTCATCGAGCAGCAATGCGTGATTGATCGCGAGGTTCGCGGCGTACAGCAAAAAAGCCAGAACCAGTTGCTGGGCCTGACCGATACCGAGTACGAAGTGCTGCAGGACATCGCCCTGGGTCTGACGGACCGGGTCATTGCCCGACGACGCAACCTGTCGTTGCGCAGTGTACAAAACCGTCTGCAGCAGCTGTACGAGAAGCTCGGTGTGCGCCAGCCCAGCGATGACGGCGACAGCGTCCCGGCCTTTAACCTGCGCGCCAGAGCGGTGAATGTCGCGCTATTGCGCAAACTGTTGAACCGGACCGCGCTGGAACAGGCTGAAATCGAATTGCAGGAATGGCTCAGGGATCCACGCTTCGCGCCGCTTCGAAACTGAGCGCCCGCGAACAGGCGCCAAACTTGAGCGTCAGGTGTTCTGCCCGGTATGGCGAAGCAGGTACATCGACCAGCCGTAGAACGCCAGCGCCAGGCCTGCCAGCAGGCCACCCGCCAGACCGATCCAGGCGAACCCGAAATGGCCGCCGACCCAACTTCCCAGCAGTGCCCCGCCACCGATGCCAATGTTGTAGATGCCCGAAAACATCGCCATTGCCACATCGGTCGCATCCGGTGCCAACGACAGTACCCGGGACTGCAAGGCCAGCCCGAAGCCCATGATCGCCATGCCCCAGATCACACTCAGCACGCCCAGGGACTCAATCGCACCGCTGGCCGGCAACAACAGCAACAGGCACAGCGTGAGCAGACTCACGGCCACCAGCAAAAAGCGCTGCGGACTGTATTTGTGAAACCAGCCGAAGCACAGCGAGCCAAAGATCCCGGCACCGCCAAACAACAGCAGCACCAGTGTCACAGCGCTGCCACTCATGCCGGCGACACCCTGGACGAAAGGCTCAATGTAGCTATAGGCGGTAAATTGCGCGGTCACCACTGCAGCCGTCAGCACATAAATCAGCACCAGCGCCGGGCGCTTGAACAGGATGGGCAGGCTTCTGAGTGAGCCCGAGTTCTGGCTTGGCAGCAACGGCAAGGTTCGAGCCAGCCACAGCACCAGTAGCGCAGCCAGACCGCCAATCGCCAGAAAGGTCGTGCGCCAACCCATCGCCTCGCCCAGCAAACGTCCAAGCGGCACACCGAGCACCATGGCCAGCGAGGTGCCGGTTGCCAGCAGGCCAAGCGCTTGCACTTGTTTGCCCGGCGGTGCAAGACGCACCGCCAGCGAAGCCGTAATGGACCAGAACAGTGCATGGGATAACGCTACCCCGATCCTGCTCAGCAGCAATAAACCAAAGCCGGTTGCCAGGCTCGACAACGCATGGCTCACGATAAACAGGCCGAACAGCACCAGCAGCAACTTGCGCCGCTCAACGTTACGGGTCAGCAGCATGATTGGCAGCGAGGCCAGCGAGACGATCCACGCATAAAGCGTGAGCATCAGCCCGACACGCGAGGTCGGCAGATCAAAGCTGGCGCCAATGGCCGTCAACAGGCCAACAGGGACGAACTCAGTGGTATTGAACACAAAGGCTGCCAGCGCCAGGGCGATGACCGGTTGCCAATTTGCGTTAGGTGTCGCAGTGGGGGTGTTCATTTAAAGGTCGGACTACTCGCTATCGATGATCAAACAGGCCCATGACTCGAGCGCCCTTGCCGCCACATGCTGCTTACACAGCACGTGCCACTTGGAAACCTTTCGATTCTGAACCCCATTGGGCGGCATTCTATAGGCTTCTCAAACGACTGTTGATGAACATCGACAGTGGCTAACGAGACATTTCGCCGCACGGAGCCGCTTCATGCACACCCGACACAACACCTTGAGCGACCCGCTGGGCGAGCAGGCACGGGTCGGGAATCTGCCCGGCATGGGCGTGCCCCGACAATTGTAGATCAACCCCCGGATTTACAGTGGCGACAGCCCTGACCGTGGCAGCGCCGAGCAAAATGAACGGAGCGCCTTGCATGCCTGCAGAGGTCGAAAAACACTCAATGGATCCACTACATATAAAGCCGACCTCAATTAAGTGTTCGGTAATCGCCAGAACAGGCTGAATACCGGGTTAACAGACCGCCTTCCAGATTGACTTGCCGGATCCAGATCACGCCTAATGGATCCACAAAAGCAATAACGTCTAATTTGGAGATTGGTCATGTATCCGAAAAACACCTGGTACGTCGCGTGCACCCCCGATGAAATTGCCGAAAAACCGCTGGGACGTCAGATTTGCGGCGAGAAAATCGTGTTCTATCGCGGCCAGGAAAATAAGGTATCGGCCGTCGAGGATTTCTGCCCGCACCGCGGCGCCCCTCTGTCTCTCGGTTATGTCGAAAACGGAAATCTGGTGTGCGGTTACCACGGACTGGTCATGGGGTGCGACGGCAAGACCGTCGAAATGCCAGGCCAGCGGGTACGCGGCTTCCCGTGCAACAAGACTTATGCCGCAGTGGAGCGCCACGGTTTCATCTGGGTCTGGCCGGGCGACCAGGACAAGGCGGACCCTGCGCTGATCCACCACCTGGAATGGGCAGAGAGTGATGAGTGGGCCTACGGCGGTGGGCTGTTCCACATCAATTGCGATTATCGATTAATGATCGATAACCTCATGGACCTCACCCACGAGACCTATGTGCACGCCTCCAGCATCGGCCAAAAAGAAATCGACGAAGTGTCGCCAACCACCACGGTCCAGGGTGATGAGGTGGTCACTGCCCGGCACATGGAAAACATCATGCCTCCGCCGTTTTGGCGCATGGCGTTGCGCGGCAACCACCTGGCCGATGATGTGCCGGTAGACCGCTGGCAGATTTGCCGCTTCACGCCGCCCAGCCACGTGCTGATCGAAGTCGGCGTGGCCCATGCCGGCAAGGGCGGCTACCACGCCGACCCCGAATTCAAGGCATCGAGCATCGTGGTCGACTTCATCACGCCCGAAACCGAAACCTCGATCTGGTACTTCTGGGGCATGGCCCGCAACTTCAATCCTCAGGACCCTGCACTGACCACCACGATCCGCGAGGGCCAGGGGAAGATTTTCAGCGAAGACCTGGAAATGCTCGAGCGTCAGCAGCAAAACCTGCTGGAGCATCCGCACCGCGCCCTGCTCAAACTCAATATTGACTCGGGTGGCGTGCAATCGCGACGCGTTCTGGAGCGCATCATCGCCAACGAACGCGCGCCCGAACCTCAATTGATCGCCACCGCTCAGTAACCTCGATGGCACGGCTTCGGCACCGTGCCAGCAACCTATCGAACAATAACCAGAAGCGCCCCATGGGGAGCAACGCTCCGAGGACCCGGCATGATTGAAGTAGTGGTGGTATCCCGCAAACACGAAGCCCAGGACATCTGCAGTTATGAGCTGGCCTGCGTCGATGGCAACGCCCTGCCCGCGTTCAGCGCCGGTGCGCATATTGATGTGCACCTGCCTGGCGGACTGATCCGCCAGTATTCCCTGTGCAATCATCCCGATGAACACCATCGCTATGTGATTGGCGTGCTCAGGGATCCGGCCTCACGCGGCGGTTCGCAAAGCCTGCACGAACAGGTCAACACCGGGGATCAGTTGCGCATCAGCGAACCGCGCAACCTGTTCCCTCTGGACGATACCGCCCGGCGCAGCCTGCTGTTTGCCGGCGGCATCGGCATTACTCCGATTCTGTGCATGGCCGAACGTCTAGCCCATAGCGGTGCAGACTTTGAACTGCACTACTGCGCCCGATCAAACGAGCGAGCGGCCTTTATTGAGCGCCTGCACAATGCGTCGTTCTCGGACCGGGTGTTCCTGCATTTCGATGAAGACCCGAACACCGCTCTGGACGCGACCCGAACTCTGGCCGCCCCTCACCCCGACACCCATCTCTACGTGTGCGGCCCTGGCGGCTTCATGCAGCACATTCTGGACAATGCCCGCGCACAAGGCTGGCAGGAAAAAACGCTGCACCGCGAATACTTTGCGGCAGCGCCGATGCAAACCGCTAACGAGGGCTGCTTCTCGGTGAAGGTCAACAGCACCGGGCAGCTGTTCGAGGTGCCGGCGGACAAGACCGTGGCTCAAGTGCTCGAAAGCCACGGCATCGATATCCCCCTGTCATGCGAACAAGGCATCTGCGGCACCTGCCTGACCAAAGTGCTGGAGGGGGTGCCGGAGCATCGTGACCTGTTCCTGACCGAGGACGAACAGGCCTGCAATGACCAGTTCACACCGTGCTGCTCACGGTCGAAATCACCGCTGCTGGTACTGGATATCTAGCGGCTTTTCACTCGGTCCGCTGAATGACTTTCATCCGCTCGCGAGCCGTGGCCAGGCCAAATATCTCGGCATAACGCAAGGTCGCGTTGGCGTGCTCGCGCATGATGGATTCGGCGCGGGCACCCTGGCGATTGACCAGGGCATCAAACACCGAATGATGCTGCATGTGGGCGTAGTTGAAGCGTCGATACTCACGCACCATGTCCTTGCGGTCGACCGCCAGCGCCGTCACCGAAGCGAACGGCAAATGGTCGTTGCGCGCCAGGGCATCGGCAATCGCCGGGTTGTGGCTGCCTTCAACAATCACCTGATGAAAGCGCATATTGAGGTCGTGGTAGATCTCCAGATCCTCTTCGGTGACAAACCCCTTGTCGAACAGCTCGTCACCCTGCAACAGGCAACGCTCAAGGATCGCCCGCCCTTCTGCCGAGAGCCCGCGCTCGGCAGTCTGGCGCGCCGCCAGCCCCTCGAGCACACCGCGCACTTCCACGGCCCCGGCAATATCATCGGCACTGACCGAGCGCACCTGAAACCCTCGCCCTCCGAAACGCACCAGCAACCCTTCCTGCTCAAGTGTCCGAAACGCCATGCGCACCGGCATGCGCGACACACCGAACAACTCCGCCGTGGGGATTTCCATCAAGCGTTCACCTGCGGCCAGCTCGCCCGAGGCTATCATCTTGCGCAGTGCGATCAGCACCATTTGACCGGGCTTGCTCATCCAGGCAACTTCCAAAAACGTGAGCCGTCATAGTAACGCAAGCACCGCGAAAATCGCCCCCGGCATCTGTGGCCAACCGCACAAAAGCCGAGAAGGCCCGCGACAGCAGCGGCATGCCGTGCATCATCGCGAACCTGCTCGGCTCCGAGGGACGATTGGCCCTTACATTGACAGCGGGTAACTGACGACTACCCGGGTCTGGTCCAGGTCGCTGTTGAAACTGCGGCGGTTGGTGGCGTTATTGATACGAAGGCTAAGCCGCCTGAACGTGCCGCTTTGAAAGGTGTAGCCGATCTCGGTGTCGCGCTCCCACTCCTTGCCATTACTGCCCTGCAAGGTGGTTGCGTTGTCGCCGCGACCATAGCGGACCATCGCCAGCAGTCCCGGTACGCCCAGAGCGGCAAAGTTGTAGTCATAGCGCACTTGCCAGGAACGCTCATCCGCTTGGCTGAAGTTTCCGTTGAACATGTCGTTGCCCAATGTCCGCCCGCTGCTGCCGTAGACCGACATCCAGGCGCTGTCACCGCTGACCCGCTGCACACCGAGGTACAGCGTATGCCCACCTGTCGCCGCCGATAACAAGGCATACCCGGTACGACTGTTGACCTGGCCGATACGGGCAGCCCCCTCGTCCGCGTCGATGAAGTACCCCAGGTTGGCACCCAGCACCCAATCGCCCACCGGCTGCTTGTGCAGCACATTCAAGTAGCTTTGCCGGTAGATGTCTTTCAGCTGTGAGTGCCACAACCCGACCTGCGTACGCTGCTCGTTGAAACGGTAGTCGGCCCCGGCATAGCTGAAGCGGTCAGAGGTCACACCCGGTGCAGCCCAGGCCGACAGATCCTGCATGTCCGAGGAGTTGCGCAGGCTCACAGCCCGGTATTGTCCCGCCTGCACCGCTAGCCCTTCGATCTCGCTGGACACCAGCATCGCCCCGCGAAAGGTTTGCGGTAGCAGCCGGCCATCGTCGTAACGCAGCAGCGGTATATCAGGCATCAACTCACCGACTTTCAACTCGGTGGCCGAAAAGCGCATTTTTGCCGCCAGGCCTGCACGACCGAAATTATCCGCCGCACGCCCATCATCATGCACCGGCAACAGCTCCGAACCACTGGCCGAGCGACTGCTGTCCAGCTTGACCCCGAGCATGGCAATTGCGTCCAGGCCAAAGCCCACCGGGCCCGGGGTGTAACCCGAATTGAATTTGAGAATGAAGCCCTGCGCCCATTCATCAACCTTGCTTTTACTGGCACCGGGATCACGAAAATCTCGGTTGAAGTAATAATTGCGCAACAGCAAATCCGTGGTTGCCCCTTCAAAAAATCCCTGCTCCTGTGCCAGCACCGGAGCGCACAGCGTTAACGACAGCAAGCCAATGGTGTGTTTCATTATTATTGTTCTCCATTTTTAGAGCGCAGCCGCTCCCCGCGACTGATAAAGCCCGCCCGGAAATGCGTGTGGAATATGCCCGGCTACCCGGGCATGGATTGAGTCGTGGCGTCAGGCTTGCGCCAGTGCCGGTTGCGTCTGCGGCCTGGCTGGCTTGAGCAGCAACAGGCAGCCGGCCGCGACCACAAACACGATGGCAAACACCCCGTACAGGTGCAGCGGTTGCCAGCCGGCATCAAGCAGGAATCCGGCCACCACCGGCGACAGGATTGCGCCAATCCGGCCAATCCCGATGCCCCAGCCCACCCCGGTCGCGCGCACCGACGCGTCATACACCATCGGCGACAACGCATAGAGCCCGGCAACGCAGCCATTGGAGAACAGCCCGATCAGCAGACCAAGCCCAAGTGCGGCCATCACCGAAGACCCTGAACCGACAAACAGCACGAGCAAACCGGCAGTGATCAACATGAACAGGGACAACACGCGCGTCAGCGGCCAGCGTGAAGACAGACCACCCACCAGGGCAGCCCCGAAGATCCCGCCCACACTGAGCAACACCCCGCCGGTTATCCCTTGTTGCGCCGACAGACCTGCAGACACCAACAGCTTGGGCGTCCAGCTCATCACAAAGTAGAAGCCGAACATCACCAGGAAGAACAGCAGCCAGATCAACAACGTGGTACGGCGCATCGCCGGCGCCAACAATTGCGTCAGGCCTTTGCCTGTCCCGGCCCCAGTGACGGCCCGCGGCGGTAACTGGTTCAAGCCCGGCTGGCCGAGACGTCGGGCCAGGCGATTGATGCGCTGCAGGGCCGAGGCAGGCCGGCGCGCCAGCAGAAAGTCCAGCGACTCGGGCAACCACAGCAGCACCAGCGGAATGACCGCCAGGGTGACAAGCCCGCCGAACAGGAAGACCGACCGCCAGCCCCAATGCGTCAGCAACCACACCGCCAGCAAACCACCCAGCGTGGCACCGAGGGCATAACCGGTGGATTGCAAACTCACGGCCAGCCCACGCCAGCGTTTGCTGGCATATTCACTGGCCAGCACGTTACTGCTGGCCAGAATCCCGCCGATTCCCAGGCCGGTGAGCCCGCGCAGTAGCGCCAATTGCACAGGCGTCTGACTCAAAGCCGAGAGCAACATGCCGCTCCCGGAAATCAGCAAACACAACACGATCAAGGGGCGCCGTCCGATGCGGTCCGCCCAAGGGGCGAGAAACAACGAACCGGCGGCCATACCAAACAATCCGGCACTGAGCAGCATGCCGATTTGCGCACCCTTCAGGCCCCACTCGGCCGACACCGAAGCGGCGGTGAACGCCATCACCAGTACGTCGAACCCGTCAATCATGTTCAAGACAATACAAATACCGATCGCGAGCCATTGAAAAGCGCTCATCGGACCGTTATCCACGGTGGCTTTCAAATCGACAGTCATGGTCGCACCTGCGGTTTGCAGAGGGTGATGCACACGGAGCTAAAACAAGCAGAACTCAGGCAGTTCTGTGCCCTGGATAAGTCATTCATGACGAGGCCCTTTTTTTGTATTTTTTATGGGCGACGGTCTGGAGGGGATCCGGCCATCACCGGAAGCTAGTCAACCCGCTAATGGATCCATAGACAAGATGATCGGTGAGCGAAACCAGTGACTCAGCGCCACAGATCGGCTAACTCACTCAAGATATAATCTTTAATATCAATCACTTATCTTAGTAACCCATGCCTGATATTACTGTGCGATTATCGATCACAATCCGCGTAATGGCTGCCCTTACAGTCGAAATATGCCAAATCCCGGCATAATCCTGATCGGGTGCCGCTCATTGGATCCATTGCCCCCAGAAAATACGCCCGGGCCTTGCGGCTTTTCGCTGGACCGTTGAGGCGCAGGCACGGCGTTTGTTTAGACACCGGCGATGTCAGGATTCAAACGTTTGAACCTCCCACGCTGTTTTTAACTGCTATCAAAGAGGCAGACCATTTACCCCAACACACTGTCCAAGGAATCACTCCATGCCGCCCGCCCAGCCTGCCGCCCCCTCGACAAAAGGTTTGTTTGGCGTCTTTTGCCTGAGCAGTTACCTGTTGTCGGTCTCTTACGGCAGCACGTTTTTACTGGCCGTGATGCTCAAGACCCAAGGCGGCAGCGAGTCCGACGCCGGTACCGTGATTTCAGCCGCCATGTTCAGCACCTTTATGGCCGTGCTTTTTTCCGGGCATCTGACCGATAAATTCGGTGCCACCAAAACCATTGCGGCGGCAGCACTGCTATTGGCCGGTGCGTGCGCAGGCTTTGCAGCCGTTCCGGCGTTCGGGGCTGCGATGCTGGGTTTCGGCCTGCTGCTGGGCTTTGGCTGGGGGCTGTTCTACACCCTGGGGCCGATTGTTGTGTCGATGCTCATCGAACCCGCAAGGCGAGTGAAATACTTCGCCCTGCTCTCGGGCAGCATGATGAGCGGGATCGGGACCGGCCCCTTGCTCGGGCGTGTCGCCGAAGCCTTGGGCTATCCGCTGGAATCGGCATTTGTGCTAGCGGCGATCGCCAGCCTGGTGGGCGGTGTGCTGTTTGCCCTGATCGGTCCCCGGGTTCAACACCAGCAAGCCATGCAAGGCACCGTCAGCGTGTGCAGAATCACCCTTCGGGCCACCCGTTTGGTGCTGAGCTCCAAAGCGGTGTTCGCCATTATGATGGTCGGCCTGGGCGGAGCAATTTTCGGCGGGCTGTCGAGCTTCCAGACGACTTACGCCACGCTTAAGCAGCTGGATTACTCGTTGTTCTTTCTCGGTTTCATGTGCGCCGTGATCACATGCCGACTGTTGGTTGCCGGGTTTATCGTCAAGCGCGATCCCTATGTGACCGCCTGTATCCTGACCGCCCTGATCGTGGCCTCGGTGCTGATGCTGATGTTCTCGGTCAGCTCCAGTGCAACCTATTTGATGGCGGCGGTGACCTTGGGTGTCGGTTATGGCCTCACCTACTCGGTGATCAACGGGCTGGCCGCCAACGAAGCCCCGGCCGGGTACACGGCGCAAGCCTTGGTGTTATTCAGCCTGGCGTACTTTATCGGCGTGTTCGGGTTCCCGTGGTTCGCCGGGCAAATCATCGTCAGCTACGGCATCCCTGCCCTGCTTTCAGTCATCCTGGTCATCGCCCTGTGCAACTGGCTGATTACCCTCGGCCGTGTGCTGTGGCGGCGGGCGCGCCAGGGCGACGCCGGCACGCCGTCCAAACCGCTGGCCTCAGCGCGTTGACCCCTCGTTCGGGCAGCCTGGATCGGCCCCCTCGCCCATTATCTGGCAGCGTCCACAGGGTCATCACGTAGCCGATGCACCAGAGGCCAGCTCGTGATGGGTGTTTTAACGGCGCCAGTTCTTGCGCCGTTGAAACACGCTCAGGTCCGGTCAGCACCGGCTTTTCTAGCGCCCGTGTCCAGGTGCGCGGCCAGTGCCTTGGCCTGCAGGGCGACGTCGGTGACGGCAGTGCTCTCCCACCATTGGCCGCGCAAGGGTGGGCCCATGGCAAACAACCGTTGCGCCGGCACAGACTCGGTATTCAACACCGCACCATTGATATCGGCCGCGATTCCCAGGCCCAGGTTGCCAGGCTGGATCAGCCCGCGCTGCAACAGGTTTCTGGGCAAGGCCTTATCCACCCGGCGCCAGTCGTATTCGATACCGGTGGAGTTGATCAACCCATGGCCTTCAACCACGCTCACCTGTGCCTGCCCGCGATAGCGCAGGCGGATCCGGGGCAGCCCGCTTTCGGAACGTTCCACCCCTTGCAACGATGCGGCGCGGATACTCAGACGCCCTTCACTCAACAACCGCTGCAGCAAGCCATGGCCCTGGGGTGGCGAACGGTGGTGATGGCTTTCCCACCACGGTCGCACATGCCGCACGAACTGGCGGCGCTGCACGTCGGTGGCCTGGCTCCAGAGCCGAGCGATATGAACCCGCACCGTGTCCAGCGGTGCCTGCCAGTCAACCCCGGCCGCCTCGGCCAGACCGCACTGGCGCCGCAGTTCACGCATCAGCTGCAAGGGGCTGCGCAGGTGCGGTGACCGATCCAGAAAGTCCTCCCAGGCGGGTGGCTGACGGCGCACATGCGGTAACAACCCGTGCCGCGAGTACACCTCGATCGGTCCGCGATGACCGGCCTGGTTCAGGGTTTCCAGCGCGTCGACCATCGTCAGCCCGGAGCCGATGATCAACACCCGCGCGTCGACCGGCAGAGCCCGCAAGGCCTCGACATCCCACGGATCCAGGGCCGTGGCATTGAGTCCGCTGGATTGACGCTGGGCCGTGCGCGCGGCCGGGAACATACCCGTTGCCAACACCACCGCACCGGCTTGCCATTGCTCACCGCCCTTGAGGGTCACGCTGAACCCGTGTGCACGGGGTTGCACATCGACCGCTTCATCGCGCACATGCGTCAGGCTTGAGCCACGGGCCGAGCCGATCGCCAGCGCTTCGGACAAGCGTTGCCGGGCGTACGTTCCGAACAGCCCGCGCGGCGGGAACAGCTGCGCAACCGGCACTGACTGTGCGGCGGATTCAGGCCATCCGCCGTGGGCAATGTGCGCCTCCAGCCAGCGGGTCAGGTCGTCGGGATCGTCCGGTTCGACGCTCATCCGCGCCGCGTTACCGTTGAGGGTGTGGCCCAGTTCAGTCGCACTGTAGGCTTCTCCGCGCCCCAATTCGGCCCGGGGCTCCACTACCACAATGCGCCGGGCATCCGCCAAGCGCAGCAGTTGCATGGCCAGCAGATTGCCGCTCAGGCCACCGCCAATAATCAGGACATCGGCCTCGCGGATGCCAGGGTTTGCCTGTCCGGCCAAGGGCTCGCGCATGGTGACTCCCTCACTCGTCGATAGGACGGGCCCGCTCAGCCAGGCCCGGTTCAATGGAGCGCAGATCCTGCGACGAGTCCCCCTCCGCTGTCCAGCACCGTGTCCCAGCATCCCGTCCCGACCATATCGTTATTCCTTAACGGTATTTAAAATAAATTTCTTATGCTTATATATTCATTCCCCTGCGTACAGGCCGACCAATCGGCGCGCCGCACGAAATGAACCCGCACGGGCTATCCGTGAGTTTCTGATCGACATGCGCGCCACTGAGCGTGCTCTGCGTGGGAGTGATTTATGTCTGCACCGTCTGCCTCTGCGATCGCCGCGAGCATCGCCCCCCAATCGTTCGAAGTCCGCCCGTTCAATGGCGCGGTGGGTGCCGAAATCATCGGCCTTGATCTGGCGTTGCCAATCAACGACCAGGACTTCGCCCGCCTTCATCGGGCCCACCTGGAGCATCACGTGGTGGTGTTTCGTGATCAACACATTACCCCGCAACAACAGATCGCTTTCAGCCGCCGGTTCGGCGTGTTGCAGATCCACGTGCTCAAACAGTTTTTGCTGAGCGGCCACCCGGAAATCCTCATCGTCTCCAACATCATCGAGAACGGCCAATCCATCGGCCTGGGCGATGCCGGCAAGTTCTGGCACTCCGATCTCTCGTACAAGGAGCTGCCGAGTCTGGGCTCGATGCTGCACGCCCAGGAGCTGCCTTCCGAGGGTGGCGACACCTTGTTCGCTGACATGCACAAAGCCTGGGACACCCTGCCGCAAGCACTGCGCACGGCGGTTGCAGGCCGATCGGCCGCGCACTCCTACACCGCGCGTTACAGCGAGACCCGGTTCGAAGGCAACTGGCGTCCGACCTTGACCCCGGAACAACTCGCCGAAGTCAGGGAAGTGGTTCACCCCATCGTTCGCACCCACCCGGAAAACGCCCGCAAAGCACTGTTCGTCAGCGAAGGCTTCACCACCCGCATCGTCGGTCTGCCCGAGGATGAAAGCCGGCAATTGCTGGCGCAGCTCTATGCCCACAGCGTCCAGCCGGAACATATCTATCGCCATGCCTGGCAGCCCGGCGACCTCGTGTTCTGGGACAACCGCTCGCTGATCCACCTCGCGGCAGGATGCCCGAGTCATCTGCGGCGCAAGCTCTATCGCACCACCATTCAGGGCGACGCCCCTTACTGATCGGCTACGTCATGTCCATGACCAGGAGCACTCACATGTCCAAACGCATTAACGCTGTAGCAACCCGTATCGGCCTGGGCCTCAGCCTGCTCACCAGCAGCCTGTTTGCCCCCGGCATGGCCCAAGCCGAAGGCGAGATCCGCATCGCCGAACAATTCGGGATCGTTTACCTGCTGCTCAATGTGGTGCGCGATCAGCATCTGATCGAAAAATATGGCAAGCAAGAAGGTATCGACATCAAGGTCGACTGGACGCAACTGTCCGGCGGTGCAGCCGTCAACGATGCGCTGCTCTCAGGCTCGATTGATATCGCGGGCGCCGGGGTTGGCCCGCTGCTGACCATCTGGGACCGCACCCGCGGCAAACAGAACGTCAAGGCCGTGGCGTCTCTGGGCAACTTTCCGTACTACCTGGTGAGCAATAACCCGAAGGTCAAGACCATCGCCGACTTTACCGAGAAAGACCGCATCGCCGTGCCCGCGGTCGGCGTTTCCGTGCAATCGCGCTTCCTGCAGTACGCCGCGGCCAGGCAATGGGGCGACAAGGATTTCAACCGTCTCGACAAATACACCCTCGCCATCCCGCACCCGGATGCCACCGCTGCTTTGATCGCCGGGGGCACTGAATTGACCGGGCATTTTTCCAACCCGCCGTTCCAGGATCAGGCGCTGAAAAACCCGAACGTGCATGTCGTACTCAATACCTACGACCTGCTGGGGCCAAACTCGCCCACGGTGCTGTTCGCCACCGAGAAGTTTCGCGACGAAAACCCGAAAACCTACAAAGCCTTCGTTGATGCCCTGACGGAAGCTGCCACGTTTGCACAGAACGACAAAGGCGCGGCGGCGGACACATACATCCGGGTCACCAAGGCCAAAATCGACCGCGCCGACTTACTGAACATCATCGATAACCCGCAATTCGAATTCAGCGTCACGCCAAAAAACACCTATCCCCTGGCCGAATTTCTTTATCGCGTGGGTGCCATTAAACACAAACCTGAATCCTGGAAAGACTACTTCTTCCAGGATGCAAAACCGCTGCAAGGGAGCTGACAGAACATGAACGCGCATGTGCAAGGCCACGCGGCCAGCAACCCCCTCGCAACCGCTCCGGCCCTGCTGTCGGTCGACCAGGTCAGCCTCGAATACCGCACGGCGCAGCGCGTGGTCCGGGCCACTCACCAGGTCAGCTTCGAGATCGACCCGGGCGACCGCTTCGTGCTGCTCGGCCCTTCGGGTTGCGGTAAATCGACATTGCTCAAGGCCGTGGCCGGGTTTATCCAGCCCTGCGAAGGGCAGATCCGCCTGCAAGGGCAAACGGTCAACGCGCCAGGGCCGGACCGGATCGTGGTGTTTCAGGAGTTCGATCAGTTGCCGCCCTGGAAGACCGTCAAGCAGAACGTCATGTTCCCGCTGCTCGCCTCAAACACCCTTAAGCGCCGCGAAGCTGAGGAGCGGGCGCTGCACTATCTGGACAAAGTCGGCCTGGCCGCGTTTGCAGACGCCTACCCGCATACGTTGTCCGGGGGCATGAAGGCGCGCGTGGCGATTGCCCGGGCGTTGGCCATGCAACCCAAGATCCTGTTGATGGACGAACCCTTTGCGGCCCTCGACGCTCTGACCCGACGCAAGATGCAAGAGGAATTGCTGCTGCTCTGGGAAGAAGTCCGTTTCACCCTGCTGTTTGTCACGCATTCCATCGAAGAGGCGCTGGTGATCGGTAACCGGATCCTGCTGCTGTCGCCGCATCCGGGACGGGTCCGGGCCGAGATCCATAGCCATCAGTACGGTTTGCACAGCCTTGCAGGGATTGAATTCCAGCAGTCGGCGCGGCGCATCCATCGGTTGTTGTTTGATGAGGGGCAGGTTCAGGACACCGAGCCTGAACTGGATTTCGCCGATATCCGCATCGCCTATTAAGCAAGGAGAAGCACCCGATGAGCCATTCACCTTCTGCACGCCAGGAATACGAAGTGGTGCTTGAGCCGCTGCTGAGCGTTGCGCTGGAACGAGAACTGCCCCTTGCGCAACGCCTGTGGCAGCAAGGCTGGTTACGCAAAAGCCTGATCCTGATCTTGCTGGCGGTCCTGTGGGAACTGGTTGCGCGCTATCAGAATAACGACCTGCTGCTACCCGGCTTCACGCAAACCGCCAGCGCCCTGTACGACGGGCTGCGCAGCGGCGAACTTTTCGACAAGGTGGGGATTTCGCTGGTGGTGCTGCTCAAGGGTTACCTGATCGGCATCGCCCTGGCGTTCGCCTTGACCACCCTGGCGGTCTCGACCCGGTTTGGTCGCGACCTGCTGAGCACCCTGACCTCAATGTTCAACCCGTTGCCGGCGATCGCACTGCTGCCACTGGCCCTGCTGTGGTTCGGCCTGGGCCAGAACAGCCTGATTTTCGTGCTGGTGCATTCGGTGCTTTGGGCCCTGGCCTTGAACACCTACGCAGGCTTTCGCGGCGTCTCGGAAACCCTGCGCATGGCCGGGCGCAACTACGGCTTGAAAGGCATTCGTTTCGTGCTGTTCATCCTGATTCCCGCTGCACTGCCCTCTATCCTCGCCGGGCTGAAAATCGGCTGGGCATTCGCCTGGCGTACCCTGATCGCCGCCGAACTGGTGTTCGGCGCGACCAGCGGCAAGGGCGGACTGGGCTGGTACATCTTCCAGAACCGCAATGAGCTGTACACCGACAAGGTCTTTGCCGGGCTGGCCGTGGTGATCATTATCGGCTTGCTGGTCGAAAACCTGGTGTTCGATACGCTGGAGCGAGTGACCGTGAAGCGCTGGGGAATGCAGCGCTGATCAAATGACTGGCGGTTCAACCGGGGTTGAACCGTCAGGCGCGGGCTTATCCGCCTCTGAGCGCTCGGGCATCAACGTTGCAATCAACGCCCGTACGGTGCCCGGCAATGCATCGAGTTCACGCACCAGAATGCTGCGTTCGCGCACGGCCCAAGGCTCGTCGAGTTCAATGGTGACCAGTTGCATGGTCCGACTGTGGCGCATGGCTGCGGATTCAGGGAGGACACCGATACCTACCCCGGCTTCCACCATGCGGCAGATCGCTTCGAAGCTGGAGACCTGGATCCTCAATGACAGGTTCAGACCGAGCCGTTCAACGTGGTCGCGCAGGAAGCTCAGCAAGGTGCTGCCTTCATGCAAGCCGATGTGCTGAAACGCCAGGGTTTCTTTCAGTGTGACTTTCTTGTGGGTCGCCAGCTCATGCCCCACGGGCACGGTGAGCACCAGACGGTCGGTGCTGAAGTGAATCACCTGCAAACCGGTCGCTTCGACCGGGCCGGCAATGATCCCCATGTCGGTGCTGCCATCCAGCACGCCGCGCACGATGTCCCGGGACAAACGCTCCTGCAGGTCCACCGTTACGCCAGGCCGTTTGGCGAGAAAACCGGCCAGCACCTCCGGCAGAAACTCGGTCACCGCCGTGGTATTGGCAAAAATCCGGATGTGCCCGGCTGAATCAATGCCGAAATGAGTGAACTCGGCTTTCAGGTAGTCCACCTGGCTCATGATCAAGCGTGCATGCCTGAGCAGCTTCTGCCCGGCCGGCGTCAGCTCCACGCCTCGACTGTCGCGGTAGAGCAGACGGGTGCCGAGCTGGCCTTCAAGCGCCTTAATCCGGGCGCTGGCGGCAGCCGGTGAAAGAAATGCGCGGCGAGCCCCCTGGGTCAGGCTTGGCGACTCACCGATATGAATGAAAAGACGCAGATCCGCCAGGTCGAAGTGCATGGTTATGTCCGGACATCCCAAAGAGCGTTCAGCATACCCGAACGCCGGTTTATGCAAATGCAAATTCTCAGAATGCCGGGCCGCTCCCATGATCCGTACATAACAACAAATGCAGAGGGTGCCTGGATATGACAGTTTCAGCTTCACCGACGGATTTCAGTGCC
Organism: Pseudomonas sp. D1HM; assembly: GCF_019266105.1. Taxonomy (NCBI): domain Bacteria; kingdom Pseudomonadati; phylum Pseudomonadota; class Gammaproteobacteria; order Pseudomonadales; family Pseudomonadaceae; genus Pseudomonas; species Pseudomonas sp. D1HM. Next base: position 169,477 of record NZ_LRMN01000025.1, on the reverse strand, counting down.
TGGATCGGCCGCACGGAAGAGGCCCATGACGTGCTGAGCCGCAACCTGGTCAAACGCATCGCCGCGACCTTCGGCGAAACCACGCCCGCCGATGGCGAGCCGTTGCCGCCGTTGTGGCAGTGGTGTTTTTTCCAGGAACCGGTGTTTGAAACACTACTGGGCGGCGATGGTCATCCGGCACGGGGCGGCTTCCTGCCCCCCGCCGACACCCGCAATCGCATGTGGGCCGGTGGCCGGGTCGAGTTCATCGAGCCACTCAGGGTCGGTGCCGACGCCCACCGCTTGTCGACCATCCTGCAGATCGAGGAAAAACACGGCCGTACCGGTTCGCTGCTGTTCGTCACGGTCCGGCACGACTACTCGCAGCAGGGCCAGCTGTGCGTGCGCGAAGAACAGGACATCGTCTACCGTGAACCCAACCCGCCCAAGCTCAACAGCGGCGCTGCCCCGGCACCCGGCGACTGGAGTGAAACCATCGCACCGACGCCCACCCTGCTGTTTCGCTACTCCGCCGTGACCTTCAATGGCCACCGCATTCATTACGACTATCCCTATGCCACGGGGACCGAGGGCTACCCGGATCTGGTGGTGCACGGACCGATGATCGCCACCTTCAATCTGCGCGCCTTCATCCGCGCCAACCCCGGCAAACGTGTACGGCATTTCGCTTATCGAGGCGTACGCCCGCTGAACGTACCCACGCCCTTTCAGGTCGGCGGCCGTCTCGTCGAGGCAGGCAAGGCGCAATTGTGGGCGGGCAACGCGGCAGGCGTGGCCCAGAGCGCCGAGGTCGTTTTCGACTGAAACCCTTTTCCGTGAGCACGCTGCCTGGCCAGAGGCAGCACGCGGCCGACCGATCTTGAGAGAACAACCATGAACCCCAATAACAACGAAGACCTCAATGCCATCCGCGAGGGTGTGCGTGCCCTGTGCGCCGAATTCGATGCGGCCTACTGGCGCAGGATCGACGAAGAAAAAGGCTTTCCCGAAGCCTTCGTCAAGGCCCTGACCGATGCTGGCTGGTTGTCGGCCATGATCCCGGTCGAATATGGCGGCTCGGGCCTGGGGCTGGCCGAAGCCTCGGTCATTCTTGAAGAAGTGAATGCCTGCGGGGGCAATTCCGGCACCGTCCACGGCCAGATGTACAACATGTTCACCCTGCTGCGTCACGGCAGCGAAACGCAGAAACGCTATTACCTGCCGAAACTGGCCAGCGGTGAGCTGCGCCTGCAATCGATGGGCGTGACCGAGCCCACCACCGGCACCGACACCACCAAAATCAAGACCACCGCCGTCAGGCAGGGTGACAAGTACGTGATCAACGGCCAGAAGGTCTGGATCTCGCGGGTTCAACACTCCGACCTGATGATCCTTCTGGCGCGCACCACGCCGCTGGCCGAGGTCAAGAAAAAATCCGAAGGCATGTCGATTTTCCTGGTCGACCTGCGCGATGCCATCGGCAAAGGGCTGACCGTGCAACCCATCGCCAACATGGTCAACCATGAAACCAACGAACTGTTCTTCGACAACCTCGAACTGCCGGCCGACAGCCTGATCGGTGAAGAAGGCAAAGGCTTCAGATACATCCTCGATGGCCTCAACGCCGAACGGACGCTGATCGCCGCCGAGTGCATCGGTGACGGTCGCTGGTTCATCGAAAAAGCCAGCGCCTATGCCCGCGACCGCGTGGTCTTCGGTCGCCCGATCGGGCAGAACCAGGGCGTGCAATTCCCGATCGCCGAAGCGCATATCGAGATCGAAGCCGCCGACCTGATGCGCTGGCGCGCTTGCGAGGAATACGACAGCGGGATCAATGCCGGGGCCAGCGCCAACATGGCCAAGTACCTGGCGGCCAAGGCCTCATGGGAAGCGGCCAATGCCTGCCTGCAAACCCACGGCGGCTTCGGTTTTGCCTGCGAATACGACGTGGAGCGCAAATTCCGCGAGACCCGTCTGTACCAGGTGGCACCGATCTCCACCAACCTGATCCTGTCTTATGTCGCCGAGCACTTGCTCGAACTGCCGCGCAGCTTCTGAGGGCCTGTCCATGAGTCATACCCACGCTTTGGCCTCGTTCCTGGCCGACCTGCACTACGATCAGGTGCCCGACGCCGTACTGGCCCGCACCGAAGACCTGTTCCTCGACTGGATCGGCTCAGCCCTGGCCAGCCAGGGCGCACGGCCGGTGCCGCTGTTTGAACGCTATGCCGAGCGCATGGGCCCGGCCGACGGGGCCGCCAGGATCCTGGTCAGCGGACGCGGCACCTCTGCCCACTTCGCAGCGTTCGTCAACGGCGCCTCTTCGCACCTGGTGGAACAGGATGACCTGCACAACAGTTCAGTGCTGCACCCGGCAACGGTCGTGTTCTCGGCAGTCCTGGCAGCCGCCCAGGACCTCGGCAAATCCGGCAAGGACCTGCTCCTGGCGTCGGTCGCCGGCTACGAGGCCGGAATTCGTATCGGCGAGTTCCTCGGGCGTTCGCACTACCGGATCTTCCACACCACCGCCACGGTCGGCACCCTGGCCGCTGCCGTAGGCGTGGGCAAGTTGCTGGGTTTTGACAAAGAGCAGTTCATCAACCTGCTGGGCAGCGCTGGGACCCAGGCCGCCGGCCTGTGGGAGTTCCTGCGCGATGCCGCCGACTCCAAGCAATTGCATACCGCCAAGGCCGCTGCCGACGGCCTGCTTGCCGCCTATATGACCGAAGACGGGCTGACGGGTGCGCGCAACATCCTGGAAGGCGAGCAAGGCATGGCGGCGGGCATGTCGAGCGATGCGCAGCCGGCCAAATTGTCAGAAGGCCTGGGCACGCGCTGGGCGCTGGTAGAAACCTCGTTCAAGTTCCACGCCTCGTGCCGCCATACGCACCCCGCCGCCGATGCCTTGCTGCTCCTGATGCAACGCGAAGGCCTGCGCCATGAGCAGATTGAGCGGGTCGTCACACAGGTCCACCAGGGCGCGATTGACGTGCTCGGCCGGGTCGTGAAGCCGACCACCGTACACCAGGCCAAGTTTTCCATGGGCACCGTGCTGGGGCTGATCGCCGTGCATGGCAGCGCCCAATTGACCGAGTTCCGCGACTTTGCCCTGACCGATGCCGACGTCGACGCCTTTCGCGAGAAAGTCAGCATGACACTGGACCCTGAAGTCGATGCGGCTTACCCGGGGCGCTGGCTGGGCCGCGTGACCGTCACCACGACCGACGGCCGAACCCTGCGCGCGGCCATCGACGAACCCAAAGGCGACCCGGGCAACACGCTGTCGCGGCCGGAGCTGGAGGCCAAATTCCAGCGCCTGCTGGCGTACTCCGGGGCTCGGACCGAAGCGCAAGGCAAGGCACTGATCGAAAAGGTCTGGCATCTGCGTGATGCACAGGCGCTGGCGGATCTGATTTAGCAGGTGGCGCACAGTCCGCGACGGCAAGCGAAGGTGCACGGCTCGAGCACATAGGTGAACACAATGACTCAACTCACTCCCCGCCCGCTGGACGGCATCACCGTCATCAGCCTGGAACACGCCATTGCGGCGCCCTTCTGTACCCGGCAACTGGCCGACCTGGGCGCCCGCGTGGTGAAGGTCGAGCGCCCCGGCAGCGGCGATTTCGCCCGCGGCTACGATCAGCGTGTCGACGGTCTGGCCTCGCACTTCGTCTGGACCAACCGCTCCAAGGAAAGCCTGACCCTGGACCTGAAACAGGACGCCGCAGGCGGCATTCTTGAATCACTGCTCGGCATGGCCGACGTGCTGGTGCAGAACCTGGCGCCGGGCGCCGCTTCGCGCATGGGGCTGTCTTTCGAGGCGCTGCACAAACGCTTCCCCCGGCTTATCGTTTGCGATATCTCCGGCTACGGCGAAGGCGGGCCGTATGAAAAGAAAAAGGCCTACGACCTGCTGATCCAGAGCGAAGGCGGCTTTCTTTCGGTCACTGGTGGCCCGGGCGAAGACGAAATGGCCAAGGCCGGTTGCTCCATCGCCGACATCGCGGCAGGCATGTACGCCTACACCGGCATCCTGTCAGCGCTGATGCTGCGCGAAAAAACCGGTATTGGCAGCCGCATCGATGTGTCGATGCTGGAAAGCCTGGTGGAGTGGATGGGCTACCCGATGTACTACGCCTACAACGGCGCGCCGCCACCGGCACGGGCCGGGGCGTCACACTCGACCATTTATCCCTATGGGCCGTTCCCCACCGGCGGTGGCGGCACCATCATGCTGGGCCTGCAAAACGAGCGTGAATGGGCGCTGTTCTGCGAAAAGGTCCTGCTCGACACCTCGCTGGCCACAGACGAGCGTTTCTCTGCGAACTTCAAGCGCTCGGAAAACCGCGAGGCACTGAGGCAGATCATTGTCGACCGTTTCGCCCCGCTGTCGGTCGACGACGTTGTTGCGCGGCTCGAAGACGCGCAAATCGCCAATGCACGGGTCAATGACATGCAGGGCGTTTGGGATCACCCCCAGCTCAAGGCTCGCGATCGCTGGCGCGAAGTGGACAGCCCCAGCGGCAAGTTGCCGTCCTTGCTGCCCCCCGGGCGCAACGCTGCCTTCACGCCGCGAATGGGCCCCGTGCCGGGCCTGGGGCAGCACACCCACGGGATTCTGGATGAGCTGGGGTTCTCTGCGGATGAACAGGCCCGACTCGCCGCAGACGGCGTGGTCTGAAGCCTTTATCCGCAGACGCATCCCGACCGTGGGCGGTACTGGCTCACGCTGGGCTCTGCCCGTCATCGAACCTGCACGATCCAGCAAGCGAGGAACCCGCATCATGTCCAGATCCATTGTCCGCACTGCATTGTTTGTACCCGGCAGTCGACCCGAACGTTTTGCCAAGGCACTGGCCGCTGGCGCCGATGTGGTCATTGTCGATTTCGAGGATGCCGTTGAGGAAGTGTTTAAACCCCAGGCGCGCCTGAACCTGGCGGCCTTTCTGCAGCAGGCGCCGCAGGTATCGGTCTGGGTGCGCGTCAACGCACCGGACCACCACGAGCACGCGGCCGATCTGACGTTCTGCACACAGCAGACCGGGGTCGCAGGGGTCCTGCTGCCCAAGGTGGAAAGCGCGGCTCAAGTGCGTGCCGTCCGGCATACCGGCAAACCCGTGTGGCCGATCATTGAAACCGCCAAAGGCTTGCTGGCGCTGGAGCAGATCGCCCATGCCGAGGGTGTGGAGCGTCTGTCGTTCGGCAGCCTCGACCTCGCCCTTGACCTGAACCTGAATACCGGCACCGCGTCCGCCGGGCTGTTTCTCGATCAGGCACGCATGTCGGTGCAGCTTCATTCCCGTGGCGCCAACCTGCTTGCACCGCTGGACGGCGTGTTTCCGGCCATCGACGACCTTGATGGCCTGCAGCAGGCTGTTCGACACGCTTATGACATGGGGTACGGTGGGGCCCTGTGCATTCATCCCAAGCAGGTGGCCGTCATTCATGGCGCCCTTGCCCCCAGCCCGGGCGATCTGGCATGGGCGCACAGAGTGGTCGAAGCGAGTTCGGCCGCGAACGGTGCCGGTGCCTTCCAGCTGGATGGGCAGATGGTGGATGCCCCGGTGTTGCTGCGGGCTCAGCGGCTTTTGGCTCAGGTCGCCGGCTGACAACGACGGGCAACCGCTATGCTAATGATCAAGCCCAAAAGATGGCGTTCAGCTCGGCCGAACGCAGGGTTATACAAAAGCTGATTCTCGAAACGCGATCCACTGGGCCATCTTACGATTGGAAACGCCTTGAAGAGGCCTCATACGCAGTGACCTGCAACGGTCCGCAGAGGCTGAACATTCTTACAACAATAAAAAGGTGATATCGATGTTGAAGCTGACCAAGGCGCTGTTCTGCGCCGCCGCAGTCTCCATGGCAGGCCTGGCTCAGGCCGCCGACCCCATTGTCATCAAGTTCGCCCATGTGGTGGCGGAGAACACGCCCAAGGGACAAGGCGCATTGATGTTCCAGAAACGGGTGGCTGCCGACCCCAAGCTGAAGGACAAAATCAAGGTCGAGGTGTACCCGAACTCCTCATTGTTTGGCGACGGCAAGGAGATGGAAGCCTTGTTGCTGGGTGATGTGCAGATGCTGGCGCCGTCCCTCGCGAAGTTCGAGCACTACAACAAACAGGTGCAAATCTTCGACCTGCCCTTCCTGTTCAACGACCTGGCGGCTGTCGACCGCTTCCAGCAAGGTCCGCAGGGTAAAGCGTTGCTGACCTCGATGGATGACAAGGGCATCCACGGCCTGGCTTACTGGCATAACGGCCTCAAGCAACTGTCGGCCAACAAGAAAGTGATCCTGCCCAAGGATGCCCGTGGCCTGAAGTTCCGCGTCCAGGCCTCCAGCGTGCTTGAAGAGCAATTCAAGGCCATCCGTGCCAACCCGCGCAAAATGAGCTTTGCCGAGGTTTATCAGGGCCTGCAGACCGGCACGGTCAATGGTACCGAGAACACCTGGTCCAACTACGAAAGCCAGAAGGTCCACGAAGTACAGCCATTCTTCACCGAAACCAACCATGGCCTGATCGATTACATGGTGATCACCAACGCCAAGTTCTGGAACAGCTTGCCGGAAGATGTCCGCGGTGAACTGCAAGCGATCATGGATCAAGTGACCGTTGAAGTGAACAAGCAGGCTGAAGCGCTGAACCAGACCGCGAAACAGAAGATCATCGACGCCAAGACCAGCGAAATCGACACCCTGACGGCTGAGCAACGCCTGCAATGGCGCGAAGCCATGCGCCCGGTCTGGGACAAGTTTTCCAACGATATCGGCGCGGACCTGATCAAGGCCGCGGACGGCGCCAACAAGGATTCGTAAGGCCCCGCCCTTCACTGATCCAGGCCACAGCCTGTCAGGCCGTGATGTGTGCGTGGCTACCCGGCCCGGGGTAGCCACCCTCTCTATGTTCGGAGAAAGTTTATGCAAACGCTCAGGCGAGTCTGGGAGCATTTCGAGGAAGGGATGATTGCCTTCCTCCTGGCTGCCATGACGCTGGTGACGTTCGTCTACGTCATGCTGAATAACTTATATACGTTGTTTTATACGCTCAGCGATCGATGGGCGTTCAGCAGCGATTTTTTCGCGGCAATCGGCGACCACTTGATGGGATACGCCCAGGAAATGACCTGGAGCGTCGCCTTGACCAAGGCCCTGTTTGGCTGGCTGATTTTTTTCGGTATTTCCTATGGGGTGCGCACGGCGGGCCATCTGGGTGTCGACGTGCTGGTCAAGAAAACCGGCAAGGCGACACAACGGGTGCTGGCCATGATTGCCTGCGCCTGCTGCCTGGCCTATGCCGGCCTGTTCCTGGTGGCGAGCGTCAAATGGGTCTCGGCCCTGCTGGTTGCCGGCATCGGTGCTGAAGACCTCGATCGCTACGGCATCCAGATCGGCCACATCGCGATCATCGTGCCCATCGGTTTCGCTCTGATCATCGTGCGTTACCTGGAAATCCTGTACCGCATCTATACCCATCGTCAGCTCGGCCTGGGGCTGGCAGACGAAGCGGCGGAAGCCAGCAAACTGGCGAATCCCGGTGAGGAGCACCACTGATGACTGTTATCTGTCTGTTCCTCCTGCTGTTCGTCTTCATGTTCCTGGGCGTGCCCGTTGCGATTTCATTGGGCCTGTCAGGAGCGGTGTCGATCCTGCTGTTCAGTCCGGACTCCTTGAGTTCACTGGCCATCAAACTGTTCGAGACCTCTGACAGCTATACCTTCCTGGCCATCCCGTTCTTCCTGCTGTCTGGCGCCTTCATGACCACCGGGGGCGTGGCCCAGCGCCTGATCGACTTTGCCAACGCCTGCGTCGGCCATATCCGTGGCGGTCTGGCCATTGCAGCGGTGCTGGCGTGCATGCTGTTCGCAGCGCTGTCGGGCTCGTCACCGGCGACCGTAGCCGCTGTGGGTTCGATTGCCGTTGCAGGCATGGTGCGCTCCGGTTATCCGAAGGAGTTCGGCGCGGGCATCATCTGTAACGCCGGCACCCTGGGCATCCTGATTCCACCTTCGATCGTGATGGTGGTGTATTCGGCGGCGACCGAGACATCCGTGGGCAAGCTGTTCATGGCCGGTGTCATACCCGGCCTGTTGCTGGGTGTGATCCTGATGGTGGTGATTTACATCGTCGCCCGGGTCAAGAACCTGCCGGCCCAGCCGCGCGCGACATTCCGCGAGTGGTTGCACACCGCCCAGCGTGCCTTCTGGGGCCTGCTGTTGCTGGTGATTATCCTCGGCGGGATCTACAGCGGCCTGTTCACCCCGACTGAAGCGGCGGCGGTGGCCGCGGTGTACTCGGCGTTCATTGCCTTGTTCGTTTACAAGGACATGAGCCTCAAGGAGTGCCCTAAAGTCCTGCTCGAATCAGGCAGGCTGACGATCATGCTGCTGTTCATCATCGCCAACGCGATGCTGTTCGCCCATGTCCTGACCACTGAGCAGATCCCTCAGCAAATTACCAACTGGGTGCTCTCGGAGGGCCTGACACCCCTCGGCTTCCTGATCATGGTCAATATCGTCCTGCTGATTGCCGGCAGCTTCATGGAGCCCTCGGCGATCATCCTGATCCTGGCGCCGATCTTCTTCCCGATCGCCATGAAGCTGGGCATTGATCCGATCCACCTGGGCATCGTCATGGTGGTCAACATGGAGATTGGCCTGGTACATCCGCCGGTGGGCCTGAACCTGTTCGTTACCTCCGCCGTGACCGGGCTGACTTTGGGTCAGACCATCCGTGCCGCTCTGCCGTGGCTGTCCATCCTGCTGCTGTTCCTGCTCCTGGTGACGTACGTCCCCTTCATCTCCCTGGCGTTGCCTACCTGGCTGGGCATGCCCTAGTCCCGTCCTGCCCGCTGCCCCGGCCTCCCTCGATGCAAGTCGTGGGAGGCTTTTTACATCACGCACGCCAGCGTTTATGGTAGTCAACTGGCAGCCCCGGCTGACCCTCAATAACAACAAGATCGCCGTGAATGCCGTTCGCGGGTTTCACGTCTGATGGGAGCACTCCATGACCCGGCCCAGCGCACAGACCACACCCGGCGAGCTCGCGGCATTCGTCAACGACCATTTTTCCGGACGCGGCATCAGCCCGGACGGGGTCATCGCCCAGTCCTGGTACCGCAGCGTTGTAGAGCATCGCCTCGATCCTGGCGCCGCCAGCCGCGAGAACATCCTCAGCGCCGAGAATATCCGCCGTCATCAGCAGCAACATCAACACTACCTCGCCATCGCCAGCCAGGGCGTCAGCGGCTTGACCAAGCGCGTGGCGCCAGCCGGTTTCGCCGTGCTGCTCAGTGACGAGCACGGTATTACCCTCGACTCTCGACTGCCCAGCCAGCCCGATGACTACACCCGCTCAGGGCTGGTGATCGGCGCCCGCTGGGACGAATCGCTGGTCGGCACCAACGGCATCGGCACCACCCTGGCGGCGGCTCAGCCGCTGATCATCCACCGCGAAGAACACTTCCTGACGTCCAATTTCCGCCTGAGCTGCTCGGTGGCGCCGATCTTTAATGCCCAGGGTCTGCTGCGCGGCTGCCTGAATGCCACCTGCCTGAACAGCGATGGCCCCCGGGAAAGCCAGTACCTGACGCTGCAACTGGTCATCCTCTACGCCCGGCTGATCGAGAACGCGCATTTTCGCCAGAGCTACCGCGATCGTCTGACGCTGTCCCTCAAGCCCATCGATGACATCGCCGACCTGGCCAATGAGCAACTGCTCGCACTGGATGAGGGCGGACGTGTCATCGGCGCCAACCGCGCCGCGTTTGTTGCCATGAACCACGCGGCCCGGCAAACACTGGTAGGACAGCCCATCGAGAGCCTGCTGCCGGTCACGGTGAGTGAGTTGCTCCGGCTCACTCAGGGCGGCGCGCGAGGCGTACGACTGCGTGCTCTGCATGACGAAGCCTTGCTGGACGTCGGCCTGCGGATTCCCTCCGAACAGCACCGTCAGCCCCCACCCGCGGTGGCACGGCCGGCCCCCCTTGCCCACCCGGATCTGCAACAACTCGCCGGCGCGGACGTCCGGCTGCAACAGAGCGTGCGCCACGTGCGCAAGGTGATCGACAAAGGCATTGCGATACTCATCACCGGCGAGACCGGCACCGGCAAGGAAGCCTTCGCCCGTGCCATTCACCATGCCAGCAGCCGGCGCGATGCGCCCTTTATTGCCTTGAACTGCGCGGCGATCCCCGAAACGCTGATCGAAAGCGAACTCTTCGGCTACCGCGCAGGCAGCTTCACCGGCGCCAGCAAGAAAGGCATGAAAGGCAAACTGGAGCTGGCAAACGGCGGCACCTTGTTTCTCGACGAAATCGGCGACATGCCGGCCCACCTGCAGACCCGTCTGCTGCGGGTGCTGGCGGAGCGTGAAATGTCACCCCTGGGCGCCGAGGTGCCCGTCACTCTGGATGTTCAGGTGGTCGCCGCGACCCACCAGGACCTGCACACCATGGTCCGCGAGAAACTCTTTCGCGAAGACCTGTTCTACCGCCTGGCAGGCATGAACCTGACGCTCCCGCCCTTGCGTGAACGCAGTGACCGCGCCGAGTTGATCGACCGCCTGCTCGCCGCTCAACAAGATGCCCAAGGCCTGCGACTGGCCCCCGAGGCGCGCCAGTACCTGCTGGATCACCCGTGGCCCGGCAATATCCGTCAACTGCTGAACAGCCTGCGGTATGCCGTGGCCCTGGCCGAAGACGGGATCATTGACCTCGACTGCCTGCCCGCAGAGGTGCTGGCGCCCCACCCTTCTTTGTTGCCCTCCCGCGACCGGTCATTGCCCGGCAGCCTGAGCGCGCAACTGGGCGACGACGAAGCCCGGCGATTGCATGCGACGCTGCATCGGCATCGCTGGAACATCAGCGCCGCCGCAACGGACCTCGGTATCTCGCGCTCAACCCTGTACCGCAAGATGAAAAAACAGGGCGTTATCCCGCCCAACGACCAACCCTGACACACACCTTCGCCCATGAAAAATGCCGGCGCCCATGATGGGAGCCGGCATTTTTTTACCTCAGGCCATCCCTCAAATCTGGATGTACACCACATGCGTGTGGGTGTATTCGTACAAGCCGTGTTTGCCGTCAGCCCCACCGATGCCGGACTTGCGCGTCCCCGCATGGAAACCCTGCATCGCCTCGAAGTTCTCGCGGTTGATATAGGTTTCACCGAAGTCCAGGCCATTACTGGCGCGCATGGCCGCGCTCAGGCTGCGGGTATAGATCGATGAGGTCAGGCCGTACTCGCTGTCGTTGGCCAGGGCGATGGCTTCCTCCAGGTCGTCGACAATCTGGATCGGCAGCACCGGACCAAATATTTCTTCGCGCATGATCGCCATGTTGCTGTCACACCCGGCCAATACCGTAGGTTGATAGTGGAACCCCTGCCCCTTGTCGGCCACCGCCCCGCCCGTCACCACTTGAGCACCCCGGGCGCTGGCGGTCTTGACCATCTGCTCCACTTTATCCAGCGCGGCCTGGTTGATCAGCGGCCCCATGTCCAGATCGGCCTCGGCCAACGGATCGCCATAACGGGTCGCCGCCATCGACGCAGCAATGCGCTCGATAAACGGCTCGGCCACCTTGCGCTCGACATACACCCGCTCTGCGCAGTTGCACACTTGCCCGGTATTGATGACCCGGGAAGCCGTGATCGCCTTGACCGCCAGTTCCAGGTCCGCGTCCGCCAGCACGATGGCCGGGGCCTTGCCACCCAGTTCCAGGTTGAGTTTGGTGATGTTCGGGGCTGCGGCCGCCATGATCCGGGAACCGGTGCCCACGCTGCCGGTGAAGCTGATCAAATCGATACCGGCATGGCTCGTCAGCGTGTGTCCGACCGTTGCCCCCGTGCCGCTGACAACGTTGAACACCCCGGTCGGCAGATCGGTTTCGGCCACTAGGCGGGCGAACTCGAAACAGTTGATCGGGGTTTCTTCGCTGGGCTTGATCACAATGGTGTTGCCGGTGATCAGTGCCGGCGCCATCTTGCGGGCGATCAGGAAAAACGGGAAGTTCCACGGCAGGATGCCGGCGACCACCCCCAGCGGTTTGCGCAGCAGGAAGATACTCTCGCCGGCCCGGTCGCTGGTCAGTACTTCCCCTTCAAGACGGCGAGCCCATTCGGCCATGTAGTCCAGGTAATCGGCGGTGAAGTTCACCTCCACCCGCGCCAGACTCAGCACCTTACCTTGCTCGGCGGTGATGATATGCGCAAGGCGTTCGGCGTTGTCACGGACCTTGGTGGCGATCTTGCGCAGGTAACCGGCACGCTCGATGGCCGGGCGCGCCGCCCAGCCCTTTTGCGCCCGGCGCGCGGCGGTGATGGCCGCTTCGACCTGTTCTTCGCTGGCCTGGGGCACACGGGCCAGCAACCGGGCATTGGCCGGGTTGCGCACCTCAATGTGCTGCTCGCTGGCAACAAAAGCGTTGGCAATGAAGTTCTGGTAATCGATCAGCTCGGTCATGTGTGTTCTCTCGCAGACAGTGTCGAAAAAAAGGCAGAGGCCAGCCGGACCTCTGCTTTGCGGGCTATTGCTGGGCGCTGAAAGTTTTCCAGACGCCGCCTTCCTGCTGCAGGTCGTGGCTACGTTTGATCAGGTATTGATGGACCTGATCCACCTGCTCCGGGGTGAAGGCGTCGGCAAACGACGGCATGCCATCGGGCACCCGGCCGCCATAGAGAATGCCGAGGAACATCTGGTGTTTTTCTTCCGTGAGTTTGCGCAGGTCCGGCAGCACACCACCGCTAACGGCATGGATCCCGTGACACTGCGAGCAGTAGCCGTCATAAAGCTTCGCACCGGCTTCCACTGCGGCGGTGTCAGCGCTCAGCGGTGGGGGTTTCGGAGTATCGGCAGGCGGTGCCGGCTCGTTAAGCGGGGCGGTCCCCCCCAGTTTGTAGGTCAGCACCTGAGAAAAAGGCTGTACCCCCGCCCGCTGCGACAAGGCGCCGGCAAAGGTCGAAAAGGCCCCGCCCCAGCCTGCCATGAAGGTGACGTATTGCTCGCCGTCGACGCTGTAGGTGATCGGTGCAGCCATGACACCGCTGGCCGCCGGTTGCTCCCAGAGTTTCTTGCCAGTGTCCGCCGCATAAGCGATGACCCGGCCGTCGGCACTGCCTTCAAACACCAGGTTGCCGGCCGTGCTCAGCGTGCCACCGTTGAAAATAGTGACGTAGGGCACTTCCCAGGCGGGTTGCTGCTTGACCGGGTCCCAGGCAATCAGCTTGCCCGTCCAGCCTTTGGCCATTTCCAGCAGCCCTTCTGCATGCTCAGGCATCATCCCGGTGCGCACGCCCAGTTGGTACATGCTCTTGAACGGGTTGCGCTTCGGTGCCTCGGGAATGTGTTCGTAATAGGCCGACATGATGTGCGCCGGGATATACACCAGCCCGGTATTCGGGTTGTAAGACATCGGCTGCCAGTCGTGGGCGCCCCAGAACGCCGGGGTGACCAACTTGCGCTTGCCGTCCTTCCAGTAGGCGGCGTTTTCGTCATCCACGATCGGCCGCCCGGTTTTCATGTCCATGCCTTTGGTCCAGCTCTGCGGCACGATGCCCTTGGCCGACAGCAACTCGCCCGTGGCCCGGTCGATCACGTAGAAGAAACCGTTCTTCGGCGCCTGCATCAGCACCTTGCGTGGCTTGCCGTCAATCGGCAGCTCGGCGAGGATCATGTGCTGGGTGGCGGTGTAGTCCCAGGCATCGCCCGGTGTGGTCTGGTAGTGCCAGACGTATTCACCCGTGTCGGCATTGACCGCGACAATCGAGGACAAGAACAGGTTGTCGCCCTTGGCCTGGCTACGCCACTTCGGATCCCACATCGAGCCGTTGCCCACGCCGATGTACAGCAGGTTCAAGTCCGGGTCGAAGGCGAAGGAGTCCCAGGCGGTGCCGCCACCGCCCTGCTCGACGAACGCATCGCCGTGCCAGGTCTTGGCGGCAATGGCCATGGCCTTGTTTTCAGGTGGCAGCTTGGGGTCGCCCGGCACCGTGTAGAAGCGCCAGGCCTGCTTGCCGGTTTCAGCGTCATAGGCCGTCACATAACCGCGCACACCAAACTCGGCGCCGCCGTTGCCGATCACCACCTTGCCGTTGACCACCCGCGGCGCGCCGGTGATGGTGTAGCTGCGTGTGTGGTCGGACCGGGTGTCCACCGACCAGACACGCTGGCCGGTCTTGGCATCAATGGCTTCCAGGCGGCCGTCCAGGACCCCGACATACACCTTGCCCTTCCACACCGCCACACCACGGTTCACCGCATCGCAGCAGGCCTCGCCCGCACGATTGCGGTCAGACTGGGGGTCATATTTCCAGATCAAAGTGCCGTCACGCGCGTCCAGCGCGTAGACCACCGAAAAGGGCCCGGTGGTGTACATGACGCCGTCGACCACGATGGGCGTGGCTTCAACGCCGCGGTCCAGGTCGAGCTTGTAGCTCCATGCCAGCCCGAGCTGATCGACGTTCTGGTCGCTGATGTTCTTCAGCGGGCTATAACGCTGTTCGTCGTAGGTGCGACCGGTACTCATCCAGTTACCGGGCTCTTTATCGGCGGCAATGATGCGCTGACCATCGACGTTGGCCGGCATGTCCTGCGCCCAGGCCGGCGCACTGCTCAGGGTGAGGGCCAATGCGACCCATAGAGCTTTAAGGGGGACGCCCAGGGGCGCGGTCCGGGAAACCAGAGGCACGGCAAGGCCAATCTGTGACATGGGAGACTCCTGATTCTTATTAGTAGCGAAGCCATTGCGCTCGCCACTGGAACGGAGCAAACCCCATGCCAGTGCTTAAATACCCGCTGCAGCCCTTGTGATACGTGGCTTGCAGCCAAAACCCGAGACTGCGTCAGCGTGCGACAGGTGTCGCATCCGGCGCGACAGCTGCGTCACACCTGACACACCGCGACAGAGCGCCTCGCCCCGTGTCGACCATCGCCCCCACAGCTGGTATGACCAGCAGCACGATAAAAATCAGCCCCATTCAAACGCAGCGCCAAGCTGATGCTTTACAAGGTTTTTTTTATAAACAAAGAAAAACTGAACATAAAGAACTGGTTCGACCAGCCCGGCTGCGCATAGACAGCAGAGCGTTCCCCGGCCAATCTGCAACGAGCGATATCCGGATAGCTGACCTCTAATAAAGACAATCGAGTGCCGTGAACCGCCTATGAACATCCTCTACGATGAACGCGTCGACGGTGTGTTGCCTGATGTCGACAGGCACGTCCTCCTTCAGACGCTGCAAGCACGATGGCCGGACCTGGAAGTTCTGCATCAGCGTGAAGAACTCAAGCCGTACGAGTGCGACGGACTTTCCGCCTACCGTACGACGCCCATGCTGGTGGTGCTGCCACGTCACCTCGACGAAGTACAAGGAATACTGCAAATTTGCCATGAGCTGCAGGTCCCGGTGGTCGCCCGCGGTGCCGGTACCGGTTTGTCCGGCGGAGCATTGCCCCTGGAAAAAGGCGTCCTGCTGGTCATGGCGCGCTTCAACCACATCCTCCATATCGATCCCGACGCCCGTACCGCACGGGTCCAGCCGGGGGTGCGTAATCTGGCGATCTCCCAGGCGGCAGCACCGTTCGGTCTGTATTACGCCCCCGACCCTTCGTCACAGATTGCCTGCTCCATCGGCGGCAACGTGGCCGAAAATGCCGGGGGCGTGCATTGCCTGAAATACGGGCTGACCGTGCACAATCTGCTCAAGGTCGACATCCTCACCGTTGAAGGCGAGCACCTGAGCCTGGGTTCGAACAGCCTCGACTCCCCCGGCTTCGATCTGCTGGCCTTGTTCACCGGCTCCGAAGGCATGCTCGGAGTCATTACCGAAGTCACGGTCAAGCTGCTGCCCAAGCCACAAACCGCCAAAGTGCTGCTGGCCGCCTTCGATTGCGTTGAAAAGGCCGGGCGCGCCGTGGGCGACATCATTGCCGCCGGCATCATCCCGGGCGGCCTGGAAATGATGGACAACCTGGCCATCCGCGCCGCCGAGGACTTTATCCATGCCGGGTACCCGGTGGATGCCCAGGCGATTCTGCTCTGCGAACTCGATGGCGTTGAAGCCGACGTCCACGATGACTGCAACCGCGTGCGCCAGGTTCTGGAGCAGGCCGGGGCCACCGAAGTACGCCAGGCCAGAGATGAAGCCGAACGGGTGCGCTTCTGGGCCGGGCGCAAGAATGCCTTTCCGGCGGTGGGCCGTCTTTCGCCGGATTACTACTGCATGGACGGGACGATCCCGCGCCGCGAACTGCCCGGGGTGCTGCACGCCATCTCGGCGTTGTCGACCGAGTACGACTTGCGGGTGGCCAACGTTTTTCACGCCGGCGACGGCAACATGCACCCGCTGATTCTGTTCGATGCCAATCAACCGGGCGAGCTCGACCGCGCCGAGGCCCTGGGCGGCAAGATCCTTGAATTGTGCGTGAAGGTCGGCGGCAGTATTACCGGTGAGCACGGTGTGGGCCGCGAGAAGATCAATCAGATGTGTGCCCAGTTCAACAGCGATGAGCTGACCCTGTTCCATGCGGTGAAGGCCGCCTTCGATCCGAGCGGTCTGCTCAACCCCGGCAAGAATATTCCGACGCTGCACCGCTGCGCCGAATTCGGCGCCATGCACGTTCATCTGGGGCAGATGCCCTTCCCTGAGCTGGAGCGTTTCTGATGCGCAGTGAACACGATAGGGATGACAGCGCAGCACTGCTGGAGCAAGTCAGCCAGGCACTGCAAAACGCCACGCCGCTGCGCATCCAGGGCTCCAACAGCAAGGTCTTCCTGGGGCGCATTGTCGCCGGCGAAGTGCTCGACACCCGCTCGCACCGGGGCATCGTCAGCTACGACCCGACTGAACTGGTGATCACCGCCCGCTGCGGCACGCCCCTGTCCGAGCTGGCCGAGGCACTGGACCAGGCGCAACAAATGCTGCCCTGCGAGCCGCCGTCCTTCGGCGACGACGCCACGGTAGGCGGCATGATCGCCAGCGGGCTGTCGGGACCACGCCGCCCGTGGGCCGGTTCGGTCCGGGACTTCGTGCTCGGCACCCGGGTGATCACCGGCCATGGCAAGCATTTGCGCTTCGGCGGCGAAGTCATGAAAAACGTCGCCGGCTATGACCTGTCGCGCCTGATGGCCGGCAGCTACGGTGCCCTCGGGGTGATCACCGAGGTATCGCTCAAGGTGCTGCCCAAGCCCCGGCAATGCCTGAGCATCAGCCTGGAGATGGACAGCGACCGGGCCTTGCTGCGGTTGGCGCAATGGGGTCAGCAACCGCTGCCGATCAGCGCCGCCTGCCATGACGGTGAGCGTCTGCACCTGCGGCTTGAGGGCGGCGAAGGCTCAGTGGCAGCTGCCCATGACCGGCTGGGTGGAGAGCGGCTGGAAGCTTCGTACTGGACAGACCTCAACGAGCAGCGCTTGCGGTTTTTCGATGAGGACCAACCGATCTGGCGTGTGTCCGTGCCCAACAACACCCCAGGCCTGTCCCTGCCCGGCAGGCAACTGATCGATTGGGGCGGCGCGCAACGCTGGCTCAAATCCGACGCCGATGCGTCGTTGATCCGCGCAATCGTCAATGAGGTCGGCGGGCATGTGACCTGCTACAGCCATGGCCTGTGCGACAGCCCGTTTCAGCCGCTGCCAGAGACACTGCTGCGCTACCACCGCAGCCTGAAGCAGCAGCTCGACCCCCGGGGCATCTTCAACCCCGGCCGCCTGTACCCGGAGCTTTGACCCATGCAGACCACCTTGAGCGAACACGCCCGCCAACTGCCGCGGGCCGAAGAAGCCGAAAGCATCCTGCGCAGCTGTGTGCATTGCGGCTTCTGCAATGCCACCTGCCCGACCTATCAACTGCTTGGCGATGAACTGGATGGCCCACGCGGGCGCATCTACCTGATCAAACAGGTGCTGGAAGGCAACGAAGTCACGCAAAAGACCCAGCAACACCTGGATCGCTGCCTGTCCTGCCGCAACTGCGAAACCACCTGCCCCTCGGGCGTCGACTACCATAACTTGCTGGACATCGGCCGCGCCGTGGTCGACGCCGCCGTGCCGCGCCCTGCCGGGCAACGCCTGTTGCGCGAAGGGTTGCGCAACGTTGTGCCCAACCCGGGGCGCTTCAAAGCACTGCTCAACAGCGGCCAGGCATTGCGCGCGCTGCTGCCCGCCCCCTTGCAGGCCAAGCTGCCGCGACGGATCGAGCCTGCCAGGCCGCGCCCCGTCACCCGCCATGAACGCCAGGTGCTGATGCTCGAAGGCTGCGTGCAGCCGAGCCTGTCACCCAATACCAACGCGGCGGCGGCTCGCGTCCTGGATCGCCTGGGAATCAGCGTAACCGCGGCCCGCGAGGCCGGTTGCTGCGGTGCCGTGGATTATCACCTCGACGCCCAGGCTGCCGGCCTCGATCGCGCCCGACGCAACATCGACGCCTGGTGGCCGAGCCTTGAAAACGGGGCCGTAGCGATCGTGCAAACCGCCAGCGGTTGCGGTGCGTTCATCAAAGAGTACGGGCACCTGCTCAGCGCTGACCCGGCCTATGCCGAAAAAGCGCGCAAGGTCAGCGCCCTGGCCAGGGACCTGGTGGAGATCCTGCGTGACGAGCCGCTGGAACAGCTCGGTGTGCACAGCGACCAACGCCTGGCCTTCCATTGCCCCTGCACCTTGCAGCATGCGCAAAAGCTCGGAGGAACCGTCGAGACGGTCCTGACCCGCCTGGGCTTCAGCCTCACGCCCGTACCCGACAGTCATCTGTGTTGTGGCTCGGCGGGCACCTATTCACTGACCCAGCCCGAGCTGTCCCGACAACTGCGCGACAACAAGCTCAACGCCCTGGAAAGCGGCCAGCCCGACGTCATTGTCACGGCCAATATCGGCTGCCAGTCCCACCTCGACGGTGCGGGCCGCACCCCAGTGCGGCACTGGATCGAACTGATCGACGCCGCCTTGCCTTGACCTGCCCGCCTCAGTCCCCGCGAATGTAATGCTCAAGCTGGCGAATCAATTGGGCCTGCTCGACGAGGGCTTCCTTGACCAGGTCGCCAATCGACAGCAGACCAATCAGCTTGCCGTCTTGCACCACAGGCAAGTGGCGCAAATGACTGTTAGTCATGACCTCCATGCAACGCTCGACGCTCTGCTGGCTGTCGGCAGTCACCACCGGCGAACTCATGATGGCCCTGACCGGTGTTCCCACTGAAGAGCGCCCCTGCAAGACGACCTTGCGTGCATAGTCACGCTCGCTGATGACACCTATGACCTGCGCGTTTTCAATCACCGCCAGCGCACCTACGTTCTTGTCGGCCATGATCTTCAGGGCCTCCATCACCATGGCATCTGGCGCGATGCTATGCACCTGCTGGTTTTGCAGGTCTTTTAGCTTGAGCAACTGTGCAGCTGTTTTCATAACCGTCTCCTGGAACCCGTCAATGCGTACATGGCGATGTGTCCCAAAGGATCATAATCAACCTCGACCGACTTCCACCATCCCCTCACGCAGGCGCACAGGCCATACCCGCAGTCGTTGTCGCGGATACTCCAGACAAGTGCCGTTTTCAAGACGGAAATGCTGTTTGTAGATCGGCGAAGCCACCACCAGATCGCCCTTGATACTGCCCACCAGCCCGCGACCGATGACATTGGCTCCGGATTGCGGGTCATGATTGTCGATCGCATACAGGGTCTTGCCCTCGGCCCCCGGGAGATAGA
The DNA here is from genome assembly GCF_019266105.1 of Pseudomonas sp. D1HM. Classification (NCBI taxonomy): domain Bacteria; kingdom Pseudomonadati; phylum Pseudomonadota; class Gammaproteobacteria; order Pseudomonadales; family Pseudomonadaceae; genus Pseudomonas; species Pseudomonas sp. D1HM. The sequence goes on along the minus strand of NZ_LRMN01000025.1, from coordinate 149,799 downwards.
ACAGCGCCACTTGTGCGCCGTCGTGCCACACCACCACGCCGGAGTTGCACACCAGATCCTGCTGCTCGCACACCACGCGCCAGGCATCGGTGTTTGCCAGGACGTCGCTGCGTTGGGTACTGGACGGGTTCATTGGGTGACCTCCTCGATGACCGGGATAAGATGAAGTTCTGCTGCCATGATCGGGCGCCGTTGGCCGCGTTCCTGAACGAAGTGGATGTCCGGATCCGGACGCTTGTCGTTGACGAAGGTACGGAAGCGCTTGAGCTTTTCCGGGTCTTTGAGCGCGTTGGCCCATTCACACTCGTAGCGGTTGACCACCAGTTGCATCTGCGATTCGAGTTCATCGGCCAACCCGAGGCTGTCGCTGATGACCACATCCTTGAGGTATTCCAGGCCACCCTCCAGGCTTTCACGCCAGACCGAGGTGCGCTGCAACTTGTCGGCGGTGCGGATGTAGAACATCAGGAAACGGTCGATGTAACGGATCAGGGTTTCATCGTCCAGGTCGGTGGCGAACAGCTCGGCATGACGCGGGCGCATGCCGCCGTTACCGGCGATGTAGAGGTTCCAGCCCTTCTCGGTGGCGATCACGCCCACGTCCTTGCTTTGCGCCTCGGCGCATTCGCGGGTGCAACCGGACACGGCGAACTTGAGCTTGTGCGGCGCACGCAGCCCCTTGTAGCGGTCCTCGATGAGCAAGGCCATTTTCACGCTGTCCTGTACGCCATACCGGCACCAGGTGCTGCCGACACAGGACTTCACCGTCCGGGTCGATTTGCCGTATGCGTGTCCTGTTTCAAAACCGGCCGCTATCAGCTCGCCCCAAATGTCGGGCAGCTCATGCAACTGAGCGCCGAACAGGTCAATTCGCTGCCCCCCGGTGATTTTGGTGTAGAGGTCGTATTTCTTCGCCACCACCCCGATCGCAATCAGTTTGTCAGCCGTGATTTCACCGCCGGGGATGCGGGGCACCACTGAGTAGGTCCCGTTTTTCTGCATGTTGGCCATGAACGTATCGTTGGTGTCCTGCAGCGGCACCAGCGAGGCGTCCATGATTGGCTGATTCCAGCACGAAGCGAGGATCGAACCCACGGCCGGCTTGCAGATATCGCAACCGGTGTGGCCGCGACCGTGTCTGGCCAACAGTTCTTCGAACGTGATCACGCCTTCCACCCGTACCAGCCCGTACAGTTCCTGTCGGGTATAGGCAAAGTGTTCGCACAGGCTCTTGTCGACACTGACGCCGCGGGCAACCAGTTCATGCTCGAAGACTTGCTTGAGCAGGCCGGCACAACCGCCGCAACCGGTGCAGGCCTTGGTCTGCGACTTGAGCAGGCCGAGGTCGGTGCAACCACCGTCGATGGCCGAGCAGATCGCGCCCTTGGTCACGTTATGACATGAGCAGACCGTCGCGGCCTCGGGCAACGCCCCTGGACCCAGGGTCGGAGCCCCTTCGGATGACGGCAGAATCAGGCTGGCCGGCTCGGACGGCAGCGCAATGGCGTTCTGCATGTACTGCAACAACGTGTCGTAATAACTGTTGTCGCCGACCAGCACCGCCCCCAGGACGTGCTTGCCGCTGCCGTCCACCACCAACCGTCGGTAACTGGCGCTCGCTTCGTCAATGAACTGGTAGCTGCGCGCGCCGGGTGTCAGGGCATGCGCATCACCGATAGAACCGACATCGACCCCCAGCAGTTTGAGCTTGGTCGACATGTCCGCGCCCATGAACGGCTCGGCGGTTTCGTCGCACAACTGTGCGGCCACACCACGAGCCATCTGATACCCCGGCGCGACCAGACCAAACAGGCTGCCCTTCCACGAGGCGCACTCGCCAATGGCATAAATATCCGGGTCGCTGCTCAGGCACTGATCATCAACCACCACACCGCCGCGAGGGCCGATCTCCAGCGCGCAATGGCGAGCCAGCGCATCCTGAGCCCGGATACCGGCCGAGAACACGATCAGGTCGGTTTCAAGGAACGCCTCATTGGCAAAATTCATCCGATAGCGGTAATCCTCCCCTGCACTGATCGATTGCGTGGCGCAGGACAGGTGCACACCGACGCCCAGCCTTTCGATTTGCGACTTCAACGCAAGGCCCCCCAGGTCGTCCAGCTGCACGGGCATCAGGCGCGGGGCAAACTCCACGACATGAGCTTCAAGGCCCAGGCTTTTCAAGGCATTGGCGGCCTCCAGCCCCAACAGGCCACCCCCGACCACCACACCGCGCCGCGCATTGAGCGCTGCGCCACGAATGGCGTCGAGGTCTTCCAGGGTGCGATACACCAGACGCGAGTTGCCCTCGGCCCCTTCGATTGGCGGCACGAACGGGAAGGACCCGGTGGCCAGGACCAATTTGTCGTATGCGACGCGGCCCTGCGCAGTGATCACCTGACGACCCACGCGGTCGATTTCCAGTACCGGCACCCCCAAATGCAGCGTGACACCGGGTGTCTGGTAGAGCGACGCATCAGACAGCGCCAGCGACTCGGCATCGCGCCCCGAAAAATACTCGGAAAGATGCACGCGGTCATAGGCGCGCATCGGCTCCTCACTGAAGACGTGCAACCGATAGCGATCCAGCGCACCGCGCTCGATCAACTGTTCGACGCAATGGTGTCCGACCATGCCATTGCCAATCACGATCAGTGTTTGCAAGGTATTCAACGCGGCAACATTGGAGTTCATAAGCAGCACCCATCCCAGCCATCACGGTTCATAAAGCAAAAAAAAACGCCTGGAACCTTTCGGCTCCAGGCGTCTTTGCCTGTTCTTTTGCGGTGATAACACCAGACGTCTCTGCCTGATCCACCGGTAGTGCCCACGGCCTGTGCGGCCATTCGATCGTCGTTGACCGAGGGGGCTGTCCACTCGAATGAGTTTCAGGTGGACCTGACTGAGACTATGCAGCCTTTGTGCCAGGCCATCACCCAGCGGCTCAGCTCTTGGACAAAACGGTGCTCCGGGCAGGGTTCAACGGTGCCCGCGGGTTTAGCGTCAGCGTAACGTGAACAGAATCCAGCCCCTCTCTCGCCTCTGACTGGTGCGCAGCGTCCGCCGCCGTGCGTTATAAATGTGCATCGGGCACACGCGCGGCCAGCCATGCGTTTCAGGGCGTTTAGCACTAAACTGCTACAAATCATGTAGGCCGCGTATACGGAACTTGTAGTCCCTGGCGTTGGCTGCGATAAGTTCCGCCGTGATTTTCAGGTTTTAAAATCAGCGAATCCTTCACGCTCAACGGCGGCCTGACCAGAGGCTGAAAGACTGGTCAAGCAACCCTTGCAGCGTCATGAGTTCAATCGACATCAGTCAGGAATTTTCGATATGTGCGTGGTGTTTTCATGAAGTGGCTCAAGGGCGTCATTCTGGGTGTGGCCTTGCTTGCAGTGGGCGCTGTAGCGCTTGGGCTGTTTTACTTTCTCCCTCAACACGATGTGGTGCTGGTGACGGGCGTTGAGGTCAAACGGGTCGATCACGATGGCGTTATCAATGCCGAGAACCCTGCCGACGGCCCGACCCGGGATGTGTACTTCATCAACACCGAAGACCCGGTCACCAAAGAGGTCATGGTTTACCGCAACGAGGACACGGGCTGGTCTTTCCCTTGGTACTTCAAGTTTGACTCTGCCGATATCCAGGCCAAGGCCCAAGGGTATTCCCGCGATTCCCAGCAGTTGGCACTCGTTCGTTACTACGGATGGCGCATCAAGATTTTCTCGGTATTCCCGAACATTACCGCGATCGAAGCCACCAATAGCCGCACCGAGCCGTTCCCCTGGTTCAACACAGTGTTCTTCTGTGTGCTGGGGCTGGTGGTGATTTTCGTTGCCGTGTTTATCAAGCGTCGCCTGAAACGGCGTCCGCAAATGCCGGTCAATCAATAAAGATCCCGGCATGACTCGCTGAACCTGCAGGAGCGGGCACGCTCGCTCCTGCAGAGACGTTTTGGCCTGGCTGACGGGCTTAACCCGAAGCGCCTGCTTTTTCTAGCGCCGGCACCCTCTCCCTATCCCATGCAGCCGCCGTGACCAACAGGCTGTCAAACATCGCCTGGGCCGCCGCCGACAACTCATGACCCGGTTTGGTCAGCACCCCGATGGCCCGCTCCACCACCGGATCATGCAGGGTGATACAGCACGCGCCCAGTTCTTGCATTTGCTCGGCGCACAGGGCCGGTACCGCGCTGACCCCAAGCCCGCTGGCGACCATACGCCCGACCGTGGCCAGTTGATGACTTTCGAACTCCACCGGCAAGGTCATGTCCCGCGCCTGCAAATGCTCTTCAAGCATCACGCGCACGGCGGACGGTCGTTGCAGCGTAATGAACGGCTGTTCGAGCAGGGTTTTCCAGTCAATGTCCCCACGCCCGGCCAGCGCTGAATCCCTGGGCACCACGGCGACGAAACGGTCGAGATACAAGGGGGTAAAGGTCAGCGACGACCCTGACATCGGCTCGAAGGCCACGCCCAGTTCCACATGGCGATCGCGAACCATCTCCAGCACTTGCTCATTGATCACGTCATTAATCGTGACGTTGAGCTTGGGGTAACGCATGCGAAAGCTTTTAAGGATCGGCGGCAGCAGGTTGCAGGAGTACGACGGTATGGCGGCCAGGGTCACCCGCCCGCGCTGCAGGGTGAACAGTTGTCGCAATTCATCCTCGGCGTTGTCCCAGTCAGCGATCAGCCGGCGCGCCAGGGGTAGCAACGACTCGCCTTCCGGTGTCAGGGCCACATTGCGCGTGGTGCGACTGAACAAGCGGCCGCCCAGCCCCTCCTCCAGCGCCTTGATGGTCAGGCTCAAGGCCGACTGTGACAAATGCAGGCGTTCGCAGGCCGTGGCAAAGCTGAGGTACTGGGCCACGGCGAGAAAGGCGCGGATCTGTTTCACGGTCATGGGGTTGCCCTTGAGGTTGATTGGTTTGTTTTATCTATTAATCGATCTTAAAAATCAACTTAACAAATCAATGACGCGACGTGACACTCGCTGCACACGGTTAACCACCGACTCCTAAAAACAAGAGGTGCATATGGCAGGTTTCGACAAGCGTGTGGCGTCCTACGAGGAGGCCCTGGCCGGTCTCAAAGATGGCATGACCGTCATCTCCGGTGGCTTTGGTCTGTGCGGCATCCCTGAGAACCTGATCAATGAAATCAAGCGTCAAGGCATCCGTGACCTGACCGTGGTCTCGAACAACTGTGGCGTCGACGGTTTCGGCCTTGGCGTATTGCTCGAAGACCGGCAGATCAGCAAAGTCATCGCGTCTTATGTCGGTGAAAATGCCCTGTTCGAGAAGCAGTTGCTGAGCGGAGAAATTGAAGTCGAACTGACGCCCCAAGGCACCCTCGCCGAGAAAATGCGTGCCGGCGGTGCCGGTATCCCGGCCTTTTTCACCGCCACCGGCGTCGGCACGCCCGTAGCCGACGGCAAGGAAACCCGCGAATTCAAAGGGCGCGCCTACCTGATGGAAGAGTCCATCACCGGCGACTTCGCCATCGTCAAAGGCTGGAAAGCCGATCACTTTGGCAACGTGATCTACCGCCACACGGCGCAGAACTTCAATCCGCTGGCCGCCACCGCGGGCAAGATCACGGTGGTTGAAGTCGAAGAAATCGTCGAGCCCGGCGAGCTGGATCCAACGCAGATTCACACCCCTGGGATCTACGTCGACCGGATCATTTGCGGCACCTTCGAAAAACGCATCGAGCAACGCACTGTCCGCTCCTGATCCCCTGCCCTTAGCTCTTGAAAATCGAGCACGGAGAATAACAATGGCTCTTTCCCGCGAACAAATGGCTCAGCGCGTCGCCCGTGAAATGCAAGACGGCTTTTACGTGAACCTCGGTATCGGCATCCCGACCCTGGTCGCCAACTACATCCCCGAGGGCATGGAAGTCATGCTGCAATCGGAAAACGGCTTGCTCGGCATGGGGGCGTTTCCCCGCGCCGATGAAGTCGACGCCGACATGATCAACGCCGGTAAACAAACCGTGACCGCCCGCACCGGGGCGTCGATCTTCTCTTCGGCCGAGTCGTTCGCGATGATTCGCGGCGGCCACATTGACCTCACCGTGCTCGGCGCCTTTGAAGTCGATGTACAGGGCAACATCGCCTCCTGGATGATCCCCGGCAAAATGGTCAAGGGCATGGGCGGCGCGATGGACCTGGTGGCGGGCGCAGAAAACATCATTGTCACCATGACCCATGCGTCCAAAGACGGCGAATCCAAATTGCTGTCGCGCTGCAGCCTGCCCTTGACCGGTGCCGGTTGCATCAAACGTGTACTGACCGACCTGGCCTACCTGGAAATCCACGACGGTGCATTCGTCCTCAAGGAGCGCGCCCCGGGCGTCAGCGTTGAGGAAATCGTCAGCAAAACCGCCGGCAAGCTGATCGTCCCGGAGCATGTTCCGGAAATGCAATTCGCCTGAAGCCCCCAGACAAGGAGAGATTTGATGCAAGACGTCGTCATTGTCGCCGCCACACGCACCGCCATTGGCAGTTTTCAGGGATCGTTGGCCAATATTCCGGCAACCGAGCTCGGTGCTGCCGTCATTCGTCAACTGCTGATCAGCACCGGTTTGCGCGGTGACCAGGTCGATGAAGTGATCCTCGGCCAGGTACTCACGGCAGGCTGCGGGCAAAACCCTGCACGCCAGGCCTCGATTCGCGCCGGCCTGCCCCATTCGGTACCGGCGCTGACCCTCAACAAACTCTGCGGCTCCGGCCTCAAGGCCCTGCACCTCGCGGCTCAGGCCATTCGTTGCGGGGACGCCGAGGTGATCATCGCCGGCGGCATGGAAAACATGAGCCTTGCGCCGTACGTTCTGCCCGCCGCGCGCACCGGCTTGCGCATGGGGCACGCCAAGATGCTCGACAGCCTGCTCCATGACGGTCTGATCGACGCCTTCAACGACTACCACATGGGCATCACTGCCGAGAACCTGGTGGACCAGTACCAGCTCAGCCGCGAAGAACAGGATGCTTTCGCCGCCGCTTCCCAGCGCAAAGCCTGTGCAGCCATCGAGTCCGGGCGCTTCACTGACGAGATCACGCCGATCCTGATTCCCCAGCGCAAGGGTGATCCGCTGTCCTTCGCGGTCGACGAACAGCCGCGTGCCGGCAACACGGCCGAATCTCTGGCCAAGCTTAAACCTGCCTTCAAGAAAGACGGCAGCGTCACCGCTGGCAATGCCTCGACCATCAATGACGGCGCTGCGGCGGTCGTGCTGATGAGCGCCGACAAGGCCAAAGCTTTGGGCCTGCCCGTGCTGGCACGCATCGCGGCCTACGCCAGCGCCGGCGTTGACCCCGCGATCATGGGCATCGGCCCGGTAGCGGCGACTCGCGGCTGTCTGGCGAAAGCCGGCTGGCACCTCGACGAGCTTGACCTGATCGAGGCCAACGAGGCCTTCGCCGCCCAGTCACTGGCGGTGGGCAAAGCACTGGAATGGGATACCAACAAGGTCAATGTCAATGGCGGTGCCATTGCGCTGGGCCACCCGATCGGCGCCTCAGGCTGCCGTGTACTGGTGTCGCTGCTGCACGAGATGATCAAGCGTGATGCGAAAAAAGGCCTCGCGACGCTGTGTATCGGTGGCGGTCAGGGCGTGGCCCTGGCGATCGAGCGCGGATAAACCACCAAGCGTTCCAACAGACCGTGTGCGGATCCACGACATCCGCACGCGGGCTGACCTCCTCCCGGGCACTATCCAGGCACGTATCGGGCTCTACAAGGTATAAGCGATACCGACCTGGACGGTTCGTGGCTCACCCGGGTAGACATAGACATTGCCGAAGGCACCCTCTTCATAATCGCGGTCGAAGAGGTTTTTCACATCGAGGTTCAGCCTGACCTTATCGTTGACCTTGTAGAAGCCGAGCAAGTCCATGACGGTGTAGCTGCCCATCGAAGAGGCCGTATTGGAGGTCTGGATCGCCCGCTTATCGACATACTTGCCGCCGATCCCCAGACCCAGCCCTTGCAGATGACCGTCCTGGAATTCGTACACATTGAGCAGGCTGAAGCTGTTCTTCGGAATATTCATCAGCCGGGTGCCCGAGCGGATGACGCTGTCTTTGGTGACCTCGGCGTCGACATAGGCATAGCCGCCTATCACCCGCCACTCCGGGGTCAGATTACCAGCCACGTTCAGATCAAAGCCACGGCTGCGGACTTCGCCAGCGGCCACGCTGAACGTTGAATCCACAGGGTCGGTGGTGAGGACGTTGCGTTTTTCAATCTGATAGATCGCCGCGTCCACATTCAACTGGCGATCCAGAGCTTCCCACTTGATGCCCGCCTCATAGGAGGTGCCCTTTTCCGGCGCAAACCCGCCCCCCTGACGACTGGCCCCGGTGTTGGGCTTGAACGAACGCGCGGTGTTGGCATAAACCGCCACGGTATCGGTCAGGTCATACAGCACGCCGAGACGCGGCGTCACTGCATTGTCACTCGCTTGCCAGCTTCTGCCACCCGGCACAAAGGTGTCGTAATCATGCTCGAAGCGCTCAAAACGCGCCCCTGCCAAAACCTTCAAGCGCTCGGTCAATGCCACCTGATCCTGGACGAAAGCCGCGTAGGTCTTGAGGTTTTCCTTGTCATGCGTCGGCGTGCGGGTCAACGCCGGCCGCGGCTGGCCATACACCGGGTTGAAGATATCAATCGGGTAAGCACCGACATCTCCGCTGGAACGCTGGATGATCGACTTGTAGTCGTAATCCTCGTATTCGATACCGGTCAACAGCGTGTGGTCGATGCCCCCCGTTGAGAAATGCCCGGTCAGGTTCAATTGAGTGTCCTTGTCCGTCCACTCCAGCTTGCGGTAGTTGAAATTGCGGCCCAGGGTACGCCCGTCAGCAGCGATACCGTTGCCTTCAATGGCATTGCCTTTCAGCGAACCATCGAGCCACTGGAATCCACCGCCCAAGGTCCAGTTATCACTCAGGAAGTGCTCGAACCGCAGTTGTGCCATGTTGTTGTCGTTGTGCAATTTACCGGCGTCTTTTTCACCGAAGAACGTGTCTCGGGACGCCGTGCCCACTTGATTCGGATAACGTGTCAGGCCGCGATCCAGCGGGTGATTGTTGCGCATGAAATCGCCCTCGAAGATCACCTTGGTATCGTCAGTGGCCTGCCAGGAAATCACCGGTGTCACACCGTAACGTTCGGTTTCGACATGATCGCGAAAAGACTCACCGCCCTCACCCACCACGTTCAGGCGATAAGCCAGACGCCCCTCGTCGTCCAGCGGCCCCGAGGCATCCAGCGTGCCGCGCTTCATCCCCTGATCGTCGAGCTGGCTGCCCAGTGTCACCGTGCGTTCCGCCAACGGTTGCTTGGAAACGACGTTGAAGGTACCACCGGGGTCGCCTCGCCCGTAGAGCGTGGTCGCCGGGCCACGCAGCACTTCCAGGCGCTCGATGGTGTTGGCATCAGGCATGTTCGGGTAACCGCGATTGATCGGAAAACCGTTGCGATAGAACTCGCCGGTGCTAAACCCGCGCACGGTGAAGGTGGTGAGCCCCTGGCCGCCAAAGTTGTTCGCCCGTCCGGCGCCCCCGGCATAATCAAGCGCATCCTGAAGCCGTGTCGCCCCGATGTCCTCCACCACATCCCGGGGCACAACGCTGATGGACTGCGGCGTTTCATGGATCGATGTGTCGGTGCGTGTCGCGCTGGCAGAACGCGTGGCACGGTAGCCCGTCACTGGGCCCTGCGCCGTTTCATACTCAGACGAGCCGACAATGTCGGTCGCTTGCAACTCAAGGCTGCTTGGAGCGGTTGCAGCTTGCTCGGCCCAGGAGGGAGCAGAAAACGCCTGAAGCACACAGATAGAAACCAGAGTACGACGCATCGAGTAAACCTTGAGGAAATAGCCAGAGGGGAAGGCAAACGTGCCAGTAACGCGAGTTGGCGCGCATGGTATTTCATTGCGTTAGCTTTTGATATGCGTTCGCATTCACTCTTTAAACAAAAAAATATGGCTCGGGCAGCGCAGGCTGCCCGGCCATCATTGATGCGCTGTCACCCTTGCAAACAAGGGGCCTGCTTATGCATCCCCCAGGGAAAACGTGCTCTTGGATTGCCGGTGCTGACGTGAAGTCACCAGACCGATAAAAGAGATCACCAGTGCCAGGCCAATCGTCGCAGACACCTCCGTGCGATGCTCCGGGGTCACCATCATGACTGCCAACGCTGCGCAAATGAAGACGATGACCAACCAGGTGAGCCAGGGAAACAACCACATCTGGAAAGTCAGCTCGACCTTTTGCCGACGCAGGATCTTGCGCATGCGCAACTGCGACACCGCGATCACCAGGTAGACCAGCAAGGCGATGGCGCCAGAGCTCGCAAGCAGGAACTGGAACAAGCCTGCGGGCATGAAATAGCTGAACAGGGTCACTCCCGCACCGATCACCGTACTCGCCACCACGGCAGCCCTTGGCACGCCTGCCAACGACGTCACCTTCAACGGCTTGGGCGCATCGCCCCTGCGGCCAAGCGAGAACAACATCCGCGAGGAAATGTAGATGGACGAGTTCATGCAGCTGGCCACCGCGATCAGCACCACAACATCGACCAGCAACTTGGCGTGAGGAATATTCATCAGTTCCAGCGCCCGCTGGTAAGAACCCACGGATGCCAGCAACGGGTCGTTCCACGGCACCACGGAAATGACCACAAAAATGGACAACAGGTAGAACACGCCAATACGCCAGATCACTGAACGTGTTGCTCTGGCAATGTTTTGCGCCGGGTTACTGGATTCAGCGGCCGCAATGGTGACGGCTTCTGTACCGATGAAGCTGAACATGATGGTGATGAATGCCCCGACCACCGCTGACAGGCCGTTGGGCGCAAACCCGCCATGTTCCTCCATCAACCGGCTTAACCCGCTGGCTTCGCGCTCGGGTATCCACCCCATCAAGACTGCAAAACCAAGACCGATAAAGCCGATGATCGCCACGACCTTGGCCATCGCGAACCAGAACTCGAACTCGCCGTACTTGGAAACACTGAACAGATTGGTGATGACCAGCAAAACGATCGATACCAGTGCAAACAGCCAGGTATCGATCTGCGGAAACCACTGATTGAGCACATGCCCAGCAGCAAGCGCCTCAATCGGAATCACCAGTACCCAGAACCACCAGTAGAGCCAGCCAATCGTAAAACCCGCCCAACGCCCGATCGCTTGATCGGCGTAGGTCGAAAATGAACCGGTGTCCGGGTTGGCCACCGCCATTTCACCCAGCATCCGCATGACCAGCACGACCAAAAGGCCAGAGAACAGATACGCCAGCAACACTGCCGGACCGGCAGCAGCGATCGCATGACCCGACCCGACAAACAAACCCGCACCAATTATCCCCGCGATAGACAGCATAGTGACGTGACGCGGCTTGAAGCCCTGCGCCAACTGACCATTCGATTCTTTAGAACACAGGCTATTCATTGTTTATTTTTATTCTCTGGTGATCGACGTTAGGCGTACTGACCCAGGGTCAGGCGATCATCATTTCTTGATGCGACGCTTATTGAAAGCGTTACACATCAAACGCTTCTGCGTTTCCAAAGCGCTCATATCACAGGGACGGCGATGAAATGATGCGCCACCTTACGCGCCTCTCCTTTTGCAGGAGTAGCCTGAAAGCGCCTTTTTCATGTCTGATTTCGACATGCGCCGCTGGATACCACGGGTGGTGTACCCCCGGGCGCCATGCGCGGGTGCCTGGGGCTAGAGAAGGATGTCGTCGAAACGGAACCCCGGACAAGGACAAAGCCCTCGCCACAAATCGCGCCACGCCCGTTTTCTGGTCAGGGAACAAGGGCAGCCGGTTTCAACCGGTGCGGATTCAGGCCTGGAGAAGGATGCACTCCAGTAAGCCAGGGAAGCGCATGTTGAGCTCATCCGAGCGCAGTGAGTTCATGTGGGTCGTCCCCACATTTCGCGTGTGAACCAGCCCGGCATCGCGCAAGACCCGAAAGTGATGGGACATGCTGGATTTGGGGCGGCCGCCGTCAAGCTCGCCGCACGATGCTTCATTGACCCCCGCGAGATACCGAACGATCTCCATGCGTACAGGGTCGCTCAAGGCGTAAAGCAAACGCTCGAGGATGAAATCGGATGGGAGGGGATGTTTGAAGGCTCGCATGAGCGGATGATAACGAAGGGTTTCAATGAGCGCCATATTTCGATTACTATCGAACAAGCGAATCAACCTGTGAGGAACCAACCGATGTCAGCATTATTCGAGCCATTCACTCTGAAGGACGTCACCTTAAGAAACCGTATCGCCATTCCACCGATGTGTCAGTACATGGCAGATGACGGCATGGTCAATGACTGGCACCTCGTCCACTTGGCAAGCCTGGCACGAGGCGGCGCAGGTCTGGTCGTTGTTGAGGCAACAGCCGTCTCCCCTGAGGGACGCATCACGCCCGGATGCGCGGGCATCTGGAGCGACGCCCATGCCCAGGCATTTGTGCCCGCCGTCAAAGCGATCAAAGCTGCCGGCTCCGTACCGGGGATTCAAATTGCCCATGCCGGACGCAAGGCGAGCGCTAACCGTCCTTGGGAAGGCGATGATCACATCGCTGATGGCAACCCGAATGGCTGGACCACGATTGGCCCCTCCCCTATAGCCTACGGCGCCAACCTGCCGAAGGTTCCCCGGGAAATGACCCTGGAAGACATCGCCCGCGTTCGCCAGGACTTCGTTGATGCTGCACGCCGGGCTCGCGAAGCGGGTTTCGAATGGATCGAGCTGCATTTTGCGCACGGGTATTTGGGCCAGAGTTTCTTCTCCGAACATTCCAATCAGCGTACCGATGCATACGGGGGCAGCTTTGAAAACCGCAGCCGGTTCCTGCTGGAGACGTTGGCCGCCGTGCGTGAAGTGTGGCCAGAGAACCTGCCGCTCACTGCCCGCTTTGGCGTCATCGAGTATGACGGCCGCGACGAGCAAACACTGACCGAGTCGATTGAGCTGGCGCGGCGCTTCAAGGAAGGCGGGCTTGACCTGTTGAGCGTCAGTGTCGGGTTCACCATCCCGGACACCACTATTCCCTGGGGCCCGGCCTTTATGGGACCTATCGCCGAGCGAGTGCGTCGGGAGACCGGTTTGCCCGTGACTTCTGCATGGGGTTTCGGTACTCCGCAGCTGGCGCACGCCGCCATCGAGTCTCGCCAACTGGACCTGGTGTCCGTAGGACGGGCTCACCTGGCTGATCCACACTGGCCGTACTTTGCCGCCAAAGAGCTGGGCGTAGACAAGGCCTCCTGGACACTCCCGGCGCCATATGCTCATTGGCTTGAGCGGTATCGATAATTTGACTGGAGGCTGCCGCGCAAGACGCCTGGGCGTCTAATGCCAGTCAGTTCGATCAGATCCTGTAGGAGCAAGCTTGCTCGCGATGACTTCATGAACCCTGTATTTGTCCAGCAAACACAGGCGTTATCGTGGGTGACCATCGCGAGCAAGCTCGCGCCCGCAGAGACCTTTTTCGCCTAGCGGACAAGCATTAGTCCGGGCGTCTTTTTTCTGTCACTCACACAATTCAAGCGCGTTCTGTACGTTCGATATTTGGGGCGGGAGTCGAGACTCGCATCCAGCATCCTGGACCAGGACTCTCAGACTAAAGAATGTGAACCAATAGTTAATCAGTATTCATGAGGACGATATTCCGATCCTCTACCCTAGGGATTCAAACATCGTGACATACAGGAGTAACCCACCATGTTTTCACACGAAAGTATCCCGCTGATTTCACTCTTCGCTGTGATGCTGCTTTGCGTACTTGCAGCCATCGCTCATCCTCTACACGCCTTCTCGACCTGGATTAAGCAACACAGAAGCAGGTCCTCTCCCAAACGCAATCAGCACGCGAAAAAACTCTACTCACGCTAACCGTTATACGGCGAGGCCCGGTGTAATGGCCAACTAACCTCAGGCACTGGGTTAGTTGTTTTCTCGGCCTCAGCCGACGCTGTCCCGCTATTTAATTGATGGGTGTTAGAGACCGAGTAAGGTCAGCCAAGAGCGAGTGGGACTGTGCGTGTCGCAGTATTACGTCGAGTCGCAAAATAACTGCAATGGCCGTGCAGTAGACAGGCCGGGGGGTGAGCACAGAACCCGTCAATCAACCGGGGCGGCATCATCGACAGGTCTAGATGGAATTCTCCAGACGAAAAAAAACGACCCTAAGGTCGTTTTTTCAAGTTACTGCGCACATCACTGGATTTCAGTGGATGCACTCAGCACCATAATTTGGAGCGGGAAACGAGACTCGCATCTGGCGTCCGACCCATTGAAATCTAAGGGGTTTCTTTTATTCCTTAAGCAGGAATGGACTCAATTCTGGACTTGTTTTCATAGTGTATCAAGAGCAAAAAAAGAGTGATTCCAAGCCAAGCTACTGGATTCTACCCGTAGCCAATCGGACGGACGATCATCAAGCTGAGCTGGTCGACATCACCCCATTGATCCCTGCCGACTACGAGGCAGAACGAAGCCGCATCCTTTCACCTGCTGAGTTGCTGGAACTGCTGGAACTGCATAACCGCTTCCAGCAAATGACCCTCGATTACAGCGCCCTCCCCGCCGGTCAAAAGTACGAAGGCATCCGTCCACTAAAGAAAGAAACCCAGCTCGCGCTCTGGATCAGCCTGGGCACGCTGTGCCGGATTGGCGAGTTGCTGCAGGCCGAATGGAAAAATGTAGATCTGGACCAGCAGACGTGGTTCCTTCCCAGCGAAAATGTCAAAGGCACTCGCGGCAAGAAACAGGACCACCATGTCTTCCTCTCACCCTTTGCCCTGCATTTCTTTCAGGAACTCAAGAACTCATGGGAGACTCTCAGTGGTGATTTCCCAACAAGCAGGATGATGTGAAAGTGGTGAGCAAAGAGGTGGGTGATAGCCAGGCCCGCTTCAAAACCGTAAGGCCCTCTCACGACGGCGCCATGACGACACGCTGGTCCTTGCCGACGGCCAGAACGGCGACTGGACGCCGCATGACCTACACCGCATGGGCGCGACCATGATGCAGGCTTTGGGAGTCAGCCTGGATGTTATCGATCGGTGCCAAAACCATGTACTGGCCGGATCTCGGGTGAGACGTCACTACCTGTATCATGATTACGCCGAAGAAAAGAAGCGCGCTTGGAACCTGCTGGGTGATCGACCCAGTGCAGTGTTGTCCTCAACTTACGAGCACATAGCGATCGAGTCGCTGATGTACTTTCCAGACTACGCAGCCGCAGAGACTCTGCCGTCCTCATAAGTCGAATTCTTATAACGCAGAACTCCTTGTAGTTATGTATATATCGCTGAGAGCTCGGTTCGGGTCGATTCCGACCCGACATGACACGCAGCAATCGGCCAATAGCGGTATAGCTGGTTCTGTTATTTTCCCGCCGACAGATCGTCGGAGAGCTTACTTGCACGTCAGTTATGTGAAACAGAGATATGCTATTAAACAACTAACACTAATCGCGTATACGCCCCTTCCACCATAGGCAGAGTACTACCAGAAACCCGCCCATCGACATCAGTGCTGCACAGAGAAATATCGCAGCAAAACCAAAACCTGACGCAACCAGACCCATCACCGGACCGGCCATCCCCACTGCAATATCGAAGAATAATGAAAGGGCACTGAGCGCAGAGTTACGGTTCGCGGCCGGAGTGCTGGCCAATGTCTCCACCCCAAGCCCCGGGTAGACCCATGACACCCCTATGCCGGTCAGCGCGCCGCCGGCAATTGCCAGCGCAGGCGAAGGCGCGAGCCATATCAGCAGCATGCCCAACGTCTGCACAAGCAGGCAGCCGCCCACCACTTTGTACCCTCTGAATCGCTGCAGTATTCCCGGCGACGACAATCGGGCAACGATAAAGCCTGCGCCGAAACCACTTAAGCAATAAGCGGCGTGGTCCCAGCCGAGACTATCGAAATACAGTGCGACGAAGGCCGTAAGCCCGCCAAATCCTACCGAGCTGCAAACCAGGACCAAGCCGTTGGGCATGACCGCGAACAGGACTCGATAAAAAGCCAGCCGGGCGCCTGCAACCAATGGCGCTGGGCGCTTGCCTAGAGCCAAAAGCAGGAACGCCAAGCCAAGCAACACGGTGCACAGCCCCACACTGGCGATACCCATCGAATTGCGCAGCAGCATACCCAGTGGCGCGCCAACAGCCGTGCCGCCGTAAGCCGCTATTCCGTTCCACGACATGACCTGTGCCGCCCGAGGGGCACCACATAACCCGATGGCCCAAGTGCAGCAGGGCGTGGAGATCATGGCCGTGGCCGCCCCCAACACCAGCCTCCCCAGCAGTAATAACGTCAGGGTCAACCAGGGTTGGGTGGGCAGGATAATGGCGAGCGTCGTCAGGACGCCGCTCAACATCAAGCCACTGAACCCGCACATAACCGCATATTTGGCACCCAGCCGATCAGCCACGCCACCGGCTAAGGGGCGGGCCAGGAGCGTCGCCAGGTACTGCGAGCTGATCACCACACCCGCGAAAACCGAGGTCAGGCCCAGGTCATTGAGGACGTAGCCCGGCAACACCGCGAGCGGCAAGCCACTGCACACGTACGAGACAAAGTTGAATACGATGATGGACAGGATCAACCCGTTGCTTTGATTTGCCGTGCCGTCGCTCCGGCTTAAAACACCGATATTGCCCATCACTCATGCCGCTCTATACCCCGTACGACATCCGCCAGCAGCTGCGGGTGTGATACGAACGGCTCGTGCGCCGTATCGATTTCGATCACCACGCCAGCACCGGCACGCTGCGCAAAACGGCGCTGCCAGTCGATGGGCAAAATGTTGTCGCGCAGTGTTATGATGTAAGTCGCCGGGATCGATCCTTGATACCCCTCACGACTGATGGAGTCTGTCGCCACACAGAGTGGCGTCGTGTCCTGACTCACTTCGCTTAACAACCAACTCAGGGTTTGCTCACTCAAGTCCTGTCCGAACATGGCCACGGCCAGCGCTTGATGAGTTGTTTGCACTGGGTCCAGCGGCCAACCGACATGTTCCGGGCTTTCGCCATGCAGCGTAGTGCCAAGCAACTCCAGAATCGATTGGCCTTCACTGGGCAATGTGCAGGCCAGGTAAACCAGCTGCGAATATAGTTGCGGAGCGGCCACCACCATCATTGGCAGCACGACACCCGCGATGGAATGCCCAAGCAACACGGCCTGGTTCACGCCGAGTGCATGCAGGTCTTCATTAAGTTCGTTGACCACGTCGTCTAGCCGCAGGGACGCAACATCCCGACCACGTTTCTTGCCGCACCCAGGCATATCCAGAGTGATCACTCGTTCGAAACATCCGGGGTGTTGGTTTAACGCCTCCACAAAAGGCCCCCAACACCACGAGCCATGGTTACCGCCATGCAGCAATACTAAATCAGTCATGCGCACACTCCTTGCTGCGGGCGCCGGTGGTCCCTGTTTTGATCACTTGATTGCATAGCAGCCCACGGCGACGACGTATCCATTAACCCGCTGCAGAAAAGTCCTCTTGTATTCGTTCTGCCCGGTCATAGGGTTGCGCCATTGATAGGTGATCTCGCCTGCTTCATGCGCGTTCATCTGCTTGAGTATGTCCTCGCCAATTGGCTTGCCGTCGGTTGAGCGCAATGACTTGAAGTCGGTGCCGATCAGCCGGGGCGAAAAGCCGTGAGCGACGAACCGCTTGGTTTTCAGATCCACCACAAAGGCGTAAAGATCATCCTGGGTAAGCTGCTTATCGTGCTGATTAATGAGCTCGACGGTGGTTTTCGCGTTGCTGGCAACTCGCTCGGAAATCTGGCGCAGCAGCTGTTGTGCCAGCTCGGGGCTGGACCGTGGCATGTAGTAACCCACGGAGATCACCCGATCTTTCACACGTTGATAGAACACGCGCTTACGCTCGACCTTACCGTGTTGCCAGTTCCACCAGCGGTATTCGGCGCTACGCACAATGCCGTCGTCTGGCTGCGAAATGGCTTGCTGGAATGCAGCCTTGAGGTCGTCGTCCAGAACGCTGACCACCGGTTTTCCGACCAGTGAAACCGAAGGCCCCCCGCTGGCAAGCATCACACCGGAGGTATCGACCACGTAGATGTACAGCTCACCATCGACATAGACTCCCTGGCGACTGAACTCGGCCAGGGCGGTGTCGCCCTTGGCTTTGTATTCGGCGACAGCTTTTAACAGCAAGGCGTTGGCACGCTGGGTGTCGGCACCATAGGCATCCACTGGCGCTTGTTGAGCCATGCCGACAAGAGAGACAAGGCACAGGCCAAGAACAGTGAACGCTCGATAGAGGCTCATGGGTGTTGTTCCTCTGGTGATCTTTTTGATGGCCGAAGGTCCACCGTCAGATTGTCAATGAGCCGCGTTTTGCCGATGCGCGCCGCCACAAGAATCACAAAGTGAGTATCGGATCTGGTCAGAGGTTTTAAATCCTGAGCATTCCTGACTTCAAAGTATTCCAGCTGAGAACCGGCGTCGCTTATACGTTGATGACATTCAATCAACTGGTGCTCAGTCACCCGCCCCTCAACCTGGATACTCGCCGCCATTTGCTTCAAACAAGCGTAAAGGACGGGGGCCACCGAACGCTCATGGTCACTCAGATAGCCGTTGCGCGACGATAATGCCAAGCCGTCCGCGGCCCGGATCGTCGGCGTACCGACAACGTCAGTCACCATATTGAGATCCCTGACCATCGAGCGGACGACTGCCAGCTGCTGATAGTCCTTTTCCCCGAAAACCGCCACGTCTGGCTGAACAATGTTCAGCAGCTTGACGACGACAGTGGCCATGCCATCAAAGTGACCAGGACGCGCCGCACCGCAAAGACCTTCAGACACGTTTGGCACACTGACGATGGCCTGATTGAGCATGCCATCCGGATAGATTTGTTCGACAGCAGGGGCAAAGAGCACATCACAGCCAGCGTTAACCAATTTCTCTCGATCGGCGTCGGGCGTCCGGGGATAGCTGGCAAGATCTTCATTAGCTCCAAACTGGAGTGGATTGACGAAGATGCTGGCGACCACAAAGTCGGCTCGCTGCTTTGCGCAATGAATCAGGGCGATATGACCGTCATGCAGGTTGCCCATTGTCGGCACCAGCGCGACTTTCTTGTTTTCACCTCGTGCACGGGCCACGAGCGCACGAAGCGCGCTAACCGTATCGACTGTCAGCACCGCTTCACGCCTCTTGGACTAATTGAACTTCGATTGCTTCAAGCAAACGAGGATCATCAGCCGCAATGTCCGGAGCGAAACGAGCAACGACCGTGCCCTGCCGATCAATCAGAAACTTTTCGAAATTCCAGAGTACGCCCGTTGTGTTGTCTGACTCGATGCCATAACCCTGCAGACGCTCCCGAAAAGGGCCCTCACCCGTCGTTTCGGGTTGTGCGGCAGTCAGCTCGGCGTAGAGAGGATGCTGGTCCGCGCCGACAACCGAGATTTTCGAGAACAACGGAAAGTGAATGTCATAGTTCACTGAACAGAACTCAACGATTTCCACATCGCTACCCGGTTCTTGTTCCTTGAAGTTGTTGGCGGGGAAACCCAATATTTCCAGGCCTTGGGATTTTTTGTCTTGGTACAGTTTTTCCAAGCCCTCGTATTGCGGGGTCAGCCCGCATTTTGAAGCGACATTGACCACCAACAGAACCTTGCCCCGATAGTCGCCAAGGGTGCGGACGCTTCCATCGATCTGCTTCAGCGAAATGTCGTAAAGGGAATTACTCATCTGTTTGCCTCATGCAAATGTGCTTCAAAGGGTACGGCCGATAATTTCTTTCATGATTTCCGAGGTGCCGCCATAGATGCGCGCAACTCGGGCGTCGACCCAGGCGCGGCTGATCTTGTATTCGCTCATGAAGCCGTAGCCGCCATGTAATTGCAGAAACTCATCAAGCAGCTTGCCTTGCATTTCCGAGCCCAGCAGCTTGGCCATTGCCGCGATTTCCGGCGTCAGTTCACCGCGCATCACTTTGGCCAGGCAGTCGTCGACGAACACCCGCAGCATGGTAGCCTGGGCCTTGGCTTCAGCGAGTTTGAAACGGGTGTTCTGGAAGTCGAGCACCGGTTTTCCGAAGACCTTGCGCTCCCGGGTGTAGCCGATGGTTTCTTCCAGCAGCGTGTCGATGGATTGCGCGGCACGGATCGCGATGATCAGGCGTTCCCAAGCCAATTGATGAGTCAGGTATTTGAATCCCATGCCCTCCTCACCCAATCGATTGCCGACGGGCACCCGGACCTCATCAAAAAACAATTCGGCGGTGTCTTGCCCTTTCAGGCCAATCTTTTCCAGCAGACGCCCCTTGGCGAAGCCGGCTCGGTCTTCCTCGACGCAGATCAGGGTCAGTTCTTTGGCCGCAGGGTCAATCTTGGTGGCAGTGACCACAAGGCCAGCATTACCGCCGTTAGTGATGAAAGTCTTCTGACCGTTGACGATGTAGTCGTCACCGTCACGCCGTGCCGAAGTACGCATGGCTCGCAGGTCGCTGCCAATGCCCGGTTCACTCATAGCAATCACGCCAATCAATTCACCGCTGACCATGCGTGGCAGCCATTGCCGCTTCTGCTCTTCACTGCCATAGGCAACGATGTAAGGGGTAACTATTTCCGAGTGAGTGGTGAAACCTACTGCGGTGGCGTTGGCTCGCGCCAACTCTTCGATCATCACCGCCGAGTGACCGAAGTCGCCTCCGGGGCCACCGTATTCTTCGGGTACCGTGGAGCATAACAAGCCGTTCTCACCGGCCTTGAGCCAGACTTCCTTGGGAACGATGCCGTTCTTTTCCCATTCATGCAGGTAGGGCACGATTTCGCGATCGACGAAACGGCGGGCCTGATCACGGAACATGTTGTGGTCTTCTCGAAATACGCCACGCATTTTGCTTACTCCAGATCGATTCTTTTATTGGGCGATGGGTAATCAGCGGTCCTGGTAATTGGGATCGCGCTTGTCGACAAAAGCCGCCACCGCTTCATGATGGTCTTCGGTGTGATGCGCCAACGCCTGATACGCCGCCGACAATTCCAGAAGCGAATCGAGGCGCATATGTTGGCCTTCGCGCAGCAGACGCTTGCACAGGCGTAACGCATGACCCGGGTTGCTGGCGATTCGGCGCGCGAGCGCCTGCACTTCCGATTGCAGCGTTTCGTGGGTGCAGACTTGCTCGACCAAGCCCCATTCCAGCGCCTTGGCTGCATCGATAGCGTCACCGGTAAACGCCATCAGACTGGCTTTCGGGATACCAATGATGCGCGGCAACAGCCAGGCGCCGCCGTCACCCGGAACGATGCCCAGGCGCACGAAACTCTCGGCGAAGATCGCCTTGGGCGCCGCCAGCCGGATATCGCACATACAGGCAAGATCGAGGCCCGCACCGATCGCCGGGCCGTTAACCGCGGCGATCACCGGGATATCCAGCTCATAAATCGCCAGGGGAATACGCTGAATGCCGTCCCGGTAGGTATTGCGCAGTTCATACGGCGAGCCGGCGAAAATGCCGCCGCGCTCGTGCATGTCCTTGACGTTGCCACCGGCACAAAAAGCGCTGCCATTGCCGGTAAGCACCATGACCCGCACCGACATATCACGGCGCAGCTCGGCGCAGAGATCGACAAACTCCTGGATCTGCTCGCGCGTCGTCAGGGCATTGCGCGTGTCGGGATGGTTCATGCGCACAGTGACGATGCCGCCCTCACGCTCAATCTGAAGAAACGGGCTCATACCGGATTACTCGCGAGACGGGTTAAAGGTTGTTGGCCATGGCTGGTGAGCAACGGCCAGTATCCATCGCTGCCGCCTTGGCATATTTGAGTACCCAGGCGCTGACTCCAAAGGCTGACCGAGCCGAATTCACTGCGCCACGCCCACAACCGACGGGTGAGCAGATGCAGCGGATATTCCTCGGTAAAGCCGATGGCGCCATGCACCGAATGGGCGATGCCGGCACCGACGCTGGCGGCTTCGGCTGTGCTGATTTTTGCCGCGGCAATGGTCAGCGCGGCGAGCTCCGCACTGGATTCCGTGAAGGCCGCCTCGGCCGCGATGCCGGCGGCGGCAGCCTGCTCAGCGAATACTGCGAGCTGTTGTTGAATGGCTTGAAAAGAACCGATTGCCTTGCCGAACTGCTTGCGTTCACCGGCATAGTTGGCGGTCATGTCCAGTAGCGCGTGCAACGCCCCGGCGGACTGCGCCGCGCGCAGCATCGCGCCGCCCAATTCCAGGACATTGGCGTCGAGCCCGCTGGGCAACGGTGCTTGCGCCAATACCTTGGCACTAGTGAAACTCAAATCATCGCGCGGTTCGCCCGCCACATTCAGACTCAACGTCAGTTCGCTTGCAGCGCTACGCGGCAGCAGCACCACATGCGCAACACCGGCTGGGCTATTGGCGATGGCGACGACCGCTTCAACGTTGCGCCCCCAAGGGACCGAGCAGGCGGTGCCATAAACGCGCTCGCCATCAAGCACCAGATCGGAATTGGCGGCCACGCTGATTGCACCCGCCCTTCCCTCCAGGCCGGCCTTGCTCAGCAGCCAGTTGCCGAGCAAGGCCTCACCCAGTGGCGCGGGCACTGAAAAGCGCCCGGCGGCACGGACCAACACATACATATCGGCCCAACTGGCTTCAGCGCCGCCCAGCGTTTCGGATACACCCGCCTGGGTGAAGCCCGACTCGTCCAGCGCGGCCCACAACTCGGCCGGCCATTCGCCGCCTTCACAGCCCATCACGTAAGCCGGCGTCGCCAGATCGGCAAACAGGCGTTCAATCGTCGCTTCGAATATCTCGCGCATTATCGCAACCCCAGGCCGCGGGCAATGATGCCGCGCAGAATTTCGCGAGTGCCCCCGCGCAGTGAGAATGAGGGCGCCATCTGTGTCAGGTAGGCCAGCACGCGTGCATGCTCGCTGCCGCCGTCCTGCCGTGGCTCGGTTTCCAGCAACAGCTGGGCTACCTCGGGGATTTCCTGCTCAAAAGCATTGCCAAGGTCTTTCACACAGGAGGCCGCCCAGGCTGGATGTTCACCCGCCGCCAACTGTGCCGTGACCGACAACGACATATTGCGCAGCGTCAGCAGCTTGGCCGACAGCCGTCCGATCTCCCGCGCTTGTAGTGCGTCAGGGGTCTTGCCCACTGCGTCGATCAGTGTTTTCAACAACGCCATGCAACTGAGGAAACGTTCAGGGCCGCTGCGTTCGAAGGCCAGTTCAGCGGTCACCTGATCCCAACCCTTGCCCTCAGTGCCAATCAAGGCATCGGCGGGCAGCCGCACATTGTCGAAAAACACTTCGTTGAAGTGCTCGCCACCGGCCAGGTCGCGAATCGGGCGGATGGTGATGCCAGGCAGGCTAAGGTCGACGATGAATTGCGACATGCCCTCATGCCGGGCCGCTTGTTTCTCACCGGTACGCACCAGGGCAATCATGTACTGCGAATGGTGCGCGTTTGTGGTCCAGACCTTCTGGCCATTGACTAGCCAGCTATCGCCATCACGCACAGCAGTGCTTTTGATCGAAGCCAGGTCCGAGCCGGAATTGGGCTCGCTCATGCCGATGCAGAAGTAACTTTCACCCCGGCAAATGGCTGGCAGGTAGTGCTGTTTTTGTTGCTCGGTACCGAAGCGATTGATCAGCGGCCCGCTTTGCCGGTCGGCGATCCAGTGGGCCGATACCGGCGCACCGGAGGCCAGCAATTCTTCAATGATCACGTAGCGTGCAAAAGGACCCGCCTCGCCACCGCCGTAGGCTTTGGGCAAGGCCATGCCGACCCAGCCTCGCGCGCCGAGTTTCTTGCTGAATTCAGCGTCGAAGCCCATCCAGGACTGCGCACTCAAGGTGGGTGGGTAATCGGCCAGTGTGTCGAGAATGAACGCCCGCACTTCGGTGCGAAGCGCTTCCGCCTCGGGAGGAATATTGCTGTAGGAAAATTGACTGATGGCCATATTCGCTCTCTAACGCTGAACACAGGCGCAATCGCTTCGAACGAAGCGACCACAGAACGGCAACCGCTCCACAGTCGCCGTTGGCCGGCGACTGTAGGAACAGCGGCAACTTACAACGCGGTTTGCGCGTCAGCCTCGGCGAACATCGCATTGATGTCGCCGGAGGTGACCGGCTTGTTGTCGTGGCGACCGTGATCGGCACCACCCAAGCCCAGCGCTGGCTCGATGCTGACGTGCGTGGCCTGAGCCCGCAGCGCGCCGACGGTGCAGTTTTCCCGACCATGGATGGAGAACGGATCAAAGGAAAACTCACGCATGGCGTTCAAGTGAGTGACTTTGTCGATCATTTCTTTAGGCAGGTGCTGCAACCCTTCCCACGCGGTCTCTGGCGAGTTCGGCCAGGTGCAGTCGGAGTGCGGGTAATCGCTTTCCCATGTGACCATCTCGGCGTTCAGATAATCGAGGTTCTTCAGGCCGAAATTATCTTCAATGAAGCAGGTGATGAAGTGCTTGTTGAAGATGTCGCTAGGCATCTTCCCGTCGAAGTTTGAATTGGTCCACGCGTTATGGTGACGGTGGGTGAAGTCAGCACGCTCCAGCAAATAAGGAATCCAGCCGATGCCGCCTTCGGAAAGCGCCATGCGCAGGTCCGGGAATTTCTTCCACATCGGCGCCCAGATCCAGTCAGCGGCGGAGTTGGCGATGGAAATCGGCATGGAGGTGATCCAGGCGTCGATAGGCGACAAATCCGAAGCATGTTGAGCTTTCACGCCGGTACCGATATGACAGCAGATCACCACCTTGTTATCGCTGCAGGCTTTCCACAGCGGGTCCCAGTAATCACTGTGGATCGACGGGTAGCCATGAATAGCCGGGTTGTCCGACAGCGAAAGTGCGTGCACGCCCTGTTTGGCCAGACGCTCGACTTCGGCAGCAGCGGCTTTCATGTCCCACCACGGCACGATCATCAACGGAATGAAGCGGCCTGGCGCAGCGTTGCACCAGTCGTGCAAATGCCAGTCGTTGTAGGCCTGGATGGCCGCCATCGACACGTCGCGATCAGCGTGTACCTGGAAACGTTGCCCGGCAAAGCCCGGGAAGGTGGGGAAGCACAATGAACCGAGCACGCCGTTGGCGTTCATGTCGTCGACGCGGTCCTTGATGTTCCAGGTGCCACGGCGCATTTGCTCGTAGCCCAGCGGCTCCATGCCGTATTCCTCTTTTGGTCGACCGACCACGGAATTGAGGCCCATGTAGCCAGTGGCCTGTTCCTCGAAGACCCACACATCACGATCACCCTTTTTGACCACATGCGGCTCACGACCCTTGAAGCGGGCAGGCATGTGGCGAGCAAAAGCATTCGGCGGCTCGATCGCGTGGTCATCGACACTGACAAGAATCAGATCTTCAACTTTCATTGTTTTCCCCTTCGCATTCGGGCTTGTTGTTGTGCCTGAATCATAGTGCACATCTCGACTTAATTAAACACATTTTTTGAATCTGTTCATATTAAATCAAATGCATCCCCCCATCAGTCCCACAGCACGTGCAGATAGTGCGGACCGCGCAGCTGTGCGCCGACGATCTGCGGCCCGGGTTTGTCAGGGTCGAGACGGATGTTGGGCATCAGATCGAGGATTGCATTCAGTGCGCAGTTGATCTCGGTTTTGGCCACGAATTGACCGATACACATGTGTGGGCCAAAGCCAAAACCAAACGAAGGTTTGGGCTTGCGGTCGATGTCGAATTTATCGGCGTTTTCGAATGCATCTTCGTCGCGATTGGCTGAGGTCACGATGCATTGCACCATTGCCCCTTTGGGGATGGCTACACCGCGAATCTCCAGGTCCTTGGCGGCCTGACGCACCTTGAAAGTGGCCACAGGCTCGAAGCGCACCGCTTCGTCGATGGCCTTGTTTACAAGGCTTCGGTCATTACGCACCCGCTCCAGCACATCCGGATTTTGCAGCAGCAACGACATCAAGGTACCGAAGGTGCGAGTCGTGGTTTCGCTGGCAGCCGGGAGCAGTGAGCGTACAAAAGTGGCGATTTCATGATCGTCCAGCGACCGTCCTTGATACTCCGCGTTGATCAGCCGGCTGATCAGGTCATCGCCCGATGCGCCCTCAGCGCGACGCTCGGACACCACCACTTTCACCACATCGTATAGAGCCTGAGCGGCCTGCATGGCGGCGCCGCGGGCCGCGGCGGCTTTTTCCGGATCGACTTGCGGGCCCGCCAGGATGGCCAGCGCCCAGGCCGCGTACTGCTCGATCTGCTCGGGACGATCCTCGGGAAAGCCGATCAACGAGTAAATCACCCGGATCGGAAAATACAGGGCAAAGTCCATCAGGTCGGCGCCCTTGGCCGGCACCATCGGCTTGAGATACTCCTCACGAATCACCCGATCGATCTTGGTTTCCTTCCAGCGATTCACCGTCTCGGGCATGAATACCGGTTGCAGCAGGTTACGGATGTTCTTGTGAGCATCCCCGTCCATTGCGGTAAGGATCAAACCATCGAAAAACGCCCCCAGCCCCTCGGCGATAAAACCGCTGGTAAAGGTGCCGGCGTCACGCATGACCGCCATGACATCGTCGTATTTGAACAGTGTGAAGGTCGGCCGGCTGGCATCCAGGCCGGCAATCGACGGCACGCCCAGACTCGCCATGAAGTTGCCTTGCAGCACAGGCGAATTGGCGCGCATATCGCGGTAGGTCGCGTGCAGGTCGATATCGCTGGTACCGCGATAATTACTGGCTACATCGGTGAAAGCCTTCGTCAGGTCGTTCTGTGCCGGTGTGGACATGATCGTCTCCGCTATTTTTGTCATTATTTTTTGTCAGGCAGCTGCTGAAGGCCATACCTTCCGACTGATAATAGGCCTGACTAGATCTGTATTGGACACTTATTAATATTTCGATCAACTATTTGTGCTGCGAGACGTGTCAGTAGGCCTGCTGCACCAGTGCCATGCGGCCACCCGCCAACATCAGGGCGCAGTACAGCCCCAGCTCTGCCACCTGGGCGTCAGAGAAAAACTCCCCGAGTCGCAAGAAATGCGTGTCGTCGATCTCCAGGTAATCGCTGGCAAACAATTCGGCATAACGCAACGCGGCACGTTCGACTGGCGTGAAGGACTCGCTGTCTGTGGCCATGCACGCAATATCCTCTTCCGTCACTGCGTCGGACTTGCGCGCCAGTTGGCAGGCCTGGCAAGTGGTGATGCTGGCGATTTTCAGCCGCACCAACTCGCGCAAACGCTCATCAAGCAGGCTGTCGCTGTGCAGGCTCTCCATCAAACCCAGCCAGGCCAGGGCTACCTTGGGTCGGTGAGCCCAGACCTGCACCGGCGTCGTTGAACTGAGCATGCGACTGCGCCGGCCCCGCTCTACCGCGTCTTGCAACGCAGACGGCATGGCATCCAGCGGGATCAGCGGTAGGCGTGCCATCTCAATCGAGCCGTTCGATGATGGTCGCCGTGCCCATACCGCCGGCGCAGCAAATGGCTTGCAAGCCAAAACGCCCGCCTCGGCGTTCAAGCTCGTTCAACAACGTGGTCATCAATCGTGCACCACTGGCGCCCAATGGATGACCGAGGGCAATGGCGCCACCATTGACGTTCAATTTGTCGTGCGGCACACCTGTCTCCTGCATCCAGGCTAGCGGCACCGAGGCAAACGCTTCATTGACCTCGAACAAGTCGATGTCGTTGATGTTCAGCCCAGCCTGGCTCAACACCTTTTGAGTGGCAGCAATCGGGCCGGTGAGCATTAATGTCGGATCGGAACCGACGGTTGTGAACGCCACAATCCGCGCTCGAGCCCTGAGCCCGAGTTTTTTCGCGGTTTCGGCACTCATCAACAGCAATGCCGCTGCTCCGTCGGAGATCTGTGACGAGTTACCAGCAGTGATGCGGCCGGTATCCGGACGAAAACTGGTTTTAAGCGTCGACAGCTTTTCCCGCGAAGTATCACGACGAATGGTTTCATCGTGGCGCAACACAACAGCTGGCTCCGTCAGCACCTGCTCACGTAGCTCCTCGACCGCAACCGGCACTATTTCATTATCGAAATAACCGGCATCGGACGCCGCGGCAGCGCGCTGATGGCTGGCAAAAGCGAAATCATCCAGCGCATCGCGACTGAGCGCCCACTTGTCGGCGATACGCTCAGCAGCCTCGCCCTGACTGGTCAGTTCATAGCGTTGCGCTGCCATCCAGCCAAACGCCTCGCCGTGGATTTCACGATTACTGCCCATGGGCACGCGGCTCATGTTTTCCGCGCCACCCGCCACCACGATATCAGCGGAACCCGCCGCTATAGCACCAACGGCCAAATGCACGGCCACTTCGCCCGAACCACATTTACGATCGATGGTCAGCCCCGGCACGCTGACCGGCCAACCGGCGCCGAGCAAGGCCGTGCGGGCAATGTTGGCGGACTGTTCGCCAATTTGCGTGACATTGCCAAATATCACATCGTCGACCAACGTCGGCGACACATCGACCCGTTCCAGCAAGTGACTGAGCACCAGCGACCCGAGGTGATCGGCGCGCACGCCGGCCAGGCTGCCGCGGAACTTGCCGATTGGCGTGCGTACCGCATCAACTATGACGATGTCTTTCATAACGCACTCGCCTTGAGCCCTGAACCCGGTACTTGTTTACCGTCTTCGTAGCGGTAAACCCCCTGCCCCGACTTGCGCCCAAATCGTCCGGCAGCGACCATTTTGATGATCAGTGGGCAGGGCCGAAATTTTTCGCCCAAGGTCTGGTGCAGATAACGCAGAACAGACAGCCGCGTATCCCAACCGGTCAGGTCACCCAGTTCCAACGGGCCCATCGGATGGTTGAAACCCAGACGTAGTGCCGTGTCGATGTCTTCGGCGGTCGCGGTGCCTTCCTGCAGCATCCACATCGCCTCGTTGCCCAATAGTGCGGACATGCGGCTGGTGGTCAGTCCGGGCGATTCATTGACGATGATGGAGGTTTTGCCGATCTGATCGCACAGGTTGCGAGTGCGATTCACCACTTCATCACTGGTAGCCAACCCCCGCACGAGCTCCACCAGTTTCATTTTGTGCACAGGGTTGAAGAAGTGCATGCCGATCACGCGATCTGCACACTCCACTGACGCCGCAATTTCGGTCACGCTGAGGGCCGACGTATTGGTCGCGATAATCGCGTCCGGTGCCAGCAGTGGCGCCGCTTGCGTGAGCACCGCTTTCTTCACTGCCAACTGCTCGGAGACCGTCTCAACCAGCCAATTGGCGCCACTCGCTGCTTCAGTCAAGTCGCTGCAGGTCAGTAGATTGGCCAACGATTGCTGGGCTTTTTCTTCGCTGACTTTGCCCAGGCGCACGCCATCGGCAAGGATTTTTTCGATGCTCGTCCTGGCGTTTGTCAGGGAGGTGGCATTGGTATCGACCAACAACGTACTGAAACCGGAGCTGGCGAACGCATGCGCAATACCGGTGCCCATCAGACCCGCACCGACGACGACTACTTTTTCTTTATTGGCGTTCATGTTTGGCTCTCGATTAGGCGCGGTTCTTTTTACTGACCACATTGCGCAACGTGCCAATGCCTTCGACGCTGGCTTCGACCACATCGCCTTCCTTGAGGAACAGGCCGGTGCCCATCCCCACTCCCGCCGGCGAACCCGTGAACAACACATCGCCACAGGCAAAACTCGAGCGCTGCTGGACAAAGCGGATCAGATGATCAACACCCCAGGTCATTTCGCCGGTGGAGCCGTCCTGGCGCGTTTCACCATTTACTTTCAAGGTCAGGCGCAGCGTTGGTGACCCTTGCGGAAATTCATCCTTCGTGACGATCCAGGGACCCAGCCCGGTGGTCTGATCCTGGCTTTTGGCCGCGAACAGATCCATGCCAATACCCGCCGGCCCGCTACGCTGCAGGTCTCGCGCGCTGACGTCATTGCCAACGGTGTAACCGAGCACGCAAGCGAGCGGGTTTTCCAGGTCAATCTCGTCAGTACCGATGACCGCCACCAATTCAACTTCGTGATCGAGCTCCTCAGTCAACGGTGGAAAGCGGATCGGGTCATTGGCGCCAATCAGCGCGCCATAAGCCTTGAGAAAGGCGACTGGCTGGGACGGCGCACTCAATCCAAACTCCACCAAATGCTTGGCGTAATTGGCGCCTGCCACGACCACCCGGTTGACGGGTTCTATCGGTGGCAGCAGGCGCACTTTGGAGAGTGGCAGCGCAGGCCTGGCGAAACGCAACGAACTGATGCCGCGTCCGGCAGCCACGCCGGGCGCCCAATCCTTGAAATTGCCGGAAATCGGTGTCACCTGATCTTGGGCGACATCGACCACCGCCCAAAAAACGTCCTTTTCAAAATACTCACATCGCGCCAGTTTCATCAGGCACCTACCTTGCCCAACTTGGCAGGATCGATGTGCAGCAAGCGGCATGCGTTTTCATAGCGAATCTTGCGCAAGTCGGCGTCGGACAACTTCAGGCCATGGGTCAGGTCGTGACGCACGGCATCGCTACCGCCGAAGTTGCTGCCGTACAGCACATGGTCTGCACCGATGATATCGACCAAGGCTTGGCGCATCGGTACTTCATGCAGCTCAACGTCGAAGTAGAAGTTTTTCATGTACTCGAGCAGCGGCTTTTTGTTGTATTTGACGTCGAGGTTCTCGTTGGTCTTGGCCAGACGACCGAGTTGGTACGGGACATAGCCGCCGCCATGGGTGATGTACACCTTAAGGTCGGGGAAGCGATCCAGCACGCCGCCGCAAATCAGGTTCCAGAAACAACGGCTTTCGTCGTACTGCATACCCACGATCGCGGTAGTTTCGTAGCGGTCGTCGTTGGCGTTCTTGCCCCAGGTGACCGACTGGTTGTAGCCGTGAATAAACATCGGCAGATCCAGGTCACAGAGGGTTTTCCACACCACGTCGAGTTCCGGCGAATCGAACTCCAGGCCGCCGAAGTTGGCGCCGCCAGCAACCAGACCTTTAGCGCCCAGTACGGTGCAGGCGTAACGCAATTCAGCCGCCGCCGCTTCTGGCGCATTCAAAGGCACGTGAGCCCAGAACATCAAGCGATCAGGGGCCGCGGAGCAGTATTCCGCGAGTGTCTCGTTGACGGTGCGGGCGAAAGGTACGGCGAATTCGGCTTCGGTCCAGTACATGTAGCAGTGGGATGGGACGGAAACGACCTGCAAATTCTGTCCCGCTGCGTCCATGCCAGCCAAGCGTACTTTCGGATCAGCCCAGCGCGCAAAATACTCTTCAAGCTTGGGACCCTTGCCGGAGCGCACGGCAGCCTTACGCTCTGGCGACCCAAGACCGAGAA
The DNA here is from genome assembly GCF_019266105.1 of Pseudomonas sp. D1HM. Taxonomy (NCBI): domain Bacteria; kingdom Pseudomonadati; phylum Pseudomonadota; class Gammaproteobacteria; order Pseudomonadales; family Pseudomonadaceae; genus Pseudomonas; species Pseudomonas sp. D1HM. The sequence goes on along the minus strand of NZ_LRMN01000025.1, from coordinate 118,471 downwards.
TCCAGTCACCTACACGCAGCTTGATATCGCCATCGGCGTGCTGCTCGAAGAACGGCCCCCAGTGAGGGTGCTGGTTGTAATAGCCAGGGTGCGGTGCGTGGGCGTGAAGATCGATAAGCATGTTTAGGTACCTCGAAGTTGGCACTTTTTGTTGGTTATTTACGCGGTGCTTTCACGCGGCCTGGATCAAATTGCCGCGAAAAGGGGAAGCCGACGGCTCACTGCTAAGACCAGATCTTAAGATTAAATTGAGCAGAAATCAAAATACTGTTCAATTTATTTTATTGGCGCGCGGAGAGGCCTGACCCAGAGCCCTCAACCCGAGTCGAAAAATGCTTTGCGAGGTTAAAAACTACGAGTCAGCCTTGAAAAAGAATGGAATGCAGGTGGCAGAAAGTTCGCGTACGAAAACGCAAAGCCCCCGATAAACGGGGGCTTTGTTTAGCGCGATGGGTAGTTCTTTAAGGTCAGCGGCGGGTGCGCGAGGTAGAACCCATGATCAGCGCGCCCAGGAGTTTTTTCACCCGGACCGGGAACAATCGACGCCCTGCGGCTTCTGGCACGAGGATTTCGCTCAACACGTAACGAATGATCATTTCGCAGATCAGCTCACGGTCAAGACGCACCCCGAGGCGTTCGTCCCAGTCGTCGAAAACGATGCCCAGGCCATCCTGAAAGCGCACGATCGAATCGTGGAAAATCCGTCGGAAGAAGCCCAGCGCGTAGTCGGGCGCAACCACAAGAAGACGACGAGCCCGACTTTGCTCTAGATAGTTATCGAGATAGGCAAATAGCGCATTCAAGCGCGATTCCGGATCACTGATGTGACCGAGCTCCTGGGACAGCGAGCTGTGAAAACTTTCGCGCTTGTGGCGCGAAAAGGTGTCCAACAAGTCCTCCTGCGAGGCGAAATAGCGATAAAAGGTGCCACGGGAAACGCCCGCTACCTGGCACACATCCAGAATCGAAATACGATCCGCGCCAGACATCAGCACGACTTCTTCAGTGGCTTTAAGGATGTTGGCAATGGTTTCTTCCGAACGGCGATTCGGCTTTACCTTGGTGCCTGCCACTGAGTTGGCAGCAGCACGTCGCTCTACGGGTTTAGCCGGGCTCGCCCCTGCTTCAGATGGCGCATTTTTTTTGGATTTGGGAGCCGGCGCAGGCGCCTCTGCTTTCTTGGATGCGACTTTTGGCATGGCGTGACGGGCTCATGAAGAGTAAAGATTGTGCAACGTTACCACAGGATCTGTGCATAAATAACACTATATGTTCAACTTATTGCTAAAGACATTTGATGAGTTTGTATTTAGAATCGAATTCTCTCTTCAAAATAAAATCAGGCAACCCGACCGGTTATGGGTGCCTAAAAGGAGAAAACTGATGGGTAGCAGTGGAAATCCAGATACTTGGACAGTGGGAGAACGAGACACTGTCATTGATGCGTTAGATCGTGCGGTAGCAAGGCATCCAGACAAAATATTGCTGGATTTCAGCGGTGAGTTATACACATATGCTCAGGTTGACTCACTTTCCACCAAGATGGCCAACGCACTTGCCACCCTGGGCGTCAAGGCCGGTGAAACCGTGCTGACGATGCTGGATAACAACATCGATGCCGTCACCACCTGGCTGGCCATCAACAAGCTCTGCGCCGTGAGTGTGCCGATCAACACCGCGCTCAAGGGCGAGTTCCTCCGCCATCAGATCGCCGATACCGGCACCTCGGTGGTGATCTGCGAAGCGGCCTACCTGCTGCGCATCACACCACTCGCCGAACAACTGCAGGACGTACACCACATTCTTCACCGTAGCACCCTCGAGGCAGTTCCTGATTGCCCGATTCGTATTGCGCCACTGGATGAATGGCGTGGCCATGACGCCACCCCACTCGCCAATAAACCGCGACCTTCAGACCTTGCCTGCCTGATTTACACCTCGGGCACCACGGGCCCTTCCAAGGGCTGCATGATCAGCTACAACTTCATGTGCAATCTGGCGCGCCTGCAACTACGTGCCGGTCCGGCCAGTGCCGACGACGTCACCATCACGCCGCTGCCGCTGTTTCACATGAATGCGCTGTGTGTATCGATCATTGCCAGCATTCTGGTGGGCGCGCGCGCCGCCATTCTTGCGCGATTCTCGGTCTCGAATTTCTGGCCGGAAGTGGAGCGCTCGGGCGCGACCATTGCCTCGATCCTGGGTGGCATGGGCGGCCTCCTCGCCCAGGCGCCAGACAACGAAGCGATGCTGCGCTGCGTCGGGCAGATCCATACCGCCCGTGGCAACCCTTATACCGAAGAAACCAAAAATATCTGGCGCGAGCGCTTCGGCACCAAGCTGGTAGGCGGCAACGGCTATGGCCTGACCGAAGCCTGCGTTATCACTTCGCTGGCTGCCGGGGAATACGCTGCGCCCGGCTCGTCGGGTAAACGTATTGCAGATTTTGACGTAAGGATCGTCGACGACCTCGATCAGGAAGTGCCGCCCAACTCCCCTGGCGAAATCGTGGTGCGCCCGCTCCGTCCCGACATCATGTTCCAGGGCTACTGGCGTCGTCCGGAGGATACCCAGAAGCTGATGCGCAATATGTGGTTCCACACCGGCGACGTTGGCAAATTCGATGATGTTGGTTTCTTCTACTTTGTCGACCGCAAGAAGGACTACATGCGTCGCAGGGGGGAGAACATTTCCAGCTTTGAAATGGAAGCAGCCTTTGCTTCTCACCCGGCACTGGCCGAAGTGGCGGTGCATGCCGTGCCTTCAGATAAAGGCGAGGATGATGTGAAGGTGACTGCCGTGCTGCATGAAGGCGTGACGCTTGAGCCGGAGCAACTGTTCCATTGGGCCACCGACTCGGTGCCCTACTATGCCTTGCCGCGCTACATCGAGTTTCGCAGTAGCTTGCCGAAAAACCCGCAGGGCCGGGTGTTGAAGTATCTGCTGCGCGATGAAGGTAAAACCGACGCCACCTGGGATCTGGAAACCACATCGATCGTGGTGTCCAAAAAGTAACAGTACTACCTGGCATGTGTCGGCCATCCAACGCCGAAAGCCCGCTTTGAAGCGGGCTTTCGCGTCTCTTGGGCCTGGTGTCGCCTTTGTATGAGTGAACTTGCTTGCGATGAACTCAAGGACAACGCGTTTTACCAGAACGTGCGCGTTATCGTTAACGTCCATCGCGAGCAAGCTCGCTCCTGCATTAATCGTGTGAAATCAATACTCGCGCACGGGAATGCCTTTGGGGCGGGAGTTGTAACCGGGTAGGTGCAGGCCACCGTCGACGTGAATGGTCTCGCCGGTGATAAAGCGCGACATCTCCGACGCGAGGAATACCACCACCGGGCCAATGTCGGCTTCAGGCTCGCCACAGCGGCCCAGCGGACGCATTGAAGCGGACATTTCGGCAAAGCCCGGGTTTTCTGCGGCAAGTTTGTGGAAGGTGGCGCCCATCGCGGTAGGTGCGATGGCATTGGTTCGAATGTTGAACCGCCCCCATTCAGAGGCGGCGCTGCGAGTCAGCCCGACGATCGCTGCCTTGGCCGTGTTGTAATCGCCGTGCAGCCAGGCGCCGATCTCGATATCGATTGAATAGAAGTTGATGATCTTGCCACCGCCCCGCGCTTTCATATGCGGCAGTGCGGCTTTCATCGCCCACCAGGCCGCCCACACCGTAGAGCCGAGGGTTTGCTCCAGCATCGCGTCGGTTTTTTCTTCCAGAAGGACATTAGGGGTGGGTGCAAAGGCATTGTTAACCAGGATGTCCAGGCCACCAAATTGATCAACGGCTAATTGCACGGCGGCTTCGATATCGGCCTTGCTGCACACGTCAGTCTTGATGAACACCGCTTGGGCACCCAGCGCTTTGAGTTCGGCGACTACGGCCTCGCCACTGGTGACATCCAGCTCGGCGACCACCACGGCAGCGCCCTCTTTGGCAAAGTTCAGCGCAATGCCGCGGCCGATTCCGCCACCTGCGCCAGTAATCAGCGCAACCTGTTCATTTAGCAGTGCCATAGTCACTCCACTTCTTGTTTTTTAGTGAACATTTTTGGTTATAGTGTTCAAATATAGCTTATTTCGTCAGCCTGAACAGCATTGAAACAAGGATATTGAGGATGACTGCATTTCGTCGCCGCGTAGACATCATTGCTCAGCATACCAATGGCACGGGCGAAGCTCGCGCCGCTCTGGAAGACGACTTCCACCACTTCCGGGTGTGGGTCAGCTACCGCGCAGGTGAAGTCATCGCCATTGGCGGTGAAGCGCTGCGCTATCCCTATTCCCTGTGCCCGCAGGCTTGCAATCAATTACAGCAATTGCGGGGGATGAAGCTGGACCGGATAGCCCATTCAGTCACCCGGCAGACCGACGCCAGTCATCAATGCACCCACTTGCTCGATCTCGCGGGGCTCGCCATTGCTGCTGCCGCACGTGGCACCCGCCAGCGCCGCTATGACATTAGCGTGGGCCAGCGCATCGACAACCGCACCCGCGCTACGTTGGTACGCGATGGCAATGAAGACCTGACCTGGGAAGTAGACGGCACCATGATTGAAGGACCCTCACCCTATTGCGGCATCAATCTTCGCGAAGGCATGGCACGCTGGGCACTGAATGCCCTCAATGAAGAAGCCGCCGAAGCGGCTCTTTTACTTCGCCGCTGCACCCTGATTTCGATGGGCCGCGCGTACAACCTCGACGAGCAGATTCATGCCCTGAACACCGGCCGCTGCTACAGCCAACAACCCGAACGCGCGGAACAGGCACTGCGCATGAAGGGTTCGACGCTGGACTTCAGCAATGAACAGTTCAGATTGTGCGCCCAGGACCAGGAGTGGCTTAGGCAGCACCAATAGTCACACGGCTCCCATATCAAAAGCCGCGCGACCATCACCCGCAAGGCCCGGCGATCCGGATTCGAACCAGACCGCCGATAATGCCTAGAGGAAGACGGCCAGATTTGGCGTTCCAAGCACCGCTTGGTCGATGATGACTTCGCGCCGCGCCAGCTTGAATCCCGCCTCACTCAGACGCAGCACATCACGCCGTTCGCCACTGATGATGTCGACATGGTGATCTTTGAAACGGCTACGGGTCAGCAGCAGGTAACTGGTCACCACAAACTCATCGCTCTTGTCGGTTTCTTCGACAAACACGTTAGTCACCAGACGTCGGGTACGCGAAGGAGGATCTTCCGCCCAGGCACTTTTGCCGGACAGGCGCAGGATTCGGCCCATGATCGAGCGGTAGTCATCGTGGTAATGCTGAACGCTGCGCACGATGGTGGTTTTCAACTCGGCGGCCAAGCGCGTCTGGCGCAGCGGCACGGTGTACACCAGGTCGGTGTCCAGGCGTTCGGCCCACTCCTGCAGGCGAATCTGGTCGAGCAGCGTGGCTTCCTCGTAGAGAAAGGTCACCACATCGTTGTAAATCGGCGAACCCACCGGTACTCGCTTGGTACCGACTGGGGAACCCGGCTGGATATCCTCCACACCGCGTTGTTGAACCTGAGCCATGAGTAACTCCTTAACTTTTATTCTTGTACTCGTGAATGCTGTTACCGGCGACTGCGGCCCGCTAGGATCGCTGTCGAACCAGGACTGGCGAACGCTTATTTCTCGTCCGATGCGGTCATCAGCTCATGCCAGTACAACCACCAGTGCCACTGGGTATCGTCCTTGGTGAAACCTTCGTTGACGATGCCGGGGCCAGGCCACCCTTCCGGTGCTCCGGTTTCAAAGACTGCCTGGTATTTCATCGTGCTCTTGCGGCCCATCGCCCCCTTGGCAGCCAGCGTCATGTGCGGCCAGGTATCGGAGTCATCCTGCTCGACCATGCCGGACGTGCCGAACAGCTGGATGGTTTGCTTGAGCATCTTGTCGCGCAGTTCCGGGGAAGCGTCTTTCTCGGCAAACACCCAGTTGACGAACTCGAGCTTGTCCGGACCTTGCGGCACGTAGGCGTGCAGGGTCATCGAGCCGACGACAGTGCCATCCGGCTGTGGAATGTAGACAAAACCGAAAAGAATATTCGGGAACATCCCACCGACTTGCGGCGGCATGCTGGTGAGCACTTTCAACTGATCTTCGGTCAAGTTGCGTGCCAGCTGTTCGACCATGTCGGCGGTCATGCCGGCAGGCGGCAATGCTTCGAGCTTTTGCTGCACACTCAACTCTGCCGGATCGAGTCCGGTGAGGCGCTTGATCTTGCGCGCCAGGTCGATGCAACGCAGCGCATGGCCGTGCGGCGAGCTGATTTCGACGCCGATCATTTCCGGGCTGAGGTCGGCTGTTTCGCCCTCGCCTTTCTTGGCGTAGTTACCCACTTCGCCTAACCAGCGGTGCAGGGTCAGTGTGTGGAAACCGTCGGCCGCCGATTGCTCGCCAGCCGTCTTCCAGTTGGCGTTAACGATAAAGCGCTGCGGTGGACCGAGTACTTCCATGCCTTTGTCGGAGCGGCAGAAGAGCATGTCGTAATACCACTTGGCATCGCCCAGGAATTCGTCGAACGATGGTCCATCGATATTCCAGGTCGCAAAGACCAGACCGCCATACAGCGTGACCCGAGCCTTTTTCAGGCCCAGTTCTTCTTTGGGCAGCATTTTGCCGTGCATGCATTCACGCTCGACGGGTGAGCCGACAAAGTCGCCATTCGGGCGGAAGGCCCAGCCGTGGTAGATGCATTTATGAATTTGTGTATTGCCGCAATCAGCGGTACTGATGCGCATGCCGCGGTGCGGGCACACATTGAGGTTTACAAACACCTCGCCCTCTTTGCCACGGGCAACAATGACCGAGTCGGAGCCCAGGTCGCGGACCATGAAGTCCCCGGAATTGGGGATCTCCGACTCGTGACCCAGGAGTACCCAGATCTTGCCGAAGATTTTTTCCATCTCCAGCTCGTAGATTTCGCGGTCAGACAACACGCGCATTTGTACTTCACGGCTGGATGGATAGATAAGGTCCGAGACCTTGGTTCCATCAGACAATACGGGGCTTGTTTTTGTTAGCATGATTGCCTCCTGATCAGAGCGTCACGACAGTGGTCGCAACGAAATATAAGACACTTTCTATATTTATGTACATAGAATTCACTTTCTACTTGTAAGTGAATTCTTCCGTCATTCACGTATGCGTTAATCCTTGCTCGATGGCTTGCCCGCTTGAGTACGCAGCACACCAATGCCGTCGATCTCCAGTTCAACCACATCACCAGGCTTCAAATAACGTAATTGCTCCAGGCCGCAGCCGTTGCCGACCGTCCCGGAGCCCAGAAACTCACCGGGGTACAGCGTTTCCGAGCAGGACACGTGGGCAATCACGTCTTCGAAACTCCAGCGCATATCACGGGTATTACCGCGCCCCCACTCCTCGCCATTGACCCGGGCAACCATATTCAGGTCATAGGGATCACCCAGTTCATCGGCTGTCACCAGGCAGGGCCCCATAATGTTGGCCGTATCAAAATCCTTGCTCTTGGCCGGGCCGAGCATGCCGGGCATTTCCAGGGCCTGGGCGTCGCGGGCACTCATGTCGTTGAAGATGGTGTAGCCGACGATATGCGCCCGGGCGGCCTCACGGCTGATGTCCTTGCCGCGCTTACCGATGTAGCAACCGAACTCGAGTTCGAAATCCATCGCCCGGCTGTAGCTCGGCCATTGAAATTCATCGTCGATGCCAATCACCGCGAAACGGTTGCCCTTGTAGTAGATGGGCTGCTTGTTGAAAGTCTCGATGACCCGATCGTCAGCACGAGTGTTCATCGCTTTCAGCGTGGCTTCCGGGTCTTCGGTACGTAGCGCACGCGCGCGACGGGCCGCCGCGAAGCTCTGGCGCAGATGCAATTCGAAGCAGGAACAGTCGCGCATTTGTGGAGGTGGCTGGATCGGTGCGCGCAGCTTCACGCTGGCACGCTCCAGCACCGCCGCCGAGGGTGCCTTGGTAACCAGCGCACGGGCCAGGTCCAACGCCGGCTCACCGGCCTCCACCAAGGCCAGAATGCTGCTCAATGCCACACTGTCACGACCTTCTCGCAGGCGGTAAGCATTTTGCAGATCGAGCACCTGCTGGTCCCGATTGAGCAATGCCCCCGCGCGATCAAAACCTTCGGCATCGGTATACGTCACCAGCCTCATACGCGGCCACTCACAGGCAGCAGTGCACCGGTTACCGCTGCGGCTTCGTCGGATAATAGAAACGCCACTACCGCCGCCAACGCCTGCGGAGTGACCCAGCGGCCGCTGTCGGCATCAGGCATGTCGGCGCGGTTGGCGGGGGTGTCAATGATGCTCGGCAGCACAGCGTTGACCGTTACACCACGATCCTTCAGCTCCTCGGCCAACGCCTCGGTCAACCGGGCTACACCGGCCTTGGAGGCGGCATAAGCCCCCATACCGGTTGCGGCTTTGACCGAGGCCAGCGCGCCAATGTTGACGATGCGCCCGGCCTTGGAATCCAGCAGGTGCGCCAACGCAGACTGGGAACTGACCACGGCGGTACGCACGTTCATCTGGTAAAGCCGATCCCAGGTCAGCAGGCTGCCGCCTTCGACGGTCTCCCAGGCAAAACCGCCCGCGACATTGACCAAACCGTCGATGCCACCCAAATGCGCCGCGACCTGCTCGAACGCAGCGCTGGCCGACTCGCTCGAGGTCAGGTCGACACCGCCCAGGCACAGCAGGTTTTCCGTATCCAGCAAGGCAGCTGGGGCCTCGTTGCGATCCAGCAACGCAACCCGCGCGCCTCGCGCCAGCAGAAATGTGCCAAGTGCGCTGCCGAGGGCACCAAACCCGCCGGTGACGACTACCCTCTTGTCCAATAATGATTGGAACATCGCGAAATCCTCTTGTTGTTGTTTTACGGCGCGAACGGTCGATTCGCGCCTTTGTCCAGATGAATATATGACACTTTTAGAAAATATGTACAAATGATACCGTATGACTTCAAGTCAAACACTCACCTGCGGACCGCTGATGCCTAGAAAACTGCCTGCACTCAACGCCGACAACCGCGCCTTCTGGCAAGGCGGTCAACAGGGCGAACTGCTCGTTCATCGCTGCGCGGCCTGTAGCCGGTATTTCCACCCGCCCGCCCCGCTCTGCCCGCATTGCGCAAGCTTTGACGTGGCGCCGCAAGCGGTGTCCGGCAAGGGCAAAGTGCTCAGCTTCACCATCAACTATCAGCCCTGGACCCCCGACTTGGAGGTGCCCTATGTGGTGGCGATCATCGAGTTGGTTGAGCAACCCGGCTTGCAGTTCGTGAGCAACGTGGTGGGCATGCCGGTCACGGATGTGCAGATCGACATGCCGGTACGGGTCATCTTCCTCAATGTCGAGGATGTATGGTTACCTCTGTTCGAGAAGGATCAGTGATGTTCGATCATCGTTATGAAAAAGACGTAGCCATTACCGGTATCGGTCAATCAGAGATCGGGCGACCGTCGAGCAAGTCAGCGATGCGCCTGACCCTGGATGCCTGCCTGGAAGCCATTGCGGACGCCGGCCTGCAACGCAGCGACATCGACGGCGTGGCCTGCTGGCCGGGCGACAACAACAATGGCGACCCGTTTTCACCGGTCGGTCCCAGTGCGCTGAAGAGTGCCCTCGGGCTCAACGTCAACTGGTTCGGTGGCGGTTATGAAGGGCCCGGCCCGCTCACCGGGGTGATCAACGGGGCCATGGCGATTGCGGCGGGCCTGTGCAAGCACGTACTGGTGTTTCGCACCATCACCGAAGCGTCGGCGCGCATGGTCAACAAACAGGCCGGCGCACTGACCAATAAAACCCAGGGTCGCGACAGCAGCTACGCCTGGCAGTGGTTTACCCCGTTCAATGTGCAATCGGGCATCAACCTGATGGCGTTGTATGCCCAGCGTCACTTCCATGAATACGGCACCCGACCGGAGCAGCTGGCGCAGATAGCCCTGACGTGTCGCCAGAACGCCATGCGCAACCCTAAGGCGCTGTATCGCACGCCGATGAGCATGGACGACTACATGGCATCGCGGATGATTTCAACGCCTCTGCGCATGTTCGACTGCGACGTGCATTGCGATGCGTCCACCGCCATCATCCTGTCCCGTCGCGATATCGCCCAGGACCAGCCGAACAAACCGATCCGCATCGAGGCCATGGGCGCAGCGTTGAACCAGCCATGGTCGTGGGATCAGATCTCCCTGACCAAAATGGCCGCCTTCGATGTCGGAGAGATGATGTGGGCACGCACCGACTACACCCCGCAGGATGTTGAATCTGCGCAGTTGTATGACGGATTTTCGATCTTGACCCTGATCTGGCTTGAAGCCCTGGGCCTGTGCCCCACCGGGGAAAGTGGTGCGTTCGTCGAGGGTGGCACGCGCATCGCACTGGAGGGCAGCTTGCCCATTAATACCAATGGCGGGCAGCTGTCTGGCGGACGCACCCACGGCCTGGGTTACGTGCATGAAGCCTGCCTGCAACTGTGGGGCCGTGCCGAAGGCCGGCAAACCCGCGAACACCGCGTCAGTACGGTGGCAGCCGGAGGCGGCCCGCTGGGGGGCAGCCTGCTACTGGTTCGCGAGTAACGGCGCGCCTCAGTAGAGTACGCCGGCCACTTCGCTACAGAACTCGATCAACGCCTTGCCCAGTTCGGCAAGGCCCTCTTCGTCCCGTTGGCCACGGAACATCACTGCTGACACGGTGAAATCGATGCTGTTGGTCGGTGAAAAGACCGGCGCCGCAATCGCAAGAATCCCCCCCGAGAAATGCCCGTCGTCCATTGCCCAACCACGCTCGGCAGCCTGTCTCACTTCCTCACGGTAAACCACCAGCGAAAGAGGTTGAGCCCAACGAATCGTCTCGAAACTGCTCTGTACTTCCGGATCGTCGAGGTCGATCTGCGTAGCGAACAACCGGCCGCTGGCGCCCATCAGAATCGGCAGACGCTGACCTTCGGCCATGTCGATACGCACATCGGTCGGGCTTGCAGCGGAACTGACAATGACGATGCGGTCAGGGCTCATTTTTCGCCACAGGGTGATGGTCACCCGCTGGCGTGCAGCCAGGTTCTGCAACAGCGGTTTGGCCATCTGAACGCGATGACCCTGGGTAACCAATTGTTCGACCAGACGCGCCAGGCCCAGGCCCACGGTGTAACGCTTGGAAAGAGCACTGAAATCGACCACATCCTCTTGCACCAGGGTACGCAGGATGTTGAAGCAGGTGCTTGGATTGATTTTCAGTTGCCGGGCGATGTCCACTGAACGTTCCGGCGTACCCACCTGACTGAGGTAACGCAAGATGCGTATGGCGTTGGAAACGGGTTTGACGAGGGTTGCGCCGGCCGATTTGCTGCTGTCGTTGACGTCAGTGAGTTCCATGCCCGATCCAGTAACTTTAGAGTGGCGCCATTCTAACCTGAGAATGATTGGCGTCGTAAAAGTTTTATCTGGGAATTATTCGATCACTTCAATCGGTTAGTTTCACTGGCGGCTGATAGATCAAACGACGGGTTTGCAGATCTTCGCGACGAAAACGCTCGATGAGACGCTCTTGGGCATGGTCGGCCTGGGTCACCCGAACCTGTTGGCGCAAGTATTCCAGCCAGGACTCGACAATAAAGCGCTCGCTGTAGAGTTGCGGGTCCGCCATGTCGCGGTACAAACGCCAGTTTTGCGCGCCGTTGCGCCGTCGCGCCTTGCCTACCGTGTATACAGCGGCCAGAAAGTCATCGCGGTCCGGCGCAGCCACCTGGTACACAATCTCCACCGATACCGGTCCATCGGAATGGGACACCGGACTGGCCAGCTGGAGTGTGTCGGTCAACTGCACCTCGGCAAAGTCTGCTTCCTGGCCCAGTTCCACATGGCCATTTCGGGTCAGCGCGATGCCGACCAGCAACAACAGTGTCGAGAGCAACAAGCTCTGGCTCAACCCCAGATACTCGGCCAATGCCCCCCATATCGCACCGCCGGCCGCCATCGCGCCCATCAGGATCAACACATAGACCGATGCGACCCGTGCGCGCACCCAATTGGCGGCATAGGTTTGCACCACCGTGGAAATGGTCGCGTTGACCGCCATCCAGCCGAACCCCGCCAGCAGCATCATCGCGCAGACCGCATAGCGGTTGTTGGATAGCGCGGCAGTGAGGGTGGCGAGGGCAAAGGAGATGGCGCCGCAAACCAGCAGATGACGCATGCCCAATACGCGATACAGCCGCGGCAAGCTGAGCGCAGCCAACACTGCACCGGCGCCAAGAAACGCCATGAGCAAGCCATAACCACCGGCATCCATACCCAATTCCTGCTTGGCCACCAGCGGCATCAAGGCCCACAAAGCGCTGGCACTCGTGGTGAACACCAGAACCTGCTTCATGGCGCTGAACAGGACCGCTGAATGCCGGATATAGCGCAGGCCACTGCGCATGCCACCGGTCAGGGTTTCCGGTGGCAAGCCCACGGCAGGCGGGTTGGGAGCGATACGAAAGAGGAATAGCAGCACCGCGAACATACACAGCGCGATCACCAGAAATACCGAGGTCGTGTTCCAGTATGCAATCAGTGCACCCGCCAACGCGGGGCCCAAAGCGCGGGTGGCGTTGATGGAAATTCCGTTCAAGGACACTGCGGCCGGCACCTGGTCGCGGGGCAGTACACCTACCATGGTCACCATCCACGCCGACATGCCCAGCGCACTGCCAGTACCGAGCACAAAGGTAAACGCCAACAAGCCCCAGGTTTCCAGGTGCGCGCTGTACGCCAGCACACACAACACCAGTGCGGCGAACAGCATCATGCACTGGGTAATGATCAGCCAACTGCGACGGTCCACCCGATCGGCAATCACCCCACCGGGAAAGGCAAACAGGAATACCGGCAGGGTCACGGCGGTTTGCACCAGAGAGACCATGGCTGCCGACGTCGTCAATGTGGTCATGATCCACGCCGCGGCGACCGTCTGCATCCAGATAGCCATGTTGACCACTGCGGCTGCCAGCCATAAGCCGCGGAACGCTTTGTTGCGAAACGGCGCCCACGCCGAACCCTCGCTCATCATCACTCCTCAGCGTCTATTCCTGTCAAAATCAGCGGGTTAGTTACCCAGCGGCTGACCCAGTCGCCCAGCCGCACGTGCGGGGCAGAGCTGGCGTGGCAGAGCGACGGTATTGCGCAGTCGGCCGACGCCTTGGATTTCAGCCTCGACCCGATCACCCGGCCGCAAAAAGCGCCCGCTTTCCAGGCCCACACCGTGGGTAGAACCGGTAAACACCAGGTCGCCAGGACGCAGACTGATGCGTGCATCCAGATAATTGAGCAACTCATCCAAAGGAAAAATCATCTGCCGCGTATTGTCCTGCTGGCGCAGCTCGTAGTTGACGCTGAGGCGTATATCCAGCGCCGGTTGCCCCGTTACGCCCAATTCGTCTGCCGTCACAATCCAGGGACCTACCGGAGTAGTGCGGTCCATGGCTTTCTGGGTCAACAAGTCCAAGCGGCCGATCTGTTTACCGGCATCTCGAGCACTGATGTCATTGCCCACCGTGTACCCCAGCAGGCAGTCGCTGGCATGGGGTTCATCCAGCAACGGTCGGCCCACCACTGCGACCAATTCGACCTCATAGTCAAGCTGGGTTGTCAGCGGCGAATATTCGATCTCGTCATTGGCGCCGACCAGCGCTGACTCAGGTTTCATGTAGGCCAGAGGGTGTGCCGGCGCATCACTGCCGAGGCGCTTGAGGTGGCTGAGGTAATTGAGACCCACACCAAACACCCGACTGCCCGGTTCCAGCGGCGCAAGCAGGCGCGCAGCCGACAACGGCAACCAATCGCCACTCAGGTCCAGGGCGTCTGACGCAAGATCCGCCCCTAGCCCGGCCCAGTGGGTGAACGGCGCATCAATACGCCGCAGGCGGTCAGTTTGCGCATCCAGCAACGCCCAGAACGCTTGCCCTGCAACTTCGACCCGCGCCAGACGCATGTCAGCGCTTGGCCAGGTACGTCGGCAGGTACTCGGCGTCGAGCACTTCTTCCGGTGTCTTGACGCTGGCGCCGAGAATTGGCCCGACCATTTCGTGGCCCCACAGGCTGAGTTTTTCCGGATTCAGCTCGTAGGGATCGCCTTGCCATGGCTCGATTTCAGCAATGGTCTCGAAGGCAAACCCGGACGGATTGAAATGGTAAAACGACAGATGGGGGTCCTGGGCATGTTGGCCGAGGGTCATCATCATCGGCAGTTCACGCTGACGCACGATGTCGTAGGTCTCACCGACATCACGCACGTTGCGCACAAACAACCCGACATGCTGCACGCCCATGCGACCCGGCCCGTGGCCATACGCGATGTCATGACTGGTGTGATGGTTGAGTTTGGAGCGGAAGAATCCGGTTCGTCCTTTGCCCGCACCGGCGCCATACCAACTGAAACCCATGACGTTAAGCAGGAAGTCCTCCAGTTCTGGCGTGTAGTCCGGAGTGATCAGCACCACATGACCCGCACCTCGTTCGTCGGCAAGGAAACCACTGTGCGGACGGCCCGGCTGGAACGAGCGCGGCATCCATTTTTGCCCGTAAAACAATTCGTGCTGATACCCCACCGGGTCACGAAAACGCACTATTTCACGCACGCCACGCTTTTCGCACAGTTCAGCGTCACCGCGGGTGAAGTCGATATTGGCGGCCGCCAGCTTCTTGATACCGTCCTCGAACGCCATGCGCCCCACCGCTTCCCAACCGATGTAGACAATTCGGTCAACCTTGCCTGGATGGAAAGCGAAGCGATGGCGGCGATCATCGATTTTGAAGTACAGCGAATCGGGGTCACTCTCGGGGTTCTTGCCGATGCCAAAACCCATCACCTGCGGGCCGTACTCGCGCCACGCGTCGAGATTGGGGGTCTCAAAGCCCATGTAACCGATACCGATGATGTCCACGTTATTCACCTTGTTATTGTTCGAGATGAAAGGGTGCCGGTAGCCCTTGCCAGGGCGCCGCGCGTGCTAGATCGCGAGTAACCCGCCGTCGATGACGAAGTCCGAACCGGTAATGAATGAAGCTTCATCCGAGGCGACAAAGACCGCCATCGCCACCACTTCCTCGGGTTCGCCGGGGCGATCCATCAATACCCCATCCAGCAGCATCGCGCGCATTTTTGGGTCTTCCAGAAACGGCCGGGTGCCCGGCGTCGCGACAAATCCCGGGCTCAAACTGACCGCACGGATACCGAACGGCGCGCCTTCTACCGCCAACTGGCGAGTGAAGGACACCACAGCGCCCTTGGCAGCGGAATGCGCGGAAATGCCGGCGACTTTCGAGCCACCCCACGCGGCGGTGGACGATACGTTGATGATCACTCCGCGCTGTTCGGCCAAGTGGTGCCAGGCATATTTGGTGGTATAGAACAGCAGGTCGATTTCGTTGCGCATGGTGTACTGCCAATCTTCGATCGACAGCTCGCTGACCAGCCCGAATCGTGCGGCGGAAGCGTTGTTGTAGAGAATGTCGATGCGCCCGTGTTCAGCTACGGCGGCATCGATCCAGACCTTGGCCTGTTCGTGATCGCCCAGGTCCACGGGTGCCGAGCCATACAGGGTAAACCCCTCGGCTCGCATCAAGGCTGCCGTCTCCTCGTGGCCTTCGGCATTGAAATCGCAACCGACCACAATCGCCCCTTCGCGGGCAAAACGCAACGCCGCCGCCCTGCCCTGGCCGCCGCCAGTACCGGTAATCAGCGCGACCTTGTTTGGTAATCGTCCCATAAGCACATCCTCACCTCAGTGGTTATCACGTTGCGGCTGACGCTCACGCCATCAAACAGCTTCGTCATCCGGGGTGATGGGCTCAAGCCAGATGGCCTCCGCAGGGCAGGCGGCTGCACCCTCACGAGCCTCCTCCTCCAACTCCGGTGGCACACGGGCATCGTCGAGGTACACCATGCCATCGGCATCAAGCTTGTACAGGCTGGGACAAATCGCAGCACACAAACCATAACCACAGCAGCGGCTTCGGTCGGCCACCGCTTTGAATTGCGCTTTTTCTGAACTCATTTTTTTCTCCTTTATCAGGTTCAGCCCCTGCAAATTATGAACACTTATTTATTTTATGTGCAATTAATTTTTAACGCGGATATGCTGAGACTCATCCGCTGTCGCTAATCACTGCCTTGGCATCAAAACGGGTGAATCGCAGCAGGATGTTGAACACGGTTGGCTTCAGAGTGATTCAACAGTGGGTGCAACGCATGAAATTCGTTTGTCCGTTAGTCAGATAGCTGCGCTGGACAAATCCGAATTTCTGATTTTATTCTGATTAAAAAACCAGATTCTGTTCAAAGAATCTGCTGGCGGTGGTCCACATCACCACTTGTAGCAGTGCTTGGCTCAACAAAACCTATAAGGAAGCCAACTTCATGCACCCGTCTAGAAACGAAGCGGCAATCGATCTGCGCGAGTTCCGCCAAAGCTGGAAAATCCTGATTTTGTCGGTCGCCGGAGTGGCCATCAGCATCAACGCCGCCCTGCTCTATGGCTTCGGCACACTGGTCGTGCCGCTCGGCGATGCCTTTGGCTGGAGCAAAAGTGAACTGCAAGCCTGCATCACCTTTCTGTTTGGCGGCGCGGTGGTGTCATTGCAGTTGGTGGGTTGGTTCAACCTGCGCTACGGCATGAAGCGCGTTACGGTTATTTCCCTGCTGCTGTTATCACTCGGCTACCTGGCGACCACGCAACTGACCCAATCGATATGGTCGATGTACATCGCCTTTGCGCTACTGCCCATCGTCGGCATGGGCGCGCTGGCGGTGACCTGGACCCAACTGATCAGCCTTTGGTTCGACAGCAATCGCGGCCTGGCGCTAGCCATTGGTCTGTCCGGGACCGGCGTCACCGCCGCCACCATCCCTCGCCTGATGGCTTGGGGCATAGAGCAATGGGACTGGCGTGCGGCCTTCGTGATTCTCGCGCTGCTCAACCTTTTGGTTCTGCTGCCGCTGATTCTGCTGTGGTTCAAGCTACCCACTGTTGCAGGTCACCGTGACGACGGCCATGCGCTGGAGCAATTGCCCGGCATGTCTTTTCGTGAAGGTATGGGCTCGCTGAAATTCTGGACCTGCAACCTGGCGCTCAGCCTGGTGATTTCTTCGATTGTCGGCATGGTCACCAGCACCGTGCCCATGCTGCAATCCCGAGGTCTGTCCGCTGGGGACGCGGCCACCATCTTCAGCTGTTTCGGTATTTCGCTGATCTTCGGCCGAATGCTGATTGGTTATTTGCTCGATCGCCTGTGGCCGCCAGCCGTGTCTGCACTAAGCCTGGTGCTACCCGCCGTCGGTTGTTTCATCTACCTGAGCCCAACCACCGAATTTGCCCCGCTCATGCTGGCAGCGGTGCTGGTTGGTTTCGGCGCCGGGGCGGAGTTCGATATTGCCGCATTCCTGATTGCCCGCTACTTCGGCCTGCGCGAATACGGCCGCCTGTTCGGCGTGCATCAGGGCCTGAATACCGTGGCCTCGGCGCTGGCCCCGCTGCTCTTCGCGTACATGCTGGCGCGCACCGGTTCGTATAGCGCGATGCTGGTGTACAGCGCCGCTTGCTGCCTGATCGGTCCGCTGTTGCTACTGACCCTGGGGCGTGTGCCGCGCTTCAATGCGCAAACCATTCCCAGACAATCCTGAGCCCCACCCAACAAGATCGGAGCAGAACATGCCCACATTGACGTTTATTGAACACAACGGCACCGCCCATCAGGTCAAAGGCGACATCGGCCAATCAGTGATGCAAGCCGCGACCTTCGCCTCGGTGCCGGGTATTTCTGCGGACTGCGGTGGTGCATGCAGTTGTGCCACCTGCCACACCTACATTGACGATGCCTGGCTGGGCAAAGTGCAAGCGGCGGAAGGCATGGAGAACGACATGCTCGAGTACGCTTTCGAGCGCCGTGACAGCAGCCGCTTGAGCTGTCAAATGATCATCAGCGAAGACATGGACGGCATGGTTCTGCACCTGCCGTCGTCGCAATTCTGAATGCGCTTGAAGGAGCTCCCATGACCCTCGCCTCAGTCGTTATCGTCGGTGCTGGCCAGGCCGGATTTCAGGTCGCTGCCTCCCTGCGTCAGGAAGGCTTTGACGGGCGCATCACCCTGATAGGCGATGAGCCAGGCCTGCCCTACCAGCGCCCGCCATTGTCCAAGGCCTATCTGCTCGGCAAGATTCAGGCGACCAATCTGCTGTTTCGTCCTGCGGATTTCTACACCACCCAGCGCATTGAACTGCTGCATGACCAGGCAACCGCGATCGACCGCCTGAACCGACGCGTGATATTGGCCTCGGGTGCTGCCGTCAGTTACGACCATTTGGTGCTGGCGACCGGCGCGCACAACCGCCCCCTGCCGGTTCCTGGCGCAGAGCTGCCGCAAGTGTTCGGTATCAAAACCAAAGCCGATGCCGACTCGCTGGCGCCGCTGGCTAAAGAAGCGCGCAACGTGGTGGTGATTGGTGCCGGGTTTATCGGCCTCGAGTTCGCGGCAGTGGCCGCTGCCCTAGGGGCTAACGTGCACGTACTGGAGCTGGGCGAGCGTCCCATGGCCCGCGCCGTTTCGCGGGAGATGTCCGAGCTGTTTCGCCAGGCACATGAAGCCTGGGGTGTGCATTTTGACTTTCGCCAAGGCTTGAGCCGCATCGACGGCGACAACGGCAATGTGTGCGCGGTGCAAACCGGTGATGGACGTGCGCTCCCAGCTGACCTGGTGGTGTTTGGTATCGGTGTGATCCCCAATGCACAACTGGCGACTGAAGCCGGTCTGGACATCGAGAACGGCATCAAGGTGGACGCCAGTCTGCTGACCTCTGACCCGCAAATTTCCGCAGTGGGGGATGTCGCCAGCTTCCCATGCCTGCAAAACAATGAGTTACACACCCGCCTCGAGTCGGTGCAGAACGCCATCGACCAGGCCCGCGCAGTGGCTGCACGCTTGATGGGCAAACCAGCGCCTTATAGCGCCCTCCCCTGGTTCTGGACCGACCAAGGCAACTTGAAACTGCAGATCGCCGGACTCTCCCATGGCTATGACAGTACCGTCGTGCTCGGTTCAGTCGAAGAACATCAAGCGTCCGTGCTGTGCTTCCGCAATGACCGTCTGGTGGCCGTGGAGTCCTGTAATCGCATGGGCGATCACATGGCGGCGCGCAAGATTCTCGCTCGCGCGCCCAAGCTGACGGCAGTCGAAGCCGCCACTGACGGGTTCGATCTGAAAGCTTGGGAAGCGGCCAACCGCGACTGAGCGTCGCACTGATCTTTCACGCCCGCTGCCGCGCCCGCCTCAAAGCTGACGCGGCATTTTTTTGCACAACGACTGGAGCGATGCAATGAACAAAGTCTGGTTTATTACCGGTGCGGCCCGAGGCTTGGGTGCTGCGATCGCCAAAGCCGCGTTGGCCGACGGTGACCGTGTGGTGGTCAGCGGCCGGCGTATCGAACCGCTTGAAAACGTCTTCGCCGAGTACGGTGAGCGCGTTATGGCAGTGGCCCTGGATGTGACCGACGAAGCCCAGGCGCTTGCCGCCGTAGAGACTGCCGTCGGGCGTTTTGGACGAATCGATGTGCTGGTCAACAACGCCGGTTATGGCCAACTGGCGCCGTTTGAAGACAATTTCGCCAGCGACGCCGCCCAGCAATTCGCGACCAATGTGTTTGGTGTGTTCAACGTCTGCCGCGCCGTGCTGCCTGTCATGCGTCAGCAACGCAGCGGCCGGGTGTTCAACGTGTCTTCAATGGGGGGCATGGTCGGGATGGGCGGTGCGGCGTTGTACTGCGCATCCAAGTTTGCCGTGGAAGGTTTTTCCGAATCCCTGGTCCAGGAAGTGACGCAGTTCGGCATCAAGGTCACGCTGGTGGAGCCCGGGGTTTTCCGTACGGACTTTCTCGACCCCAGCTCCGCGGTCTTCGGTACCCGCGGGCTGGAGGATTACGCTGCATTCACCGCCAAGGTCAAAAGCGCTTCGGCCGCCTACAACCATCAGCAAACCGGCAACCCGGCGAAACTGGGCGATGCGCTGGTGCACCTGGCCAACAGCGAACATCCACCGTTGCGTTATCTGGCGGGCTCCGACGCTTATCAGCAGGTCAGCGACAAGCTCAACAGGATGCTCGCGGAAATCGAGCAATGGCAGCAGTTGTCCCATTCCACCGATGGCGTCTAGGCGCCGACGCGCACAGCCTTTCTGACGAGGCTGTGCGCAACGATTACTGGTTGATGAAGTAACGTACGGACAACTTTCCATCTTCGAACCGATACAACTCGATCGTTTCGATGCCACCTTCCTGCTCACGAAAGGCGTTCAGGTGATGGCACGCCGCTTCATTGCCATTGACGATGCACTGGCGCACCTCGACGCGAACCCTGGTTTGCTGCTGCGCCCACATGCCTTCCAGCACCTGCCATGCATCAGCCTGCGGCTTGCCGACGTATTCGATACTCAAGCCGTTGGACGAGACGCTGCGATAGTGAGCGAAAAAGCCCTCTTTATCGCCTCGGTTCCAGCAGTCGATCTGCCCGTGCAGAAAGTGCTCGATGGTGTGTTTGTCCATGTTCATTTCACGTTCATCCTCAAGTGGGTTCAGGCATGTGGTCGTAGCTGGAGGTTTTGCTGACGGGCGAGGAAACTTAGCTCCATCCTCAACCACAGCAGAATGGTCGGGCCGATAATGGCGCAGCAGAAACAGCACACCAGCACGGCGGAATAGCTGCCGTACAGGTCATAAAGATGGCCGAACAGCATGGGCACCAGACCGGAAACAATGGTGATCAGGCACAGGTGCAGACCAAATATCCGCGCGTAGTCCTTCAAGCCGAAATAGCGCGCCATCAGGAATGCCGCCAGATCGAACTCAGCTCCGGCACTGGCGCCGATGCACAGGGTCGCCAACACCAGCAACGGTGTGTTCTGCGCCCCGCCAAAGAGAAAGATCGCGCAGCCCAATGCGGGTAGCGCCAGGCTCACGGCGGCCACCACCGAAGGTGAATAGCGGTCCAGCAGATAACCCACCAACAAACGCCCGCCGATGATGGAAATACCAAAGGTGCTGAAGATCTGGCTGGCTTGCTGCGCACTCAGGCCCTTGCTTTGCAGCATCGGCACCATGTTGGTGACCATGCCGACGGTCAACGACACCGACAATATCAACGCGACGTTAAAGCCCCAGTACATGCCTGAGCGCAATGCTTGTTTGAAGGACATGCCGGACAGCTCCGGAAGTTCCTTCTGCGTTGTCGCGTCAGGACTGGCGAGCAGCGCCGGCATGCGCAGCCACATCAATGACAAGGGCAGCGTAAACAGCAAAGGCATTGCGCCCAATGCAATAAACCCGGCTTGCCAACCGTAGGCGGCAATCAGCCGCGACAACAGGGGTGGCAGAATCATTGCCATCAGCCCGGTGCCACACAAAATCACGGCCAGCGCCAGTCCACGGTTACGCTCGAACCAAAGGTTGACCAATTGCGTCCAGGTGATCGCAATGGTGCCGGCACAGATGATCGGCATGCTGAAAAACGCCAGGTACAACCAGCCGATCGAACCCTGAATCCGCGTGATCGCAAAGTAACCGACGATCTGCAGCACGATCGAAACAATCGCCACCCGGCGCAGGCCGAAGCGACGGTACAGCCAGCCGACCAGTTGCGTGGAAATCGCCACCCCGGCGAAGAGAAAGGTGATGGAGGCTTGCAAGTCGCCCCGGCTCCAGCCGAACGCCTGTTCCAGCGGAATCACCAGGGTGCCGAAGGCGTACAGCAACGCAGCGGTAATGCTGGTGCAGATGCCAAACAGGCCTAACACAACCACGCGCCAGCCGCGCCTGAACTCGGTAAAATCATTGCCAGCGTGGGCCGTGGTGTTGCTACTGCGTGTATCCGATGTCATGACCTGACTCCCATCGCGGACGTGCGACTTGATTAATGGCCCTTGAGGATTTCTTCGACCTTGGGCAACGCGATCATGGTGGCGCCGCCATCCACCAGCAACGAGGTGCCAGTGATATAGGAAGCCTCGTTGGAGGTCAGAAACAGTACGGCGTTGGCAATGTCGGCGGACTCGCCCAGACGCCCTACCGGGAAATGTGCAGCGAGTTTATGCGGCAGTTCATTGCCAAGGGTTTCGAGCATGTGGTCAGTGCCGATCAGTCCGGGCTCGACGACGTTGACCAGAATATTCATGGCGCCGAATTCCACCGCCAGGCCACGGGCGAAGGCATTCATGAAGGCTTTGCTGGAACCATAGGCAATCAGTCGAGGGGTGTATTTGCGGTTGGCTTCGCCGGACGAGATGAAAATCAGCCGGCCTTTGTCGGCGGCTTTCGACAGATAAGGTGCGCAGTCCTTGGCCAACCAGAACAACGATTGAATATTGCTGCGAACGATGTGATCAAAAGTGTCATCGGCCATTTCGGCGATCAGCCCGTGACTAGTATCGGCGGCGCAATGCACCACGATGTCCAGGCCACCAAAGTGCTCTACACCACCTTGCACCATTGACTTGATCGCCTCGCGGTCGGCGATGTCGCCACCGACCAGGCAGGCTTGCGCACCCAGGGCCTTGATCTGTGCGATCGTTTCTTCACCGTATCGAGCGGTGCGTGCCGACACCACCACCTTGGCGCCTTCTCGGGCATAGGCCAGGGCAATGGCGCGGCCCATGCCTCGGCCGGCACCAGTGACCAGCACGACTTTGTCACGGAATTTCATCGTGATTCCTCATTGTTGTTATTAGAGAGGCTACTGATGCAGCGTATGCGCCGGATAATGATCGCAACCCGGCGCACCCGGCTGATTACAGGTCCTTGCCTGGAACGTTGCGGGCCGAGCCGTTACGCCGGTCCGATTCACCCCAGCCCAGCCAGTGCGAAGGCTCGCGGGTATCGCCAACCCGACGCCAGCGCCCTTCCTGCTGCGCCGTGATCGGGAAGCCGCCGACGAAGTCGATCATCTCGCCCTTCTCATCAGGCAAAAACTCCCACTCTTCCTTGCCTTCCAGCACGATTTTCGCGGACTTCAGGAAGTAGCTGCCGTCCTTGTGTTCGGTTTGTCCTTCGATATCGGTGGTGACCCGAACCTCGCCTTTCTCATTGTTGAAAATGGCGTAGCCCAAATGGTCGTGACCGACCATGAAAGAGCCGGTATCCCAGGTGCCGTCTTTATAAACGGTGACAAAGGACCACCAGATCACATGCTTGTTGTTGTTCACCACCAGGTCTTTCTTGAAGTGAATGGCGCCGCCTTCGGCCATGTAGAACTGGTCCAGTGCCATGGCGCCCTTGACCGGACGCCCCTCACAGACACCGGCGATGTCCCACAACTGCGAAACGTAGAAGGTGCCCCATTCCACGCCGGGCAAATACCACTGCAGTCCCGGACCGAGCAGACGCCCTTCGAGGTGAAACAGGCCTTCTTCTTTCCAGGTCAGCCGTTCGCTGCTAGCAGTGATTTCCCAGCCGTTGCCGGCTTCACCCGGTTGGCTGGCCCAGCGCGCGACATCGCCTTCCAGGCTGTGCACCGGCAGCGGTGTCAGCGCCTGGCGGGCCATTTTTTCGTGGTCCATGCGCAGGTTGACGTTATCGACGTGATTGTTCAGGTAAAAGAACTTAGTCGGGTTCGGTGTGCCGTTGGGCGCCATCAGCGAGCGGACGAAGGAATAGATATTGCCTTGCTCATCGCGCACAGATCCGAACGGCGAACTCTTGCTCAGGTGCAGGCCGAAGAAGCCGCGTTCCGATGACATCGACGCGCCTGTGACCTGGTGCGGCCCAACCAATTGTTGGAAGCCGAAATCACCGCGTTCTGGAATGGTTTTAAACGTTCTCATAATGCCCTCTGTTGTTTTTGTTGAGGCCTGGAAACGGATTTTCAGCCTGGTTCAGTCCCAGATCACCGGGAGCTTGGACACGCCGCGCAGTTGCGCACCGCCTATCAGCGGCACAGGCTCGCTCGGGTCGAGGCGCAAGTTTGGGAACAGATCGAGGATCGCGTTGACCGCGCAGCTGATCTCCACCTTGGCAACGAACTGACCGATGCACATGTGCGGGCCGAAGCCGAAACCAAAGGAGGGTTTTGGCTTGCGATCAATGTCGAATACATCGGGGTTTTCAAAGGCGTCTTCGTCGCGGTTGGCGGACACCACCATGCATTGGACGAACGAACCCTTGGGGATTTTCACGCCGTGAAATTCCACTTCCCTGGCGGTTTCGCGCACCTTGAAGGTGGCCACTGGTTCAAAGCGCGTGGTTTCGTCCATCAGCTTGCCGATCAGCGAGCGGTCGGCCTTGACTCGGTCCAGTAACCCGGGCGTGGTGAGCAGCAAGGTCATCACCGAGCCGAACATGCGCGTGGTGGTTTCGCCCGCGGCTGGCAACAGCGAGCGAGTGAAGGTGATCACCTCGTGGTCATCCAGCGTGCGCCCTTCGTACTCCGCGCGCAGCAAACGCCCGACTACATCATCGCCTTGGCTGCCCTCTGCACGACGTTGCACCACCACCTCGGCAAGCGCGTCGTACAAACCTTTGACGGCGATGCCGGCCTGACGTCGCGCTTCAACCATTTTGCTCGGGTCAATCTGGTTGCCGCCGACAATGGCCAAGGCCCACGCAGCGTATTGCTTGTACTTGGAGGGCTCATCCGAGGGGAAGCCCATCAAAGCGTACATGACGCGAATCGGCAGCTCGAGGCCAAACTTCATCAAGTCGGCCTTCTTCGCCGGCAACATCGGCTGGATGTACTCCTCGCGAATCACTTGATCGATCTGGGGGCGCCACTTGTTCACGGTCTCCGGCATAAAGGCCGGTTGCAGCAAGGCGCGCACCTTGCGGTGCTCGTCACCGTCCATGGCAAGAATGATCAAACCATCGAAAAACGCTCCAAGACCTTCGGCAATAAAACCGCTGGTATAGGTCGCACCGTCGCGCAGAACAGTCATTACATCCTGGTATTTGAACAAGGCGAAGGTCGGGCGAGTGCCCTGCTGGGTGCCGGCATTGGTCGGCACGCCAAACTGGGTGATGAAGTCGCCTTCATAGATGGGCGATTTCAACCGTTGCTCGCGGCACACCGCGTGAATATCCAGGTCGGTGCCGCGATACATTTCCGACACAGCGGAGTATGCGGTTGCCAGGTCCAGTGCTGCGCTTTCGTTGCTCATCAGGAGCTCCTGTCTTGTTTTTATTCTTCTTGCACACCAAGATTACCCGGCTGCCAACCCATGGTATGTGGTTGTGTCTGCCCCGGTAGTCCGCTTCGTTTGACTCGGGGTCAAACGAAGGCCCCCGGGGAAATGCTTCAAGGTGTGAATAACCTGGCCAAAACTGGCATGAGGAGGACGAGGTGGCGGTAAAGGCAGGAGAAGGTGGCGAACAGGGCAAACGCAATACGATGAATCGCCTGCTCGCGGCAGCGCGCGTGGAGTTCGCCAGAAAAGGCCTGGCTGGTGCGCGAGTGGAAGAAATTGCCCGGGAAGCCGGCGTCACCAAGCAGCTGGTCTACCACTACTACAACTCCAAGGAAGGCCTGTTTGTAGCAGTACTGGATGAGTCCTCGGACAACATCATGTCCGAGCTGGTCAATCTCAATGTCGAAGAGCTTTCACCGCCAGTGGCGATGCGCGCCGTGCTCAACCATTTTTTCGACCAGTACCGTCTGGACCCCTTCCTCGGCAGCCTGGCGCTGGAAGGCATTCGCTACCATGACACCCACGAAACGCCGCGTAACCACTTTCTGGAAATGGCACCGAAGCTGATTGCCAAGCTCGATGCGATTCTGTTGCGGGGGGCGGCCAGTGGTGATTTTCGCGCAGACATCAACCCGCGCCTGTTGTTGGCCAGCGCTTCGCTGGTGACTACTGGCTGGTTTACCAACCGCTATTCGATGTCGGCGCTTGCCGGGCTGGATACGGACTCGGAGCAAGGCATGGCCACGTGGCGGCAGTACTCGGCGGATTTTGTGCTGGCGAGTATTTCGTTGGGGGCAGAAAAAAACGTCGACGGCGTTTAAGCACCGTTCACACACTCTCGCCCAATAAGCTTTCCCTGTGGGAGCGAGCCTGCTCGCTCCCACAGTGGGTTCTCTGTTGGGCTTGGAATCAGCGACCCGCTTCAGTCAGCCTTTTTACGCAAATACTTGCTCACCCGCTTGGCCGCCAAGCGCCCGGCCATGCCATTGACCCCGCCGCCCGGATGAATACCGGCACTGCCCAGATACAACCCCGCCACAGGCAAGGTATCGCCGCCCAAACCGTACGCCGGGCGCATGGTGCTCGAGCGCATCGAGGTGGTGTCGATATGCACCACGCAGCCATTCACCGTGTTCAAGCGCGCAGTAAAATCCGGAGCCGCCTCGATGTGTCGGCCAATCACCTGCCCCTCGATCCCATCGATGTAGTCATACAGCTGTTCCTGTACCTGATCAGCCACCCGCTCACGCAGCGCGTCCCAACCTTCATTGGGATTTACCGGCATCACCGGCGGATAGATGTACAACACATCCTGCCCGGCTGGCGCTTGTGAAGGGTCAGCCGAACTCGGAGCGGCGACGGTGATATAGGGCAATTTCGGTACTTCGCCACGGGCGCAGGCGGCGAAGTTTTCCAGCACGGCTTCTTCGGTGCCGATCAGCATGACGGTTTTACGCAAATCCACGCCATCGCCGCGAATGGCAGCGAAACGTGGCACAGAAATCTGCCCACGCAAGGCAACATCTATCTTTAGTGGCCCCGAGCCTTTACCGTTGGCCGGCGCCATGGCGATGCGGGTCAACAGGTGTTTGGGAATCTCGCCGGGGGTAACCATATCCAGCGCCGGCTTGGGGTGGCAGCCAGCAATGACTGCCCGTGCGGTGAACTGACGACCATCCGCCAGTTTCACGCCTTTGATCAGACCGTCCCTGGCAACGATTTCACTGACGCTGGCCGACACCAGCACTTGCCCGCCCAGCTCTTCCAGTCGAGCCTGCATGGCATTGCTCAACTGCTGCATGCCACCCAATACCCGGCCCACGCCAAAACGATGGAGGAAACCAAGCAAGGCGTAATAGATGCCACCGCCATCGGCGCTGATGTCCCCCGCCAGGCCAGTGAGTGCGCACATTGCGGAAATGGTCACCGGGTGTTCGAAGCGCTCACGCGCCGCCTGCAATGCAGAGCCCGTCATCAGCGCCATCAATTCGGGTTTCAAGGCTTTGTGTTTGATCGCGGTGCCAAGCATTTTCAGCTTCACGCCGAGGTTCGTTTTGGCCGGGTCGACACGCATCATCGGCAGCGCGATATCGAGGAACATGTCGATGACTTTCATGAACTGCAGAAACGCCTCGGCATCCTTGCTGCTGAACCGGCGGATCTCGGCGGCGGTTTTCTCGCGATCGCGCCAGAAGATCAGCGATTGCCCATCCGGGTGCAAGTACACATACCCCGGCGCAAGCTCTATCGATTTGAAACCGTGTCGATCAAGTCCCAGTTCCGCTGGTACATGGGAATGCACGCGCATCGACATCATGTCCAGGGCACAGGGATGAACCAGATGCTGCGGCGCTTCGGGTATCAGGTAACCCGAGGAGGCCATCCCGCCGACCTTGTCCAATGCCTCCAGAACCAGCACCTTCTTGCCTTCCAGGCCCAGGTAGCAGCCAGCCGAAAGGCCATTGGTGCCACCGCCGACGATGATCACATCAAAATCCGTAGTGCTCGCATTTTGGTTCTGGTTCATCAATTAATTCCAAGTCGAAGTTCAACCACAGCGGCACGCGGCGGCTATGGCCGCAAAGATCAACCGCGGCGCACCGCACAGGGTGCGCCGGGCAAGGGTTACATGCCGGTGCGACCCATCTGCGCAAACAGCGCGCGCATCGCCACCAGGGAGGGGGTGTGGCTGCTGAAACCGCCGTCGGCGACCAGCGTGGTGCCGGTGACGAAGGAGGATTCGTCACTGGCCAGGAACGCCACCACATCGGCAATCTGCCGAGGCGTGCCCAGCTCGGCAGTGCAGTGGTTGTCGCGCAGGATGTCGAGCAAGGGTTCAGGCATGGCGTGTTCCGAAGGCGCCAGGCCGATCTGCACGGCGTTGCCGCGAATGCCTTGTTTGCCGTATTGCGAGGCGACCATGCGCGGCAGCATCATCAGCCCCGCCTTGGAGGTGGCGTAGCCGGTCAGGGACATATCGCCCTGCATGCCCAGACCCGAAGTGGCGAAGATAATCGAGCCCTTGCCGTTCTCCAGCATGACCGGAATCACATGTTTGGTGCACAGCACTGCGCCGCGCAGGTTGACGGCGATGGCCCGGTCCCAGGCCTGCATGTCGAGGTTGACAAAATCGCGGTCCAGCTGACGTTGCTCGGCGTTCAGGATCGCCGCGTTGTTGTGCAGAATGTCGATACGGCCAAAATGCTGTTTAACCTGAGCAACCATCGCCCGCACGGCGTCTTCCGAGGACACGTCAGTGGCGATTGCCAAGGCTTGATGACCCTCGGCGAGGAGTGATTGGGCCACGGCTGTGGCCCCCTCGAAATTGATATCGACCACCGCAATACTTGCACCATGCGACGCCAGCACCCGTGCGCACTCAGCGCCCAGGCCGCCACCGGAGCCGGTAATAATGGCCACTCGCCCTGCCAGTTTTCCTGTGCTCATGTTCTATTCCTTATTGTTTTGGGTGGCGCTTTACTCGCCGGTAAACCGCGGTTCGCGCCGCTCGCTGAACGCCTGGGCTGCCTCTCGGGCATCCTTGGTCGGGGCCAGCAAGGCGAACAGATCAAGCTCCAGATCCAGGCCACGCTTGAGGTCCATGTCCAGTGCCGCCCGAGCCGCTTGTTTGACAAAAGCCGACGCGGTGGGTGGTTTGCTGGCGATGCGCTGAGCAAAGGCTCGCACTTCGTCCACCAGGCTGGCATTGTCACTGGCCAAGCGACTGACCAGGCCAATGCGCTGCGCTTGTTCGGCGCCCACCCGGTCTCCAGTGAGCAACATGTCCAACGCCTGGCCCGGTGCAACCACTCGGGAAAGCCGTTGCGTACCACCGCCGCCGGGAATCAGCCCCAGGCCGGTTTCCGGCAGGGCGAACACGGCATCGGGCGCGGCGAAGCGGATGTCACACGCCAGCACCAGTTCCAACCCACCGCCCATGCAATAACCATGAATGGCAGCGATCACCGGTTTGCTGATGCCATCCAGCGCTTCGATCCAGCGCACCTGTTCCATGCGCTGCCGCACTTGCAGGCTCGATTCCGGGCCACGGCGCTCCTTGATATCAGCACCCGCACAAAAGCCTCGCTCACCTTCCCCGCGAATCACGATCACACGAATGTCCAGGTCTTGCTGCAACAGCGCCAGTGCTTGCGGCACGCCCTGACGAATATCGTCGTTGATGGCGTTGATCTGCCGGGGCCGGGTCAGTATTACCCAACCCACCATGGCATCACGCTCAAGGCGCACCGCATCGTTGATCAGCACAGGAGACTGCGTTTTTTGCGCTGTGTTCATACAGGGCACTCCTCGAACTCGAAGACCTGGCCATTGAGTTCTTGTGGGTCGATCTTGATCAACGCACGGCCGCCGACGGCCTCGGAGGATTCGATCCACTGGAACCGCGTGCCGCGTGACCGCAGATCCTCAGCCTTGGCAGCCAGATCGTTGACACCGATGCGGATGTAATACGGACCCGGCCCCCAGTTATTGACGTAGTGGCCGGCGTCGGTGTTCCAGTAGGTCGCCTCAAGGACATCGAGGGTGGCACTGTTCGGCACAGTGAAACCCATACGCGCACGGCGGTAACCTTCGCTGCCGATGCTCTCGACCGGCCCGCTCGGTTCCCAGTCGAGGTTGGTCGATACCTTGCGCAGGGTTTCATCGAGGTCGCGTACCAGGAAGCCACGGGCAGTGACGCGGACCATGTCGCCGGGCTTGAGATCACGCGGCTGCATCGGTGGCAACTGATAGGTTTCCGGCGGCATCTGCAAAGGCTCGGTCGGCATGATCTCAATGCACAAACCGCCATCCACAGTGGGCTGGTAATACGGTTGTTCGGGAGTAGCACCCAGCCACAAGCGGTCGAAGGGCATTTCCGGGGTGCGCTGCGCCATGCGAAACGGCAAGCGACGACGCATCAGTTTGTCGACCAGCGCATCGAACTTGTCCCCGTGCAAGGCCAGCACGATGGAGTGCGTGATCATCGGCCGATGATGCCCCTGGAAATCTTTCAGGCTTTCCAGAAAGTCATGGAACAACGGATCACCGGGGTTCGGCCGATCCAGGTGCCACTGCGGTTCAATGCGCGTAGGCGATACCGCGAGGGATTTGTGTACCCGCAGGAAATGCGCAATATACGGGTGATTATCGAACGCCTGGCGCCAGCGTTCGTGTTTGTAGATGCCGAGCTTGTCGACCAACATTTCCGTCATGCCGTCCGGGTCCGGAACCATCATGTCGGCACTCATCAATAACTCGAACATTGTTCTCTCCTTGCAGTTGCCAGCCAGGTCTGTGCCCGGCTATTAGTCAGCGGACACGCCGGGGTATGGCGAGCTCGGTCAATTGGGGTGTAGGTGCGCTGGCCGCGGGTTTGCGCGGTTCCTGTTGCGCGCGCGCGTCCTCCAGATCGAGGGTCACGCCGGCCTTGGAGTTGCCTTTCGGGTTGAGCAGGAAATGCGAGAGTGCCGGGATCAGCACCAGCGCACCGAGCATGTTCCACAGGAACATGAAGGTCAGCAGAATGCCCATGTCCGCCTGGAACTTGATCGGCGACCAGGCCCAGGTAATCACCCCGGCGGCCATGGTCAGGCCAACGAGCGCCACAACCCGACCGGTGAAGTCCAGCGAGCGGCGATACGCAACCGCCAGGCTTCCACCGCGTTCCTGCACCGCCAGTTGCACACTGAGCAGATACAGTGCGTAGTCCACGCCGACACCGACACCCACGGCGATTACCGGCAAGGTCGCTACTTTCAGGCCGATCCCCAACCAGACCATCAGCGCCTTGCAGATGATCGTAGTCATCAGCAAAGGAATCAGCGCCACGAGGGTTGCGCGCCAACTGCGGAAGGTCAGCAGGCAGAGCAAGGCCGTAGCGCCATACACGGCCAGGTACATGGTGATGATGCCCTTCTCTACCTCAATGTTAGTGGCGGCCTCGATCCCGGCATTACCCGCAGCCAGGAGGAATTCCACAGGCTGTTCGGCGCCAGCGGGCGTGTTGTTATCCTTGGCGAACTCTTCAGAAACTTTCAACACCCGACTCAGTGTGTCGGCTTTGTGATCAGCCAGGTAGGCGATCAATGGCGTGACCGAGCACTGCTGGTTGGTGATCCCCGGAGCAGAAATCATCGCTGCATCTACCGCCGAGTTGGTGATCGCCTGGTCGCGGCTGATGCTCAACCATTTCGGGCTGCCTTCAGCCATGCCGGAGCTGATCATGCGCACGGTTTCGGCCAGCGACTGGGTGGTTTGTACACCAGGCGTCTGGCGCAGACGCCAGGCCAGTTTGTCCATGCTTTGCAGCGACTGGTACAGACGGCAGCTGTCTTCGTTGGTCTTCATGATGACCACGAACTGGTCACTGGAAAGTCCGTAGTGGCTGGTGATGTAGGCGTTATCGCGGTTATAGCGCGAATCCGCACGCAACTCCGGTGCACCGGGATCCAGATCACCGACCTTGAGGTGCATCATCACCACGCTGCCAATCAGCGTCACCACCAACGATACGGCAATCACCGCCGTGGCCATCGGTCGTTCGGTGAAGCGATCCAGGCCGCTCCACAGACGCCCGAGAAAACCCCGGTTTTCTGCGCCGGCCTGATCTTTGGCGATGGCGATACGCGCGGCTTTCTTACTGACGCCCAGGTACGACAGCGCCACCGGAATCAGCAGCAGCTTGGTAAAAATCAGCACGGCGACGCCGATGCTGGTGGTCAGTGCCAGGTCGCGAATCACCGGAATATCAATGATCACCAGCACGGCAAAACCAACGATATTGGTCAGGAGCGCAGTCAAGCCAGTGAGAAACAAGCGGCGGAAGGTATAGCGCGCAGCGATGTATTTATGAGTGCCACGGCCAATGTCCTGAAGAATGCCGTTCATTTTTTGCGTGCCATGGGAGATCCCGATGGCAAAAATCAGGAACGGCACCAGGATGGAGTAAGGGTCCAGCTCGTAGCCGAGGAGTTGCATCAAACCCAGCAACCACCCCACCCCCGCCACTGCCACGCTCACCAGCAGCAACGTACTGCGCAGGCAGCGTGTATAGAAATAGACGAACAACCCGGCGATCAGTACCGATGCACCAAAGAACAGCATGACCGAATACAGGCCGTCGATCAGGTCGCCCACCAGCTTGCTGAAACCCACAATGTGGATGCCCACGTTGTCACTTTCCAGCGAGCGAATCTGTGCTTCCAGTTGCTTGGAAAAATCTCCGTAATCCAAGGGTTGTCCGGTCTGCGGATTAGTATCGAGCAGCGGCGCGACAATCATGCTCGACCGGCCATCGTTCGCCACGAGGTTGCCAATGATCCCGGAACGCATAATGTTGCGGCGCAAGGCCGTGATCGATTTGTCACTGCCGTCGTAATCCGATGGCATGACCGCACCGCCATCAATGCCCTCCTCCGTCACTTCTTTCCAGCGAACGATGGGCATCCACAGCGATTTCATCCAGGAACGGTCGATTCCCGGAATCAGGTACAGGGTGTCGTTGACCTTTTGCAGCGCCAGTAGATAGTCGGCGTCGTAGATATCACCGGATTTGTTTTCCACCACGACGCGAATGCTGTTGCCCAGGCCTGGCAACTGGTTTTTATAAGCCAGGTAATTCTTGATGTAAGGGCTGGAGCTGGGAATCATTTTTTCGAAGCTGGCGTTGACTTGCAGCCGTGTAGCGAAGAAGCCCAGCACCACAGTGGCGAGCAAGCAGGCAACGACGACCACCATGCGATGACGGAATATGACCCGTTCAAACCAGCCACCGGAGTTTTTGTCAAAGTCCTCCAGATTGGCGATCACTGGCATCCCACTGTTGAATTTTTGCTCGACCATTTTTTCTTTCTCGTAGGGGAATCGTGCCGAGGGCTTTAGTTGGCCTGGGCGATATCGATGACCTTGGCGCCGCTGAAGCGCGTGACAAGCAGGCTCCCAGCCTGTTTGGTGGCACTGGCTGCATACACCTCGCCTACCCGCGCGTCTGCCAGCGGGGTGACCTGCAAACTCTGCCGGTCAACATTGACCAGTTGCCCACCCTGGCTCACGACGATCAAGGCATCACCCTGCTCGACAATGCTGACCAGGCTGCTATTGAGATTGGTTGCCACAGGCTGCCATTGCTGGCCGTCATCACGGCTGGCAAACAGGTTGCCACGCAGCCCGTACGCCAGCAGCAGACCGTCGAAGGCGCGGACGCCGAAGTAAGTGCCGGTGTAGGGCGTATCGATTTTCACGAAACGTTGTTGCTGACCATCCAGGCGCAACAGCAAACCCTGCTCGCCGCCGATGTAAAAAGTGCCCGCATGTTCCGCCAGGCCATACAGGTGCATGCGCCGATCATTGTCACTGCGCTCGATCCATGGCTGCCAGTTCTGGCCGTCATCCGTGCTGTGCAACAACATGCCAAAGGCACCCACGGCAAATCCGTTACCGTGTTCATCGAACATCACATCGAGAAAGGGTGCGGCCAACACGTCCGGCGTCGCCGAGGTACTGGCGGCCATAGCCACTTCCTTGAGCATCTGGGCTGCGGCTTCATCGCCTTGTTCGGCCCGTGGGCCGTAGTAAGCGTTGAGCAAGGTCAACAGGCGGCGCCCGTCGAGTTGCACTTGCCAGCTGTCACCGCCATCGCTGGTGTGCATGACGACCGCATCGTGACCGACGATCCAGCCATGACGCTCGTCGCGGAACCGCACTTGCACCAGATCGCTGGACACCGGGCTATCGGCCTGTTGCCAGGTGCGACCTTCATCGATGGAGCGCTGGATCAACCCGTGCAGGCCGACGCCAATCATCGCGTCGCCCGCCGTGGCGACCGACAGCAAGGGTGCGGGCAGGTGTTCATCGATCCGCTGCGCCGGCACGTCGAGCGAATCGGACGACAACGCGACGGCGCTGTAGACAGGCGTCGTCAGCAATGAGCTCGCGCCGATCGTCAACGCGACAGCCAGGAGCAGGCGCGAAGTGGAGAGAAGAAAAGAAACAGGGCAAGGGCTAGTCATTATTTTTATTCCTTAACCATCCCGCGTGGCAAACACACCTGCTCTGCCTGCCCGGCTTGATGCGCAAACCGGCAGGCAGGACAGGCGAAATCACATCAGCGCTGGGTGACCCGAGCCACAATGGCTTCAGGATTCATGTCACGCTCGGAGAGTGGTTTGTCGATGAACTTGTAGCCGCCTTTCAAACCATCGTTGAGCAACGCGTACATGCCTTTGTTGAAGTCATACACGACGTTTTTCACGTTATAGGGAATGTTTTTGTCGTAGAGCTGGACGCCGCTGAGGAAGATCGAGCGATACAACGCGCCGCTCTTGTCCCAGGCGTCATACAGGCCTACGCCGAAGGTATCTTCATCCAGGTAGTAAGTGCGTTTGCTGTAGACATGGCGCATGCCCGGCTTCAACGTTGCTTCCACGACCCACACCCGATGCAGCTCCCAGCGCTCGTTCGCCGGGTTGGCGTGGTGCGGCATGAACTGGTCTTCCTGCTTGGCGACGCCGAAGTAGAATTTGTAGGCGTTGTACGGGATATACATTTCCTTGCGACCGACCAGCTTGTAGTCAAAGCGGTCCTGGCTGCCGGAAAACATTTGCAGTTCGTCGAACAGCGTCACGCCACCCTGGCTGGCAACGGGTGTATCAAATGCAAATTCCGGTGCCAGTTTCACCCGGCGCTGACCTGGGGAATAACTGAACGAACGACGGGCCTTTGCCAATGGATCGAGGAAGTCAGTGAGCACCACCACTTCACCGGAGCGCCGGGCCGGATAGTCATTGCGCGAGAACACCCGTGCGTACATCAGCGGATCGCGATCCGCTTGAGTTACCTGGTAGTAAGGGGTTTCTTCGAATGTCGCCTGTTCGGCGGTTTTGGTGATCGAGCCGTTTGCGTCGACTACCCAGCTGTTGGACGAAGACGTGGTCGAGTAACCGGTGCCGATCTTGTAGCGCACCTGCTGGTTCCACATCACTTCGTTGCCGTTTTTTGGAATCGGGAACGGCAGGCCACCACGGCAAGATGGATCAACGGCCAGGCCGTCTTTCTGGATCACGCAGCTGCTGGCGTTTCGCACGGTGGCATCGAGTACCGCTTTGGGATAGGCAGTCGTGCGATGGCTTGGGTAAATGTCGATGTAGTAAGTCGGGTATTTCTTGATCAGGGTTTTCTGCCCCTCACTGAGCTTGTCCGCATACTTGTCGACGTTTTTGGCGTCAATGCGAAACAGTGGCTTTTCATCTTTGAACGGATCAACCCAAAACCCGCTGTCAGGCTTGAAACCCGCCGGAGCGGTGGTAAGGCCGCCCTCGTAAGCGGGGATCGTGCCATCGGCGTTACCGGCCTGAATCGCTCCGAACTGCGTCAGGCTCTTACCCAGGTCCGAGGCGTCGCCAGCAGCGGCGGCTGTGAGACTACAGGTCGCAAAACTCATCAGGACGACAGTTAATGCAAGTGGACGTTTCATGAACACGTTCTCCGATTCTTGTTTGATTTATCAGAAGGAGGTTTTGAAGGTAAAAGCCAGCCAGCCGCGGTCTTCACCGCCTACGTTGCCGTTACCGGCAACGGTGCCATTGGCCAGGTTCTTCGGTTGGGCAGCTGTGTCGGCATAACGCAGACCGAACTCATACAGTTGGGCATAAGTGAGTTTGACGCCGACGGAGTAAGCCAGCGCGCCTTCGCTGCCGCCACCGGCTGTTGGTGCGTTGCCATGCAGGCCGTAGTTGACGGTGAGAGGTACATCCATGTCCCAGGATGGGAAGATCGAAATGTACTGCGGAGTGTAGTTGACCGCGACCGCATAATAATCTTTCGAGGAGCAGCCATCCGACTCGCTGCCGGAACCGGCGATACCTGGCGTTCTGGCATTGGTACAAGCGGCTTTTCCGACACCTTTATAGAGCTCTTCGTGTTCAGTCACGCGATCCAGGTGGCTGTAGGCAAACTCACCAACGAGGGTCGCGTTGTTCGAAATGAAGTTACGCGGCACGCCGTAAACAGCGTTGGCAATAAAGTGAATGGTGTCGCCGCGCGGGCCTTCGTCGTCCAGCGCGCTGACGCCGGTGGCATTCAAGGCACCGTTCATGCGGTAGGACAGTTCAGAGCCGACCGCAACCGTGTTGAAAACCCGGGCAAAACTGACGCCTGCCAGCTTCACGCCACGCGGGTAAACAACCCGGTACGAACCCAGCGCGGCCTTGACCTGCGGGGCCAGCCAGGGCTGGTAGTCGTCGAACTGGCGATAATAGGCGCCGAACGTCGATTCGACTTCTTCAACGTTGAGTTTGGCCATCACGCCCCAGTTTTTGCCATCGCGACCGAACCGCGAATCCTGACGCTGCAACGTTGCTCCGTTAGGTGCTACCGGCAGTTGGTCCGGCCCTTCGAACAAAGGGTCGGCCGCGCCGAAATAGGTACCACCATAAGGAATGCGCGTGGGCTCCCATTCATAGAAGTATTGACCGGCAACCGAGAGATGATCAGTGACCTGGGCCTTGGCCGAGATCTGCCCGACCGGCAGAAACACTTCCTTGGTTTCGATACCCGGGCTGGTCGAGGCTTTCACACCATCGCTGGGCGCCTGGGAGTAGGACACGGCGTGCGCCCCGAACAACAGGCTTTCACCCCAATAGTTGGTATGACGACCGACTTTCACGTTGACCGGTATCTCGCCGATGTTGAAGTTGCGCCAGACGAAGGCATCGAGAATCTCTCCCGACGGGCCGTTCATGTAGCGCTTCACTTCATCGCTGTAACGATTGTTGTGATAGCTGGTGGCGTAGCCGGGTACGTTACTTTTCACATCGTGATCGTTATAGGCCTGGTCGAACCAGCCTGCACCACTGAGGCGTCCACCCCACTCGTTGAGGTAAGAAAAATCGAGTTCGCTCAACACATCGAGACGATTTGTAACAATGTCACCTTTATCGAACTTGCCGTCGGATTCGTCGAAGTTCGGCGTGTTCATGATGCGACTGTCCTGACTGTCAGTCCGCATGCCCAAGTTGTAACGGACTGTGTTGTCCCAACGCAGGCGATAATCAGGATTCGGCAGATCGAATGAGAGCGCCATGACGCCTTGAGCGCTCCCAACCATCATCAGCGTAAGCGCACCTTGAGCCAGTACCAGCCGACTCTGCTTGGTCTTATGATTCATACACACTACCTTTTATTGTTATTTTCAGTCGCTATGTGTGTTCAAACGGTCCTTCCAGCGATTTGCGCAACCCACAATATCGTTGAATGTCTCGCCTGGACAGTCCGCTCAAGAGCTCTGGCACGCATCCAGAACCACTTCTCTCCTCAGCTGAAAGTCACCGTAACGGATCACAAAATAAAATTCCACATAAAGATTTCAATTCTCTATCTAGAATTTCATCTCCATCAAACTGCGGAATCGTTCCAGCGAAGGTGCTCTGCTGCTAGATACTGCACACAAAACAAATAAACGTTCAAATAAACTTTGACGCTTTTCAGCTTTGGGCTTTCAATAGCCCTGTCATACCCACATAACTCGTGGCGTTGCACAGGAAAAACGGCAGTTGAACCGGCAGAAAAAAAACAGGAGGAGCCAGCATGAATATTGATTTGAGTGCCAAGCGCGTAATCATCACGGGCGCTTCCCGGGGCATTGGTCTGGCCATCGCCCGCGCATTCGCATCTGAAGGGGCACGGGTAGCGATTTGCGCACGCAGCGAGGCAGACGTGCGCGAAGTCGGCGCGCAACTCGCGGAACACGCCCAGGCAGTAATTGCCCGGGCTGTCGACGTGACGGACAGTGAGGGGGTCAAGGCGTTTGTTGCTGAAGTTGCACGCGCGTGGGGCGGGGTCGATGTGTTGGTGAACAACGCCGGTCAAGGTCGTGGCGGCAACCTCGATACCCTCACCCCGGAAGTCATCCTCGAACATGCCAACATTCTGCAGATGGGGCATTTCCGATTCGTGCAAGCGGTGGTGCCGTTCATGCGTGAACAGCGCTGGGGGCGGATCATCGAAATCAACGCCCTGGCCGGGGTGATTCCGACGCCCGACGGAATTCCTTCGGTAATCAACCGCGCATCGTGCATCGCCCTCTCCCGCTCGTTGGGCATGTCGTTGCCCAAAGACAATATCCTGGTCAACAGCCTGAACATGGGCTGGATCGATACCGGTCAATGGGATCGTCACTACAAAGAAATGGGACCTGGCGTCAGTCGCGAGGAGTTCGACGCCATGGTGATGAAGGTGGTCCCGCTCGGGCGTTATGGCAAACCTGAAGACGTTGCCGGCATGGCGCTATTCCTGGCCAGTGAATATGCCAGCTTTATCAGCGCTGCCTCGATCGACATTGCCGGCGGCATGGGCGGACAGATTGCTTACTTCCCAACCCTCAAACGCGATTTTGCCGCGACGATTGCGGCACGTAACGCTGCCAGCAAATAACGCGATAACACATCGACAACCTCACCAGTGCGTTCTGCGCACCCTCAACGTTGGCGCCCCCGTGATGAACTTGCTATTCCCTGTTCTTTCCACACTGATCTGGGCCGCCAGTACCGTGGTCAATCGCCTATCTGTTGGGGTGATTGACCCCGCAGCCATTTCCTTTTACCGCTGGCTGATCGCGTTGCTGGTGTTGTCACCGGTGTTGTTGCCCAGGGTCTGGCGGTTGCGGCGGCAGATTCGGCCGCACCTGCCCAAGTTATGGTTGCTGGGCTTGCTCGGCATGTCGCTGTACCAGTCGCTGGCCTATTTTGCCGCGCACACTGTCAGCGCCACTTCCATGGGCCTGATCCTGGCGACAATGCCCCTGCTCACCGTGCTGCTCGCTTTTCCCATTCTAAAGACCCGACCGACCGCGACCTTATTGGTCGGCGCTCTGGTGTCGTTTGCCGGACTGACCTGGTTGCTGGCCGCAGGCGACCTGCCCTCGCTCTGGGCACACGGGGTTGGCCGAGGGGAATTGATGATGTTGCTGGCCTCGTTGTCGTACGCGCTGTATTGCGTGCTGGTCAAGCGCTGGCAGATTCCCCTGCCGACCTGGGAAAGCCTTTACGTGCAAATAATCTGCGGCACCCTGCTGTTGGTGCCGCCCTTTGTGCTGGCCCCTTCGATAGCCCTGACAACCGCTAATGTCCCGCTGGTGTTGTTCGCCGGGCTGTTCGCCTCGGCGCTGGCACCCGGCCTATGGATGCGCGGCCTGCAAACCCTCGGCGCAGAAAAAACCTCCGTACTGATGAATCTGGTGCCGTTGTTTACTGCGGTATTGGCGATTGCACTGCTTGGCGAATCACTGCACCTGTACCACGCGGTCGGCGGCGGATTGATTTTGCTGGGAATTGGATTGGCGCAATGGAAACCTGCGCGGGTCATGACCGAAGTCGTGACCTAGATGACCAGCAAAGCATCTCGCAATCGCTGCAAACGCTCGGTGCTCAAACCACTGAAGCGTTGCAGATAGCAATCCAGCCCTCCGTACTCGGCCTCGATTACCAAATAAGCGGCATTCAAGTACTCGGGCCGGGCATCCAATACAGCGTTGATCGCTGATTCGCTAACCGGCTGGCCCACCATGCGATTCACCGTATTACTCCTCGCCTCCTGGCGTTCTGCATCCAGCTGGCTGAAACGTCGTGCCGAACGCAAGTAGTCGGCCATGATGTGTTCAGGCGCCACGCCTAGGGAGTGCAACAGCAGCATGACCGCCACGCCGGTGCGGTCCTTGCCCGCCGCGCAGTGAATCAGCACCGAAGCATTCTCTCCAGACAACCGCTCAAACAATGCTGACAGCCGGGGCGCCAACATTCCCGGTAGTTGCCGGTAAACCTCCAGCATCATGCACCGTGCCCCCTCCTCTGCCGGATTGTCGGCCAGCATCGCGGCAATCTGTGGATCGGCACGCAGATCGCCGATGACCTCCAGATGCAATAGGTGCATACCCGAATCAGGCAGACGGCTCGGGTAATGCTCACGCTCGCCCGCGCTGCGTAAGTCGCAGAGGGTCTTTAGCCCAATACGCTGTAATGCCTGCCAGTCTTCAGCGGTCAGGCGATGCAATTGGTCTGCCCGTAACAGGGTATGGCCGCCAATGCGGCGACCACAGCGGGTGGGCATGCCTTTCAAACTGCGAAAGTTATCCGCGCCTTGCAGCAGCAAGTGTTCCGGGTTGCTCATGCTCAATTCTCCAACAGGTGCTGATAGGCCTGTGTCAATGGCCGCGCGCCCTGCCCCAGTATCGGCGTCCGGCGTGGCTTACGACCGTGAGTCAGCAAGTGCAGGGTATCGAAATCTTCAGCAGCGGCGAAAAAACGTTCCACCATCGGCAGCCCTGCCTGCCCCCATTCATCCATATTCGACATCCAGGTCTGCATCCCCCAAACCGGCCAACGCCGCAATTGTTCCCACGCCGCGTCCTGGTCGAGCACGCCTTCGGCACCGAGGCTGATCAGTTTTTCGCGGTACACGCTGAGCAAACGCTGCGCATCGGCACGGCGCTCCGCCACGGTCAACGCACCCAGCATGAAGTACGCGACATCGCGCCATGGCCGGCCATACCTGGCGAGTTGCCAGTCCAGCCAGATACGTTGACCGTCACTGCGTAAAAAGCTGTTGCCCTGGTGCGAGTCGCCATGGATCAGACAGCTGGGTGAAGTCTGCTCCCGTTCGAACGCTCCCAATTCGTCGAAGGCATGGCTGAACAGATCTGGCGTCTCGTACATCCATTTCGGCAACAACCGCTGGTACTCCGGGTTGCGCAGATTGACCTTGATGTAGTTGTACATGCGCAAGAGTCCGTCGCTGTCCACCGGGTTGGCCATCGACACCGGCAGCCAGCCCTGGCCCCGTAGCTGCGGACTGTTCCAGGTGGCAGCATGCAACGTCGCCAGTGATTCCAGCCCCCCGGCGACGCCGTCCACGCCCAGGTGATCGGTGCTATGGCCAAATTGCCCGGCGGCCAGGCCAAGGTCTTCCATCATCAGCACGCCTCGACCGCCGCCATCGGCGTCCCAGTCGGTGAGATAGGTGTCTGGCAGTGGCGCATCGGACCAGCCGCGCGCCAAATGATAAAAGCGCGCTTCCAGCTCACAGATATCGCCGCTCTCGAAACCCTCGGACCAATTCGACTTCAGGCACACGTGCGCAGGAATCCCCGCGCGCTGACCGACCTCATTCAACTCAAGCCTGATGCGGAATTTGGTGGTGTGACCGTTTCGAACTTCCAC
Source organism: Pseudomonas sp. D1HM (assembly GCF_019266105.1). NCBI lineage: Bacteria > Pseudomonadati > Pseudomonadota > Gammaproteobacteria > Pseudomonadales > Pseudomonadaceae > Pseudomonas > Pseudomonas sp. D1HM. The sequence continues at coordinate 77,079 of NZ_LRMN01000025.1, read as the reverse complement.
TGCCGTCAACGCCAGCACCTGGATGCCCGGATAACGCGGCTGCAATAGCTGAGTTAGCCAGGCTGCGGTGATCTCGCTCAGGTGCCGTGGCAACCGTCCGCTGCGCTGCGGGTAGGGCCGCCCCAGCGAGCTATCAGTCACAGCGTCAGCACCCGACCAGCGTTGGCCGGCACCTTCAGCTTGAGCAGTTCGATCGCGTTACCGCTGCGAATCCGCTCGCGGTCTTCAGCGGACAAGCCGATGCCTTCGGTCAGATCGCCATGGTCATACGCACCACCAAAGTTGGTGCCGTACAACAGACGCTCCGCGCCGACCACCTCGGCGACACCGCGGCGCAAGCCGGGCGCATGAACGTCAAGGTCGAAGTAAAAGTTCTGCAGGTAATCCATCAACGGTCGCTGGTTGCGCGAGTCCGGTGCCATGGCCCGGTTCAGTTCGCTCAGGCGTCCCAACTGGAATACCGCCATGCCACCGGCGTGGGTGATGTAGGTTTTCAACGTCGGGAAAACATCCAGTGCGCCGCCGCAGATCAGGTACCAGAAGAACAGCGTTTCATCGACGCAGTCACCGACGATGGAGGTGGTTTCGAACTTGTCGTCGGTGTGTTTTTCGCCCCAGTAAATCGACTGGTTGAAGCCATGCACCATGATCGGTACATCCAGCTGGGTGAGTTTTTCCCAGACGGGGAACAGGCGTTCGTCGTGAGCCTCCAGACCATTGAAGTTGGCCCCGCCGACGCACACACCCTTGGCGCCCAACTGAGTCACCGCGCGTTCAATTTCCTTCGCAGCGTTTTGCGGGTCCGCAAGGTTGGCGTGGCACCAGAAATCGAAGTGGTCGGGATCAGCCCGGCAAAATGCCGACAACTCGTCGTTGCAAATGCGCGCGTATTCATTGGCGAAATCACCCGCCCAATACATAAAACAGTGAGACGGCGTGGACATCACCAGTTTGTCGACACCCCGCTCGGCCATTAGCTTGCGACGGCTGGCGTGGCTCATACGCGCGAGGATATTGGCCTGCGCTTCGGCATCCGTCGCGGCTTTGGCCGGTTGCTTGGTGCCGAGGGAAAAATGCCCCACGGTCAGCCCCTGCACTTTCATGAATGGCCCCCAGAACTCGTGGCGGTTCAGCATGCCCTCAGTCAGCAAGTGGGCGTGGACATCAATCAGCATGGCGTTCTCCTTGTTGTAATTAGCCAGCAGACCGAACGACCCGCTCGCAGGGCATTCGGATCAATTTAAGGGATAACTGCACCTCCAATAATATAAACACATTCCTAATATGTGTTCATTTAAATATGAGTCGCAGGGCTACCTTTTTATAAAATCCGCACAAAAAAAAGCGGCCCTCTCAGGCCGCAAATGCGTGTCCACTCGATGAAATCAGCGTTGGGTCTCCTGGGAAACAATCGACTCAGGTTTCATGTCGCGCTCCGATAGCGGCGCATCGTGCACCCGATACCCGCCCTTGAGGCCATCGTTGAGCAATGACCACATGCCTTTGTTGAAGTCATAACTGACGTTTTTCACCGTGTACGGCAGGTTTTTGTCGTACAGCTGCACGCCGCTCTGGAACAGCGCGCGATACAGCACCCCGCCCTGGTCCCAGGCGTCATAAAGGCCGGCACCAAAGGTGTCTTCGTCGAGGTAGTAGGTGCGCTTGCTGTAGACGTGGCGTTTGCCCGGTTTCAGAGTCGCTTCCACCACCCACACCCGGTGCAGTTCCCAGCGCTCGCAAGCCGGGTTGGCATGATGCGGCTTGAACTGTTCTTCCTGGCCGCAACTGAAGTAGAACTTGTAGGCGTTGTACGGAATGTACATCTCCTTGCGGCCCACCAGTTTGTAGTCGAAACGGTCCTGGCTACCGGAGAACATCTGCAATTCGTCGAACAGGTTCACACCGCCCTGGTTGGGCACCGGCGTGTCGTAGGCGAACTCCGGCGCCAACTTGATGCGGCGCATCCCTGGGGTGTAGCTCCAGGCACGCCGTGGCTGGCTTTGCGGGTCGAGGTAGTCGGCGAGGATGATCAGTTGCCCGGCGCTGCGAGCCGGGTAACTGTCCAGTGCCCAGGCGCGGTAGTACAACTGCGGATCGCGATCGGCCTGTTGAGTCTGGTAGTACGGCGCCTCTTCCATGGTCGCGGACTCGGCGGTCTTGGTCACCGAACCCTGGGAATCTACTACCCAACTGTTGGACGATGCCGTGGTGGTGTAACCCGTGCCCTTGTAGCGCAGTTGCTGATTCCAGATGACTTCATTGCCGTTTTGCGGCAGCGGGAACGGCAGCCCTCCTCGGCACGCCGGATCGACCGCGAGGTTGTCCTTGGTCGTGCGGCAGTTGCTGGCGTTGCGCTGCGAGGCATCGAGCAACGCTTGCGGGTACGCCGCGGTGCGGTGGGTCGGGTAAATATCCAGGTAGTAGCCGGGAAATTTACTCAGCAGCATTTTTTGCCCGCCGCTCAAGCGGTCGGCGTACTGCTCCATGTTTTTCGAGTTGATCCGCAGCAGCGGTTTTTCATCCTTGAAGGGGTCGGCCCAGAAGCCGCTGTCGGGCTTGAAGCCAGGCGGACTCTGCGTCAGGCCACCCGTGTACGGAGGAATGCTGCCATCGGCATTGCCCGCGATAATCGCACCGAATGGCGTCAGGGTTTTACCGATTTGTGCAACCTGGTCGGCCGGTGCCGCAGCCAGGCTGGCGGTGGCAATGCTCAACAGCGCCACCGCCCATGGAAATTGTCCTTTCATAAACAGGTACTCCGCTTCTTGGCTTTTTTAGATGGAGGTTTTGAAGGTAAAGGCCAGCCAGCCACGGTCGGTTCCGCCTACGGCGCCGTTACCCCCGACGGTGTCCCCGGGAATGTGCTTCGATTGGGCGTCGGTGTCGGAGTAACGCAAGCCAAATTCGTAACGCTGGGCATACGTCAGCTGCACGCCGGCAGACCAGGTCAACGCGCCTTCGTTACCACCGCCGGCGCTGGCGGCGTTGCCCGACAGGCCATAATTGACGGTCAGCGGCACGGTCATGTCCCAAGACGGAAATACCGACAGGTATTGCGGTGTGTAATTGACCGCGATGGCCGCGTAATCTCGGGTCGAACAGCCGTCGCGTTTGTCCCCTGAACCGGGCGTGCCGACTCGTGGATCGACACAGTTGCTGCTGTTCTCACCCAGGTAAAGTTCTTCGTGCTCGGTTACTTTGCGCAGGTGGCTGTAGGCGAACTCGCCGATCAGCGTGGCGTTGTTGGCGATAAAGTTACGCGGCACGCCATACACGGCGTTGGCGACGAAGTGGAACGTATCGCCACGCGGCCCTTCGTTGTCAGAAGGATCGACGCCGACCGCATTCAACGCACCGCCCTTGCGATACGAAATCTCGCTTCCGATCGACACCGTGTCGAGCACAGTCGACAAACTCAAGCCGACCAGTTTGACGCTGCGTGGGTACACCAGACGGTAGCTGCCGGTAGCGGCCGAGACTTCTGGCGCCAGCCAGGGTTGGTAGTCATCGAACTGGCGGTAATACGCGCCCAACGTCGATTGAATTGCTTCAACGTCGTACTTGGCCATCAGACCCCAGTTGGCGGAGTCGCGACCGTATTTCGATTTCTCCCGGTTAAAGGAAAAACCCGGGGCTACCGGCAAGCGGTCCGGGCCTTCGAAAAACGGGTCCGCCGCGCCGAAGTAGGTGCCGCCGTACGGGATACGGGTGTAATCCCATTCGTAGAAATACTGCGCGGCCAGGGTCAGGTTGTCGGTGGCCTGGGCCTTGACGGAAATCTGCCCGATGGGCAAGAACACTTCCTTGGTTTCGATACCGGGACTGGTCACCGCCTTGGCCCCATCAAGTGGTGCTTGCGAATAGGAAATCGCATGGGCGCCGAATAGCAATCCCTCGCCCCAGTAATTGGTATGGCGGCCGATCTTGACGTTCACCGAAGCATCGCCCAGGCGCAGGTTCTTCCAGACAAAGGCATCGAGAATTTCCCCCGACGGCCCTTCGACGTAGCGCTTCACTTCAGAGCTGTAGTGATCGTTGTCGTAGCTGGTCTGGAAGCCGGCAACATGACTGCGCACATCGTTATCGTGGTACGCCTGGTCATACCAGCCGGCAGCGCTGAGCCGCGCTCCCCAGTCCTTGCGGTAGGCAAAATCGAGTTCGGTGAGCAAGTCGATGCGGTTGGTGACGATGTCGCCCTTGTCGAACTTGCCGTCGGATTCATCGTAGTTGGGGTTGTTCATGATGCGCCGGTCCTGGTCCTCCATGCGCATCCCCAGGTTGTAGCGCAGGGTGTTGTCCCAACGCAGGTGAAAGTCCGGGTTGGACAGTTCGATCGGCGCCGCCAGCACCGCACCACCGTAACCCAACGCCATTTCCCCGACCGCCAGCAGTACCATCGCCCGCTGGGCTCGCATGCGCCCCTGTTTACTCATCTTTTTCATGCAAACCACCTTTTGTTTTTATTGTCAGTCGTTTTGTCTGCACCCCGGCCGCAGGGCGTCATGGCTAGCGCCCGATGGGGTAAATGATGGATTTTTCCTGGGTGAACTCTTTAAGCCAGTTCGGCCCGAATTCGCGGCCCAGGCCTGAACGTTTGAAGCCGCCAATCGGCGCATAAGGCAGGCTGCCGCTGCCGCCATTGAGGTACACGCTGCCCGCACGAATGCGTCTGGCCAGGGCGTAGGCGGTGGCGGCATCGGCCGAGGCCACGGCAGCGTTGAGGCCAAAGCGCGAATTATTGGCGATGGCCACGGCTTCGTCATCGCTGTCGAAACCGATCACCACCCCCACCGGCCCGAAGATTTCCTCTTGGGCAATCAGCATGTCGTTGCGCACGTCATCGAACAGGGTGATGTCGCTGAAGAAGCCCTGGCTCAGGTGCGCAGGCCGCCCCCCACCACACACCAGCGTGGCCCCGGCGTCGCGGCCGCTGGCGATGAAATGCTCGACCTTGGCGCGCTGGGACTCGCGGATCAGCGGGCCCATCATCACGCTGGGGTCCGCCGGGTCACCGACCTTCCACTGCCCGGAAATGGCTTTGGCGCATTGCACGAATTGCTCACGTACCGAGTGATGCACCACGAAGCGCGTAAGCAACGCACAGCCCTGCCCCGCGTTGACCGCCAGCCCGGCGACGGCCCCCAGGGCGGTGGCCTGAATGTCGGCATCGGCGCGCACGATCAATGCCGATTTTCCACCCAGTTCCAGATGCACGCGCTTCAGGGTCGGCGCCGCTTGACTCATGATGCTCATGCCCACCGTTTCCGAACCGGTGAACGAGACCATGTCCACCCGCGGATCGCTGCTCAGCAGGCTGCCCACTTCAATACCGCCGGTGACAATGTTGAGTACGCCCTTGGGCAGGCCGATTTCTTCAGCGATCTGACCGAACAACAGCGCCGAGTACGGGGTAAATGGCGAAGGCTTGAGCACCAGGGTGTTGCCGGCCAGCAAGGCTGGAAACACCTTGGCCAGATTGAGCAGAAACGGAAAGTTGTAGCCGGTGATACCGGCCACCACCCCAATCGCCTCACGCTCCACCGTGCCGCTGCCGAGGATCATCGGCCCGGTCGGGTTGAACGGATTGGGATTGGCCTGCACCGGAATCTGCAGGCTGTCACTGTGCAGAGACTGCTCGATCGCGGTCAGCACATGGCCCAGCGGCATGTCCACCTGCATGGCGTAAGTCACGCCTTGCGAGCAACCGACTTCAGCGATGATCAGCGCGGCAAGCTGCTCCCTTTTGGCCACCAAAGCGGCGTGCATCCGCCGCATGTACCCGACTCGTTCGGCCATGCTCAACCACGGCCAAGGGCCGTTATCAAAGGCGTTGCGAGCAGCGGCAATGGCCGCGTCGGCGCTGTGCAGATCACCGCTCGGTGCATGACCGATGACCGCTTCGGTGGCCGGGTTGAGCACCGCTTCGCGCGGACCGTTGACACCCACCCACGCACCATCGATGTACAGCTTGTCCAGCTGGGTAAAGGGAACTCTCATGGTGTTGGATCTCCTGAGACTTTGCCGGTGATAATTTCTGCAGCGCGCATGGCAATGGCCATGGCTGGGGCATTGGTGTTGCCAGAAACCAGGCACGGCATCACCGAGGTGTCGACCACACGCAGCCCCTCGACGCCACGCACTCGCAGTTCGGGGTCGAGCACCGACGCGCTGTCGGCCCCCATGCGACAGGTCCCGGAAACGTGATAGGCGGTCTGGCCGAAGCGGCGGAACGCGGCAAGAATTTGCGCGTCGCTTTCTACCTTCGGCCCCGGTGTCAGCTCGCCGACAATGAATGGCTTGAGCACCGGCTGTGCAGCCAGACGGCGGAACCAGCGAAACAAGGCAATCGCGGAGGTACGATCGATCTCGGCGCTCAAGTAATTGGCGTTGATCCGGGGTGGAACCGTGGCGTCCGCCGATTGAATGCGCACCTCACCCTGGCTCTGCGGACGCAGGAAATAGCCACCGATGGTCAGGCCGGGCTGCTTGTCGATTTCGACTTTGTTGCCGTCGCCGTCCATGGAATAGAGGCTGACGCCGATTTGCGCGTCCGGACGATCCAGCTCCGGGCGCGTCTTGATGAAACCACCGGCCTCGTGGGCGGCATGGGTCATCGGTCCCTTCTTGCGCAAAAAGTATTGGGCCACTGCACCGAGTAACCCAATCCCATGGAAGCAGTGATTGAAGCTGCCACGGGTGACCCGGTACTGCATGGCTATGTACACGTGCTCACGCAGGTTGCGCCCGACCTCGGGGGCGTCGTGCAGCACACTGATACCCAGCGAATTCAACAATGCGGCCGGGCCGATGCCAGACAGTTGCAAGAGCTTCGGCGATTCAATGGCACCGGCGCACAACAACACCTCGCGCCGCACGTCGAAGCGTCCCTTGCCGGCATTGTTGTTGACCAGCACGGCACAGGCACGGTGATTGCTGAACTCGATGCGTTGCACATCCGTGCTGGTCATAACCGTCAAGTTCGGGCGTGTTCGCACCGGGTCGAGAAAGGCTTTAGCTGCGCTGAATCGCTGGCCTTTCCAAGTGGTTTGCGGCTGATAGCCAAAGCCACCCTGTGTGACCGAGTCGATATGATTAGTGTCTTCAGTACGCGCCACACCCAGCTCACCGGCCGCGTTGATGACGGCATCGCACAGGGCGTGGCCCGACGGGTGCACGGTGACTTTGAGCGGACCACCGACTCCGCGCCATTGGCTCTTGCCCAACTGGTGGTCTTCGAGGGCGACAAACTGCCGGCCCATGTCTTTCCAGCCCCAGCCCGCGCAGCCTTGCGCTTCCCAATGGTCATAGTCGGCTGGCGCTCCGCGCACATAGACCATGCCGTTGACCGAACTGGAGCCGCCGATTGTTTTGCCCTTGAGCCATTGCTCGTCGGTCATACCCTCGCCGCGTGCGGCCTTGTAGCTCCACACATGCGGATTGCCAAGGCTGAGCAGTTTGCCAATGCCACGGGGCATGGCAATCAACGGGCTGGTGTGATCCGGTCCGCTCTCGATCAGCAGCACCGAAACGGTCGAGTCGGCAGACAAGCGATTGGCCAGGACGCAGCCGGATGACCCCGCACCGATAATGATGTAGTCGTAGGTTTTGCTCATTGTGGTTCTACTTTCGCTGGTTGCTGTAAGCCTTCCATCTCCAGGGCGGTACTCACCGGTGTTCGTCGGATGTATCGCGAACCTCGATGACCCGTTCCGGGCAGGCACGGGCACCGCGTTTTGCCAGCCCCTCTTGCCCAATCGGCACACTGAAGCCGCTACTGGCGATGTAGCCGTTGTCATCGAGTGGATAGAGCGCGGGCGCGACGTTGTTGCAGCGGGCATGACCTACGCAGCCGGATTGGTTGATCAACACTTTCATGCGTTGGCTGCCTGTTTGTTCGAGGCGGTTGCCGTGGTACCCGGCTGGTCCCATTGCAGGTGCAGGTCTTCCATGCCAAATACGCCAAAGGCGTTGAATTTGGGCGTGGTGTCGTCAGCGATGCGCAGGGGCGGCAGCCGTTGCAACCACAACTCCAGGGCAATCCGAAGTTCACGGCGCGCCAGGTGCGAGCCGACGCAACGGTGCACACCATAGGAAAACGCCATGTGCGGAGACGCACCGGTACTGCGCTGGAAGTCGACTTTGTCAGCCTCTTCGAACACTTCGGGATCGAGATTGGCCAGCTCGGTGCTGATCAGCACCATGTCGCCCTTCTTCATCATGACCTCGCCGATCTGCACGTCGCAGGTGACCGTGCGGCGCATATTGACGATCGAGTACGAGCGCAGCAGTTCTTCCACCGCATCGCCAATCAGCTCGGGGGTGGCCCTCAGTTGGGTTTGCTGCTCCGGATTGCGCGCAAGATGCCGGAAAAATAGCCCCAGGCAAGAGGTCACCGTATCCAGGCCGGCAATGAATATCAGGAAGTTGATGCCGAGCATTTCATCGTCCGTCAGCGGCCGACCGTCGATCTGACTGTTCAGCAGATAGCTGGTGAAGTCATCACCGGGATCGGCACGACGCTCGGCGATGTGGTTGCGGATCCAGGCGGTGATCGCCCGCGCGTTGTCGGTCACCGTTTGCAGGTCGACGCTTTTGATCAGCGTCTGCGTCCAGTGCTGGAACAATGGCCGGTCTTCCAGCGGCCAGCCCATCAGGGTCAAGAAGATCAACGTGGGAAACGGTTTGGCGAACGCTTCGTTGAAATCGCAACGACCGTCGGCTTGCACCTCGTCAATCAGCTGGTTGGCCAACTGGCGAATGTTCTGCTCCAGCGCCTCAACCTTTTTCGGTGTGAACAGCGGGTTGAGCAATGCGCGATATTTGGCGTGTTCAGGTGGATCGATTTCCAGTGGCGCCAGGCGCCAGCTTTCCCCGAGCAACATCGCGTAGGGTGTCAAGCCGACACTGCTGAAGGTCTGAGGGTCTTGCAAAATGCGCCGCAGGTCCTCGGCACGCCGAGGTACCCAAGTGCCGGGTAAAAAGCCTAGACGTGGAATCCAGAAAATGGGTGGGGTCGTCTGGTGCAGTTCGGCGGCCCAGGTGTAAGCATTTTCAGCCTGGGCGGTGAGCTCTGCCCATAGATCGAAATCGCGGACAAGGTGTTTGGGAATGTGCGCAGGAACAGGTGCAGGCGTTTCAGGAGCGTTATTCATTATTGTTCTCCAGGTCTCTATCGGACTGGAGAAACGGTAAGGCCGCAGGAACAAAGCCACAACGAACAGAAGCGCAAATCTGTACGGCACAAACGGAATTAATTAACACTTTCACTGAAAATGTTCTAAAACCAACCCTGCTGGTGCAAAACATCCTCTGTCATTGTGTGCCCATCACCGCCGGGAAGCCGTTGTACCCGACGCCATGAAACCAATAAAAAGCGCTGCCGAGGTTCAGAATGTCTCACCTAGCTTCCGTGCAAACAGCCGATAAAAATCACGCCAGTCAACGCCACGCCTTGCGTTCCCAACGCACCCGGGAACTGCTGCTGGACCACATGTATCGCCTGGCGCTGGAAAAGGGCTACGAAGGAATTACGGTCCAGCAATTACTGGACAGTACAGGGGTCGCGCGCTCCACCTTCTACGCGCACTTTCGTGACAAGGAGGATCTGATCGTCGCCGGGTACGAAGCCATTGGCGTTCCCTCGACCAAGGTCACCGAAGTCGATGGCGACCGCCGTGTCCTGCTGGATGTTTCGGCCTGGCTGTTCAGCGCCACCGAACGTCATGCGGCACTGACGACGGCGTTCTTCAGCGGCCCGGGACAGAACGTGATTCTCGCGCACCTGGAAAATATCTTGATCATCCAGGTCCGGGAACACTACCGGAAACAGGGCCTGTACCAAATCGATCAACTGCGTGGCGAGGCCGCCGTGCGCTGTTTCGTCGGTGCCTTGGTGGGGTTGTGGTTGTGGTGGGTGCGCCACGACTATCCGAACCCGGCGCGGGAAATGACCGAAACCTTCGACAGCCTGATGAACAACGGCACCTGGCCGCCTGACAACAACGTGCGCCAGTAGCGGGATCAAGAGGCGCAGGCCATGATCAGAAACTGTCGGAATGCCTGGGCCGGTGCCGACAAACAGTTATCCGGCAGCCAGATCAGCCCCAGTTCCATGGGTGGAATCACATCCACCAGCGGCCGGATTTCAATCTTCTTGCTTTCCAGAGACCAGGCCCGGTACAGCATGTCCGAGAGAATGGTCACGCCGAATCCATGCCCCACAAGCCCGCGCAATGCCTCCATGGATGAGGTACGAAAAGCCACCTTGGGTGCCAGTCCGCGGGATTCCCAATAGCGCATGGTCGAGGTCTCCCCCTCATCGACCGTGGCCAGGATATAGGCATGCTCGGCGACGTCTTCGAGATTGATCGAGGTGGCAGACATCAATGGGTGCTGACTGGCCAACCAGAGTTGGCGGCGCGAACGAATCAGCACATGGTGAGAAAAACCGTGCAAGTTCGGCGTGTTGGAGACAATCGCCAGGCCCAAGTCGAGGTCGCCATTGCTCAGGGCTGCTTCAATGCTTTGGCGGTCCATGTCGATCAGGTCGATCTCTACCTGAGGATAGCTACGCTTGAAGCGTGCCAGCAGCGCTGGCAGAAAATAGCCCAGCACAGTGTAGGAGGCACCGACACGCACGGTGCCCTGCATCGCATGGCCAAGGAACAGCGGTTCACTGAGGGCGTCCTGCAGGGTGTCGAGAATGTGCCGTGCATGCTGGGAAAACTTATTGCCTTCAGCAGTCAGCGTCACGCCATGGGGCAAGCGGTCGAACAGGCTGACGCCCATCGACTGCTCCAGATGCAACACCGCTGCAGTAATCGCCGATTGCGAGACATGTGCCTTCAGTGCCGCCTGGGAAAACTGCCCGGCGTCGGCGGCGGCAACGAAATAGCGCAGTTGACGCATCGAAATATCTTTGCCTTTTGTCATCTGATTTTCTGATACCTGGCGCCTGAATATATGAAACAGCTCGGTCCTCACGCTGGTTACACTCGAGACCGGGTAGCTGCCCTGACGTATCGTTATCCTTCGAATTTCAGCGCCAATAATAAAAATGGCTGAAGGTTGAAAAATGAACGCGATCCACTACAGCGAGTACGACTGTGAAGCGTCGGGTAATTTCCTGACCGAAGCTTCATTGGCCAGGCAAGGCTTCGACATCCGGGTTGAACATGCGCAATGGTCCAACACCGGCACAGCCTTGATCGAAACCGGCGACAGTTGCCTGTTACGTCTGATGCTGCCTGCCAGTTCGCAGATCAAGCCTAACTGCGGCGGTTTTTCCAGCCACGGCGTGCCTCAATTCCAGCCTCTGGGCAAGCTGTTGTTCATTCCCCATGGCACCGAATTCCACCTGCGCCACGATGCCGGTGAGCAAAAGGCCCTCGTGTGTCTGTTCGATCCCTCATCACTCGGCGTCCTCGGCAGCTATCGCTGGAACTGGCAGGACAACGTCAGCGCAGCCATGCTCAACCTGCAAAGCGGTTACTTGCATGCCTCACTGCAACGGCTGGCCGAAGAAGTCGCCAACCCCGGCTTCGCCAGCGAACTGCACACCGAGTGCCTGCTCACCAGCATTGCCCTGGACCTGCGCCGCGAATTTATCGACGCGCCCAACGAGTCCGGCAGTGACTCACTCAACGCTGAAAAACTCAGCCCCCGGCAACTCAACATCCTGCGGGAACTGCTCGACAGCGCAAGTGACGAAGGCCGCTCTCTGGGCCACTTGGCGCGGGCCTGCGAACTGCCGTTGCGGACCCTGTCCAGTCGCTGCAAAAACACAACGGGCATGACCTTGCGCCAGTACGCCGCGCATACCCGCTTGCAAAAAGCCGTGGCGCTGTTGGCTGACCCACGGTTGCTGATCAAACAAGTGGCCTATCAGGCCGGCTTCAACAATGCCGCCGCTTTCAGTGCGGCCTTCCGTAAAGAGCTCGGTGTCACACCCGAGGAATTTCGCCACCAGCGTCAGCGTTAGAAGGCACCCTGACAAGGGCGCCTTCTAACGCTCGCGGCTTCAACGACGAATCGTGGCGGTGATTTTGGCGTGTGGCCCATTGACCTGCGCGGCCCAGGCTTCGGCCGCCTGATCGAGGGTAAAATCCAGGTAATCCACCTGAATCTGCTGCTCCTTGGCGATCTTCAGCAGACGCAGCCAGATCTGTTCACGGTCTGCGGGCGGGCGCTGGCCAGTGCCAATGCACGACAAGTTGCGAAACAACAGATCGGCAATATCCAGATTGAGCTGACGCCCAGCCCCCGTGCCAATGGTCATGATCCGCGCTCCCCAATTGGTGGCTTTCAGGGACGTCAACATCGGTTGACCGCACACGAGGTCGAGCACCACATCAAATCCGCCATCGGCCGCATCCTTGAGCGCAGCGACATCATCGCTGCCACCCAGGGTCACCACTTCATCGGCAAGGCCTCGCGATTTCAACCGGCCCAGTGCTTCAGCGGACCGGGCAGCACCGACCACCTTGCCCGCACCCAGACCGCGCGCCAGTTGCAGGGCGATCTGGCCGAGAGTGCCGGTGGCGCCCAAGATCAGCACTTTCTCGCCCTTCTGAATCGCGGCTTTTTCCAGGGGCACGATGGCGCCGGTCGCGGCAATGCCCATGCTGATCGCGGTTTTATCGTCCACGTCGTCCGGCACATTCCATACTTCGGCTTGCGGCACCAGGGTGCGCTCTGCCCACGCACCAAACGGCAACACCGAGCGTTCGCCGAAATACACCCGGCGGCCATCCGGCGCACGGCCGACGCCTTCGCCGCGAATGACACAAGGATATTCAACACCCAGACGGTAGGCGCCGAGTACATCCCAGCCGCCAAGGCCAGCGGTATCGACATCGATCAACACCGAGCCGTCTTGCAGTTGCGGATCACGAAACTCACCCACTACCGGCGGCGCATTGCGCTCGGAAATGATTGCTGCACGCATGGCATTCTCCTTGTCTGTTTTATTGTCAGGCTGCACTTGAGGCAATAATTGAACATTATTCTGTTATTTGTCTATATTTACTTCGGCAGCTTCTCTAACTGGCCACTAATGGCTCGGACTGATATCGCGGATACCCACCCAACGTCAGGAGTAGCAAGGGGCCGACGACAAAGCAGATAAAACTGAACAGCAGCATGGCCGAGTAGCCACCGGTGAGCTTGAACAACCCGGCGAACAGTAACGGCGAGATAGCCGCACCTGCGGTAATCAAGCCCAGGTGCGCGCCAAACAAGCGGCCGTAGTCGCGCATGCCGAAGTAGCGGGCGATCAGGAAAGCAGCGATATCGAACTCGGCACCCGCACCCACACCCACCAGCAACGTGGCGAAGGTGTACATCGCAATACTGGAATCCCCATAGGCAAAAATGCCACAGGCAAATGCCGGCATCAGCAGCGCCAGAGAGGCGACACCGGGCGCCCACAACCGGTCGATCAGGTAGCCCACCAGCAGCCGGCCAAGAATCAGCGACACGCCGAAGCTGGCGAAAATCTGGCTGGCCTGCAGGGCACTCAGGCCACGATCCTGCAGCAACGGGACGATGTTGGTGACCATGCCCACCACGCACGACACAACCAACGTCATCGACAGGTTGCACACCCAGAAACGCCAAGAGCGCATTGCCTCGCGCAGCAGTAGCCCGCCGGTTTGTTCACTGGTGGCGGGGAGTTGCGTCGAGTTGTGGCTGACATTGGCGGTCGGCAACAACCAGCGTAAGGCCAAGGGCAACGCCAGCAGCACCGGCAATACACCCAGCGCGAGGAATCCCGCCTGCCAATTCCACCGGCTGATCGTCCAGGCGGTGATCAGCGGCAGCATGATGGCCGCCAGTCCGGAGCCACTGAGGATGATCGCCAGCGCCAGACCACGGTTTTCCTCGAACCACAAGTTCACCAGGTGCGACCAGGTCACCTGCAACGTCCCCAGCCCGGCTAGCGGCACCAGGAAAAAGCCAAGGTAGAGGGTCCAGATCGAGCCATTGATACAGGTCAGGGTGAAGACACTCAGGGACAACGCCAGCAGCGACAGTAACGTGACCCGGCGCAAGCCGTAGCGCGAGTTGAGCCAGCCAGCCAATTGCGATGCGACGATGGTGCCCAGCGACAGTGCGGTGATTGCCGCCTGCAACTCCGCCCTGCCCCAGCCCATGGCCTGTTCCAGCGGAATCACCATGGAGCTGAAGCTGTACAGCAACAACGAACTGGAACTGGTGGCAACGCCCACCAGCGCCAGAATCAGCACTCGCCAGCCGCGTTTGAATTCTGCGTTATCAAAGCCTTTCATGGTGTGTGACCTCAGTCGTTACCGATAAACACAGCCGCTTGGGCGCTCTTGCTCAGCACCTGGGCACGGCGTGCCGGGCCAGGTGCATTGGCGACCTGGACAAGGGTGTCTTCGGGGTGAATCAGCGTCGGGCCATTACCCAATTGCTCAAGCGCCAGAAGCGCCAGGTCTTCAGCCTTGGGCAAGGCCATGGTCAGGGCGTCGGGAATATTCAGTTTGACCATGGCATCGCGCATGGTGGGTGTGTCGACAGTGCCGATGAGCAGGTTGAGCACATCGACGCCACGGTCTTTCCACTCCGCCCATAACGACTCACCGAGGTTCAGCGCAAACCCTTTGGTGGCGGTGTACATCGCCAGTTTGCGAATGCCCCCCAATGCAGCCTGGGAACCGACCAGCAGCAAGCCGCCCTGCCCGCGCTCCAGCATCGCGGCACCAAAGGCATGGCTGCATTGCATCACAGTCAAGCAGTTGAGGCGCAGCAACGCGCCCCAGTTCTCGGTCGAGGTATCGAGGAAGCGCGTGATGTAGGGGTCGCCACCCGCGTTGTAGATAAACAGACCAACTTGACGTTCACCGACAGCCGCGAGCAATCGCTCACAGGTATCGGGCTGAGAAAGGTCCTGGATTACCACCAGCACTTCGATGGCGTAACGTTGCTCTAATTCGCCTTTCAATTGCGCCAGGGCGTCGCCACGGCGCGCCACCAGCACGCAGTTGAGGCCACGCTCGGCGAGGGCACGGGCAAACGCCGCGCCCACTCCATGGGAGGCACCGGCAATCACCGCCCACGGACCATAGCGATGCAGGAAGGCATTATCAGAAACAGACATAAGCACTCCGAAAACGAAGGCCCGGCGACCAGCCACCGGGCGAGAAAGGTTTCACCCTGTCAGGCGACGGGTGGCAGGTCGATGTGGCTGGCGGAGGCGCCAATGGCGGTGCTGCCGTAGACCAGAACACGTCGTTCGATTTGCGCCATGAACAGGCGCAGCAAGGGTTCGTCGTATTCCGGCCCGGCGCTGTTGACGAAGGCTTCCAGCGCTGTGTCAATCTCGCTGTAATCGTTGAACGTGCGGTCCAGCAGGACTTGCGCCTCCTGCTGTTCCAGCTCGCGCAAGTGCAATTCCATGGCATCGCCACGGCCCAGGTACTCCACCAGTTTGCTCACCGCGCTCAGCTTGGTTTTCTGGAAGTCACTACCGACCTCCACCTGCGCCAGGGCATCGGCGAGCATGGTCAGCAACTGGGCATTCGGGCCGCTGCTGACCATGTCCAGTTTCGGCGTTTGCAGAGGCACACCCATGGCTTCGGCCAGCGCATGCACCACCACCCGGCGCAGGGCGATGTCAAACTCGGTGTAGGTGTCATGTGGGTCGCCCGGTTGTGGCGTGGCCACCGACGCCGAGAACTGCATCGTGCTGACGGTGGCAAACAGTGCCGTGTGGTAACGCACCACATCGGGGTCCGCCGGTTCGCCGGTTACTTGCTGATAGTAGCGATACAGGGCCGCGAAGCTGTCCCCGAGCGGCTCGTAATTGTCACGCATGCGCGCCGACGCCAGGTCGGCCAAGGGATCGCCGATCATGGCAAATTCGAAATCGTAGAGACCCTGTACCTGTCCGTTCTCGAACAGATATTGCCCTGAATCGTACTGCACGAAAGCAGGCCGGGTACGGTGCTGCGGCACATTGCGGCGCAACCAGCCGAGGGCGAATTCAGCCAGCGGCTGAGGCCTGGTTTTATTGCGCGCATACAGCGGGTAATAAGCCTCTAGGCCTGCGAGGGTGATGTCCTCGGCACTGGTCGGCAGATGAATGCCCTGCTCAATGAAGGGTTGCAACGGCAGTTGGTGCATGCGCGCCATGGCGTAGACCCACTGGCGTGCGACAGCATGGCGCTCGGCATCACTGGTCGCCGTGCTGACATCACGACTGCCCGGCACTAACTCCATCACGATGGCTTGCGGGTCTTCGCAGAAGCCGTAGATACGCGGCACCGGCACACCTTGCTGGCCGAGCAAGGTGAGAATATCCGCCTCCCGGCGCAGATCTGGGAATGGGCTGACATCACCACCTCGCTCGCCACGAATATGCAATTGAAGGGTTTCGCCATCGCGTTGCAGTTCAAGGTTCCACGCCGGACGCCAGCGCAGCAGGCGTTGCATGGCCGTGATGTTCCCGCCCAGAAGCCCTTCGACAAAGGTGCGCAGCTTTTCTTCGACCGGATCAACAGTCGCATTTATTGTTGTTGGCATACGGGGTCTTCCTCAGGCGCTGATGTTCAGCGCCGCTCTCAATGGGTGCTGGTGCTACCAGCGTTCGGCCCGCCTACCTGCTCCAGCGGCACGCCCTTTTTCTTCGCCAGGTCGGCGGTGTCCAGGTACTCGCGCCAGGCACAGATCAGTCCGTGTTCGTCCAGCTCATACACCGCTACCATCGTGTGCGGCATGGGGACGCCGTTGCTGACGCAGTAATCGTCGCGTTCGGTCATCACCACGCGCTCCGAAGAGACGATGTGGCGCGTGGTGCAACGGTTATGCGTGACATAACTCATCTGTCGCTCTATCTCCCGGCGTAACGCGTCGCGCCCCCGGATCACAGGACCACCGGGCACCCACAGTTGCCAGACGGCGTCGTCGGCGAAGGTGGCCATGATGCGTTCGATATCGGGGCGGCTGCCGTCGCTGCCATCGCCCCAGGCGGCCAGCATGTCGAGGATGAAGCGTTCCTGTTCGAGTGCCATAAAACGGGCTCCAGTGCAGTGAATGGATCGGGATCAGACCGAGGTTTGGGGCAGCAGGAAGTTGCGCACCACCGGCACCATCGGTGTGCCGCAACTCATACCGCCGTCCACGCGCATCAGCGTGCCGTTGACATAGGCGGCGTCGTCGCTGGCGAGGAAAGCGGCCATGGCGGCGATGTCTTCCGGCTCGCCCAGTTGCGGTACGTTTTGCAGGTCGAGAAAGGCCGACTTCATCGCTTCGTTGGCCCAACTTTCCATGGCTGGCGTGCGAATCACTCCCGGCAGGATGCCGTTGCAACGAATGCCGCGTTTGCCAAAGGTGGCGGCAATGCTTTGCACGTACCAGTTGAGCGCGGCCTTGGAGGCGCCGTAGCTGAACTGAGAAATTTCGCCGGCAATCGAGCTGGTGGACGAGGTGAACAGAATCGAACCGTTGCCCTGGGCGAGCATGTGCGGCAAGGCGTATTTACACGCCAACACGCCGCCCAACACGTTGACCCGCATGCAGTTGTGGAACAGCTCGGTGTTGAAGTTGATGAAGTCGATATCGCGGGTGGTGGCCGGGTTTCTGTACACGGCGTTATTGAACAACACGTCGATACGACCGAAGGTCTCGACGGTCTGCTCGATCATCTGCCGCAAGACGTCTTCCTCACCAACATCCACTTGCATGGCCATTGCCTTGGCACCTATTTCAGCTGCCACGGCCTGCGCCGATTCGACGAAAAGGTCGGTGACCACTACCGTGGCGCCCTCCCGCGCAAAACGCAGTGCCGAGGCGCGGCCGATGCCACTGCCGGCGCCGGTGATCACGCAGACCTTGCCGTCTAAACGTTGCACAATCTCGCTCATAAAAGGGTCTCGGGACGGATAAAAAAATCGGCGCCCGTGACGAGCGCCGAAAAGGAGCATGAGGTCAGCGGGTCTGGCCACCGGCGATGGTCTGCGGATTGGCTTCACGCTCGGCGACCGGTTCCTGGCGGTAGTGCGTCGGGCCGTTGCCGAACATGCCGTACTGGTCACGGGTGAAGTCGTACAACGAGTAGGAATCCTGTTGCGGGTTATTGGGAATGCCATAGGCCTCGATGTTGTATTGCGAGCCGGTACGGAACAGCGCGCCGCTGTCGTCCCAGGCGTCGTAGACCGCAGCACCAAAGGTGTCCTCGTCGATGTAGTAGCGACGTTTTTTCTGCGCGTGGCGGACGCCGTCCTTGCGGGTCGCTTCCACCACCCAGACACGGTGCAGCTCCCAGCGTTCACACGCGGGATTGATGTGTTTGGGCATGAGTTTTTTGTCCATGTCGCAACCCCATTTCAGCGTGTAGTTGCTGTAGGGGATGAACATTTCCTTTTTGCCCACCAGCTTCCAGTCGAAACGGTCCATCTTTCCGGAGAACAGGAAGATTTCGTCGTAGAACGCCACCCCGCCGAACGCCGAGTTGGGGGTGTCGTAGTTGAATTCCGGAGCCTTGCGCACGCGGCGCTGGCCGGTGCTGTAGCTCCAGGCGTAGCGCGAGTCGGAGACCGGGTCGAGATAGTCCCAATACCCGGATGCCTGTCCGGCCGTACGGGCCGGCGCGACGATGCGCGACCAGATACGCTGGGCGATTTTCGGATCACGCCCGGGAACATCCATCTGGTAGAAGGGTTTTTCGCCGGTGGACCGATTGGTGTTGGTTAGCGTCGCGTGGCCTTCATTGACCACGTAGGCACTGTGGTTCCAGTCCCAGCCATTCACGCCCTGATAGTTGAGGATGTAGTTCCACATCAATTCCCGGCCATCTCGCGGCAGCGGGAATGGCAGGCCGCCCCGGCACCCTTCGCTGATCGACAGCCCGTCGTTCTCGGTTTTGCAGTCCTTGCGGCTGGCGTTGCGCTGGGTGGCTGCCAGGAAATTCGCCGGAAAGGTTGCCGTCCTGTGGGTGGGGTACACCTCAAGGTAATAGGTGTCGGGGTTCTGCTTGAGCAGTTGCAGCTGCCCGGCCGCCAATTGGTCGGCGTACTGGTCGGCGTTGGCCGCCGTAATGCGCAAGCGGGGTTTTTCATTGGCAAACGGGTTGGGCCAGTTGCCGTCGCCGGGCACCAGCCCTGCGGGCACTTTCAGGCCACCGTCGTAGGGCGGAATAGTACCTGCCGCGTTACCCGCCACAATCGCGCCAAAGGTCGTCAGCTTGCCGCCCAGGTCGGCGGTGGTAGCGCCCTCATCGGCCACAGCCGACCCCGCCAAAGCAATGGCTACAAGGCCCATCGCATATGCATTAACCGTCATAACGTTCTCCATTCAGATGGGTGATCGCCGAGTCCGGTGATCACTGCATTGCAGTTCAGGCGCGGCTCAGAACGCAGTGCTGAGGGTCAGCGAGACCCAGTTGCGGTCGGTCAGGCCGACGTCGCCGGTGCCCCCGACGACGGTTTTTCCGACGCCGGCGACGTCTGCATATTTGCGTTCGCTGCCGTAGCCGATGTACGACAGAGTCACGTCGACGCGCTCGTCGTAGGTGCCCTTCACACCCGCTTTCCAGGTGTATTTCCCTTCGTTGCCACCGCCCGTGGCGGCATTGCCGTTTACGCCGTAATCCACACTCATGGGAGTGGAAATATTCCAGCCGGGAAACACCCCCAGCCATTGCGGCGCAAAACTGACGGCCAGACCGACATAGTTCTTGGTGGCGCAGCCGTAATGCTTGTCCTGCCCCTCCGGGCAGCCGCCATAGCCTTCACCTTTGAACAGTTCCTCGTGCTTGGTCACCCGTTGCACATGACTGAACGCCATTTCGGTGATCAGGCTGCCGGTGTCGAAGTAATCGGTGCGCGGTAGCAGCCACAGGCCGTTGACCACCATGTGCCAGGTGTCACCGCGAGCACCCTGATTGTCGGCAGTGCTGATGTTGCTGGAGACCAGCGAGGTGTTCTGGCGATACGACAGGTCTACGCCAAGGGAGCCGCCCCCCAACACCGGGCCTGCGGAGTAACCCAGGCCATAGAGCTTGACGTTCTCGGCGTACACGTAACGGGCGAAGGTCGGCGCCACTTGCAGGCCCCACGGGTTGTAGTCATCGAACTCGCGATACAACGCGCTGACCTCCGAATGCAGGAAGTCGAAGCTGTAGGTGCCCATCACGCCCCAGTTGCCCCTGTCCTTGGGTTTGACCGGATCAATCAAAGGCCGCGAAACACCGCTGAACAACGGCAAACGGTCCGGCCCTTCCAGGGCGACGTCGGCGGAGGCCAGATAGGTACCGCCTTCAGGCGCGCGCGTGGTGTCCCATTCGAAGAAGTATTGCGCTGCCAGCGACAACTTGTCGGTGACCTGAGCCTGGGTTGAAATCTGCGCCAGCGGCAGGAAGATTTCACGGGTCTCGGTACCGGGGTTGCTCACCGCCTTGCGCCCATCCAACGGTGCTTGCGAGTAGGACACCGCATGCCCGGCAATCAGCAGGCCGTTGCCCCAGTACACGGTATGCCGGCCGGCACGCACGCTGACCGGAATCTCACCCAGGTCGAAGCGGGTAAACGCAAAGGCGTCCAGCAACTCGCCGCTGGGTCCGCGGTGGTAACGCTTGGTGAAGCTGGAGTATTTGCCGTTGTTGTAGCTCGGCGTGCTGGTACCGGGAAACGCGCCTGGGTAGTAAACATTGCCGGGGCTGGTTTCGACATCAGTGTTTTCATATGCCTGGTCGTACCAGCCAGCGCCACTGATGCGAAAGCCGTTGTACTGCTTGTACGCGACCTCCATTTCGCTCATCAAATCGACCCGATTGGTCACCACATCGCCGCGATCAAACTTGGCATCGGACTCGTCGTAGCTGGCGTTGTTGGCCAACGCGGAGTCGCGCCCCTCGGCCCGGATCCCGAGGTTGTAGCGCACGGTGTTGTCCCAACGCGCGGTCCAGTCCGGATTGCCGGTATCAAACTCGGCGGCCTGCACAGCGCCAACAGTCAAGGCACACCCGGTCACGCTGAACCAGACAGCCAGGCTTAACGGCTTTAGCTTTGCGTCGATCATCAACACTCCCATTACTTTTTTATTGTTGTTGGCAGCCGAAGCGTTGGGCCGTCTGGACCGCGCCAATGAGCGCTGATCCGTGGGCTTTCGGTATGGACTGAAGTAGACGGGACGGGGAGGTTTGAGACAACGATTGGGAGTATTGCTGAAATGCATTTTGGTATTGGTCAAATACTCCCGACCTATACTCAAAGGCCCTGGATTGTGCTTTTTTGAGTACAGGAGGTGACCATGAAATCGGGAACCCAGACAGCGGCACTCCTAGCCGCTGCGATAATCGTCGGCTGTACGACTTCATCAAGCCAGACAGTGACTGTTCACTTGAACGCTACACCACGCAACGGCGGTCAGATCGCCAATACAACGCTGGCCGTTCAGGGCAATGAGACAGCGTTTTCCTTTGTCGTCAGTGGAGTTCCAAGCGGCACTCTTCGGCCCTTGAATCTCTACACGTTTATCAACAAAGGCAGCTGCGAGCGGCCCGGGTCTGTCGCCTATGCAATGAATGACCGGATCAACACCAATCGCATTTCTGCAACGCGCGGCTGGACCTATTCACGAAGTGCGCCAGTGGCGCTGTCAGAGCTGCTTTCTGGTGGATATTACTTAGTGGTAAGGACCTCACCGGCCGATGGCAACGTGGATATTTTCTGTGGGGATATCAAGCCAGAAACAAGGTGAAAATGACACCAGACCGGTAACCGGCTTTATCTACAACAGCGTGAAGAACAGTGTGCATACCGGTATTTGAATAACCGATACCGCCCCATTGTTTTTGTGATTTTACGATGGCAAAACCGCTCCCTAGACTCCAGCCAATAACTAGGCAACGCCGCTCTCCTGGCGCCGCCATGACAATAAAGCCTGGAGGATGAACATGAGTGCGCCCCCATCTCTGGATGACAAATACGTCCAGCACACTGGAAAAGTCTTGCTCACCGGCATTCAGGCGCTGGTGCGTCTGCCACTGATGCAGCGCCAACGCGATCTGGCCAATGGTCTGAACACCGCCGGGTTTATTTCCGGGTACCGTGGCTCGCCGCTGGGTGGTTTCGACCAGGCATTGTGGAAGGCGCGCGACTACCTCAAGGAACACCACACGGTGTTCCATCCAGGCATGAACGAAGACCTCGCTGCTACCTCAATCTGGGGTACGCAACAGGTCAATCTCTTCGAAGGCGCCACCTACGATGGCGTGTTTGGCATGTGGTACGGCAAGGGGCCGGGCGTCGACCGCTGCGGCGATGTGTTCCGCCACGCCAACGCCGCCGGCACCTCGCAATTTGGCGGTGTGCTGGCCATTGCCGGAGATGACCATGGCGCGCGCTCCTCCTCACTACCGCACCAGACCGAGCACATTTTCAAAGCGGTGATGATGCCGGTGCTGGCGCCATCGGGGGTGCAGGAATACCTCGACTACGGCATGCATGGCTGGGCCATGTCGCGCTATTCCGGCTGCTGGGTCGCCCTCAAAGCGGTGGCCGACACCGTAGAGAGCGCGGCCGTCGTCGACATCGACATTCATCGCGTACAACCGATCATTCCCGATATCCCGCTGCCCGAAGGTGGCTTGAATATCCGTTGGCCAGACCCGCCCCTGGCACAGGAACAGCGCCTGCTGGAACACAAGTTATATGCTGCCCTCGCCTATGCCCGGGCCAACCGCCTCGACCGTGTCGTGATGGACTCAGCGAAAGCGCGCATCGGCATCATCACGTCAGGCAAATCGTACCTCGACGTTTGCCAGGCACTGAAAATCCTCGGCATCGACGAAACACTCGCCCAGCAGATTGGCCTGCGGGTCTACAAGGTCGGCATGGTTTGGCCGCTGGAGGCTGAAGGCGTCCGGCAGTTTGCCGAGGGCCTGGAAGAAATCGTGGTGGTGGAAGAAAAACGCCACATGATCGAATACCAGTTGAAAGAAGAACTCTACAACTGGCGCGAGGACGTACGCCCGCGCATCGTCGGCAAGTTTGACGACAAGGGTGAGTGGAGCCTGCCGCACACGGGTTGGTTGCTACCAGCCATCAACGACCTGACCCCGGCGATGATCGCCCGTGCGCTGGCCAAGCGTATTCTGCGTCTGCATCAAAGTGGCCCGCTGCAAGTGCGCCTGGCCGTGCTGGATGCGCAACTGGCTAGCAAAGACCAATTCAGTAACCTGATGGAACGCGTGCCCCACTACTGTTCCGGATGCCCGCATAATACATCGACCAAAGTCCCGCAGGGCAGTCGCGCACTGGCGGGCATTGGCTGCCATTACATGGCCGCCTGGATCTACCCGCAAACCCAGACTTTCAGTCAGATGGGCGGCGAAGGCGTGACGTGGATCGGCCAGGCACCGTTCACCACTACTCAACATGTGTTCGCCAACCTCGGTGACGGAACCTATTTCCACTCCGGCATTCTCGCGATTCGGGCTGCCATCGCGGCCAAGGTGCAGATCACCTACAAGATTCTCTACAACGACGCCGTGGCCATGACCGGCGGCCAACCGGTGGACGGCAGCCTCAGTGTGGCGCAAATCAGCCGGCAACTCGTTGCCGAAGGCGTGCAGCGTGTGGTGGTGGTCAGCGAAGATGTCGAGAAATATCAGCACATCCATGAACTGGCAGACGGCGTGCCGGTGCTGCGTCGCGACCAGATGGACGAAGTGCAGGAACAGCTGCGCCAGTTCCAAGGCGTATCCGCAATCATCTATGACCAGACCTGCGCTGCGGAAAAACGTCGGCGTCGCAAGCGCGGCAAGTTCCCGGACCCGGCACGCCGGGTTGTGATCAACGAAGCGGTGTGTGAAGGCTGTGGCGATTGCAGCAGCAAATCCAACTGCATGTCGGTGGTGGCGGTGGAAACCGAGTTCGGCCGCAAACGGGAAATCGACCAGTCCTCGTGCAACAAAGATTTCACCTGCCTTAACGGCTTTTGCCCGAGTTTCGTCACGGTCGAAGGGGGCTCGTTGCGCAAACCCAAAGCGCTGGCAGCCAAAGCGGATGAAGTATGGGCATTGTCCACGCCATCAACCGTTACGCTGGATGAGCCCTACAGCATTCTGGTGACCGGCGTGGGTGGCACCGGCGTGGTGACCATCGGCGCCTTGCTAGGAATGGCAGCGTTTATCGAAGGCAAAGGCACGCTCAATCTGGACATGGCCGGCATGGCGCAAAAAGGCGGCGCGGTGTGGTCGCACATCCGCATTGCCGCGCACCAGGATCAATTGTTCGCACCCCGTATTGCCGAAGGTGAAGCAGCCTTGCTGTTAGGCTGCGATCTGGTGGTCAGTGCCAATACCGAAACCTTGTCCAAGCTGCGTCAAGGCGTTACCCATGCGCTGATCAACAGTGAAGAAACCATCACCAGCGCATTCGTGCGGACCTTCGCCCAACAGGCGGAAAGCGGAGATTTGCTGAAGCACCCGGACCCGAAATTCCACACCCACAACATGTCGGCACAAATCGCCGAAGCGGTTGGCCATGCCCAGGCGGACTTTGTCGACGCGAGCAAAATCGCCACGGCATTGATGGGCGATTCGATTGCCACCAACACCTTCATGCTCGGCTACGCCTACCAGAAAGGCTGGTTACCGGTGGGCGAAGCCGCGCTGCTGCAGGCTATCGAACTGAATGGCACTGCGGTGCCCTTCAACCTCGCCGCCTTTGCCTGGGGCCGGCGCAGTGCCGAAGACTTGCCACGGGTCTTGCGCAAACTGGAAGCAGGTAAAGTGCAGAACACAGATCGCTTGCTGTCGCAAAGCCTGGAAGAAACACTGGCACGACGTATGGCATTTCTCACGGCGTACCAGAATAAGGCTTATGCCCAACGTTACCGGCAACGAGTCGAGCAATTCATGAAAGCGGAAACGGCGCTGCTCGGGCAACCGGGCAAACTGTCGGCAAGCGTCGCCCGTTATTACTTCAAAGTGCTGGCCATCAAGGATGAATACGAAGTGGCACGCCTGTTTACCGATGGCCAGTTCCTGGAAAAAATCCAGGCTGGCTTCGAGGGCGACTACCGCCTGCGTTTCCACCTGGCGCCACCGCTGCTGAATGATAACGGCAGCGGCCGTGAGCCGAAAAAGCGCAGCTTCGGCCCGTGGATGCTGCAAGGCTTCAAGCTGCTGGCTAGGTTCCGGTTCCTGCGCAACACCTGGGCCGATCCGTTTGGCCACACTCACGAACGCAAGGTGGAACGTGACTGGCTGGCCAATTATGAACGTGTCCTCGACGAAGTCTTGATGGATTTGACCGCCGACAACCTGACCCTGGCCCAGGACCTGGCACAGCTGCCAGACAGCGTGCGCGGTTATGGCCCGGTCAAGGAGCGCTACCTCGTCCACGCCCAACAGCGTCAGGCGCAATTGCTTGAACGGTGGCGCGATGGCTCGAACGCGCAGTTCCACGATGCCAGTCAGGCCGGCAGCAAAATAGCCGTTACCCAACTGTAAGCCCGAGTGTGGCAGGCGTCGGTTGCCTGAAAAGGCACCACGCCGTATCCACCGAAAACTGGAGCACAGCATGCATGAAGTCGTGATAGTCGCCGCCACTCGCACCGCCATCGGTACCTTCCAAGGCGCATTGGCCACCACCAGTGCCGTGGAATTGGGCAGCGTGGTGGTCCAGGCGTTGCTGAAAAAAACCGGGATTGACGTCGACCTGGTCGATGAGTTGATTTTCGGCCAGGTGCTCACGGCCGGGTGTGGGCAAAACCCGGCACGTCAAGTGGCGCTGAAAGCAGGCCTGCCCCATAGCGTATCGGCCATGACCCTGAACAAGCTCTGCGGCTCCGGGTTGAAATCCGTGATGCTGGCGGCTCAGGCGATTCGCTGTGGCGATGCCGAGGTGGTGATTGCCGGCGGCATGGAAAACATGAGCTTGGCTCCCTACACGCTGGCCAAAGCGCGCACCGGCTTGCGCATGGGTAACGCGCAACTGGTCGACTCGCTGCTGCAGGACGGCCTGATCGACGCCTTCCACGACTATCACATGGGCATCACTGCGGAAAATCTGGTCGACGCTCACAGCCTGACCCGTAAGCAACAGGACGCTTATGCCCTGCGTTCGCAGCAACTTGCCAGCGCAGCCATTGAGGCCGGCCGTTTTGTCGCGGAGATCACCCCGGTGCCGATTGCGCAGCGCAAAGGCGAGCCGCTGCTGTTTGCCGTGGATGAGCAACCTCGCGCGCAAACCACTGCTGGCAGCCTGGCCGGGCTCAAACCAGCCTTCAGAAAAGACGGCAGCGTCACCGCCGGCAACGCCTCGACAATCAATGACGGCGCCGCTGCAGTGCTGTTGATGAGCGAAGACAAGGCCAGGGAGTTGGGCTTGCCCGTTCTGGCAAAGATCAAGGCGGGTGCGTGTACTGGCGTAGACCCGGCGATCATGGGCATCGGTCCGGTGTCGGCAAGTCGCAAGTGTCTGGCAAAAGCCGGTTGGAGCCTGGCTGAACTCGATCTCATCGAGGCCAACGAAGCGTTCGCTGCCCAGTCGTTGGCGGTGGGTAAAGAGCTGGGTTGGGATTTTGACAAAGTGAACGTCAACGGCGGCGCCATTGCCCTCGGTCACCCGATTGGCGCTTCGGGTTGTCGTGTGCTGGTCACGCTGCTGCACGAAATGTTCAAGCGCGACGCGAAAAAAGGCCTGGCGACCTTATGCATTGGCGGCGGCCAGGGCGTCGCCCTGTTGCTGGAACGTCCATGATTGGCGCCCGCCCCGCAACGGCCGCCGGCCCTCAGCCGCGCTGGCATGGGCAGCCGGATGGCGATGTCGGAACCCACGAATTGCTGTACCACACGGCGCTCAGATTATTTGCCGAGCATGGATTCGAAAGTGTCAGCCTGCGCCAATTGGCAGCCGCAATGCATTTGCAGCCGGGATCGCTGTACAACCACATTGAAAACAAGCAGGCGCTGCTGTTCGAACTGATCGAGACGCATGAAAGCGATCTTCTGGCGTTACTGCAAACCAAGGTCGCGCGTCATGCTGAGGGTCGGCTGCAACTGCAACGTTTTGTACGTGTGCACCTGCAGTTCAACAGCTTGCACGATCAGCGCCACACGCTGACGCGCATGGAATTTCGCAGCCTCAGCCTGGAGCAGCGCGAACGCGTCGAGCAACTGCGCGACACCCGCACCCGGGACCTGGAAAACATCCTCAGCCGTTGTGGATTGCCGGCCGGCCAGCGCGCACCGATGGCGCTGGGCATGCAAGCATTGCTCGATGGCGTGGTAGCCGGTTACCCGCAGGATGCGCGGCCTCCTCTGGAAAGTCTGACGAGTCTGTTTACCAGCATGGTGCTGACCGGTTTGAGCAGGCCGCTGGCTTAGCTGCTCCCCTTACATCACTAACAATAAGGTCGATCGATGAACGAAGAAATGACGAAAAATTATCGGAAAATTCTCCAGCACGTCGGTGAAGACCCACAGCGTGAAGGCCTGCTCAAGACTCCGGAACGTGCAGCGAAAGCCATGCGTTATCTTTGCCATGGCTACCGGCAAACGCTGGAAGAGATCGTCAACGGAGCACTGTTCGAGTCGGATAACGATGAGATGGTCATCGTTCGTGAAATCGAATTGTATTCGCTGTGTGAACATCATCTCTTGCCATTTATTGGCAAGGCTCATGTTGCCTACATACCGACAGGCAAAGTGCTCGGATTGTCGAAGGTCGCGCGAATTATCGACATGTTTGCCCGCCGCCTGCAGATCCAGGAAAACCTCACCCGGCAGATTGCCGATGCAATCGCCCAGGTCACCAATGCCGCCGGGGTGGCCGTGGTGATCGAGGCGAAACACATGTGCATGATGATGCGAGGTGTGGAGAAGCAGAACTCGGTGATGAGTACTTCAGTGATGCTTGGCGCATTCCGCGAGTCGTACAACACCCGTCAGGAATTTTTGCAGCTGATCCGCAGCCGCTAGGCGAGGCGCCAGGCGCCCCACCTTCAACTCAACTGAGCATCAGCATCCCGCCGTCAATCATCAGCGTCTGCCCGGTGACAAATCGAGAACCTTCTCCGGCAAGAAATACCAGCACTGGCGCCAGATCCCGGGCCGGCTCACCCAGTTGCCCGCCGATGGGCACTTGCCCTGCCATGTACGCATCGTGCTGCTGCAGTTGTTCGGCGCTCATGCTCGCGCGAGTCGCCTCGTACATCGGCGTCCACATCGCCGGGGCGATAGCGTTGACGGTAATGCCCAATGGGCCCCACTCCCGCGCCACCGTGCGCGTCCACGCCAGCACGGCCCCCTTGCTGGCCGCGTAATGGGCTTTGCCGGGCTGTCCGATGACGCCTGCCCCAGAGGCGAAGTTGATGATCCGCCCACCGCTGCCCTTCAGCAGCTCATAGGCCGCGCGGTTGGTCAGGAATGTGCCACGGGTATTCACCGCAAAGACTTTTTCCCACTCGTCCAGTGTGATGCTGTCGGCACTGGCATTCGGCGTGATACCCGCAGCATGTACCAGCACATCCAGACCATTGAGCCGTTCGTTGGCCCAGGCGAAAGCGGCGTCCACGGATTGGCTGTCAGCGATATCGCAGACTCGTGTATGCGCCCACCCGCCACCGTCCCCCGTCATCGAGGCGGCTTCGCCCAGGTCGAGGCTGACGACATAGGCTCCCTCCTCCACAAATGCTTTGACCACTGCCGCGCCAATACCCCTGGCGCCCCCCGTGACGATGATGCGTTTACCGGCCAGCTGCATGGGCTGTTCCTCTGATATCAGACTGTTTGATCGATGCGCTGCAACGCCGTAGCGAACAGACGCAACGCTGAGGCGTGGTGTTTTTCACCCGAGACCATCGAGGCTTTGCCCGCACACGCACGGGCGTAACTGACTTCGAGAAAGATGCCGAGCTTGAAGCCGGCCAACACCAGGTACCAGGTGAAGTCCGCCAACGAGCGCGAGCTGCCGGCGCGGTAATGGGCGACCAGTTCGTCGCTGCTGCAAAAGCCTTCCCAGGGGCGAACTTCAATGGTGCCGGCACCACGACCATCAGCACCGGGCCAGGTGACTACCAGCCAGGCAAGGTCGAGCAACGGATCGCCGATGGTCGCCAGCTCCCAATCGACAACTGCGGCCAGTTCCGCGCTGTCGTGGCGAAACATGACGTTGGACAAGTGAAAGTCACCATGCTGGATACCGGTCTGGAACTGCGTCGGGTAATGCTCGCTCAACCAGTTGGCCAACCGGGCAAGTCCCGGCAGACCGCTCGCGCCCGGCCAACCGGGGTAGTCTTTGACGCTGTCCAGTTGCGCCAGCCAACGTGAGACCTGGCGTTGATGAAAACCTTCGGGCCGCCCAAAATCCCCCAGGCCCACCGCCTGATAGTCGATTTCTCCCAGACGCAATAACGCGTCCACCATGGCCAGCCCCATACGTCGGCGCATTGCTGTCTGCTGCGCGTGCGGCGTCGGCAAACCTGCCGCGCAGTTGGGATTGAAGCCCTGTACTGGTTCCATCAAATAGAAACTGGCGCCCAGAACGTCTTGGTCGGCGCAGTCGGCTATCAGGCCGGCATGGGGCACCGGCGATCCGGCCAACGCTTTGAGCAACCGTGCTTCACGGGCAATGGTTTTACTGCCGACTTCGCGCAACTCCCTGGAAGGCCGACGCAATACGAATTCGCGCGTGCCACGCCGAAAGCGCAGCAACAGATTCTGAGCGCCTCCGGTTAATCGCAGTGGGGCCTCGATGGAGCCACTTTCCAGACCCTTTGAGTCCATCCATAGAGCCAGGCGCTCGAGTTCGACCAGATCCTGCCAGTCGTTCATGCGTCGTACTCGCCCAGACTGGCCAATGCATCGGCGTATTTTTCCCGGGCTCGGGCCGCCGCGGTGGGCCGGTGGTAATCGGGGAACAGTTCGTCGCAGGGTTGATAATCGCGTAGCAGTTGTTTGGCGACCGTGATTTTGTGCACTTCGGTGGGCCCGTCGGCCAGCCCCATCTGGAAGGAGCGGACGATGTACCCGGTAAACGGCATTTCTTCGCTTACCCCTAACGAGCCATGTACATGCAGGGCGCGCGCGGCGATGTCATGCAGCACCTTGGGCATGGCGGCTTTCACCGCAGCGATGTCTTTGCGTACCCGTTTGTAGTCCTGATACTGGTCGATGCGCCATGCCGTGCGCATGACCAGCAAACGAAATTGTTCGAGCTCGATCCACGAGTCGGCAATTTTTTCCTGGACCATCTGCTTGTCCGCCAGGCGGCTGCCCTGGGTACTACGCGACAGGGATCGTTCACAGAGTGCATCCAGGGCTTTCTGCGCTTGGCCAATCACCCGCATCGCATGGTGCACGCGGCCGCCACCCAGTCGTACCTGGGCCACGACAAACGCCTGACCGGGCGCGCCGAGCATGTCGCCAGCAGGCACTCGCACCTTGTCGAACGACAGGTAGGCATGGGTTGCGGCCGGGTCATCGGCGATACCGACGTTGCGGATAATGCTCACCCCCGGAGCATCGGCGGCAACAATAAACATCGACATGCCTTCATACACCGACACGTTTTTATCGGTGACCGCCATCACGATATAGAACGCGGCGTAGCGGGCATTGGAGGAAAACCATTTTTCGCCGCTCAGCAGCCAGTCATCACTCTCACGCACCGCTTCGGTGGTGAACACCGCAGGGTCTGCGCCGCCTTGGGGTTCGGTCATGGCGAAGCAGGACACGATATCGCCGTCGAGCAAGGGTTGCAGGTAGCGCTGCTTCTGCGCCGGCGTGCCGTAATGGGCGAGGATTTCACCGTTACCGGAGTCCGGTGCCTGACAACCAAACACAATCGGTCCGAACAGCGAGCGGCCGAGAATTTCATTGATCAACGCAAGGCGCACCTGGCCATACCCTGCCCCGCCCAGTTCCGGGCCCAGGTGACAAGCCCACAAGTTGCGCGCCTTCACCTGCGCTTGCAACGGTTTGACCAGTTGCTTGAACAGCGGGTCGTGGATATTCCACGGGCTGCCCAACACGTGGTCGAGAGGCTCGACTTCCTCACGCACGAACTGCTCGATCCAATCCAGTTCCACTTGAATCTCGGGGTCGGTCTGAAAGTCCCAGGCCATGGTGTTTCTCCTAGCAAATAGCGATCAGGCCAGCAGCATGCCGCCGTCGACCAATAGGGTTTGGCCGAGCACATAGCTGGCCAGCGGCGAGGCGAGAAACAGAGCCACATTAGCCATGTCCTGAGGCGTGCCGAGGCGCCCTTGAGGAATGGCGCGCAGCGCACCTTCCAGGCGTTTCGGGTTGCTGGTGGTCACCCGTGTCAGCTTGGTTTCCACCAGCCCCGGGGCAATGCCATTCACCCGGATACCATCACGAGCCCAGGCTTCGGCCAAGGTGCGAGTCAGCCCGAAAGCGCCGGTTTTCGAGGCGTTGTAGGCAGGGTTGCCACGGGTAGAATGGAACGCTGCTGCCGAACTGACCGTGATCATCGAACCCTTGGCTTCCATCAGCAGCGGGTGAAATTTCTGCGCGCAAACCATCAGGCTGGTGAGGTTGATGTCGAGCACGCGCTTGAAGCCCTCAGCGAGGAATTCCTGACGGTCGTAGAGCACCGTGCCTTGTGCTTGCACCAACACATCCAGACGGGTGAATGGCACACAGACCGCTTCGATCAACGCTGCATCCGCGACGTCGACCTGCGCGTAATGCAAGCCTTCAAGGTTAGAGTCGGGTGAGTCGTGATAGGCCGCCGCCGAGGCACGCGTACCCCAGACATGCACTTCGGCACCGCGCTGGCGAAAGTTCTGCGCAATGCCATTGCCGATACCACTGGACCCGCCGACTACCAGCACGGTTTTACCGCTGAAATCCAACTCGTACATGGGTATTCCTTGTGCTTGTCGAAAAATGCTGCCGGGCAATAGGCCCACCGTTACAGCGCCACCAGGCCAGCCGAGGCCAATCGTTCGAGCTCGCTGCCGGTAAAGCCGAGGCCTTCCAGAACTTGCCGGGTATGTTGGCCGAGGGCGGGCGGTGGGCGGTGGGCGCTGCTGCGATAACGGCAAGTTGCCGAAGTCCCAGAACGCGCCGATCTGTTGCAAGTCGCCGTAAACAGCATGTGAGTAATGCGCGTGCAGACCCGCGGCGGCGTGTTCGGGGCTGTCGAGAAAGGCATCCATCTGCGCCTCCAGGACGGCCTGCGCAGGAACTTACACTTCTGCCAATGCTGCGAGCGCCGCTTGCCGGGTAAGACCTGCAAACCAGGTTTCGGGCTGATCGCCCATGAGCGCCTTGAAACGCTGCACCTCATCCGGTTGCAGCGCTGCCACCACCAGCCAGGCATCGCTACACCGATACAAACGATGGGCATCACTCAGACCGGTCTGTTGCGCGTCCAAATGATCGATTGGTGTGAGACTGCCGTCTTCTAGCACCACCGCTTCGCTCATCGACAGCATCGTGGCGCCCAGCAATGACGAACTGACCATTTGCCCGACGCCACTGCGATTGCGCTCATACAACCCCAGGAGCAAGGCGTAGAGTGAGGACAGACTGGCAAAAAAATCACCCACGCCGAAGCGCAGCCACATGGGCGCCTGGCTCTCACCGCCCTGCTCGACTTCCCAACCGCAAGAGGCCTGCATCAGTTGGTCAAAGCCCGGCCAATCCGCGCGCGGGCCGGTCGGTCCGTAGGCACTGACATGGCAATACACCAACCGAGGGTTCAGCGCTTTCAGGCTTTCGTAATCAACCTTGAGTTTGCATGCCGCCGGCAGACGCATGTTGTGATGCACCACATCGGCCCAACGGGCCAACGCTTCTACGGCCGGTTCGGTTTGCTGATCGCCCAGTTGCAGTGCCACGCCCAACTTGCCACGCTGGGTACCGCTGAAAATCCGCTCCAGGCGGCGCATGGCATCGCCTTTGGGCGCTTCGATTTTGATCACGTCCGCACCCAGGTCCGCCAGCAACATGCAGGCAAACGGCCCGGCAAGATAGGCGCCCAGATCCAGCACTTTCAGACCGTGCAGCGGCGGTAAGGGCGCCGGGCTCGATCCCGGCACTTGCGAAGGGATCACAGCATCGGCGGCTGGCAGTCCGGCGTTCCCCTCACCTGCCACTGGTGCACTACCGCCAACTCGTGCGGGTGGCTGCACCTGCCAGGCCGGGCCTGGTTGCAGGGTCCTGCCCAATTGCACGTCGTCGACTTTAACCACCTAACCATTCAGGCGTGCTTGCTCGTCGAAGTAGATATCGCCGAACGCAGCGGCAACTTGCGCAGCCACATCGTGCTGCCAGAAATGTTCGACCCAGTCCTGCGCCGGTCGTGTAGCAATAATTGCCTTGTTGGCGCCGAAGTTAGGCGCCACATGACTGGGTGGCCACAGCGCATTCAAGCGAGCCACTTCGGCTTCCCCCAACTCACTGAGCGCCGCGGCCATCCACGGTGATTTATCCGGCGAATAGTGCACATGCAACCAGCGGCCATCCGCGCATTGGTGCAATGGAATTGGAATGTGCTTATCCAGGCCTTTGGCGAAGGCCGGGGTTGGCGTTTGCGTGCGGTTCCAATGCATGGTCATGGGTACCAGGGCTGCCTGGGCCAGGCTTGTATGCGCAATGCCACCGAAGCCATCACGGTCGCGCGCCAGCAACCGCGCCATGACTGCGACCACACACAGCCAACTGGCCAGCCAATTGGCAAACGGCATGCGGATGAAGGCCGGGCCGGGACGATGCGCGGGTTGCTCGTCCAACAGGCCCAGGCGCGCCAGGATCAATGTTTCCCGAGGCAGGGCATTCGCCAGCGCATGCCGTTGTGGCCAGCCGCTGACCGCCGAGATTACCAATCGAGGGAAGTCTGCGCAGAGCTGCGCGTCAGCCAGGCCATGCGCGTGTGTCACCTCAGGCGTGAAGTCGTGCAGCAGCACATCGGCATCCGCCAGCAGGGATTGCAACTGCTGGCGATCTGCGGCGTTTTCCAGACTGAGGATGACACTCCGTTTGCCACGGTTAAGCACGGCAAACAGCGCCTGTTTCTCTCTGGCGGGGTTGGCAGGTGGCTCGATCATCACCACTTCCGCACCCGCTTCGCGCAGTTGCAAGCCAGCGGCGGAACCGGCAATGCCGGAACACAGACTGATGACGCGAATACCTTCGAGGATTGCCTGGCTCATTCAGCACCTGCCTTGTTCTGCGCTTAGCGTTTTGCAGCAGAGCTGCAGAACGAATCCATGGCGTTACCCTAAGCGATCAATGATAAATTCCATAGATAGATTAGTATTCCGAATATAGAATCATAAGCATGAATACGAACAGAAAATAACAATTCGTCTAAATATCACTAAAAGCCGATCAGGGGCGTTGCTATGATCCTGCGCATGGACCACTTCACCATCGTCACCAACCAACTGGAGGCGACACGGGATTTCTATGTTGAGGTACTGGGTCTGGTCGACGGGCCACGCCCGCCCTTCCCGGTTCCCGGGTTCTGGCTGTACACCCAGGAACAACCAGTTCTGCATGTGGTAGGCGTATCACAAATGCCGGAGCCGCGACGTGGCGTGCTCGACCATATGGCGTTTCGTGTCCGGGGCTTGCAGAAGATGTGGACGCACCTGGATGAGTACGGCGTGCGATTCAAGGTGATCCGTGCTCCCGGTGCCGAGCGCACGTGGCAGCTGTTCATGCAGGACCCCAATGGAGTTGAAGTGGAGTTGGATTTCGACGCCAGCGAAGTGCCGCCCGCCAACTGGAAGGAACGCCGGGGCGGCTAAATCAATCCGGCATAACTGCCGCCGTCGATCTGCAGATTTTGCCCGGAGATATAGCCAGCCTGCGCCGAACAGAGAAACGCGCAGGCGGCTGCCAATTCGCTCGGCTGGCCAAATCGTCGCGCCGCTATCGGCTTGAGCATTTCCACCCGTGCTTGCTCAAAACTGAGCTGGCGAAGTTCCGCCAGCTGCTCGGTCATAAAGCGCAGACGGTCCGTCTCAATGCGCTCCGGCAGCAGATTGTTGATCGTCACATTGTCCCGTACCACTTCGACCGACAGGGCTTTGCAAAAAGCGGTCAGCCCGGCACGTGCAGCCGTGGACAAACCCAAGGGCAAGCGTGGCGATTTGACCATCGCCGAGGTGATATTGACGATACGGCCGAAACCTCGCGCACGCATACCGCTGACCACAGCCTGAATCAGCAGGATACCCGAGAGCATATTGGCCTCAATGGCAGCCAGCCAGGCGGTGTGATCCCAATCCTCCAGACGACCCGGCGCAGGGCCGCCATTGTTGGTCACCAGAATGTCTACTACCGGGCACGCGGCCAACAATGTCGCCCGCCCGGCAGAGGTGGACAGATCCGCCACCACCGTGCGGGGCAGCCGGCCAGTGCCGAGAAAAATGTCCTGCGCGGTTTGCGCCAGGGTCTCGGCATTGCGGCCGTTGATCAGTATCTCGCAACCCTCCTGCGCCAATGCCAGCGCACAGGCTTTGCCAAGCCCTCGTGAAGACGCGCATACCACCGCCATGCGCCCGCCAATGCCCAGATCCATAGCCGTACTCCTTGCGTGATGGGGTCAGTCTTTCATGCCCAACAACGTGCTGATATCGCGTCCGGGTTCAGCATCGCTGCCGTAGGCGAACTGACCGGCGCGCTGGCGTTCGACCAGTTGTTCCATCTGGTAGCGATAACGAGTACCTGGCGTATCGAAACGCGAATGCAGGTCACGTCGCTCATCGGTCTCGAAATAGCGCTGATTCTGCGGACGCACCACCGAGTTGTCCTGGGGCTGGATGATGTAGTTGATGCGCGGCATCACGTAGCGAAACGGTGACGGTGCAGCGGTGGTATTGAACGTGACGTCACAGCGCGAGCGATGCTTGCCCACCGGCAAGAACGGTTGCAGGTTAGGCACGTCATAACCGGGACGAAAGCGCGGGTAGGAGATGCACACATTACTGCGCAAATGGATGTGCAGCACCGCGCGAAAATCCTGGTATTTGGCGCGCACCCCGCCGACCCAACGCATGATCGGCGCCACTGATTTTTGTGCGACGGTACGAGTGCGGGTCACCGTTTCAGAGGTCCATTGCACCTCGACCTCGTCCGACTCGCTGATGCCGTCGCCGATGGTATTGGCGTGCAGGAAATCGGCGTGGGTCAGGTCAATCAGGTTTTCCACCGAGAGCGCCGAAGTTGCATCAAACCGCACGGTACGCTGGGTGTAGCCGGGAAGGCTGCCGTCCTGCGGTAGGAACGGAATATGCGGCAGCAATAGCGCATCGGCAGCGTCCGGGTTGCCGTACCAGACCCAGATGTAGCCGTAGCGCTCCACCAGCGGATAAAACCCGCTGCCGCCGGTGAACTGTGTCAACACGCGCGCATTGTCACGCAGGCGATAGGGATGAAATTCAGCTGCTCTCGGCTGCCCGTTTTCCCGCCACAGGTAATAGGGTTGGGCATGAATGATTCGACGAATTGGCTGGGCACTGAGGTCGCGACTATGGGAGACCGGAAACCAGGTGTCACGCAGGTCATAGTTGATCGGTGTCCAGTCACCCCGCACTTTGCGCGACGGAGTATCGGTAGAGGAAGTCACGGTATGCATGGTGAGTTCTCCTGTGCTCAGACGATCGCGCTTGCGGGAATCAAATGCGGTCGGCGCAAGGCACGCAGGTCGCGGGATGGGGCTTGCAGCAGGGCCGAGACGGCTACGCCGTCAATCAGGTGGTTCACCCGGAACGGCGACCTGCTGAATGCACGAGCAATACGCCAACGCAACGGTGCCTTGGCCGGCACGTGCTCAGTCACGAATCCTCGCCAGCACAGGCTGGTGGTGCCACGGAGGTTGGCTCCGGTTGCGATCATCAGGGTAACGAGCGGCATTTCTACTTCGTTGAGCAAATCCGCCCGAATACTGCCGCCGCTCAGGGGTACTGAGGTGCGCACAATCAAGGGGTAGTCCACCACAAACTGCGATGGCAGAAATTGTGTGGACCATACCGCACCGCGCTCCAGAACCACACGTCCCAGCTCTCTGCGTAGATCGCCAAGGAAGAAATCGGTGAGGCGCACATGGGTAAAGCCGAGCAAGCATTCCGGGCCGTCGAGCATCGCCGCCAGATATTGGTCGTGACTCATGTTGACGACGGTGGAACCGGTAAATTCGCGCCCGCTTGGTCGGTAATCGCTGCTGGGGAGCTCCCCTTGCGATGCGCCCTCACCCAACCACACATGGACGAAGCCATTGGCTTCGCTCACCTGAAAGGCCCGCACGGCATAGCGTGGTGGTACGCGCTCATCATCATTAAGGTTGGGAATTTTTGTACAACCGCCACGGGCACCATCGAAGGTCCAGCCGTGGTAACCACATTGCAAACCAGACTCGACAACTCGTCCCAGAGCCAACGGCACCCGCCGATGTGGGCAACGGTCTTCCAGAGCAAAAGGCTGCCCAGCTGCGTTGCGAAACAGGACCAGTTCCTCGCCACCAAAGGCCACGGCCAATGGCTTTTGATCATTCACAGCCTCGGAAAGCGCCATGGCCCACCAGCCAGGGGTCGTCATCGGTTTGCCTCATTGTTGTTCTGTTTTTGGGCTTTTGTTTGCAATGCAGTCAACGCTAACGGTAGCGGCACAATGCTGTGATGGCAACAACAAATAAACACTTTAATGATTTATGTTCATAATAATAAAAACCTATCTAAAACCCATAAACACTCCGAACACTGCTCAAAAAAATGGATTATCAGCCAAATATATCTATAAATATGAACATTTTTAACTTTAATGCCTATTTTTTCCTTGAAAAGGATCAGCAGAAAACCTATAAGCCTGATCACCATGAGCATGCTCATTTACTTCAGGTGCGATGACGATGACCCAATCCACCCTCGGTTTTGTCCTCCATGACGTTGCCCGTTTGATGCGTAAACGCTTCGAACAATGGGCCCGCGCAGCCGGTCTCACGCGCTCTCAATGGCAAGTTCTGGCCAAACTGTCCACGCATGAAGGCATTCACCAGAAGGGTCTGGCCGACTTGCTTGAAATCGAGTCGGTCACGCTGGTGCGCTTGCTGGACAAAATGCAGGAGCGCGGTCTGATCGAACGTCGCAACCACCCCACCGATCGCCGTTTTCCCTTGTTATTTCTCACTCCGGATGCCCATCCGCTGCTGCAATTCATGCACACCATTGGCGAGCAGACTCGAGTGAAAACCATGACCGACTTTTCCGTTCAGGAGCAGGATCAATTGCTGCAGTACCTCGAACGCATGCGTGAATACTTGCTGACGGCTTGCAGCCAGCCGGTGGATGAGCTAACTGACTGCGGGGCAGACGAGGTGACGTATGGCTGAGTCCACATTGCAGCGTCATGCGATGCAGGCAGAAGCCCGTCCACTCGACCCACTGGCGAAACCTTACGCGCAGGCGCCTGAAGCTCCCACCTTTGATCGTCATGGGCCATAATCCTCCAGCGCGCCACGGCAACGCTGGCGCGTCGGCCTGTTTTTGCTGGCGCCGATTGTCGTCGTGGCCTGTGGAGCCTGGTATGTATTGGGTGGCCAAGTGGTCAGTACCGACAACGCCTACGTTCAGGCCGAACGGGTGGGCGTTTCGACCGATGTGGCCGGGATCGTGGCGGCCATTGAGGTCAGTGACAACCAAGTCGTGAGCAAGGGCCAAGTGTTATTTCGCTTGAAGCCAGAACCCTTTGAAATCGCCTTGGCCAGTGCCAGCGCGCAACTGGAAGGCGCGCGCAACCAGATCCTTTACCTCAAGGCCAGCTACAACCAGTCACTGGCCGAAATCGCCCAGGCTGAAGCACGCCTGCCCTACTACCAGACCAATCTTCAACGCCTGGAAAAGCTGGTCAGCGTTGCCGCCGTATCAAAAACAATCTACGACGATGCCCGTCAGGACCTCGACAATACCCGTCAACAGGTTGCGGTAGCCAAGGCCCAGGCTGCGACGGCTCTGGCCCAACTGGGTGGAAGGCTGGACAGGTCTCTGGAGCAACACCCCGCCTACCTGCAGGCACAATCGGCCCTGAATGAGGCCGAACGTAACCTGCGCAACTCCGTGGTGACCGCTGCGTTCGACGGCGTAGTCACCAACGTTGACTCGTTACAAGTGGGCGCTTACCTGCAACCACCGCAATCGGGCTTCAGTCTGGTATCCAGCGAACACTTATGGGTCGATACCTCGCCAAAAGAAACCGAACTGACCCATGCTCATCCCGGCCAAGGTGCAACTATCGAAGTAGACACCCACCCCGGAGTCACGTGGCATGGTACCGTCGAAAGCATCAGCCCGGCGTCAATCTCCAGCTTCTCGCTACTGCCGGCGCAGAACACAACCGGCAACTGGGTGAAGGTCGTGCAGCGTATTCCGGTGCGGATCCGAATTGACGACGCGGCGGGAAAACCTGCGTTGCGCCACGGCATGAGTGCCGTGGTAGAGATCGACACCGGCACCGCCCGCGGCCTGCCGAAACCATTGGCCGACTTGCTCGCCCGCCATCATGAGTGAAGTGACCAGGCCTCTGCCGCCTTCGCTGCTGCGCGTATTGATCACACTTTGCGTGGTGCTGGCAGTGGTGATGCAAGCCCTGGACACCACCATCGCCAACGTCGCCCTGCCCTATATGCAAGGCAGCGTGTCGGCCAGTGCCGATCAGATTAACTGGGTGCTGACCTCCTACATCGTCGCCACCGCCATCATGACCCCGTCTTCGGCATTCCTGGCCAGACGTTTTGGTCGCAAGCGCGTCTTGCTATGGTCGATCTTTGGTTTTGTTCTGGCGTCAGTGCTCTGTGGCGTCGCTCGTTCCCTGGAGGAAATCATCCTGTTTCGTCTGCTGCAGGGGCTGGCCGGTGCGGCGTTAGTGCCGCTGTCGCAAGGCATACTGCTGGACATATACCCGCTCAAAGACCGAGGCGCGGCAGTGGCCTTGTTCGGAGTATCGGTCATGGTCGGTCCCGTGCTGGGTCCGATGCTCGGCGGCTGGCTAACAGAACACCTCAGCTGGCGCTGGGTGTTCTTCATCAACTTGCCTATCGGATTGCTGGCCTTTGTCGCCATGATGCGCTTCATTCAGGAAACCCCGGCCGACAGAACCGCCCGCTTGGACTGGTTAGGCTTTGGCTCGCTCAGCGTGGCCATCCTGTCGATTCAATTGTTCCTCGACCGCGGGGAACAACTGGGCTGGTTCGATTCAGGAGAAATCATCCTGGAGGCGCTGGTGGCCGCCATCGCTTCGTACATTTTCATCGTCCACACCTTCACCCACGACAAGCCCTTTATCAGTCTGAAACTGTTCAAGGACCGCAATTACTCGGTGGCGGTCGTGTTTATCTTCATCATCGGCATTACCTATTTAGCGTCATTGGCGCTGATGACACCCTACCTGCAAACCCTGATGGGTTACCCGGTGCTCACCGCCGGCATGGTCATGGAGCCACGCGGACTGGGGACCATGCTTAGCATGTTCCTTGCCGGGAAGATCATCGGCAAAGTGGATATTCGCTGGATACTGTTTTGCGGTTTGTTGCTGTCCGCCTGGTCGATGTAGATGATGACCGGCTGGACGCCGGCAGTGTCCATCAACAACATCGTGTACGTCGGCTTTATTCAGGGCGCGAGCCTGGGTCTGTTGTTCGTCCCACTGACCACCATCGCCTTTACCACCCTAGCGCCGCATTTGCGTGGCGAAGCCACTGGCCTGTACAACCT
This sequence comes from Pseudomonas sp. D1HM, assembly GCF_019266105.1. Taxonomy (NCBI): domain Bacteria; kingdom Pseudomonadati; phylum Pseudomonadota; class Gammaproteobacteria; order Pseudomonadales; family Pseudomonadaceae; genus Pseudomonas; species Pseudomonas sp. D1HM. The sequence continues at coordinate 36,366 of NZ_LRMN01000025.1, read as the reverse complement.
GTCACGCAATGTCGGCTCAAGCGTTGGCATCTCGATCGTTACGGTGCTGCTGGCTCAAAACACTCAGATCAATCATGCCGAAATCGGCGCATACGTTACGCCGTTCAACCGCCTGTTCGATGCCTGGCCTGTAAACAACCAACTCAATCCATTAACCGCGGGCGGGCGTGCGGCGCTGGATGGCATGATCACTGTGCAGGCCAGCTGGGTGGCCTACCTGGATGACTTCAAGCTGCTGATGTGGTTATCCATTGGCGTCATACCCCTGTTGCTGATATTCAGGACACCGAAGTCTCAAGCAAATCAGGCCTCGTAGCGAAAACGCCCCACTGCTACATTCAGCTCATCGGACAGTTCGCGCAAAGACACCACAGCTCCGGACACATGATGAGTGATCGCATCGCCCTCGCCGGCCATGCATGCGATGTGCTCGACGTTGGCAACGATGCCCCGCCCACCCTCGTTCTGCACGCTCACCGCATCGGCAATCCGGTCTACCCCACACGTGGAGTCGCCAACCAGTTCCGCTGCCTGTTGCAGGGTACTTTCCAACTCACTCAGCAGTCGGCCGCTGTCGTCCAATGCCACCGTGCCGGAGCACAGGGCTTCGTCGACCACCTCGGACTAGCTCTCGAGCTTTACCGTCAACTTGTTGATCGAGTTGGCTGGGAGCCGGGTTGTTTGCTGACTAAATCAAGCTCGCGCATCAAGCTACGCACTTTGAATAGACCGAGTTGCTCACCGTCCTCACGCATCAGCGACAGGATGCTACGGCTGCCCGCAGAGCTGCGACTTTGCGAGAACAGCTCACTGACGCGACTACGCAATCGAAGCCGTTCAACATCGAGCGTGCGGCGCCGCAGGCGCTGGGCGTAGTAACACGAGCGAGTGACATCAAACACCTTGCACAGCCAATCAACCGGTTCATGTGCGCTAACTGGTCAATCAGCGCGAACGCTCGTGATCTTCCGACATCAAGAGCGCGGTAGCCTTTTTTAATATCGATTTCTCTCGTTCGAGACGGGCGATTCGGGCTTCCAGCTCCTGGATTTTTTGCTGCTCTGGGGTCAGCGCCTTGCTCTAAGGGGTGACACCAGTGCGCTCCTGCAGAAGCTGACTAACCCAACGGCGCAGGGCCGACTCGCCAATGCCGAGTGAACGACTGACTTCAATGAAACCGTAGTTTTGCTTGAGTACGAGGTCGGCAGCCTCGCGTTTGAATTCAGCGGAAAAAACACGACGCTGTTTGGTCATCTCACACCTCGATATGACGAGAATTCTCGCCTAAATGGGTGTCCGGTTTCATTAGACCACTACACCTCCCCCGACGGGCAAGGCGTTCCTCCGTGTTCTCTCGAGGAAAATGCCATGCGCGATATCTACCAAGACGTGACTGACAAGATCGTTACCGCTTTGGATCAAGGCGTTGCCCCCTGGATCAAACCCTGGTCCTCAAGTGGCTCAGCTTACATCGGTCATCATCAACCCTATCCCATTAACGCCATCACGCGGCGTCCCTATTCGGGGATCAATTTACCGTTGCTCTGGGCCGAGGCCAGGTTGCAGGGGTTCACTCAAGATCGTTGGCTGACCTTCAACCAAGCCAAAAAAGCCGGTGGGCACATCCGTAAGGGTGAGCACAGTGCCCTAGCCTTGCTCTACAAGCCGATGGAGCGCGAGGAACAGACCGAGTCAGGCCAACCCGTACTCGATGAAAACGGTCAGCCCAAGGTCGCTCACTTTGGCATTCTCAGGACGCATTTTCTGTTCAACATCGAGCAAACGGAGAGGCTCGACACTTTCGATGAAACACTGATCGAAACGGAACCGGCCGATCCCTTCCAGGCCAATAGCGTTGCGGAAAATCTGCTGTTAAGTTCGGGTGCACACATCGTTCATCGATCTACCGATGAAGCCTTTTACCATCCGATCAGGGATCTCATCCAACTGCCGACAAAAGCGCAATTTCACGATGAAGGTGGGTACTACGCCACGGCACTTCATGAGCTGACGCACTGGACTGGGCATTACGCTCGGTTGCAGCGCGAAGGCGTGACGTCAGCCTGTACCTTCGGCTCGCCAGGCTACGCGTTTGAGGAGTTGATCGCCGAAATGGGCGCTGCGTTTTTATGTGCCAACACCGGTATACAGGGAGAGTTGCGGCACGAGGGCTACATCGACTCCTGGCTCGGCCTGCTCAAGGCTGACAAACGCGCGATCTTTCGCGCCAGTGGCCAGGCCCGAAGCGCCTCTGAATATGTACTCAACCTGGAGCAACAACTGAAGCGAGCGGTCTTGGACGACTCACTCTGCATGAACGATGGAGCTTAATCGTTACCTCATCGCTGCAATCGCTTCACAGGGCCCAACGCGAGTTGAGCCCTTTTTTCTCCGCCCAGAAAAATCCCCATGCCGCAGGGCTCTGACGCAAAGAATCAGAGAGGGGCACACACCGCAGCCTGTCATTCCGCATCCAGGTTCTGCGCCAGAAAATCCACCAGTTCGAGCGGGCTTCGGCTATCGATCACCTTGTAGATCAGATCGCGCTTACTGCGCGGCAACTTCTTGACCACGCTCTTCGCCGAGGCCCTGACGGCTGCGTCGGTCCCATGGATGCGTGCCGCGAGCAGCAGCACGAGCGTGGCGTCAGTGAGATTCATGGCAAGGCCCAAAAAATATGCATCGCAGTGTACCGATTCTTGTCTTTTCCGTACTAGCCCAAAAAAAATGATGCCTAGGAGAATCCATATTCCGATTGCCGCACAAAGGGACACGAGCCAAAAGGACGGGTAAGGGTTGGAAGGGAATGGGCACTCAAGGGTAAGAGCGCTATCCGAAAAGGCTAAAAGGCCGATGACCCAGCCACTTCCGGAGGTCACGATGCTCAGTCTGTTTCGCCACAAAAGGCAGAAGCCCCCTCCGCCACCGACCGTCAACGTCGCCGAAGGTTACCTGTCCATCGAGTCAGCCCATACCCTCTTAGCAGTGGAGCACCGCCGCCAGTTGCTCGACCGCATCTGGCAGTACACCGCCCTCTCCCACGCGCAGTTCACCCAGCTCTATATAAATCCGATCCATCGCTACGCCGAACAGGTCCAGCAACTGCCTGCCAGCGAGACGCACCACCATGCGTATCTCGGCGGCATGCTCGACCATGGTCTTGAGCTGGTCGCCTGTAGCTTGAAACTGCGTCAGTCGTATCTGCTGCCCACCGGCGCTGCGCCCGAAGACCAAGCCGCCCAGACCGACGCGTGGTCCGCTGGCATCGCCTATGGCGCCCTGCTGCATGACATCGGCAAGATCGCCGTGGACCTGCAGATCGAACGCCAGAATGGCCGTGTTTGGCATCCCTGGCAGGGGCCACTGGATCAGCCCTACCGTTTTCGTTACCTCACGGGTCGTGACTACCACCTGCACGGCGCCGCCGCAGGTTTGCTCTACACCCAGATTCTCGACCGCACGATTCTGGACTGGCTGAGTGGCTTTCCGTCGCTGTGGGCCAGCCTGCTGTATGTCTTGGCCGGCCAATACGAACGCGCCGGCGTGCTGGGTGAGCTGGTGATTCAGGCCGACCGCGTCTCTACCGCGCAGAACATCGGTGGCAATCCGAACAAGGCGTTACAAGCACCCATTCACTCGCTGCAACATCACCTGATCAGCGGACTACGTCATCTGGTTCAACACGAGTTGAAACTCAACCAGCCAGGTGCCGCAGGATGGTTGACTCAAGACGTACTCTGGCTCGTCAGCAAGACGGTCACCGACAAGCTTCGAGCCTATCTACTGTCACAATCAATTGAGGGCATTCCCTCATCCAACATCGCAGTATTCGATGAACTGCAATCACATGGATTAGTCGAGTCGACCCCGGAAGGCAAAGCCATCTGGACCGCGCTCGTTGCGCAAGGCAACTGGCAACAGACCTTCACCTTTCTGCGCCTTCAACCGGCATTGATTTGGGGTAACGAAGACCGCCCCGCGGCCTTTAGCGGAAAGGTGAGCATGGTAGTCGATGATCCCCCAACTAACACTATGACGTCGCCAGCCGCCCCCAAGGCAGTCAGTACAAGGTCAACGCAAAGCCCATCAAAGCCCTACCCATTGGCTATAGAGGATGCGGACTACCTCGGTACGTTGCTGGACATGTTCGATATGGAAGAGCCCGAGGCACGTGCTGCACCGTTAGCAAACGCTCCCGTGATCTCAACTCCACATTCGGATAACCCTGGCCAGGAATTCCTGAATTGGGTCAAGGAAAGCATCCTGAGCCACAAGCTGATCATCAACGACAGTAAAGCCAAGGTGCACACTGTTAGCGGCTCGGTGTTTCTGGTAACACCTGGCCTCTTCCAACGCTACGCGCAGGAATTTCCTGGTATCTCACGGGGCGCCGATCAAGAGATTGAGGAATGGCGCTGCGTGCAAAAGCAGTTTGAGAAACTGAAGGTCCACAGGAAGCGTGCTGACGGATTTAACATCTGGACCTGCCTAATTGAAGGCCCACGCAAGACGGCCAAACTCAAAGGCTATCTACTCGAAAATCCCGAGCTAATTTTCGAATCACTGCCACCAGAAAACCCTTACCTCCTGCTTGAGGTAAGGTGATCTAGAGATAATGGTCCATACTCTGGATGCAGAATCTCCATGCTTCTTACGGAGATGACGAGGGTAAAATCTTTGTGGCATGAATCCTATCTACAGCCATGCGAATTAGAGGGAAGGAGAGCCTACTTGTGCCTAATCAGGCCGCCGAGCGACACCTCAGTCAATTGAAGCCGTATCTGGGCTAATGATTTTTTTTGCTTATCAAAGGGATTTGACTGAATGACGAAGCGTTCTGGAATGTTTTGGAGTGGCGAGACCTTAAGCGAGCGGCTGAAGACGCTTATCGACCCATTTGTCCCTGAGAGAGTTGATTGTGCTGCGTATACCCTCGCCGTGGGCCCCGAAATCTACGTATCACCGAATGAACATACAATCGACCCGACAACAGTAACGGTTCGCAAGCTCACCGATGGGGAGGCCTTCACAATTCCGCCAGGACAGTTCGCGTTTCTGGTCACTGAGGAGATTGTCTCCATTCCCGCGGACGCGCTTGCCTTCATTTCCGTCCGGGCGAAAATAAAATTTCGCGGATTGGTCAATGTTTCTGGATTTCATGTCGATCCTGGCTATTGCGGACAGCTCACCTTCGCCGTTTTCAACGCCGGACCGGTGCCAATTCACCTGAAGCGCGGACAGGCCATCTTCCTTATTTGGTTTGCGGGCCTTGATCGCGAAACCACCCTAAAGAAGGGCAGCGCGGTTCATAGGGGTATAGACCCCGAAATAATCACGGCCGTGGCAGGCGAATTGCAGTCTTTTGCTGGAATTTCTAAGAAATTGAAGGACGTCGACAAAGGGCTGAGCGAGCGCATTCATGCGATCGAGCGTGAGCAAATCTACTATCGGGTAATTGGTGCTGTCGCTCTGGCAGTCATGATCGCGTTAACTATTAACTGGGTGAAGGACACCCGCGCGCAATCAACCAATGTTAGTCCTAGCCATGCATCTGATACGGTAAAAATGGGAAACGAGACTCCAAAGTGAGGGCCGGCTACCTTAGGGTAAATCATGATCTGCGACCTCGGCTCGCGGCGCACAAATTGAGCACACTCAAGCCAAACAGCACTAAGCGGCTGCTTCTGCTGGCATCTATGCACTGCTCCGCTGTCGAAGAGGGAACGACAAGCAATGAGTGCCCATCTCTCCACCAGAATTGTTGCTGAACGGATGTCCCGGTGGTACAAGGAGTGCAAACTCCGATCGTTGGGTGCTATGGGGTTAGGACCGTATTTTAAAAGTCCTTTCTGTGCATAACTGCTGCTCCAGATAGCACTAGAATGCATATCGTCGTTTGCGTTGCAATGCTCCAGCGCATCCTCAGGTCTATTACTAACCTACAATCCTTGGACATGGCAGCCTGGGCGAACTTTCGCATTCGGCGCCGCCATCGAAAAGTATTGAAGCGCATGCCCCCACTGTAGAGATCAACGCGTGAAAGCTGAAACTAGAAAAAAATGTCTATCTTTGGAGGCTAGCCCGACGGATTTGCTAGACACAACTGTCATTTCGTCGCATTTACTTCCGATCAAGGTGACCCCTGTCTTCGATAGCTATTGGCGGTTTGCCGCAGAACGACAAAGAGTATTCCGTCAAAGATTAGAAAGGCAGCCGGCTCCGTGGACAGCCGATCCAGTTATTGCTATTCATAAATTTACAAACGCGTATCGTGCTTCGGATCGAGTCAGCCAGTTTCTTATAAGGCATGTAATCTACCGCGACGACCTTCCAAACTCGCCATCCGAGGTGCTGTTTCGTACTTTACTGTTTAAGCTATTCAACAAGATCGAAACATGGAACTTGCTTGAGCATACTTTTGGCGAAATCACTTTTAAAAATTACAAATTTGAGCATTATGATAACGTTTTGAGGCAAGCAATGAGAGCCGGTGGGCGAATCTATTCAGCCGCCTACATAATGCCACCCGGCGGCTCCACCTTTGGTTATCCTGCCAAACACCAAAACCATTTACGTTTGCTGGAACGCATGATGGCTGACGACCTTGCTGGCCAACTGTCACGTTTAACTAAAATGCAAAATGCATTCGAGCTACTTAAAAGCTATCCAACAGTTGGAAACTTCTTAGCATATCAATTTGTGACTGACATTAATTACAGCGAGGTTACAGACTTCTCCGAGATGGACTTCGTCATACCAGGTCCTGGTGCTCGCGACGGCCTAAGGAAGTGCTTCAGCGATAGCGCGGGCCTAAATGAGTCTCAGCTGATCCGGTTGATGGCGGAAAACCAGGAACAAGAATTTGAGAGGCTCGGCATCAAATTTCAGTCTTTGTGGGGGCGTCGATTGCAATTGATCGACTGCCAGAATCTTTTCTGTGAGGTCGACAAATATGCACGGGTCGCACATCCAAGCGTAACCGGCATCTCGGGGCGGACTCGCATCAAGCAGAAATTTTCGCCCACTGGAACTCTGGACAGGCCTTGGTATCCGCCCAAGTGGGGCATCAATTCGAAGATTGAGTTGGACCTCTTAGGGGGGGACACATCTTTGGAGCATGATAAAATCAATAGATCTTTTTCCCTGTCAACACTGGACTTAGGTAGCTCGTAATGGATTTGAATACTTATCAGCGAGAGGCTCAGGCGACTGATCGCGTACCTTCGCGACAAAACACAAGCGACGCAGGGACCAATCTTGTAGTGCCGCTGCTTGGGCTGGCGGGTGAGACCGGTGAATTGCTCAGCGAGTATAAGAAACACCTCAGAGACGGCGACTCTCATCTCTTATTCAGGGAGCGGGTATCAGAGGAGTTGGGGGATTTACTATGGTACATCGCAAACGTCGCAGAGAAGTTTGGTCTAAAACTTGACGATATTGCTCAGCAAAACTTGGAAAAATCCAAGGGCCGCTGGGGCCCCCAAGACACTAGGTCGGTTATTTTTGATGCTGAGTTCGAAGAACCAGAGCGATTGCCTAGATATTTTGAGGTTGAACTCAGCGAGGTCGTGGTTGACGGTCATACAAAGATCCAAATGCGCGTCAACGGTGAAAAAATCGGTGATGACCTTACTGATAACGCCGATGACCCTGATGGCTATCGGTTTCATGACGTTTTCCATCTCGCGTATGTCGCGGTACTAGGCTGGTCGCCTGTTATTCGTAAACTTATGAAACGAAAACGCAAGAGTGTTCCTAAGGTGGACGAGGTGCAGGATGGCGGTAGAGCCCAAGTTTTGGACGAGGGTGTGGCAGCCTTGGTGTTCGACTATGCAAAAGAGCATAATTGGCTCGATGGGGTCAGCGAATTGGATTACAAACTTTTACGTACGATCAAGGGAGTGACGTCGCTTCTCGAGGTCCGAGAAAGGTCTCTCGGTGAGTGGCAGCGAGCAATTCTGCTTGGTTTCGAGGTATGGCGACAGGTTTTACAGTCTAATGGCGGGAGAATACTAGTAGATCAGGACGCAAAAAAACTGACCTATCTGGGATTATGACGCAGCGCGGAGGAAGGTCTACCCGCAAGCCTTATTAAGGATTGCGGTCGGACAATGGCAGGAGGCCAAGATATGACTCATCCTGTTTCCTTCCTTTCTATTTTCAGTCGCGCAGCGCGGGCCTAGTCGAGGTGCTAGACGGCCTGCTATGCTACTAAATTTTAATAAATGTCATAGTTAAAATAACTCGTAGACAATAATTTTCGCATCGGTGGGGATATTTTTATGAGCAATTCGGGGCAGCGGCGACATCTATTTATAAGCCACCATCATCGAGATGATGCAGTAGTTGATAAGCTTACAGGTCTTCTTGGGTCCAAGGGCTGGGATGTTCGCAATAGTTCGATTCGTGCGAAACCCGCCAACCAGGATCGACTAGACCGAGGACTAGTTAAAGATTCCGTTATCAAGCGCCTGCTCCGTATAAAAATTGCCTGGGCGTCTACTGTTGTCGTTTTGATTGGGCAGCAGACCCACGCAAGACCTTGGGTTAACTGGGAAATCAACCAAGCACATGCTCAAGGAAAAAGGATTGTTGGGGTCTACGAGCAAGGTGGCAAAGACTCAGATATACCTGAAAGTCTTGAAAAATACGCCTCGGCAATTGTAGGCTGGAATTCTGAGAGCATTCAAAAAGCTATTGATGGTGGGGAAAACACCTTCGAAAATCCGGATGGCTCCGATCGATCATCCGTCAACGCTGCTGCTAATTCTGAGTGTTAGATATGTCGAAGGCTTATATTTATGTCGTTGCGCGGGACTTTGGATTTGCCCCAAATCCATTCCACAACTTCTGCACACTTGCTACATGCAAACCTGATATAAGACGAGTAGCAAAAGTGGGAGACTGGGTTATCGGGATGGGTGGTTCGCGGTTACGTGCCACAGGCCGTTGTGTATTTGCGATGAGAGTTTCCGACTCTGTTACCTATGACGAGTACTGGACAAACCCTTTGTATAGGGATAAAAAACCAGTCCGCAACGGCAGTAAAAAAATGATTGTCGGAGACAATATTTACCATCAATTGAAAAATGAATGGCAGCAATCCAACTCTCATCATAGCTATTCCGACGGCTCCCCGAATCCTCACAACATAAAAACTGATACTCGAACTAACGCTGTTCTATTATCCGATTATTTTTTTTACTTTGGCGCCGCCGCGATTGAAATCCCGACTGGTATTCTTCGAGAGATGGGCTATGAAAATCGGAGAGCCCATAGAACATTCGCAGGCACTAAAGCCCAACCTCTAATTTCTTTCTTGGAGGAGGGATTTCAGCCTAATATTTTGTACGGTGATCCGTTTGACTTCGATGCGGCGAAGTCAAGATACTCAGTCAAAGGTGACAAAGTAACTCTCAGTAACAACTGATGTGACTTTGCATAAAAAGTCGTCTTCGCTTTTTTTGCGAGCCCGAAGCATTGTCGGGCATCGCAATGAACGCGGGAGGAATAGGCCAGATTGCGTAGGACAATGAGTTTTCTGGCTTGCAGTCTGCCTGAATCGTTAACGTGTAGGTTCAAGCATGTTTTTTGCAAGTTGCATAAACCAACTATCTATATTCGTAGGATTAGGGTTTTCGGTTAGCAGGGCAGACGAAAATACACCTTCAGCTACGTGCACGCCTAACTGTCTGTATGCTTCAAACTGCTCCTCGCTATAGAACTGGTCGGTAGTTGCTTCATGAGGAAACTCCGGGCTTACTAAGCGATAACGTTTGAGCAACTCTGTTTCATCACCTGTAAGCGAGAGCTTAAGATACAACATCAGACCAATATCTGGCTGATGATCGGGGCTAGTTGCAGGGTAGTGTATTCTCAATAGATGGGAATGCGTTCGGCTGAAATTCGACTTGGGATCAAGCCGAATATCGTCAAGCCTTGGCTCAAGGCGTACCCCAAAGTCGATTTGGGCGTGCCGAACAAGTGTTAATTGCCCTTCAAAAGTTGATCGAGGGTCTGCTTCGCCATCGACACACACTATAAACTTGCAACGCCTCCTCAGTAACTCATATATGCCCATATTTTCTATATGGCCACCGTCGGACAAATTAAGCCACGGTTTTTCCTCGCTCATTCCGAAACCTGTCATCTCTCGAAGGAGACACCGAAATCCAGGCGAGCCTCGCTGCACAGTTTTAGGATTTTTGATCCAATAACCAAGGCGAACGTTTAGCAATGTCAATAATGCAGACAAGGTTGGTATTGAGCTTTTCCCCATCTGTGGCGAGGCTGCGGCGCCAGAAATTGCCATTGCTGTCGAAAGATCAATTTCCTTACCATTACTAGTCCAACTTGTGCTTCGCTCATACCCCGTTGCAGCTGACCCTGCCCAATGTTTTGAAAATATAAAAAAGTCGCCTCTTCGATCCCTGAGCGTACGATTCCTGCTAGACGGCAAATTAATGGTTGCGTTTATGATGTGATAAGGTGCTTTGTGCGCCATATTTACAGAGCTAAGTGGAAGTTGCCTAACTTCCTCTGATTCTTGCACGAAGGTATTAGAGAGTTGGTCTCGATACAACTTGTGCAGACCGGTTGAATTTACATCAAGAAACATTGCCACAACCCCGGAAAAAACTGCCAGACTGATTAGCACATTGGTGCCGACAAACCATTCGGGGGCCCAAGCCAGAACGGGGGCCGATTCTGGGGGCATAGAGCCAACTATGCGTAAAAGATAGTACGTTGCCAGGGCAAGTAAAGGTACGATGGCGCCCGATGCCAATATGGCGCCATTCAATATTAGTGTTTTTGTCGTGGCCGCACGAAACATGGGCAGAAATCTTGCAATTGCTGGCGTGACGATCACCCAAACAGCCATATATCCAGATATCTCCCAGTGCGACGATAACGCTACTGAAAATAAGTCGTAACCTTTTTCACTAACAAAACCAGCCAATGTAAAAAGTGTACAGCCCGCGGCCCACGCCAGTATTTGACTTGCTAGTCGCGCCCCCACATTAAAACGTAGCGTAAATCCGTAGATCGCTGTCAATGACACAGTAATACTAGCTAGGACGGCAGCTATAGATAACCATATGCTTTCCGAAAAATGTGTGGCAAGTAAATTCCCTAACAGTGCTAGTATGGCCAAAATAGACACCGGCGCGGACCAGTTTAATACTAGACCAGCCATCGTTCCTGTAACCATGGACCAACGCTTCTTAAAATCGGCGGCACTCAAATACTTAGCATTCTGACGCACGTACCGTATTTGCTCAGTATCCGGCCCATAAGGTTTGCCTATATCGGAATAATCTTTTCCACCCCCTATGATGGATGTAATAAAACTTCCGATGTAGCCTCCTCCTGAAACGGTTGAAAGATAATCAAACTCTTTCATCAGACCCCGCTCAGCAATTACCTGGACAACTCCCAAGCAGAACGTTGCCGATCTTATACCGCCTCCTGACAGTGACATGCCCACAGCATCCTCCCCTACTGGCTTGTCTATTCCGTAGTGATTTCGGCGTGCGTTGATTTCCGCCTCTTCTGTTGAATTTATATCATCTGCATTCGCGATGCTTCCCGAACCAAATTTATTTATGCCAAAGGTTACCGGCGCAAAACAACCCTTTATATCCTCGTCGTCGATAACCGACGGAGTTTTTCGATCCGTTTGTTTTGTGCCGTAAGCCATTATTTGCAAGGACTCACAAAATGAGACCAGTTTTACTTGTAGTGAAGCAAGATCCACGCGAAAGTCGTTAGCGCCATCCTTAGAATCAAGCAGGCCAGCTTTATGAGCACGGTGCCACTTCGCCGTGACAGGCCTTAGGTCAACATTCAACATATCTGTAGTGAGTTGCGAAAATTCCTGGCAGCCCGGATAGGTTTTCATGGCTTCCCTCGATAAGCCAAATATTTCCCAAAGACTTTCGAGGGCTCTAGCTTCTATGCCATATTGATAGGGCAGTTGTTGCACCGCAATGCGAGTACGCAGTTCTGAGAGCAAGTAGTGCGCGGCTTGCTGGTCCGGTGTATTGCTTGCGATTAAACTAGTCATCCTGCGCACGCTAACCTTTAATTTTGGCGACGATACGTTGGGCGTTCCCTATATCAGGCTCACCCGATTAATGATTCTGGGCAACTCTATAAAGTTAAATCCGTGGCTGCTGGGATATGCGAAAGTACGGTCAACGAGCCGCAGCCAATAACGAAGAATGAATCGGTAGATCGTATAAGCGTACTTTTTCAGTCAGGCACTATTTCTCGACCTCTGAACCCTCTGACTTGGTCAATTGCATCAGCCCGCGAAGGATGAGAGTGATTGCTTGGTCAACGTGCGGGGTTGATGCGAGCGTTGCATTTTCTTCACTGGTCAAACCATTGTTAAGGTTCGCCACAGTGAATGCCGCGAACTCGTCGCAATGAGCCCATACAGGATTGGACGTAATGCGGGGTGGTATAAGACCTAAGATCTCGGCGATGTCGCGAGTACAGCCTCCAAAACCGCCGACTAGAAAAATCGGCTTGCCGGCCCTCAACGATATAAGCGCCTCTTCGGCAATACCCGGCATAGTCCCCTTGTAGCCTTCTATCCGACCACCAACAATTATTCTTGCGTCGGAGTCCGACATCATGGTGGTACGCATTGACGTAAGCCCATCTGCCCACTCTTGCTCTGTAGGCACTTGAGACGGAAGACCGCAGCGCTCCTCAACGGGTAACCCGCTACCGTCAATTCGTAGGCAAACTAGCTCCGCAAAGTCTTGAACTTCAACGATCTGCTTTTTCAGGTCAGCAAGTGCCTGCAGAACATGGACCGGCCAAGCAAGATAGTTTTTTACTCCGATCCGGCTGTCACCCTCATCAGCATCTCGACGATGCCGGGCTACAAGCTCGAATAGTAGATCGCTGAATCCATGTTGACGTAGATCCCCTCCGTAGACCAGCCTCGCCCCGAGCGCGAGCAAATGACGAGCTATCTCGGCCATAGCGTCTCGCAAATGTTCGTCGCACAGACCTAAAGCCGGCATGTCTGGGCTTTCCGAAATTGAAATTGCAATGGTCTTCCGACCGAGAACTTCTTGGTAACTCATCGCACAGCCCCTGCTTTCCATTCGGTCAGGCTGCGCAGTTGAACCCGTGGTGATATCTCTGCGAACAGCCGCTCTTCTTCTGCACTAAGTGGCGGATCCGGATAAACAATCATCGGATTTGGTACATCCGCCTCGGATGGTAGACTGGCAAGTGAGATAAGCTCTGGTGGCCTGGGCACGAAAATGACCGCGGGATCGAGATTTCCCTCCGCTAGCTCTAGCGTAATGCGGCAACGCCATAAAAAATTTTTCAGAACCTCGTCAAGCAGATGGGCAATCACGAAGTCAATACGATCGGTGCCGCCGGGTTCCAGCCGGACCACCGGGACGTTGCCCATGTAAGGGAAGCCACGCTCGTCAATGTCGCTAATACTGTTGGCTACGACAAGAGGTACATGCCAGCGCTTTGCCTCAATAATTTCTTTTCTACACCATTCACGTGAGGAGTAAGAATCAGTGTGGATGGCGACCATCGCGCTCACGCGAACCTTGTGGAGCAGCACTTTCTGAAACTGAAGGCCTGCTGGAATGTCGTAGACATCGAAAAAACTGTCCATCCCTGGAGTGTTGTAAAGCCTGCTTCGGATACTTCGGGCAATCTCTTCGCCATGCTGGTCGTGCTTTGAATGGCTAAGGAATATTTGTACCTTCTTTAGGTAGGCTTCAAGTGCTGCCTCATCCTCTTCGGGGCGCGAGAGGTGCTCCAGATAATGCCGTAACAAACGGCAAAACGCGTACGTTAATGCAGAAATCAATCGACGTCCACGCTCGACCAGCCCTCCCTCCCAACGCGCCCAGAGCAACGCTTGTTCATCCGTTCCTAGGTGCGTTAACACGCCGATGTCAATTTCTACAGGAAAAACCCTCGTTCCTAAGCCCGCCGCTTCGGTCCGATCGCAAAGTTCTCGCACATACCCCGTCCAAGCTGCATCGCCAACCAGGTTGTTGTCTACGAGGACGATAATGGCGGCAGTGTCAGCGTCCTCTAGGTCAATTGGTAGAGGTTGCGCGGATTCCGGCGCCACAACGTATCGGTATATGACGCTAAGCCCAGTACCTCCCGCGACATTTTCGTATAACTTCCGACGAAAATGTTGTCGAAGGATCTCAGCGATGATGGGGCCGTCTGCAAAAGCCGGGTGCCATACGACGTACACCACAAGGAACGGGCGCGTTGAGTCAGTCATATTCGCTTACCCGTTGTGGACACGGCGTGTCCGAGTGTTATGAATTTTCGAAACACTTCGGTTTTTTGCCTCTGCAATGTGCTGACCAAGCTGGGCTGTACCAGCTGTGATTTGCTCCCACGTAAGCCACGATGCGAAGCCGGAGTTGATATTGTCAAGAAGCCGATCAGGGACGAGGACATATTGATTGTCAGGGGTCAAACGCGCAGTGGGTAGGCGTACGCCAATCAGGGCGTGACCTTTTTCAAGTGTCGCCGAGATTTCCCAATCGATGTACTTCCGCTTTGGGCTTTCTGCGCCAACAAGTACGATCGTACAGGACGTGCCGGTGATGTGATTTTCCCGAATACGGCGCATCACGTAATTGACGTCATCGCTATCGATGCTGCGCTCAAGGGAATTGTCGTAGATCACATCGTAGGTATCATGAAATGCGTTTGAAAAAGCGTTGTAGTAAGCCTGGTCACCGTGGTGATGGTAGCTCACGAATACTTTGTGTTTCACCGGTGCCTGGGGGCGGTAAGCGCCACCGAAAATTCCATAACTCATCAGCGCTCCTTGGCATTTACCGTCGATGGTGATATGCAATTTCGCACGTTATTCCCCCATGCTCAGGTTGTCCAGCATGAGAGGTCACATCGTCGCGCGCAGGTGATGTAGCTGTTGGTGCCGCGTTTTCTTTCGCGAGGAAGCGATCAGCTGCTAAGGTTTCTGAGCTCAGACTTTATGCAGCAATATAGCCTTATTAGTGAGCCAACAGGCGGGCCCTGGTCGACGGCATTTCAACTCATGCAGTGCCAGATGCTGTAGACCATTAAGCACAAGTGATACTGGAGGGCTTTGGCCGGGCTCTCGCCAATGTTCTACACCGTCGAAATCCAGTCGATCACTGGCTAATTTTCCCCCAGCGCTCTGATTCGCGGAGCACGACACGTCATTCGCACTAAATTTCCCGCTAACTCACAAAAGTTCCAGAATATCCGTGGGAGTAAATGTGGGAGTATTTTTTTAGACATGAAAAAGCCCAACCTTTTCAGGTTGGGCTAAGTCATTGAATTATATGGTCGGGACGGAGTGATTCGAACACTCGACCCCTAGCACCCCATACATGGGGTAGTTGGATATTCCAAGTTTCGCCGCCAGCCATGCTTGCCGGACGAATAAAAAACCCGGTACGAGGCCGGGTTGCCCACCATCTCCAAGACGCAGCCCCCAAATGAGAGGGATGGAGAGCTGACAAGAAAATGCGGGGGCGGGATACTGCCAAATGGTGTCCTTCTGCGCAATAGAAGCCTCTTTCCGACCCTCTCCAACACATCAGGTGACTTGTAAATTCCACGTATCCTGGAGCAGCCCGCGCCAGATGCACTCAAGCCAGCGGCTACATCCGTTGTCACCGCTCGAAGACAGCAACTCGGCTCGAGCCCAGGGTCCTGCAGACAATCCGCGCGGTAATTTCGAAATTATCCATGGTGAGCCCATCGATTGGCGAATGACCCTTTAGTCGCTCATGAGGTTCACACAGAGTCCGATAAAGCCTCCATGCATCCACATCCGGAGACCGCGTTAATACCGTGAGTACCAACTTGTGCCGTAACGGATCAAGCTGCCAGTCCGGAATGCGCTGACCACGATTCCCCAAGCTCAGGGACAGAAGACGTCGAGCCTTAATATCACGATTGATCTGATCGCGGGATTTGCCTGCCAGTCTGGCGAAGACCAGCAGCGGCAAATTACTCGAAGCTTCAAACGTGGCCAACATTTCGGCCCGTTCGCGCTGGATTTCAGACACGTGAGATTTGTGAGGTTTTTCAGTCCGTATTGGAGCGGGCACGACAGGCGATTGGTTGGGCCCAATGGGGTCTTTCTCGCTACTGACCAGCATCGTCGATGAGGTCGCCGCTGCAAAGCTGCTGCTGTACAGAACGGCATTTCCCTTCGCGTTTTCCAGTAAGGGCAGCGAAGCTGCGCCCTCCAAACGAATAGTCAGCGGAGAGCTTGCTGCTTTCGGTTTACCCTGCCCCCAAAGGTCCAATCTATTCGCCCAATCCTGCATCATGGTCCGACGTTGCTCGACATATTCCGCGTGGTTGTAGGCCGCACTCACCTTGTCTGAATCGGCATGAGAAAGCTGCGCATCGACCCATACCTTGGGGTAGCCAATCTCGTTAAGCGCCGTCGAAATCGTGGCCCTCATCCCATGCCCGGTCAGTTGGTCGGCATACCCCATTCGACGCAACGCTCCATTCAAGGTGTTCTCGCTAATGCGCTTGCTTAGGTCGCTCCGGTGCGCGAACAAATAACGCTGCGCGGGGACAACTTGGCTCAGCATCTGGCGCACTATTTCAAGCGCCTGGACCGACAACGGCACGATGTAAGGCGGTATGTTTGAGGTCTGTTTCCCCGCCTTGCGCATGCCCAACTGAAGCTGCTTCACCACTTCCGGCGGGATGATCCACAACCGCTGATCCAGATCAAACTGATCGGGCGTCGCCAAGCGCAGCTCGCCGGTACGCACCCCCGTTAGCAGCAACAAGCGAAGACCTAGTCGTGTTTGGTTTGCACCACCGTAACCTCGAAGCACGGCCAGCAATGCAGGCAGCTCGTCCATACGAAGAAAGGGATTGTGTGCGACAGGGGGTCTGGGAAGCGCGACCACATCAAGGTCCGACGCGGGATTCTGGTCAAGCCCCTCCACCTTCACCAGGGCGTATCGGAACAATTGCTTGAACCAGGTCCGACATTTTTCGGCTGTTGTTAAGGCCTTGCGCTGTTCGATTCCGCTCAGTAGGTGCATCAAGTCGTGGCGATTGATGTCGTAGATGGAGCGCCGGCCGAGCGTTGGCAGAACATCTTTTTTAAAGATTCTCAAGATCTGCGAGAGTGTGCTCTGGCGCCCCTCCTTCAGGCTCAGCCTGCGGAACGCGACCCATTGATCAAACACCGCTTCAAAGGTGTGCTCTGCTGCATTACGAACAGAACGACGCTGCTGTTTACGATGCTCATAAGGATTGATGCCTTGAGCAACCAAGGCTCGCGCCTCATCACGGCGTCCACGCGCTTCTTTGAGACTAATCTGCGGGTAACTACCCAGGGACATGCGCTTCTGCTTGCCTGCCCAGTAGTACCTGAAATACCAGATCTTTCCCCCTCGGGCCGTCACATTGAGCGCAAGCCCATCCGTATCGCCGAGGGAGTAATCGTTGCCGGTAATTCTGGCTTGCCGAACGGTGGTATCCGAGAGTGCCATAGCGAGCTCCTGATCAGAGTCAGGGCCAGATGCTCATCTCGCTATCCAAGCTGCTCCAGCAACAAACCGATTCAGTGCGCGTCCGAATTCAAGACTCTCATTCAGGACTCAATTCAGGACTTAAAAACACTGGATGGTGCTGGATTTCAGTGGTTCCCGCCGGAACGAAAAAAGGACCCGAAGGTCCTGATTTCAATCACTTACAGAATTCAGTGGAACTCTGCAGCGCAATATTTGGAGCGGGAAACGAGACTCGAACTCGCGACCCCGACCTTGGCAAGGTCGTGCTCTACCAACTGAGCTATTCCCGCGTCTTGGTGCTGGGCATTCTATAGAAATGAAAGTGTGCGTCAAGCCCTTGATTCAAAAAGTTTTATTTATTTTGTGGAGGTGGTCTTCAAATGCGGCCAGGCGGCCCGCAAGTATTGAAGCATCGACCACAGAGTCAGCCCCGCCGCCACCAGCAACAGCGCATAACCCACCAGCACCCAGAAGCTGAAGTCCGAGGGGTTGGCCAGCAAAATAATCAGGGCCAGCATCTGCGCCGCGGTTTTCCATTTGCCCATGTTCGATACGGCAACCTGTGCCCGGGCGCCCAGTTCGGCCATCCATTCACGCAGGGCCGAAATGACGATCTCACGGCCGATGATCACGGCGGCAGGCAGCGTCAGCCATACGTTGTGATGCTCCTGCACCAGCAAAACCAGGGCAACCGCCACCATCAACTTGTCGGCGACCGGGTCGAGAAAAGCGCCAAACGGCGTACTTTGCTCCAGTCGCCTGGCCAGGTATCCGTCGAGCCAGTCCGTCGCCGCCGCAAATGCGAAGACTGAGCTGGAGGCAACATAACTCCAGCTGTAGGGAAGGTAGAACAGCAGAATGAAGAAAGGAATCAGTAGAACGCGTAGTACGGTGATCAAATTAGGGATATTCATCGGCACAACTGGCTACGAGGTGAAGGGGCATTCTACTCGCTGTGCAGGTTTGCATAAATCAACTCAGCGAGCTTTTTACTGATCCCGGGTGCTTTGGCGATCTCGTCGATGCTTGCACGAGTCAGCTCCTGTAATCCACCAAAATGTTTCAACAGATCACGCCGCCGTGTCGGCCCTACCCCTGCAATGCCTTCCAGGGTTGACGTTCGCCGGGTTTTTCCGCGTCGCGCCCGGTGTCCGGTAATAGCAAACCGGTGAGCTTCATCACGGATCTGCTGGATCAAATGCAAGGCCGGAGAGTCGCCTTTCAAGGTGAACTCATGGGCCGCATCGTTCAGATAGAGGGTTTCAAAACCCGCCTTGCGGGTTGCCCCCTTGGCGACACCCAGCAGGATAAGGTCCGGGATCGCCAGTTCATTGAGCACATCCCGCGCCATGGACAACTGCCCCTTGCCACCATCGACCAGCAGGATGTCCGGCAGCTTGCCCTCCCCTTCCTTGAGCCGGCTGAAGCGGCGCATCAGGGCCTGATGCATGGCGGCGTAGTCATCGCCCGGAGTGACACCCTCGATGTTGAAGCGTCGATAGTCCGACTTGATCGGGCCTTCAGGGCCAAACACCACGCAGGAGGCAACCGTTGCCTCGCCACTGGAGTGACTGATGTCATAGCACTCAAGGCGCTGGGGGACTTCATCGAGCTTCAGCACCTGCGCCAGGGCCTCAAAACGGGCGGCCACGTGCAGTCGATTGGTGAGGCGAGCCCCCAGGGCCTGCTCGGCGTTGGTGACCGCCAGTTGCTGCCAGCGGGCCCGGGTGCCGCGCACGCGGTAGCTGATGGCCATTTCCCGCCCGCGCAAAGCCTCAATCGCGTCAATGATCGCCCCGAAGCTTTCGTGCTCCACGTTGACGATCAATTCGCTCGGCAGGTCGCGCTCGGGGCTGCTGATGTAGTACTGCCCGAGAAAGGCCGCCATGACTTCGGCCACGTCTTCCTCAATGCCCACTTGCGGGAAGAAATTCTTGCTGCCCAACACCCGCCCGCCGCGCACATTGATCAAATGCACGCATGCGCCACCGGGGTTTACAAAAGCCGCGATGACATCGACATCACCGGTACCGCCTTCCATGCTCTGCTGATCCTGAACCCGCCGCAGCAACGATATCTGGTCACGCACCTCGGCAGCACGTTCAAAATCGAGGGTACTGGCCGCCTGCTCCATTTCTGCATTGAGCTCATCGGTCAGGGCACTGCTGCGTCCCTCAAGGAACATGACCGAGTGACGCACATCCTCGGCGTACACCTGAGGATCCACCAGCCCGACACACGGCCCCTTGCAGCGTTTGATCTGGTACTGCAAGCACGGGCGGGTGCGGTTCTTGAAGTAGCTGTCATCGCACTGACGGACCAGAAAGGTTTTCTGCAGCAGGCTCAGGCTTTCCCGGATCGCCCCTGCGCTGGGATAGGGCCCGAAATACTTGCCCTTCAGCTTCTTGGCGCCACGGTGAATGCTCAGCCGCGGGTAGTCTCCATCGGACAAAAACACATAGGGATAGGACTTGTCGTCCCGCAACAGGATGTTGTACGGCGGGCGCCACTCTTTGATCAGGGTCTGCTCGAGCAGCAGCGCCTCGGTCTCATTGGCGGTGATGGTGGTTTCAATTTGCGCGATGCGCCCCACCAGCGCAGCGGTTTTAGGCGCCAGCCCGGTTTTGCGGAAGTAGCTGGCCAAGCGTTTTTTAAGGTTCTTGGCCTTGCCCACGTACAACAGCCGCGCATCGCCATCAAACATGCGATACACGCCAGGGCGACCGCTGCAGGTCGACAGGAAAGCACTGGAATCAAACACGTCAGTCATGTTTCAACCGGCATCGACCATGCCGTGACGGACTGCCAGCAAGGCCAGCTCAACGTCACTCTTGACTGAAAGCTTCTCGTAAATCCGATAGCGGTAAGTGTTCACGGTCTTGGGGGACAAACACAGTTTGTCCGAAATCACCTGGACCTTCTGGCAGCCGACAATCATCAGCGCGATCTGGATTTCGCGTTCAGACAAGGCATCGAAAGGGGAATCACTGGCCGGCTGAAAGGACTTCAGTGCCAACTGTTGCGCCACTTGCGGGCTGATATAGCGCTGACCGGCAAACACCTGGCGTATGGCGTGGACCATTTCGGCCAGGCCTGCACCCTTGGTCATGTATCCGGCAGCGCCCGCTTGCAGCAGACGCGTCGGAAAGGGGTCTTCTTCACAGACAGTGACGGCAACCACCTTGATGTCGGGATGGCTGCGCATCATTTTGCGTGTGGCCTCAAGGCCGCCGATGCCCGGCATCTTCACATCCATCAAGACCACATCGGGCTTGAGCTCGCGAGCCTTGAGCAATGACTCTTCACCGGACTCGGCCTGACCGACCACCAGCAGGCCTTCGATATCAGCCAGCATACGAGTGATGCCTGTACGCACAAGATCGTGATCATCGACCACTAGAACCCGAATCAAGTCGACACCTCGCAATTGGTCTTGGTTGAATGTCGACACCTTAGCAAAAAACCATTCAACCAACCTACCTACCTGCGTCAACTCATTCGCTGATAATCAAAAACACATCGACTGACCGATCCCCGATCAACTTTCACCCATTCCACTGCTGCCTTTGACCGGGCGAGATACCGAAAGCTCGGCCAGCGTCACAGTCAGCCGGCGGATGGCATCCTGATCCTCCTTGTGCAACACCCTATAACTGACGAGCACTTTCTCTTCGACCTGGCTGAGGTTATCGAGCTGGGTCGGCGTGTGACAGCCGGTCAGTACATAAAGGACATCTACACCCCGCTCTGCGACACGGGACAAATAATCTGCCTTTGGCGCACGATCACCATTCTCATACTTGCCTTGGGCGTTTGCCTCAACACCACCGATTTCACCAAAAGATTTCTGCGACAACCCAAGGCGCTCTCTCTCTTGCCGCAACCGCGAACCAATTCCACTCATTTGGATGTAAGATCCCATTTTAAACACCCGCGAGGATGGTATAATCGATAAATATCAAACAATTTTGAACGGTTTTGAACTATGACCGGAATTCGTACTGCCGCACAAGCCAAGGCATGGCTGGATCATCAGGGGAAGTCCGTTCAAGAGTTCGCTCGAGAGCATGGCGTCGACCCGGCCACCACTTATCAAGTGCTCGCTGGGCGTAAAAAGGGAAAGCGCGGTGAGGCCCATAAAGTAGCGGTTCTTTTGGGCATGAAAGACGGCATCATCCCGGCTCAGGCTTCAGTATCAGAAGAAGCCGAACGTGACGATCTGCATTGAGTATGCGCTTAATTGAGCCGGCCGCCTGATTAACTGACCGCTGTAACAGATCCCCTGCACAGACGGTCAGAGAACGTGAAGGCCAAGCGTACACTCAGTTCATTTTTCTGTTGAATCCCCCGGCCCGGCTCGCGTAAGCTGCGAAACATTCAGTGGAGATAACTCATGTTGCATCACGTTAATACAGGTTGCACGTCCGCAGGCGCCCAGCGTCCGGCTGCTACTGTGTGCGCGAACAACACGCTCTCTGCTGCACGATTTTATTTTGGGTATTGGTTTAGCCACTGGCGCGCCTGATACCCAACCGGCGCCCACTTTTACGGGTCGCCTACCAGAGAATTCTCACCCCCGGTCGGCCTCCCGACCGGGGGTTTTGTTTTTTCAGGCCCCGACATTTTATTAATTTAAGGAATCACCCCATGAACTACGTCACTTATTACCGCTTCGACCTTTGCACTGCATGGCGATTTATCAGCCGTCGTTCGGGACAGTCTGCCGCCTCCGAACGGACCCACATCGGTGGCACGCATGCACTCACAGCCAGCCCGGCCAATTGTCGAACACCCCACTAGGGCCGAGCGCGCGGGAAAACCCGCCGTCTGCCCAGGAAGCCCACACCATGAACGCATCCGTATCCGCTCTGTCCGCTTCACACAACGCCGTCAAAGCCGTCTTGACCCAGCGCCTGCCCAGCGCTTCGCAGCTCAAACAACAGCTGCCCCTCAGCGACACGCTGAGCGCCCGGGTGCATGACCAGCGTCAGGCCATCCGCGCCATTCTCAACGGTGACGACTCCCGCCTGCTGATTGTCGTCGGCCCCTGCTCCATCCATGACCCGCAATCCGCCCTTGAGTACGCCAGCAACCTGGCCGCGCTGTCGCATGAGCTGCGCGATGACATGCTGCTGGTCATGCGCGCTTATGTCGAAAAACCACGGACCACCGTCGGCTGGAAAGGCCTTGCCTACGACCCGCACCTGGACGGTACGGACGACATGGCCCACGGCCTTGCCCTGTCACGCGAACTGATGCTTGAAATGCTGCGCATGGGCCTGCCCGTTGCGACCGAGCTGCTGCAACCGATTGCCGCCGGATACTTCGACGACCTGCTGGGCTGGGTCGCCATTGGCGCGCGCACCACCGAGTCGCAGATCCACCGCGAAATGGCCAGCGGCCTGGGCATGCCCGTAGGCTTCAAAAACGGTACGGATGGCGGTGTGGCCATTGCCTGTGATGCCATGCGCTCTGCAGCCCACAGTCATCGCCATTTCGGTGTGGACGAACAGGGTCACCCGGCAATCCTCCTGACCCCCGGCAACCCGGATACCCACCTGGTGCTGCGCGGCGGCCACAGCGGTCCTAACTACGACCGCGCCAGTGTCGCCAAGGCGCGGGCCGGCCTGGAAAAGAGCGGCATACCTAGCCGGGTGATGGTTGACTGCAGCCACGCCAACAGCAGCAAAGACCCGCTGCGCCAACCGGCCGTGTTCGACGATGTACTCCAGCAGCGGCTGGCGGGCGATAACTCACTGATTGGCATGATGCTCGAAAGCCATCTTTTCGAGGGTTGCCAGCCGCTGGGCTCAAACATGCGCTACGGGGTGTCCGTGACCGATGGTTGCCTGGGATGGGATGCCACCGAACGCATGCTGCGCACTGGCGCCGCCCGACTGCAGGCACAACGCAACGCGATCAAGGCCATCGCCTGAACCGTTGCCCGGCAGACTGCAGCGCAACCGGGAGACTGCAAGGCCTCCCGTTGCGCAAAGGAACTTTGCCGAGAAAAAACCGACTGAATCCGGTAGGCTCAGCACTTTCTTGAAAGGAGTAATCTCTCATGGCCAAAGCCACTGCCCGTCACATCCTTGTTGCCAGCGAAGACAAGTGCAACGAACTGAAAGCACAAATCGAAGCCGGTGCTGATTTCGCCGAAGTCGCAAAAGCCAACTCCTCTTGCCCGTCCAGCCGTCAGGGTGGCGATCTCGGCTCTTTCGGCCCGGGTCAAATGGTTAAAGAATTCGACACCGTCGTCTTCAGCGCGCCAATCAACGTGGTGCAAGGCCCGGTTAAAACCCAGTT
Organism: Pseudomonas sp. D1HM; assembly: GCF_019266105.1. Classification (NCBI taxonomy): domain Bacteria; kingdom Pseudomonadati; phylum Pseudomonadota; class Gammaproteobacteria; order Pseudomonadales; family Pseudomonadaceae; genus Pseudomonas; species Pseudomonas sp. D1HM. Next base: position 12,499 of record NZ_LRMN01000025.1, on the reverse strand, counting down.
CGGCTACCACCTGCTGGAAGTCACCAGCCGCCAGGACTAATCTCCCAGGCTCTGTGTGAAAACGGCCCACCTTTTGGTGGGCCGTTTCGTATCCGCAGTACTCACCTCGTGCTACGTTTCTTCATTCACGCACCCATCGTGCGTCACCTGAGGAATGGATCATGAGCCTTGAGGGTAAAACTGCTTTGGTAACCGGCTCCACCAGCGGGATCGGCCTGGGCATCGCGCAAAGTCTGGCCAAGGCCGGAGCCAACTTGATACTCAATGGGTTTGGCGATGCCAGCAAAGTGATTGCCGAGCTGGAACAGTTTGGCACCCGAGTGGGCCACCACCCGGCAGACGTCAGCGATCCTGCGCAAATCGCCGACATGATCAGCTACGCCGAGCGCGAATTCGGCGGTATCGATATCCTCGTCAACAACGCCGGAATCCAGCACGTTGCCAGTGTCGAGGCGTTTCCGGTCGAGCGCTGGGATGCCATCATCGCGATCAACTTGTCTTCCGTGTTCCACAGCACCCGACTGGCTTTGCCCGGCATGCGCAAACGCGGCTGGGGACGGATCATCAATATCGCCTCCGTACACGGGCAAGTCGGCTCGGTCGGCAAGGCCGCCTATGTCGCCGCCAAGCATGGCGTGATCGGCCTGACCAAGGTGGTCGGGCTTGAGACCGCCACCAGCAACATTACCTGCAACGCCATTTGCCCGGGCTGGGTATTGACCCCGCTGGTCCAGAAGCAAATTGATCAGCGCATCCAGCAAGGCATTGATCCCTATCAGGCGCAACACGACTTGCTGGCCGAAAAACAACCCTCGCTGGAGTTCGTCACCCCGCCCCAACTGGGCGAACTGGTGCTGTTTTTATGCAGTGACGCCGGCAGTCAGGTGCGCGGCGCGGCCTGGAATGTGGACGGCGGTTGGCTGGCGCAATAACAATGCCCGCTTGTGCCTGCCAGACATGCAAATTTGCACACCAAGCCTGCACTTATCCGGGTTGTAATGGGCAAATTTGCACTGTTAGCATCGACCATCGTTCGCGCGCGAACACACTCTAAAAACAAGATAAAGCAGGGAGTTAGCGATGACTGCTCAGGTTTCAACCTCACCGGCACAGGATGTCGAAGCCCATCAGGGCGAGATCCTGGCCGACGTGCGCAACCATATCGGCCACCTGACCCTGAACCGCCCTGGCGGCCTGAATGCCATCAACCTGAACATGGTCCGTGAGCTGCAGCGCCATCTCGATGCCTGGGCGACAGACGCCAGTGTCAACGCCGTGGTCCTGCGGGGTGCAGGCGAAAAAGCCTTCTGTGCCGGCGGCGATATCCGCTCGCTGTACGACAGCTATCAAAACAACGATACGCTGCACACGGTCTTCTTCGAGGAGGAATACGCCCTCGACCTGACACTGCATCGCTATCCCAAACCGCTGATTGCCTTGATGGATGGTTTTGTCCTGGGCGGCGGCATGGGCCTGGTGCAAGGCGCTGACCTGCGCCTGGTGACCGAACGCAGCAAACTGGCCATGCCGGAAGTGGCGATCGGTTATTTCCCGGACGTTGGCGGCAGCTACTTTCTGACCCGCACGCCCGGCCAGCTCGGTACGTACCTGGGCGTCACCGGGGTCCAGGTGCGCGCCAGCGATGCCTTGTATTGCGGCCTCGCCGATGGTTTTATCGAGAGCGGAAAACTGGCCGAACTGGATCAATGCCTCGACACCCTTGCCTGGAAAACAACCCCCCTTGAAGACCTGCAAACGCTCATCGGCACTTTCGCCGTAAGCTCATTGCCGGAGCCACCGCTGGCCAAAGTCCGCGCCCGGATCGATGAGATTTTCGCCCGGCCCGACATGCCCGGCATTGTCGCCGGATTGCACGCGGTCAGCGACGAGCACACCCGGGACTGGGCCAATGACACGCTCAGCCTGCTGCAGACCCGCTCACCGCTGGCGATGGCCGTCACCCTTGAAATGCTCCGCCGTGGCCGCAAGTTGCCCCTTGAGCAGTGCTTCGCGCTGGAGCTGCACCTTGATCGCCAGTGGTTTGACCGCGGCGATCTGATGGAAGGTGTGCGGGCACTGATCATCGACAAGGACAAAACACCACACTGGAATCCACCCAGCCTTGATGCCCTGGATGCGGCTCATGTCGCCAGTTTTTTCACCGATTTCAAAGCGACGGGAGCTTGAGCCATGCAGGACATCGAACTGAGCGAAGAACAAATCATGATCCGCGACATGGCCCGCGACTTTGCCCGCCGCGAGATCGCACCCCATGCCCAGGCCTGGGAAAAAGCCGGCTGGATCGACGATGCGCTGGTGTCAAAGCTGGGCGAACTGGGCCTGCTCGGCATGGTGGTGCCTGAAGAGTGGGGTGGCACCTATGTCGATTACGTCGCCTACGCGCTGGCCGTCGAAGAAATTTCAGCCGGTGACGGCGCCACCGGAGCGCTGATGAGCATTCACAACTCCGTCGGCTGCGGTCCGATCCTCAAGTACGGCACGCAAGCGCAGAAAGAGACCTGGCTGGCGGAACTTGCCAGCGGCCAGGCCATCGGCTGCTTTTGCCTGACCGAGCCGCAAGCCGGCTCTGAGGCCCACAATCTGCGCACCCGCGCAGAACTGCGGGACGGCCAATGGGTGATCAACGGCGCCAAGCAATTTGTCAGCAACGGCAAGCGCGCCAAACTGGCCATCGTATTTGCCGTCACCGACCCGGAACTGGGTAAAAAAGGCCTCTCGGCGTTTTTGGTCCCCACCGATACCCCCGGGTTTATCGTCGACCGCACGGAACACAAAATGGGCATCCGCGCCTCGGACACTTGCGCGGTGACCCTGAGCAACTGCAGCGTGCCGCAAGCCAACCTGCTGGGCGAACGCGGCAAAGGCCTGGCCATCGCCCTGTCCAACCTTGAAGGGGGGCGCATCGGGATTGCGGCCCAGGCATTGGGCATCGCCCGGGCCGCCTTTGAAGCCGCGCTGGGTTATGCCCGTGACCGGGTGCAATTCGACAAAGCAATCATCGAGCACCAAAGTGTGGCCAACATGCTGGCCGACATGCAGACCCGCCTCAATGCCGCCCGGCTGCTGATCCTGCATGCGGCGCGCCTGCGCACGGCAGGCAAGCCTTGCCTGTCGGAAGCCTCGCAGGCCAAGCTGTTCGCCTCGGAAATAGCTGAATTCGTATGCTCCAAAGCCATCCAGATTCATGGTGGCTACGGTTACCTCGAAGACTACCCGGTGGAGCGTTATTACCGCGACGCGCGCATCACCCAGATCTATGAGGGATCCAGCGAGATCCAGCGGATGGTGATCGCCCGGGAGCTGAAACATTACCTGGTGTGAAAAAAGCCTGCCTGTGGAGCAAGGCCGATCGGTCAAGCGAAAAGGTCCCTGCAGGAGCGAGCAAGCTCGCTCCTGCAGGGGTTGATCGTTTCAGGATCCGTAGCGGGTAATTACTGGTTCTTGAACTGAGCTTCGCGCTTGCCGACAAACGCCGCCATGCCTTCTTTCTGGTCTTGCGTGGCGAACAGCGAGTGAAATACGCGACGCTCGAAACGCACGCCTTCAGACAAACTGACTTCAAACGCACGGTTCACGCTTTCCTTGGTCAGCATCAACACCGGCAGGGATTTTTTAGCGATCTGGGCCGCGACTTTCAGCGCTTCATCAAGCAACTCATCCACCGGCACCACGCGGGCCACCAACCCTGAACGCTCGGCTTCCACAGCATCCATCAAACGCCCGCTCAGGCACATTTCCATGGCCTTGGCCTTGCCTACGGCGCGGGTCAGACGCTGGGTGCCGCCCATGCCCGGCAAGACGCCGAGGTTGATTTCCGGCTGACCAAAACGTGCGTTATCACCGGCCAGGATAAAGTCGCACATCATCGCCAGCTCACAGCCGCCGCCCAGGGCAAAACCCGCCACCGCTGCAATGATCGGCTTGCGCCGCGAGGCCACGCGATCGCTGTCCGAGAACAAGTCTTCCAGGTAAATCTGCGGGTAAGCCAGCTCTGCCATTTCCTTGATGTCTGCACCGGCAGCAAAAGCCTTTTTCGAGCCGGTGAGGACGATGCAGCCAATGGCGCTGTCAGCTTCGAGCCGGTCCAGCGCATGGTTCACTTCGCTGACCAATTGCGCGTTCAGGGCATTCAGTGCCTGTGGCCGGTTCAACGTAATCAGGCCGACCTGCCCGTGAATATCCAGCAGAATGGTTTCGTAATTCATGGTTAACGTCCTCGATTCAAAGATTGCGCGAAATGACCATGCGCTGAATATCGCTGGTGCCTTCGTAGATCTGGCACACCCGCACATCGCGATAGATCCGCTCCAGCGGGAAGTCGCTCAAATAGCCATAACCGCCCAGTGTTTGCAACGCTTTGGAGCACACGCGCTCGGCCATCTCCGAAGCGAACAGCTTGGCCTGGGACGCTTCGACCAATGCCGATTGCCCACTGTCACGCAGCGCGGCGGCATAGCTGACCATCTGCCGGGCGACGGCAATTTCAGTCGACATGTCCGCCAGGCGAAATGCCACGGCCTGATGCTCAATCAACGGCTGGCCAAAGGTCACGCGCTCACGGGCGTAGTCACGGGCCGCTTCGAACGCTGCACGGGCCATGCCCACCGCCTGGGATGCGATACCGATGCGGCCGCCTTCCAGGTTACCCAACGCAATCCTGTAGCCCTGCCCTTCTTCACCCAGGCGATTGGCCACCGGGACTTTGACGTCGGTAAACAGGATCTGGCAGGTGTCCGAGGCATGCTGCCCCAGCTTGTCTTCAACCCGTGCCACGCTGTAGCCCGGCGAGTCCGTGGGCACGATAAACGCGCTGATGCCCCGCTTGCCGGCCGCCGGATCGGTCACTGCGAACACAATCACCAACCCCGCGTTTTGCCCCGAGGTGATGAATTGTTTGCAGCCATTGAGCACGTAATGATCGCCCTCGCGGCGGGCACGGGTTTTCAGGTCGCTGGCATCCGAACCGGCCTGCGGTTCGGTCAGCGCAAATGCGCCAAGCATTGCACCGCTGGCCAGGGGCGTCAGGAACTCGCGTTTTTGCTGTTCGGTGCCGTAGGTCAAAATCGGTACGCACCCCACCGAGTTGTGCACGCTCATGATTGTGGAGCACGATCCGTCGCCTGCAGCGATTTCTTCGAGGGCCATGGCATAGGCTTGATAACCCGTGTCGCAACCGCCCCACGCTTCTGGCACCAGCATGCCGAAGAAACCCAGTTCGGCCATTTCATCGATGGCCTCGCGCGGGAAGCGATGCTGCTTGTCCCATTCAGCGGCAAAAGGCTTCAGGCGCTCCTGAGCAAACTGGCGTGCCGCTTCACGAATTTGTAAGTGTTCGGATGTGGGCAGCATAAAAATTCCTTAGTACAGACATTCCACGGCAATGGCCGTGGCTTCACCGCCGCCGATGCAGATCGCGGCAACCCCGCGTTTCTGATGGCGCTGGCGCAGCGCCGAAATCAGCGTCACCAGAATCCGCGCTCCCGAAGCACCGATCGGATGCCCCAGGGCACAGGCACCGCCAAAGATGTTGACCTTATCGTGGGGGATCTCCAGTTCACTCATGGTCACCAGCGTCACCACCGCAAAAGCCTCGTTGATCTCGAACAGGTCGACGTCAGCCAGGTCCCAGCCGGTCTTGCCCATCAAACGCTTGATCGCCCCCACCGGTGCGGTCGGGAACAGCCCGGGCTCATCGGCAAACGCTGCATGCCCGTGAATCACTGCCAGTGGCGTCAGCCCACGTTTGTGCGCCTCGGAGCGACGCATCAAAACCAGCGCTGCCGCGCCATCCGAGATGGAACTGGAGTTGGCCGCCGTCACCGTGCCACCTTCGCGAAAGGCCGGTTTCAGGGTGGGGATTTTCCCCAGGTTGGCCTTGGGCGGCTGCTCGTCATCACTGATCAGGCGCTGCTCCTTGCCCACCATCACCGGCACCGGCACGATCTCGGCACTGAAGCTGCCCTCTTTGATCGCCTGCTGCGCACGGGTCAGTGACGCCACGGCAAAATCATCTTGCGCCTCGCGGCTGAAACCGTGGGCCTGGGCGCAATCTTCTGCGAACGTGCCCATCAAGCGGCCACGGTCGTAAGCGTCTTCAAGGCCATCCAGGAACATGTGGTCCAGCACCCGGCCATGCCCCATGCGGTAGCCGCTACGCGCGCGGTCCAGCAAGTACGGTGCGTTGGACATGCTCTCCATGCCCCCCGCCACTGCCACATCGACACTGCCGGCCAGCAACCGGTCGTGGGCTAGAATCGTGGCTTCCATGCCCGAACCGCACATTTTGTTCAGCGTGGTGCAGCGTGTGCCCTTATCGAGCCCCGCCCCCAGCGCTGCCTGACGCGCAGGGGCCTGGCCGAGGCCGGCCGAGAGCACACAACCAAACAGCACTTCTTCGACGCCGTCTGCCGGCACACCGGCCCGCTCAACCGCCGCACGGATCGCCGCAGCGCCCAGCTGTGGCGCCGTCAGCCCTTTGAAGTCACCCTGAAAACCGCCCATGGGCGTACGCGCAACACTCACAATTACAACGGGATCATTGGCAATCGTCATTTCAAACCTCCTATTTGGCGGCCATGCGCAAGGCACCGTCGAGACGGATCACCTCACCATTGAGCATGCTGTTTTCAAGGATATGCCGCACCAGTGATGCGTACTCGGCAGGCTTGCCAAGACGCGGCGGGAACGGCACACCGGCAGCCAGCGAGTCACGTACTTCAGGCGTCATGCCGGCCATCATCGGTGTTTCAAAAATTCCGGGAGCGATGGTCATCACCCGAATCCCGAAGCGCGCCAGCTCACGGGCTGCGGGCAAGGTCAGGCTGGCGATGGCGCCTTTGGAGGCGGCGTATGCCGCCTGGCCGATCTGACCATCAAAGGCGGCAACCGAAGCCGTATTGATGATAACGCCGCGTTCGCCATCGGCGTCAGCGGTGGTTTCAGCGATGGCCGCAGCGGCCAGACGCAGCATGTTGAAGCTGCCTACCAGGTTGACGTTAATCACCTGGCTGAAACTCTCCAGGGCGTGCGGACCGTTTTTGCCGAGAATCTTTTCGCCGCGCACAATGCCCGCGCAATTGACCAGCCCGTTCACCCCGCCAAATGCTGCTACCGTGGCGTCAACGGCCGCCTGGGCCGCCTGCGCCTGACTGATATCGGCCACCGCGCTGCGGGCATGATCCCCCAGTCTGGCCGCCTGAGCCGCCACCGCCTCGGCATTCATGTCGACCAGCATCACCCGGGCGCCAGCCTTGATCAACATCTCGGCCGTGGCAGCGCCCAGTCCCGAAGCACCACCTGTGACGATAAACACCTTGTTTTCAATTTGCATGAGGGTTCCTGAACTCTAATCCTGACAATTAAGCCGTAACGTTGGCGTTTGCAGCCAGTTCGGCCTTGGCGATTTCCTGATTGCGCAAAATAAAGCGCTGCAGCTTGCCGCTCGGGGTTTTCGGCAGCTCGCTGACAAATTCGATTTCACGCGGATAGGCATGTGCCGCAAGGCGCTGGCGCACATGCAGGCGCAGGGTTTCAGCCAGTTGCGCATCCCCTAGGTAGTGCGGACTCAGCACCACAAAGGCTTTGACCAGTTCGGTGCGCTCGGGGTCCGGCTTGCCGACCACGGCAGCCTCGACCACGGCCGGGTGCTCGATCAGGGCGCTTTCCACATCGAAGGGCCCTACCCGGTAACCGGAGGTCGTGATCACATCATCGCTGCGCCCGACAAAGCTGATGCTGCCGTCGGCGTTCAACTCCACGGTATCGCCGCTCAAGTAGTAATCGCCGACGAAAGCCTTGGTGTTGAACCCTTCATAGCCATTGAACCAGCACATCGGTGACTGGCTGCGATCGACGGCCAGAATCCCCGGCTGGCCCACCGGCAGTTCCTGATGGTTGTCATCGAGCACCACGATCCGGTGGCCCGGCGAGGCGAAACCGGCAGCCCCCATGTGCACCGGATGCGCCAGCCCGTGGTGATTGCACAGCACCATGCCGATTTCGGTCTGGCCATAGTGGTCATGGATGGTGACGTCCAGCTGCTCGGCGAACCAGCGGATCACTTCCGGGTTCAACGGCTCGCCGGCACTGCTCACCGCGCGCAGGCGACCTTTGATTTTGCCGGCAAACCCCTCCCCGGCGGCGATCAGCATGCGATACGCAGTAGGCGAGCCGGTCAGGTTGGTAATGCCGTATTTGTTGATCACCCGACAGGTGCTTTCAACCGTGAACGGGCCGTCGTAGAACGTGATCGGATGCCCCATGGACAACGGCCCGGCGATGCCGAAATAAATACCATAGGCCCAGCCCGGATCAGCCAGGTTCCAGAACGCGTCTTCCGGGCGCAAATCCACGGCATCACGGGTATAACTCTGGAAGGCGACAATGGCCTTGAGCGGCACCAGCAGCGGTTTGGCCGGGCCGGTGGTGCCCGACGTGAACATCAGCAGAAACGGGTCTTCGCCAGTCAGCATGACGGGTTCACAGATCGCCGGATAGTTGTCCAGCTCTGCCCAGAAACTGAAATCGCCACGCACCAGGCCCTGCCCTTTGGCGCCCGCTACCGTGACAATCGCAGGACAGGCGTTGACCTCATCGAGTTTGGGGCGGTTGACCGCATCGGTGACCACCAGCGCCGCGCCTGAACTGTTGAGCCGATGTTCGATGGCTTTGGGACCAAACGCCGTGAACAGCGGCTGGTAGATCGCACCGATACGCCAGGCGGCCAAAGCGACCACCAGCAACTCGACATTACGCGGCAGCAAGCCGGCCACTTTGTCTCCGCGCTTGATACCCTGGGCGAGCAGGAAATTGGCAAAGCGTGCGGCCTTGTCCTGCAAGTCAGTGAAGGTATAAGTCGCGCTACTGGCATCGCGGCCTTCCCAGAACAACGCAATACGCCCTGGCAAAGCGTGTCGGTCGCAGCATTCGATACAGGCATTGAGTGCCGCCAAATGGCCGTTCAGTGCGCTGGCCACCGTACGCGGGTAGTCAAAGTCGGTCATCTCGGTCAGATAATCGCGCATCAGCAGAATCCCTCGGTCTTTTTTTTAGGATGGGAACCGTTGAAAAATCCTGCTGATAATCGCCCTGCGAAGGCTCTGCAACAATGGTCAAACCGCGCAAGCTGGCTGACTGTTTTGGCCAATGACCGACCGGCTGGTTAACTGCAGGCGCCAGCAGACGCCTGCACAAGCGCCGGGACTGGCGCCCGATCCTGCCCGTTGCGGGTCAGCCCTGCTGGCGCAGATACGCCAGCACCGCGGCCTGATCGCCGGCAAAGGCGATGCGTGCGCCTTTCTTCTCGCGCTGAAAGGCGTACATCGGGTCGTAATATTCGCGCAGCAAGGCTTCGATCCAGACCCGGTGCAAGTCCACCGAACCGCAGCTGGCCTGCTCATCCAATGCGGCTTCCATCACCGCCTGCAGGCGCTGGTAACGTTCACCGCCAAGGCGGCGCTGAATATTCGACAGGCTGTCGAGCAACCGGCGGGAAAACAGCGCGAAACCGTGCTCCCCGTTCTTGTCGATGAACTCGGCGTTCAACTCCACCACGTAATCTCGCAGGATGCGCTCAACGCGGCTTTCAAGGCTGTCTTCAAGCCACACCATCGGTGCGTTCTGCATGCGTTGATAGAGCGGCAACGGTAACGCGCAGCTGCCCACGGTACGGCTCTCGTCCTCAAGCACAAATTGCTGGTGGCCGTTGGCGCGTTTTTTCAGGACATCAATGGCCAGCCGGTTCTCAAAGTCGATGTTCGTCGGCTGTCCGGTCGCCCGTTTGCCGAAACTCGATCCCCGGTGATTGGCATGACCTTCCAGGTCCAGTGCATTGTCGAGTTGCACCAGCACGTCGGTTTTTCCGGTGCCGGTCATGCCGCCGAGCACAAGTAAATCGCATTGCTCGACCGCGTCGTCGACGGTTTGAATCAGAAACGTACGCAGCGCCTTATAACCACCGGTGACACGCGGGTAGTCGATGCCGGCGTCCTGTTTGAGCCACTGCTGGACGATTTGCGAGCGCATGCCGCCGCGAAAACAGTACAGGCATCCCTCGGGGTTGGCCCGGGCAAAATCGGCCCAGGCCTGAAGACGCTCGGCCCTGGTCTGGCCCGACACCAGTTGATGCCCCAGGATCACCGCAGCCTGCTGCCCTTGCTGCTTGTAGCAGGTGCCCACGCGCTCGCGCTCGTGGTCGGTCATCAGCGGCAGGTTGAGCACGCCGGGGAATGCGCCTTTGAGGAATTCTATCGGCGCACGGGTATCCATCATGGGCCGGTCATTGAGGAACAGTTCGCGGAAGTCGGTGATGTCATGAACCATCATGAAACCTCAACCGCGTGTGTCTGTCGCTCAACCAGTTGACCAATCGGCTCAAGGTTCAAGCCATGCTCAGCGGCCACTTTCAGGAACGCCTCGTTGCCCTCCGGCGTGACGGCAACCAGCAGGCCACCGCTGGTTTGCGGGTCACACAGCACCAGTTTGTGCAGCGGTTGCAGTGGCGACAGCTTGCTCGCGTAACTGTCAAAGTTGCGCAACGTACCCCCGGGCACACAGCCTTGCTCCAGGTAGTACTCAACCGAGGCCAGTTGCGGCACCCGGGCATATTCGATACGCGCCGTGAGGCCGCTGCCGTCTGCCATTTCCACCAGGTGGCCAAGCAGACCGAAGCCGGTGACGTCGGTCATCGCCGTGATGCCCTCCAGCTTGGCAAACTGGCTGCCGATCTTGTTCAGGGTGCACATCCAGTCCCGCGCCACGCCCACGTCTTCGGTGCGCAGCTTGCCTTTCTTTTCAGCGGTGGTGAGCACGCCGATGCCCAAGGGCTTGGTCAGGTACAGCAAGCAGCCGGCGGTGGCGGTGTCGTTGCGTTTCATCTGTCGCTTGTTGACCACCCCCGTGACGGCCAGCCCGAAGATCGGCTCCGGTGTGTCAATCGAGTGGCCGCCCGCCAGAGGAATACCGGCCTCATCGCACACGGCGCGGCCACCGCGGATCACTTCACGGGCGACTTCCGGCGCCAGCAAATGTACTGGCCAGCCCAAAATGGCAATGGCCATCAACGGATCACCGCCCATGGCGTAGATATCACTGATGGCATTGGTGGCGGCAATGCGCCCGAAATCATAGGGATCATCGACGATCGGCATGAAGAAGTCCGTGGTCGACACCACGCCCCGCTCCTCGTCCAGCGCATACACGGCCGCGTCATCGCGCGATGCATTGCCGACCCAGAGCTTAGGGTCAAGATTCTGCGCGCCGCTGCCGGCAAGAATCACTTCCAGCACCTGAGGTGAAATCTTGCAGCCGCAACCTGCTCCGTGGCTGTACTGGGTCAGGCGAATCGGCTCGCTCATGGTGCACCTCTTGGTCAATTTCAAAGCCCGGATATTAACAGAGCGCGCGCTTGCCCATGGATTTGTCCTGAAGGCCAACGGCCAGCTGGCAGGCGTCAACCTGCAGGCCAGAGAGCACGCTTAAAAACGACCCGATAACACACGACCAACACCTGCGTTCTCAAGGCGCTGCGGGCGTCCCGAGGGATGACCGGCATGCTGAAAAGCGACCCGTCGGTCACATATGTAGTGAGCAAAAATAAACACTACATATGTGTTGACGGGGTGAATTTCACCCAGCATTATGCACACGTCTTCCCCACCGGAAGCACTGGAAAGGGTTGTTGCATGCATGCTCGACGAGCTGTCGGGCTGTTCCGGGATAGGTACTGCCCACAAGGCAGAATTGATGAAGCCGAACTGGCTTGTTCGTCCGGGTTTAGGGCGAGAGAGGCTGGCGAAACGTCCTCAAGAGGCTTGTGGCTGATGTGTCATGTCACCCAAGGCATCCTGGTTCACGCGGCTCCCCTCGCTTCACGCTTTGAATGTAGTGCCTGATTTTACGACTACATGTGACGAACTCAAGGCCGGATCTGCTTTAGATGGACACTACGTAGCGCTGCATCGGCAGTTGCGCGAATCAATTAGACAGATCAATGCATGGTCAAGGAGTTAACGATGAACCTGAATAACCAACCGACTGTTAATGAGCTGGCTCGACTGTTCGCCGCCCAGAAAGACACGCTTGATGACCACATTCTGTGGATCAGCGAAGCCGGTGATGTTCGGATCGATACTGTGACATCTTGCAAGGAAGAAACCCCATTCGAGAAGGACCGCCCACAAATGCGCGCCCATCTCAAAATGTACCGTCGTGGCCAGGGCTACGTGGGCAAGAAAGCTGCCGCCGATACCGATTACATGGCGCGTGTGCTGCAAACCTTGACCCTGACCTGGGAGAAGGCGAAAACCGAGCCGTCTCTGGTCAAAGTTAACAGCTACAGCTGATAACCCCGCCACATGAAAAAGCCCCGGACAATCTCCGGGGCTTTTTTTATCGGCGCAACCCGTAGGGCCGGGCTATTTACGGACCTTCAAACTGCGCGTTCCAGCTCCGGCACCGCCTCGAACAAGTCCGCTACCAG
>NZ_LRMN01000024.1:0-58975 GCF_019266105.1 Pseudomonas sp. D1HM | reverse complement strand
TGTTTTTGTGCCGAGAAAAGCCAGGTGTTCTGCTCCCGCCAGGCCTGCAGCTAGACTCTCACCAATCCCTGCGAGCAATGTTAAGGTTCGCCTTTGGATTTGCTTTCTCCTAAGGATGCCGACATGCCGGTTGCTACGTCTCTCAATGCGGGTTTCATGGTGGTTCACGGTAACCGCCTCGATGAGTTACGCAGCCTGGTTGTCAGCTGGATGCGCCGCTATCCTTTGGCGCCTTTGGAAAACGAAATTGCGCTGGTCCAGAGTAATGGTATTGCCCAATGGTTAAAGCTGGCTCTGGCCGAGGATGCTCAGGACGATGACTCTGGCGGCTGTGGTATTGCCGCAGCGGTGGATGTGCAACTGCCAGGCAGTTTCATGTGGCAGCTTTATCGGCTGGTTCTGGGGAGCGAAGAGATCCCGGCCAAGTCTCTGCTGGATAAAGCGCCCCTGACCTGGCGCTTGATGCGTTTACTCCCCGCTCTGATCGATCAACCGCACTTTGAGCCGCTCCAGCGCTTCCTGACCCATGACACCGACTTGCGCAAGCGCTACCAGCTCTCAGAACGTCTCGCAGACTTGTTTGACCAATACCAGGTCTATCGGGCGGACTGGCTGGAGGACTGGGCAGCCGGTCGTCATCAATTACGCAATGCACGGGGCGAAAGCCCGGCCCTGAGCCCGGCCAATTGCTGGCAAGCCGAGTTGTGGCGCGCGTTGTTGCTGGATGTCGGGGAGGAGGGCATGTCCCAGAGCCGGGCGGGCGTGCACCAACGCTTTATCGAGAAAATAAACAGCCTCGAGCAAGCCCCGCCCGGCTTGCCGTCGCGGGTGATCGTGTTCGGTATTTCTTCGCTGCCTGCACAGGCGCTCGAAGCATTGGCCGGACTGGCCCGATTCAGTCAGGTGTTGCTGTGTGTTCACAATCCATGCCGACACCATTGGTCTGACATCGTGGCTGACAAAGATCTGCTGCGTCATCAGTACAAACGCCAAGCCCGCAAAGCCGGGATGCCCACAGCGCTGGATCCAGACATCCTGCATCAACACGCACACCCATTGCTTGCAGCGTGGGGAAAGCAGGGGCGCGACTACATCAACCTGCTCGACAGTTATGATGACCCCAACAGTTACCGTGCGGCTTTTCGGGATGGGCGTATCGACCTGTTCAGTGAAGTTGAACCGCTCAACATGCTGAACCAATTGCAGGATGACATTCTGGAGTTGCGCCCTCTCAACGAAACCCGCGAGCTGTGGCCTCCTGTTGATCTGGCGCACGACAATTCAATTCGCTTCCACGTTGCCCACAGTGCACAACGAGAAGTTGAGATCCTTCACGACCAGTTACTTGCACGCTTTAGTGAAAATCCTGATCTGCAGCCTCGCGATGTGATTGTGATGGTGCCGGATGTCGACAGTTATGCGCCGCATATCCGTGCGGTATTTGGACAAATCGAACGTGATGATCGCCGGTTTATTCCCTACACCCTGGCCGATCAAGGTCAGCGTGGGCGTGACCCGTTATTGATTGCCATTGAGCATCTGCTGAAGTTGCCTGATAGCCGCTTCCCGGTCAGTGAAATTCTGGACCTGCTGGATGTGCCAGCCCTGCGTGCTCGTTTTAAAGTACAAGAGCGCGATTTGCCGACCTTGCATCGCTGGATTGAGGGCGCAGGGATTCGCTGGGGGTTGAGTGCCGAGCAGCGGGCGGGCCTTGGCTTGCCGTCACAACTGGAGCAAAACAGTTGGCGCTTCGGCTTGCGTCGCATGTTGCTCGGCTATGCCGTCGGCAGTGGCGAGGCCTGCGATGGCATCGAGCCCTATGATGAAATTGGCGGCCTTGATGCGGTATTGATCGGACCGCTCGTGGCGTTGCTTGATGCCCTGGAAATTGCCCACCGGGAACTGTCGCAACCGGCGCTGCCACAACAGTGGGGAGAGCGCCTGCAAGCCTTGATGCAGCTGTTCTTCCTGGCCGAAACCGAGCACGACGATTACTTGCTGGCCCAGCTTGAGGAGCTGCGTGAAACATGGCTGGAGACCTGTGAGCAAGTGGGACTGCAGGATGAGTTACCGCTGACGGTGGTGCGCGAAGCATGGCTGGCCGGACTCGACCAAGGCAAGTTGTCACAACGCTTTCTGGCCGGTGCCGTCAATTTTTGTACCTTGATGCCCATGCGTGCGATCCCGTTCAAGCTGGTATGCCTGCTAGGCATGAATGATGGTGACTACCCGCGGGCACAGCCGCCTCTGGATTTTGACTTGATGGGCAGCGACTATCGTCCGGGCGATCGATCCCGCCGTGAGGATGATCGTTATCTGCTGCTCGAAGCGCTGCTTTCTGCCCGGGATCAGCTTTATGTCAGTTGGGTAGGGCGCAGTATTCGCGACAACTCAGAGCGTCCGGCCTGTGTATTGATCGGCCAGCTACGCGATCACCTGGCCAACGGCTGGCAACTGTCAGGCGACCATGACCTGCTGGATGCCATGACCCAGGAGCATCCGCTTCAGCCGTTCAGTACGCGCTATTTCCATGAAGGCGATTCGAACCTGTTCAGCTATGCCCGTGAATGGCAGCAATTGCACGAGCCCAAGCCTGAGCGAGCCCTGCCCGCCACGCTGGAAGCCTATCAACAGGAAGAACCGCTGAATCTGACGCAGTTGCAGGATTTTTTGCGTAACCCCGTTCGTCACTTCTTTAGTCAGCGTCTGAAAGTCTTCTTTGAGGCAGCCGAAGTGCCTTTGGCGGATGAAGAGCCATTCGTGCTTGATGCGTTACAGCGTTACACCTTGAGTGACAGCTTGCTCGAAGCCGCACTGGCGCAGCCTGATCAGTTTGAGCAGGCCTTGCATGCGCGTGCTTTGCGGTTGCAGGGGAGCGGCTTGTTACCCATGGCCGGTTTTGGCGAGTGCTTGCAGGATGAGTTGATCGAGCCGTTACCGGATGTGCTGCAACGCTATCAGCAGTTACTGGCCCTGTGGCCAACACCGCTGAACACGGCCCTGCCTGTCAGTTTCGAAGACCATGGCCTGCTCCTTGAGGGCTGGCTCAGTCACCTGCATCAGCGAAGTGACAAAGGCTTACTGTCCGTCACGACGATTCCGAATAGCATCGGCGCAATTAAAACCCGTAAATGGCACCGACTGACTCGCCCCTGGGTTAATCATCTGGTGGCCTGTGCCAGCGGCCTGGACATGTCCACCGCGCTGGTGGCCAGCGATGACACTTTGCTGCTCGGGCCTCTGGAGCCCGGGCAAGCCCGTGACATTCTGGGTAATTTGCTGGTGTCCTGGAAAGTCGGCATGGGGCGTCCGCTGCCCATTGCGGTCAAAACGGCATTTGCCTGGCTGGCACAGACAGACCCGGCCAAGGCCGACGCTGCAGCGCAAAAAGCCTACGAAGGTGACGGACAAACCAGCGACGGTGAGCGCCGCGAAAGCGCAGCCTTGGCCCGCCAGTTTCCGGACTATGCGGCCTTGATGGCCAATGCTGAATTCGAAGGGTGGTGCGACGCCCTTTATCGACCCCTATTTGAGGCGCCCTGGCGTTCATTGAGCAGCGAGGCAGCCCGTTGATGAGTGCGCAAACCCTA
Source organism: Pseudomonas sp. D1HM (assembly GCF_019266105.1). NCBI lineage: Bacteria > Pseudomonadati > Pseudomonadota > Gammaproteobacteria > Pseudomonadales > Pseudomonadaceae > Pseudomonas > Pseudomonas sp. D1HM. The sequence goes on along the minus strand of NZ_LRMN01000024.1, from coordinate 55,385 downwards.
CCTTTGGCACTAGGCTTTCCGTTACGCGGCAGCCAGTTGATTGAAGCCAGCGCCGGCACCGGCAAAACCTTCACTATCTCAGCACTCTATCTGCGTTTGATATTGGGGCACGGTGGCGATGGCGCGGACTTTGGCCGCGAGTTGCTACCGCCGCAAATCCTGGTGGTGACCTTCACCGATGCGGCCACCAAAGAGCTGCGTGATCGTATTCGCACCCGGCTGGCAGAGGCTGCACGGTATTTCCGTGACGAGATTGACGCCCCCGATACCTTGGTTGCACAGCTGCGTGATCAATTCGATCCCGGGCAATGGGCCGCGTGTGCCGGGCGCCTCGATATCGCTGCGCAGTGGATGGATGAGGCTGCGGTTTCGACCATCCACAGTTGGTGCCAGCGGATGTTGCGTGAGCACGCTTTTGACAGCGGCAGTCTGTTCACCCAAACGCTTGAAACCGACCACAGCGATTTGCTGGGCGAAGTATTACGCGACTATTGGCGACTGTTTTGCTACCCCATGCACGGTGATGCATTGAACTGGGTACGTGCCAACTGGAGCGGGCCTGCGGCTTTGTTGCCGCGGGTTCGGGCACTGTTCGCCAGCTCGCGTCAGGCGCCTGTCACAGAGCAAACGCCGGCAGAAATGATTGAGGCTTGTTTGCAACAGCGTCGCGAGGCGCTGTCACAACTTAAAACGCCGTGGCTGCAATGGGCCCAGGAGTTGCGCGAGATTTGCCTGCAAGGCGTTGCCAGTAAAACGGTCGACGGTCGAAAAATGCAGGCCCGCTATTTTGAGCCCTGGTTTGAAAAACTCAGCGCCTGGGCCAGCGACGAGTCCCAGGAGCAACTGGACCTGGGCACCGGCTTCAGCCGTCTGACCCCGGACGGTATGGCCGAGGCCTGGAAAGGTGAACCGCCGCAGCATCCGGCACTGGACGCCATGCTTGTCCTCAAAGCGGCACTTGATGCCTTGCCGACCCCGGATGCCGCCGTTCTGCAGCATGCGGCCTGCTGGGTTAGCGTACGCTTTGAAGAAGAAAAACGGCGCCGCGCCGAGATGGGCTTCGATGACATGCTGCTCAGACTGGACAATGCCCTGCAGGCAGAGGGTGGCGAGCGATTGGCGATCCTGATTCGCGAACAGTTCCCGGTGGCGCTGATTGATGAATTTCAGGACACCGACCCGGTGCAGTACCGCATCTTCCAAACCGTCTACCGCATCGAAGAGAACAACCCCGACACCGGCCTGTTCCTGATCGGCGATCCGAAGCAGGCGATCTACGCCTTTCGCGGTGCTGACATCTACACCTATTTGCGTGCCCGTCACGCTACTCAGGGGCGACTGCACACGCTGGACACCAACTTCCGTTCAAGTCACGCGATGGTCAACGCGGTAAACCACATCTTTGAGCGGGCCGAGCACAGAGAGAATGGCCGGGGTGCATTCCTGTTCCGCGAGGGCTCTGAAAACCCTGTGCCATTTGTTTCGGTGAAATCCCAGGGGCGCAAGGAAGTCTTGCAGCTGGACGGGCAGCCCGCCACTGCGTTAACCCTCTGGCAATTGCCTTCAGAGCAACCGGTGTCGGGTGCGGTTTATCGTCAGCAACTGGCGGCAGTGTGTGCCAGCCAGATTGTTGAGTTGCTCAATGGCGGGCAGCAAGGTCGCTGCGGCTTTGCCGTGGACGGCCACATTGTGCGAGGCGTGTTGCCGGCTGATATCGCGATTCTGGTACGTGACGGTAAGGAGGCGCAGGCTGTTCGGCGCGAACTGTTGAGTCGTGGTGTGCGTAGCGTTTACTTGTCGGATAAGGATTCGGTTTACGCCGCACAGGAAGCGCACGATGTGTTGGCCTGGCTCAAAGCCTGCGCCGAGCCTGACGTCGAGCGCCCCCTACGCGCCGCGCTGGCGTGCATCACGTTGGACCTGCCCTTGATCGAGCTGGAGCGTTTGAATCAGGATGAACTGGCCTGGGAAAAGCGCGTTATGCAATTCCGTGGCTATCGCGAAACCTGGCGCAAGCAAGGGGTGCTCGCCATGTTGCGCCGTTTGCTCCATGACTTTGAACTGCCCCAGGCACTGATCGCCCGGGTCGATGGCGAGCGTGTCTTGACCAACGTGCTGCACCTGTCCGAGCTCTTGCAACAGGCTGCCGCCGAACTGGATGGTGAGCAGGCGTTGATTCGGCATCTGGCCGAACACCTGGCATTGTCCGGGCAGGCGGGCGAAGAGCAGATCCTGCGTCTTGAAAGCGATGAACAACTGGTCAAAGTGGTGACCATCCACAAGTCCAAGGGCCTGGAATATCCTTTGGTGTTCTTGCCGTTCATCTGTTCGGCAAAGCCTGTGGATGGCAGTCGCCTGCCTTTGCATTACCACGATGCCCAAGGCAATGCTCACGTCAGTTTGAGCCCTGCTCCGGAGCTGATCGTCCAGGCCGATGACGAGCGCCTGGCCGAAGACTTGCGCTTGCTCTACGTGGCGTTGACCCGTGCCCGGCATGCTTGCTGGCTCGGTGTGGCCGACCTCAAGCGGGGTAACAACAATCGCTCGGTTTTGCACCTTTCGGCCTTGGGTTACTTGTTGGGTGGCGGGGCGTTGCTCTCCGAGTCTGTGGGGCTGGAATGCTGGCTTGCCGACACGCAGCAAGGGTGTGAAGGCATGCAGTGCATGCCTGTACCTCTCGTTAGCGAGCAGCATTTCTACCCGCCGGCCAATCAAGCGAGCTTGCTGAAACCTCGCGTCCCGGTGCGGCGCGCAGCCGAGAACTGGTGGATTGCGTCCTACAGTGCATTGCGAATCAGCGACAGCCTTAGCCCAGCCGAGGCACCTGAAAGCGCCTTGGCACAGAAGCTTTCGGATGACGAGCGTCTGGATCCCGATGCGCCGCGTGATGTGTTGCTCAGCGGTGGCGATATTCACCGCTTTCCTCGTGGGCCCAATCCCGGGACCTTCCTTCACGGCCTGCTTGAATGGGCCGGGAGCGAAGGGTTCAAGGCCGCCCCGCCGGCCATCCACGATGCGGTGGCGCGGCGGTGTAACCGGCGCGGCTGGCAGGGCTGGATCGAAACCCTGAGCGACTGGCTGCACCACCTGCAGGATGAACCGCTGCGTCTGAACAATGGCCAGCCAGCGGTGGTGTTGAGCCAGTTGAGTCAGTACCAGATCGAAATGGAGTTCTGGTTCGCCAGCCACAAAGTGGATGTGGTGCAACTGGACGCGCTTGTGCGTCAGCACACTCACGGCGGTGCTTCGCGTGCCGCGGTCGAGCCGAGCTTGCTCAATGGCATGTTCAAAGGATTTATCGACCTGACCTTCGAGCATGCCGGGCGCTATTACGTGGCGGACTACAAATCCAACTGGCTGGGCAGCGACGACGAGGCCTATACCGAGCACGCGATGACGGCCTCTATTCTGGATAACCGCTACGACCTGCAATACGTCTTGTATCTGTTGGCCCTGCACCGTCAACTCAAGGCGCGGCTGGCTGATTACGACTACGACCGGCACATGGGGGGCGCGCTGTATTTATTCTTGCGCGGTACCCGTTCTCAAGGGCAGGGCGTGTTCTTTACACGGCCGCCGCGGGTGTTGATCGAAAGCCTGGACCTGATGTTCCAGGGCAAACCCCTGCAGCAGGCTGAACCGGTGTGGGAACAGGGAGTGTTGTTATGAGTCGTTCATTTGCAGAGCTGTTGCCGACACCGTTGACGGCCGAAAGCCTTGCCCGGTTGCAACCCCTGAGCCAGGCCGGCGACTTGCTGCTGTTGCTGGAGCGTTGGGTCGAGCGGGGTTGGTTGCGTGCGCTGGATAAAGCGTTCGTAGCGTTTCTCCATGAGCGTGATCCGCACGGCGATCCGTTGGTGTTGTTGGCGGCGGCGTTGACCAGTCATCAACTGGGCCACGGGCATGTGTGCCTTGATCTGTTTGAAACCCTCAAGGAGCCGGACTTCGCACTGTCTCTGCCACCTGAAGGCGACCTCCAGACCGGGGCCATGTTGTTGCCCTCGCAGTTGCTGGAGGCGCTGGATGGCAACGCCTGGTGCAAAGCCCTTCAGGCCAGTGCGCTGGTCGAGCATGCAGGCCGGCCAACGGCAGATGCCGCCAGCCGGCCTTTGGTCCTGAGCGAACGCCGTCTGTATTTACGCCGTTACTGGGCTTATGAGCGACGAATCGACAGCGCGTTGCGCCAGCGCCTGGCGGCCCCGGAACCCACGCCGGATGACTTGCCAGCGCGTTTGACGGCATTGTTCGGCACGCCAGCGGCCACTGCACCGATTGACTGGCAGAAACTGGCTTGCGCCGTGGCTACCCGGGGTGCCTTCAGCATCGTGACCGGGGGGCCGGGTACCGGCAAAACCACCACCGTGGTGCGTTTGCTGGCTCTGCTCCAGGCCCCGGCTGTCGAAGCGGGCGTGCCATTGCGCATCCGTCTGGCAGCGCCAACCGGCAAGGCGGCAGCCCGCCTGACCGAGTCCATCAGCCTGCAAGTCAAATCGTTGGAAGTGGACGACAAGGTCAGGCAAAAAATCCCCAGCGACGTGACGACGGTTCACCGCCTGCTGGGCAGCCGTCCCGGCACGCGACACTTTCGTCATCATGCGGGTAACCGTCTGCCGCTGGATGTATTGGTGGTCGACGAAGCGTCGATGATCGATCTGGAAATGATGGCCAACCTGCTCGATGCCTTGCCGGCCCATGCACGGTTGGTGCTGCTGGGGGACAAGGATCAACTGGCCTCGGTAGAAGCCGGTGCGGTGCTGGGGGATTTGTGCCGCGATGCAGAGGCGGGCTGGTACACCCCGCAAACCCGTGCGTGGCTGGAGCAGGTCAGCGGTGAACAACTCAGCACCAGTGACTTGCAGCAAGACCTGGACGGTACGCATCCATTGGCTCAGCAAGTGGTGATGTTGCGTCATTCACGACGTTTTGGTGAAGGCAGCGGCATCGGTCGGCTCTCGCGACTGGTCAATCAGCAACAGTCCCGGGAGGCACGGGCGTTATTGGCGGCCGGCAGCCATGCCGACTTGTTCGCGCTACCGCTCAAGGGCGAGCGTGACCGTGCCTTTGAGCGCTTGGCGCTGGAGGGCCGAAGTGCCGAGGCCAAGGGCTACCGGCATTATCTTGAAGTGTTGCGCAATCAGCGGCCGGCGGTAGATGCCGGGCTGGAAGACCCGTGTTGGGCCGCCTGGGCGGGCAAGGTGCTGGACGCATTCGAGGCGTTCCAGGTGCTGTGTGCCGTACGCAAGGGGCCATGGGGGGTAGAGGGTTTGAATGAACGCATTACCCGCGCCTTGTACGCCAGCCAGTTGATCGACAGCGATCAGCATTGGTATGAAGGCCGCCCGGTGTTGATGACCCGTAATGATTACGGTCTGGGCTTGATGAATGGTGACATTGGTATCGCGCTCAAACTCCCGGAGCGTGATGGCCAGACGCAACGTTCTGTATTGCGCGTGGCGTTTGCCCGCAACGACGGGCAGGGCGGGATCCGCTTTGTTCTGCCAAGCCGGCTCAATGATGTTGAAACGGTGTACGCCATGACCGTTCACAAATCGCAGGGCTCGGAGTTTTCGCACACGGCGCTGGTTCTACCGGAAGCACTCAATCCGGTTTTGACCAAAGAGCTGATCTACACCGGCATCACCCGCGCCAAGCACTGGTTCAGCCTGATCGAGCCGCGTGCCGGTGTGTTTGAAGAGGCTGTGCAGCGCAAGGTCAAACGCTTGAGCGGCTTGATGTTGGATTTGACGTAATTGCGGCAGAGGAGTCGACGTAATGTGATGTGTGTCACAGTCTGGATAAAGGCTGTGCTATCGTTGCGACATTACTCCTACAACGATATCAGAGAAATCCTGCATGGACGTGGCAGTCTCTTCAGCGGAACAGCATCTTGGATGGCGGCTGTGGCTGCTACTCCTTGGTGTGTTGCTGCTGAGCACTCCTTGCCTGGCTCAACCACTCGTGCCGATCAGTCTGGCTGATCAACGTGCCAAAGCCGTTACCCAAGTTGTTCTGGGGATACTCAGCTACGCTCGCTGGCCGACAGAGCCCACCCAATTACAGTTGTGTGTGATCGGGCCTACCGAATACACCGATGACCTGCTTAAAGGTGCGACTCAATCCAGCGGCAGGCCGGTGCACGTCCGTCGCTTGCTGACGAATAATCCCGCCATTCCCAGTGACTGCAACGCTGTGTATCTCGGCAGGTTAAGTGCGCAAGAGCGCAGCCACCTGTTTAGCCGGTTGAACGGACTGGCCGTGCTGAGCATCAGTGAAGACGGTAACCAATGCACCGTCGGCAGCCTGTTTTGTCTGCACATCAGTGATCAGAAAGTCTCATTTGAGGTCAACCTCGATTCCGTTTCCCGCAGTGGCGTACGCATTCATCCCAGTGTGTTGCAGCTGTCACGCCGCCGGGCAGCCCAGCCATGAACCAGCCAAAAACGCCTGGTATTCGTCGTCGTCGCCGCCTGCGCTCGGTGTTGCGCAGAGGTCACCTGGGTGTCGCCTTGGTGGCCGTGACACTGGCCAGTGTCTCGCTCACATTGTTGGGCGCTCTGGCGCTCAAGGTCTATGCCGATCACAACCTGCAGTTGATTGCCCGTGCTATCAATTACACCGTGGAAGCGGCCGTGGTGTTCGATGATCGGGTAGCGGCGACCGAAGCGTTGGCGATGATTTCGTCCACCGAGGCCGTGGCCAAAGCCGAAATCTATACCGCCCAGGGTGAGTTGCTGGCGCAATGGCAGCGTCCCGATAACGGCGTGATGTCGAAGGTAGAAATGTTGTTGGCCAATAGCCTGCTTGAACAACCGATCAGCGTGCCGATCCTGCATCAGGGGGATGAGATCGGGGCGGTGGTGGTCAGTGTGCACGGCGCCAATATGTTGAGCTTCTTACTCGGTGGTGTGCTTGGGGTCATGGTGTGCACAGCCTTGAGCGTATGGAGTGCGCTGCACCTGTCGCGCCGTTTACTGGGGGGCATCACCGGGCCGCTGCAGCAATTGGCCGAGGTCGCTCACGGGGCACGGTGCGAGCGGGCATTCGATCGTCGAGTGCCTCCCGCCGATATCGCTGAACTGGACGACTTGGGCAACGACTTCAATGCGCTGCTCGATGAGCTGGAGTCATGGCAAAGCCACTTGCAGCACGAAAACCAGACCCTGGCGCATCAGGCCAATCATGACTCGCTGACCAACCTGCCCAATCGCGGCTACTTTAAAGGCCGGCTGGCGCGGACGTTGCGTTCGCTGCACAAACCCACCGAAAAAGCCGCGGTGCTGTTTCTCGACAGCGATCGTTTCAAGGACATCAACGACACCTTCGGTCATGCGGCGGGCGATGCGGTGTTGATGGCGGTGGCGACGCGGGTTCGCGGTCAATTGCGCGAAGGTGACGTCGTGGCACGGATGGGAGGTGACGAGTTTGCAATTCTCCTGACCCCTTTGCACAGGATCGAAGATGCTCAACGCATTGCTGACAAGATCATCGCCAGCATGCTGGAGCCGATTCAATTGCCCGGTAAAACCACTGCAGTGACCTCGCTCAGCATTGGTATTGCCGTTTATCCCGACCATGGTGCTGACCCGGATACGTTGCTGCGTGCAGCGGACTCGGCGATGTACCAGGCCAAACGCCTCGCCCGAGGCGGACAACAGATCGCGGTGCTGGAGCGCCCCGTTAATTCCGTTATTTCCAGGAGCTAATTTTCCCCATGCGTGCTTTGATCCAACGTTATTCACCGTTTTTCGGGCTTGCCATGTTGTTGGCAATGCTGGCCTTGAACGGTTGTCAGACAGCTCCGCAAACGGGCTTGAACCCTGCGCAGATTGCAGTATTGCAACAGCAAGGATTTGAGCTGACGGAAGAAGGTTGGGCGTTTGGCCTGTCGGGCAAAGTACTGTTTGGCAGCGACCTTGAAGTGCTCAATGCGCAGAGCCAGGAAATCGTTGAACGTATCGGCAACGCCTTGCTTGCAGTCGACATTCAGCGGGTGCGGGTTGATGGCCATACCGACGCCTCGGGGCAGGAGTCTTATAACGAACAGCTTTCAGTGCGCCGCGCCAACAGCGTGGTCAAGGTGCTGACCCGTACGGGCATGCGTCCTGAGAATATCCAGATCCGCGGGCTGGGCAGCCGCGAACCCGTCGCGTCGAACAAAACCCGTGCCGGACGCACTGAAAACCGCCGGGTGTCGATCGTGGTGATCGCCGATTAAAGGCCGCCTGTAGCCGCTGCCACGGGCTGCGATGATGTGTATCGCCGCCCGGGTGTGGCTAAGACCCTCAGGACCTTAGTCCGCAAACTTCATCCCCCGGGTTTCCCCCAGCAACAACGGCGCATTTAGCTCCGTCACTTCGCGGATGTAATCCCACAACAGGGTGATCCGCTTGAGCTTGCGCAGGTCCTCGCGGCAGTACATCCAGAACTTCAAGGAAATCAGGTTAACCCAATGAATACAGGGGCTAACCGTCATGAACACTCTTGAAGCTCGATCTGCTGTATCAAGCAGCGTTACAAGTTTTACGTTTCCCGTGAGGCCGACGACAAGACTCGCCAAGCCGTATCACTACCGACGCAACGGTATTTACTACATGCGTCTAAGGGCTACAGGTAGTGGGTGAAGCGACCGCTGGCTTACCGCCGTACTTTCCAGGGCGGCGTCGATAACCTGTCTGAGAGCGCAGCCCTTCAAGACGCATCAGCCTTGCCACACGATGGCGCCCGCAGACTTCACCTACCTCGCGCAGATCGTCATGGATTTTGCGATAGCCATAAACGCCGCCACTTTCCAGCCATGAATGCTTGATCAAACCCAGCAGTCGCTGGTCGTCTTTGGCACGTGCAGATTGCGGCTCAGACAACCAGGCGTAATAGCCACTGGGATGGACTTTCAGCGTCAGGCAAAGCCGTCGAATGGAATAGTCGCCGGCTCGCTGTTTGATAAAGGCGTACTTCAACCGCACTCCTTGGCAAAGTACGCGGCGGCCTTTTTTAAGATGTCTCACTCTTCAGTGACGCGCTTTAGTTCGGCTCTCAGACGACGCAGTTCAGCGTGCTGATCATAGTCCTGCTGCCGTTCTTCTTGAGGTTTGCTGTAGCGTTTTATCCAGGCATAGAGGCTATGGGTCGACACGCCGAGACGGGCCGCTACATCAGCGACAGGAAGCTTCTTTTCAGTAACTTGATTGACCGCTTGGATTTTGAATTCTTCGGGGTAACGCGGGTTGCTCATGGCACCTCCTAATTGGCCTCAGTTTAAGGCAAAGAGGTGTCTAGGAAACCCGGGGCGATTCATCCTTGTGCAATCGCTCTATTCAATGTTTCATCGGCAAGAGGTCTAACCCTATAGCTACCTCTGCAACCAGATCATCACACTCCTTCTCATCCAGAGTTGTTTGAATGCTCACGACACCATTGTCATCCATTGAGATGATTTCATCGCCATCCTCAAAGTAGCTAACCACATCGGTGTAAAACAGCCCGATATTACGCTCTTGCTCTTCCTTGGAAAGCTCTTCAAATGTTAGCCCATTTTTATAGTAGGCTGAGTATTTGTAGGTGTTCATGGGTTGCTCTTCTGATGTGAGTTTGGCTGAGTCTACTCATGTCTCTTGCTCAGGGCAATAATTACAGCGCCACTATTATTATATTTGCCAGCAAAAAATCAAGTGCCATATACATAAGGCCACTTCCCACGGCGGGTGGGTGGGTTTTTATGGAGATGCGTTGTGCAGATTGTCGTTGTTGCTCAAAAGTTTTTCGTATATTCCCTCGGTTATAAGAACCGCATATTCCATAATGTTTCTGAAAAGCCCTAGCATCTGGTCATGGTACGCGCCAATCGGAAGTGTTGGGTCTTCTACTGGGAACTCTAGCAAATCAACCAAATATCTGTCGCCATGCAAAGTGAAGAAGGAGTCAACGTAGTTTTTAAGTTGCTTGGAGTCCACGCCGGGTAACTCACCCCGTATCCGCGTCATCAATTTATCGAAATCTTGACCATAGCCCTCATTGTGTACAATGAAGTGGCGAAGCTTTTCTATCAATACAAAAACAACCCTGTAATTCACTTGATTAGGGTTTGTGGATTCGTACTTTGCAAAGTGATGCAAGTTTGTGCGGAATGCCTTTAGTTGTGCGTAAGGAGTGCCCCTCAATTTTACGCTAAGGTAGTGGTCGATTTCCTCTGAGCTTCCGTGCTGCCATTTATTAGGTCGCTCCCACAGTTCCATACCCTTTGAACCACAGTATGCATAGGCTTTTTCAAGAAAGTCTTCAATCGCTTCATATGCTTCAACAAGCAGCCACTGGTAGACTTTTAACTTCTGGATCGTGTTGAGTTCTAATTGTGCTGAAAGGTCGAAGTGCTTGCCTTGGAGTGATAGCGGAGTTCCGGTAGAGGGCGAACTAAAGTGGAAGAAGTAGAGTTTCCCTTTTTGAGCCTGAATACTCCACTCTGGAAGCTGTGCGTGTGCTTCTAAGATCGCTTTGTGTTGTGCTTCAAAGATTTTGCCGGCCTCACACTTATGTTCATTTAGACTGCCAATTTTATTGGATAGTGTTTGTAATGATTGCTCAAGAAAGTCGGAGGTGGGCATTCTATATCTTCGCTTATTATTGGTCGACGTACATTCTTCGCATGTTATTCAAAGGCTCTCTACAGGAGCCTTCCCACATGCCTGTAATGTCGTATTGCTCATGATTGGTTTCCCACCATGTCAGTGCATCACCCATTAGCTCTCCTGCCTTCTTTGCAGGTACACCCATTTTTGCAGATGATTTAGCCACTGCTGGCAATGCCTCGGCATCAAAGCCACCCTTCTCCCCGATCACTGCACAGAGAAAGACCATGGATACATGACTATTCTTGTCATTGAATTCAGGCGTCACATACTTGGCATCAACTGCATGCACATTGCAATTTATTGCAATCACGCCTAGAAATATTGCGAATCGTTTTATCATTATGTGCTCTGGCTATTCTTTTTCGGGTGGATGAGAGTAGACCGCAGTAGAGCTTCTATACTGATCTAAAAAGTTAGTGAGAAAACGTTCCACTCTACTATCGTCTTGAACAAACTCCATCACCTCTGCAATCTCTTCATCTGAGAGGTCTGCCAGCGATTCAGATAAATTGTTCCCGTAGTGGTCACAGATGTCCTGCCAATGGAGGTCGTCTTGTTCAGTGATGCCGTAATTTTCGTACAACCATCCGTAAGCATCGACGTGACCCCCAAACCCCTGATCACCCCACACACGCTCCATTTCTGCTAGCACGGCATCGAAAAGCTCATCTTTCGTCATGGTCAACATCCCTTCTTGGTGTACTTGAGGTTCTGTCACCGAATCATCACCGCTCATCAGGTCGATAGCGTTAATCGCCGTAGGCATAAGTCATTTTGTTCGTCACCACTTCTGTTTCCCGTCTGTACATATCGCTCAATGTCTAGCGTAGTCGCTTATGCTCAACCTTAAGGGCTCCAAGCTCTCCTGAGGTGTCACGGTACATCACGATCAGACCGGCGATGTTCTTGTGCGCTCTGCGTGAATCTCGGCGTGTCCTCTCCAGCTCAGCACACAGCAATTCACACTGGTGTTTCAGCATCTCTTCATGGGTGCCCGCGTGGGGTCCTTATCGCGTGCCTGTGTGTCTCTGAAAGTCGACGTCGAGGTGTTACAAGTTGAGTACCAACTCATGTTACAAACCGTTGGAAAAGGTTTGCTGACCTCGTTACGATTTCGCCACCTGATTCCTTGAAAAACTGTTAATCGGCAAACTTCATCCCCCGGGTTTCCCCCAGCAGCAACGGCGCATTCAGCTCCGTCACTTCGCGGATGTAATCCCACAACAGGGTGATCCGCTTGAGCTTGCGCAGGTCCTCCCGGCAGTACATCCAGAACTGCCGTGTCAGGTTGATCTCCTGCGGCAGTACCGGCAGCAAACGCGGGTCCTGGGCGGCCAGAAAACACGGCAGAATCGCCAGTGAGCGTCCTTGCTGAGCGGCCACATACTGCGCAATCACGCTGGTGCTGCGCAGGTTGGCGCTGGCGCCGGGCAGCACATTGGCCAGGTACAGCAACTCCGAGCTGAATGCCAAATCGTCGACGTAACTGATAAAGGGGTGCTCTGCCAGGTCAGAAGGCCGGCGGATCGGCGGGTGCTGATCCAGATATTCCTGGGTCGCAAACAGCTGCAGGCGGTAATCGCACAGCTTGCAGCACACGTAGGGGCCGTGTTCCGGGCGCTCCAGCGCGATGACGATATCCGCCTCGCGCTTGGAGAGGCTGATGAAGTGTGGCAGTGGCAGGATATCCACCGAAATGGCCGGGTAGGCGTCCACAAAGTGACTCAACTGTGGCGTGATGAAAAAGCTGCCAAACCCCTCGGTACAACCCATGCGCACGTGCCCCGACAATGCCACGCCAGAGCCTGAAACCTGCTCGCAAGCCATGTGCAGCGTGCTTTCGATCGACTCGGCATAACCCAGCAGACGCTGACCTTCACTGGTCAGGGTAAAGCCATTGGTGCGCGATTTTTCAAACAGCAAGGTGCCGAGCGCGGCCTCCAGCGAGCTGATGCGGCGCGACACGGTCGTGTAGTCCACGGCCAGGCGTTTGGCTGCGCTGCTGGCTTTGCGGGTGCGGGCCACCTCAAGAAAAAACTTCAGGTCGTCCCAGTTCAAAGCGCTTAACGATGTGATGTTTTTTTGCATGTTAGACCGGCTTTTATGTGCGTTCTTATTAGAAGAACGCACACCTATACTCCAAAAACAGTCCTGCGACCAATCTGGACGCCCGTACACGCGCTACTGACGCAACATAAAAATAATGTCGGAGACTTCCATGAACGTTTCTACCGCCCCATACCAAAACGCCCGCTTGCTGATTGATGGTGAATGGATCGAGTCGCAGACCACTGAGTGGCACGACATCGTTAACCCGGCCACTCAACAAGTGCTGGCCAAAGTTCCGTTCGCCACCCCCGATGAAGTCAACGCGGCCATCGACGCTGCCCAGCGCGCCTTCCAGACCTGGAAGCTGACGCCAATCGGCGCCCGGATGCGCATCATGCTCAAACTTCAGGCGCTGATACGCGAGCACTCCAAGCGCATCGCCACCGTCCTCAGCGCTGAACAAGGCAAAACCATTGCCGACGCCGAGGGCGATATTTTTCGTGGCCTTGAAGTCGTCGAGCACGCGTGCTCCATCGGCACATTGCAGATGGGTGAATTCGCTGAAAACGTCGCGGGCGGTGTTGATACCTACACCTTGCGTCAACCGATCGGTGTTTGTGCGGGGATCACGCCCTTCAACTTCCCGGCGATGATTCCGTTGTGGATGTTCCCGATGGCCATTGCCTGCGGTAATACCTTTGTCCTCAAACCGTCCGAGCAAGACCCGCTGTCGACGTTGATGCTGGTCGAGCTGGCGCTGGAGGCCGGTGTACCGCCAGGCGTGCTGAACGTTGTTCACGGTGGCAAGGACGTGGTGGATGCACTCTGCACCCACGCGGATATCAAGGCGGTGTCGTTCGTCGGTTCAACCGCTGTCGGCACTCATGTCTACGACCTGGCCGGTCGGCACGGCAAACGTGTGCAATCCATGATGGGCGCCAAGAACCACGCCGTGGTGCTGGCGGACGCTAATCGCCAGCAAACCCTCAATGCGCTGGTCGGCGCGGGCTTTGGTGCCGCCGGTCAACGTTGCATGGCGACCTCGGTGGTGGTGCTGGTGGGCGCGGCCAAACAATGGCTGCCGGACCTCAAGGCACTGGCGCAGCAGCTCAAGGTTAACGCGGGCAGCGAAGCGGGCACTGACGTGGGGCCACTGATTTCCAAGCGTGCGAAAGAACGCGTGCTGGGGCTGATCGAAAGCGGGATCAAAGAGGGTGCGGTTCTCGAACTCGATGGTCGCGGCATCAAAGTGCCGGGGTTTGAACAGGGCAACTTTGTGGGGCCGACCCTGTTTTCCGGGGTGACCACCGACATGCAGATTTATACCCAGGAAATCTTTGGACCGGTCCTGGTGGTGATCGAGGTCGACACGCTGGATCAGGCCATCGCGCTGGTTAACGCCAACCCGTTTGGCAACGGTACCGGGCTGTTCACTCAAAGCGGGGCCGCGGCACGCAAGTTCCAGAGCGAAATCGATGTGGGTCAGGTCGGGATCAATATTCCGATCCCGGTGCCGGTGCCGTTCTTCAGTTTCACCGGCTCACGGGGCTCGAAACTCGGGGATCTGGGGCCGTACGGTAAGCAAGTCGTACAGTTCTATACTCAGACCAAGACCGTCACCAGTCGCTGGTTCGACGATGACAGCGTGAATGATGGCGTCAATACCACCATCCATCTTCGTTGAGGGCCGGATCATGAACATCGCATTCATTGGCTTGGGCAACATGGGCGCCCCCATGGCGCGCAACCTGCTCAAGGCAGGGCATTCGTTAAACCTGTTTGACCTGAACAAAGACATCCTGGCAGAGCTGGCGGCCTTGGGCGGCCGCATCAGTGCCTCGCCACGCGAGGCCGCCAAAGGCACGGAGCTGGTGATCACCATGCTGCCGGCGGCGGCCCATGTGCGCAGTGTGTGGCTGGGCGAGGACGGCGTGCTGGCCGGAATCGGCGACGGTGTCCCTGCAGTGGATTGCAGCACCATCGACCCGCAGACCGCGCGTGATGTTGCTGCTGCCGCGGCCAAACAGGGCGTGCCAATGGCTGACGCACCGGTGTCCGGCGGCACTGGCGGCGCACAAGCCGGCACGCTGACGTTTATGGTCGGTGCCACTCAAGCCCTGTTTGACACGCTGCACCCGGTACTCTCACTCATGGGGCGCAACATCGTCCGTTGTGGGGATGTGGGCACCGGCCAAGTGGCTAAAATCTGCAACAACCTGCTGCTGGGGATTTCCATGGTCGGTGTCAGTGAAGCCATGGCGCTGGGCGCGGCACTGGGCATCGACAGCGAAGTACTGGCCGGGGTGATCAACAGTTCAACCGGGCGTTGCTGGAGCTCGGAGGCCTACAACCCGTGGCCCGGGATCGTCGAAACGGCGCCGGCCTCGCGCGGCTATACCGGCGGCTTTGGTGCCGAGTTGATGCTCAAGGATCTGGGGTTGGCCACCGAGGCGGCACGTCAGGCGCATCAGCCGGTGGTGCTGGGCGCTGTGGCCCAGCAACTGTATCAAGCCATGAGTTTGCGCGGAGAAGGCGGTAAAGACTTTTCGGCCATCATCAACAGCTATCGCAAACCCCAATAGGGGTTTTCCGGGAATCCGCGTCGGGCGGGTTCCCGGTTTTTTGCGGGGTGACAATCAGGCGAAGACGAAATACTTGCGCACGGTTTCAACCACTTCCCATGTGCCTTTCATGCCCGGCTCAATCACAAAGATGTCCCCTGCACGCAGATGGATCGGCTCCCGGCCTTCTGGCGTGATGATGCAATAACCCTCGCGGAAATCGCAGTACTCCCACTTCACATACTCCACGTACCACTTGCCGGGCGTGCAAATCCACGTGCCCATGATTTTGCTACCGTCTTCGCTGGTGTAAGCGTTGAGGTTGACAGTGTGCGGGTCGCCTTCCAGCTTCTCCCATTTACAGGCATCGAGTACAGGTAATGGGTGGGTATCGCGAAGAACGGTAATCGGCGCAGACATAAGAACTCCGGTGATGGGTTAAGACACAACCCCCACCGTAACCGTCTCCGCTCCCTGACAGATGTCTGGGTTCGACCCCCAGCAACCCGAATGCGCCGTGTCGACAGCTTTAGTCAAAGCGCCGGGGACCGTCCCGTGATCAGTGTCTGTTCAGCAGCGCCTGGCCCTTGATCAGGCGTAAGCGGTAGAACCCGTAGATCACCAGTAGCCACACCGGGATGGCATACACCGAGGCGCGAACGTGGGGGATCATCCAGATAACCGAGACGATCACCGCCATAAAGGCCAGGCACAGGACGTTGCTGAATGGGGACCAGAACGCTTTGAACGAAGGCACAACACCTTGTGTGGCCATGGCCTTGCGGAATTTGAGATGGGTGAGGCTGATCAGTGCCCAGTTGATCATCAAGGACGCAACCACCAGCGCAAACAGCAGCTCCAGCGCCTTGTGCGGTGCCAGGTAGTTGACCACGACGCACAGCAGGGTCACCAGCGCCGACACGCCCAGTGCCCGCAACGGCACGCCATTGCGGGTCAGTTTCATCAGGGCTTTAGGGGCGTCGCCTTGTTCGGCGAGGCCGAACAGCATGCGGCTATTGCAGTACACGCCGCTGTTGTAGACCGACAGGGCGGCGGTCAGCACGACGAAATTGAGGATCTGTGCGGCGGTGTTACTGCCGATCAGGGCAAAGATCTGTACAAACGGACTGCCGCTGTACGCATCGCCGGAAGCCCCGAGGGTTACAAGCAACTGATCCCATGGGTACAGCGCCAATAGCACGGTCAGTGCGCCGACGTAGAAAATCAGTACCCGGTACACCACCTGGTTGATTGCCTTGGGAATCACTTTTTTTGGCTCGCTGGCCTCAGCGGCAGTGATGCCCACCAGCTCCAGGCCACCGAACGAAAACATGATGAAGGCCATCGCCATCAGCAGCCCGGTGCCGCCATTGGGGAAGAAACCGCCGTGACTCCAGAGGTTACTGACTGAGGCTTGAGGGCCGCCGGTGCCGCTGATCAATAGGTAGCAGCCGAGAACGATCATGCCGATAATCGCCACGACCTTGATGATCGCAAACCAGAACTCCATCTCACCGAAGACCTTCACGTTCAGTGTGTTGATCAGGTTGACCAATACAAAGAACACCACGGCACTGACCCAGGTCGGGATTTCGGGCCACCAGAACTGGATGTATTTACCGACCGCCGTGAGCTCGGCCATGCCCACCAGTACGTACAGCACCCAATAATTCCAGCCTGACAAAAAGCCCGCATAGCCGCCCCAGTACTTGTGGGCGAAGTGGCTGAAAGAACCGGCCACGGGTTCTTCAACGATCATTTCGCCCAGCTGGCGCATGATCAGAAATGCGATAAAACCGGCAATCGCATAGCCGAGAATCATCGACGGGCCTGCCGACTTGAGTACGCCTGCCGATCCGAGAAACAGTCCCGTACCGATGGCGCCGCCCAAAGCAATCAGCTGGATATGGCGATTCTTCAAACCACGCTTGAGTGTGATGGGGGGAGAAATGTCGTCAGCCATCAGGTGCCCTGTTCGTTGTTGTTTTTGATATGGATAAAGGCCCCGGCGGTCTCTCCGGGGATCAGGATGGCCCGGATATTACTCCGGGTAAAAAGTGAGGCATACAGGGCAGGGCAACTCTGCGATATTTCTTACAGATTTATCGAGTCGTCAGTGCTTCCAGCAGCGCGCGGGCATAGGCCGGCAAGTGCTCGAACGAACGGGCGCACAGCAGCAGTTTGCGGTCCGCCCAAGGCTCGCTCAAGCTCACCACATTGAAGGTGCGCGGGGCTTGCCAGCGCTCAATGGTGGCCTTGGGCACAATGCCCAACCCGGCGCCACGGGCCACCATGCGCAATACGCCGTCAAAGCCTTCGGCACGGATTCTCACCTGCATCCGCTCGCCGCTGTGCAGCGCTTGCTCCTCCAGGTACACCGCCAAGGCACTGTTTGCCCCGAGCCCGACATAGTCATGGCTCAAGGTGTCGCTGAACGAGGGAGATGGCAGATCGGCGAGCGGATGATCCCGTGGCATCACCAGTACCAGCGGATCGTCGCGAAAAGGGCGGGTCTGCAGGTCACGGGTATCCACGGCGTTGGAGATAACCCCGATATCGGCGGCGTCCTGACGCAAGGCATGGGTAATGCGCAAGCTGGTGAGTTCTTGTTGATCAATGCTGATGGAAGGGTGCTGGCGCACAAAGTCCGCCAGCAACTCTGGCAGGTATTCGGTCAGGGCGGCGGTGTTGCACAGTAGCCGGACCTGCCCCTTGAAACCTTGGGCGTACTCGGTCAGGTCGTGGTTCATCCGGGCGACCTGTTGCAGCAACAACCGCGCGTGTTGTGCCAGCGCTTGCCCCGCTGGTGTGGGGCTGACCCCGCGGCGGCTGCGTTGCAGAAACGCCACGCCCAGCGAGGCTTCCATCGCTCTGATGCGCGCACTGGCGGCGGCCAGCGACAAATGACTGAGGCCGGCCCCGGCGGTGATATTGCCCGCCTGCAGCACATTCAAATACAAGCGCAGATCAATCAGGTCGAAGTGCATGTTTTCAAGTGCGCCTCATATCAATCGGGATGTGCCTATTGTCAGACAAGAGGCTGGCTCAGCCAATGACGCATTTTCAGCCGATGCCATGGGTATCAGCATACGCCGATGAAGACATTAATCGAGTTCTACCAACATCTGGGCTGGGCCCTGTCACTGCTGGTGCTGTTCACCTTTCTGCTGGCGGGAACCGTGAAAGGCGTGATTGGTCTCGGCCTGCCGACCGTGGCGATGGGTTTGCTTGGCCTGGCTATTGCTCCGGCACAGGCTGCGGCGTTGCTGATCATTCCCTCGATGGTGACCAATGCCTGGCAATTGGTTGCGGGCGGGCAGTTGCGCGCCTTGATCCGACGCCTGTGGCCGATGCAATTGGCGATAGTGCTGGGCACCGGGCTTGGCATGCTCTGGCTGAGTGTCGATGGCGACAGCTGGGTGGTCAGGGCGCTGGGCGCGGCATTGTTGCTCTATGCCCTGAGCGGCCTGTTTCTGCCCACCCTGCGCGTAGCCCCGCATCGAGAACGGTGGTTGGGGCCAGCCAGCGGTCTGATCACCGGGGTGATTACTTCGGCCACGGGGGTCTTTGTGATTCCTGCCGTGCCGTACCTGCAAGCCTTGGGCTTGAACAGAAATCAGCTGGTTCAGGCCTTGGGATTATCTTTCAGTGTCTCCACAGTGGCCCTGGCCGCCGGGCTTTACTGGCGCGGCGATCTGGGCGGCGGAGAGCTGAATGCCTCATTGCTGGCGCTGTTGCCGGCCATGCTCGGCCTGTGGCTGGGACAATGGCTACGCCAGCGCATCAGTGCCGTGGTGTTTAAGCGGGTGTTCTTTGTGGGCATGGCGCTGCTGGGCACGCACCTGCTGGTCAGCGGGTAGCCGACGACGGGCTGAGCATGTCGATCATCCGCACTTCAAAGTCACGGGCCAGGTAGTCCATGCGCTGCTCGAAAAACTGCTTCATGTGCGGCAAGTTTTCATGCACGGCCAGGTGCTCGCGTGACTGCCAGATCTCGTAAAAGATGAACAGTGACGGGGCCAGTTGGTCGCGCAGCATGTGGTACTCAATGCAGCCATCCTCTTGACGGCTGAGGGGTACGTACGCGCGAAACAACGCTTCAAAGGCGTCGGCTTTTTCAGGCTGGGTGTAGGCGTGAAGAATAAATCCGTGCAGTGGGGTCATCGAAGCAGCTCTTTAGCGTGAGTATCTAAAAAGCTTAAGGCAACAATAGGTTGTTGATTCGTGCTTTTAGAGCAAATGTAATTTGCCCGGACGCGGGTGTTTCCTGGGTGGGGTGGTCTATATCCTGCCGTCACGTTTTAAACCTTTAACACCCAACGCCGCTCAACAGCGCCGAGGGTTAATTCCTGACGAGGCTGATGATGAAGAAAATTCTGTTGCTTAACGGTGCTAAAAAATTTGCGCATTCCGATGGTCGTTACAACCTGACCCTGCACGATACGGCCCTGGCTTTTTTTGATCGCCAAGGGTTTGAAGTCAAGGTGACCCACATCGACGAAGGCTATGACGTGGCTGAAGAGGTCGAAAAATACCTCTGGGCTGACGTGGTTATTTACCAGATGCCGGGTTGGTGGATGGGCGCGCCGTGGATCGTCAAGCAATACGTCGATGAAGTGTTCACCCAGGGCCACGGCAAGCTGTACGCCAGTGACGGCCGCACGCGTTCTGATGCTTCACAGCGCTATGGCAGCGGTGGCCTGATTCAGGGCAAGCACTACATGCTGTCGCTGACCTGGAACGCGCCGCAGCAAGCTTTCGACGATCCGGCTGACTTCTTTGAAGGAAAAGGCGTGGACGCGGTGTACTTCCCGTTTCACAAAGCCAATGAGTTCCTGGGTATGGCCGGCTTGCCGACCTTCCTGTGTGTCGACGTGATGAAACGTCCGCAACCTGAGGCTGACGCGGCCCGTTACGAACAGCACCTGGCTGAAGTGTTCGGCCTGCGGGCCTGACCCATTTGCCCCGCATGCGGCTACTATCAAGGCTGTTATCCATGAGGGGCATGTGTGAAAGCCAGATCCGATGAACTGCAAATCTTTGTCTCGGTGATTGAGTGCGGTTCGATTTCCGCTGCTGCCGAACAGGCAGGGCAAACGCCGTCAGCCGTCAGCCGCACGCTGTCACGGCTGGAGGCCAAGCTCGACACCACCCTGATCAACCGCACCACACGGCGCATGGACCTGACCGAAGAGGGCAGGTTTTTCTTCGAGCGGGCCAAGCAGATCCTGGAGCAAATGGATGAGCTCGAAGAACGTTTGGTCTCGCATCAGCGCACGCCCTCGGGTCGTCTGCGGATCAACGCCGCCGCACCTTTCATGCTGCACGCCATCGTGCCGTACATCGCCGAATTTCGCGCCTTGTACCCCGAGATCCTGCTGGAGCTCAACAGCAATGACCTGATCATCGATTTGCTGGAGCAAAGTACCGACATAGCCATTCGCATTGGTGCGCTGACCGACTCCACCCTGCACGCCCGTTCGTTGGGTTGCAGCCCGCTGAACATCCTCGCCAGCCCCGACTACATCGCTGCCCACGGGTTACCCACAAGCGTTGCAGATCTGGCCCACCACACCCTGATCGGTTTCACCCAGAACGATGGACTTAACCAGTGGCCGTTGCGTTATGCACAGGGTGATCGCTGGCCCATCCAGCCGGCCATCAGCGCCTCCAGCGGTGAAACCGTGCGCCATCTGGCGCTGCAAGGGCAGGGCATTGCCTGCCTGTCGCACTTTATGACCCACGAAGACATTCACGCGGGACGCTTGCAGGTGGTTCTGGGCGAATTCAACAGCGGCTATCGCCAACCGATTCACGCGGTGTATTACCGCAACTCGCAATTGGCGCTGCGCATTCAGTGTTTTCTGGACTTTATCCAGGCCAAGCTGACCCGTTATACGAACTGCGATTTCCAGCAGTAGCAGTAATGCGGCCGTAACCTCGCTCGACTCATCAATGGCTACGGATGTCCTGCGCCTGCGTTTTTCCATCATCCGTAGCAGCGGAGCGAGGCCGCGTCCGGCGGCGCAGCCTTCGTATGGCCTTTCGGATCAGATCAAAAGCCGACGTCGCCTCGTTGCGTTCGTTAACGGCTACGGGTTTTGGAGGGGGCTGAAATCGTAAAGGTTCTTCGGGCCTTATCGCAGCCTGCGGCAGCGGCTACAGGCGCTGTTGTTTCGAGGGATTGTGTATCACCTCGCAGTTTTGCTTTTGTTGTTTGAAAGTGATGCTGAAATCAGACATGGTTCAGCAGCGTCCTACAAAAATAAAAGGAAATCATCATGCGTGTTGTTTGGTTCAAAACCCTGGCCTTAACGGCTGCAATCGCGGCCAGCAGCTCGGCTTTTGCGGTCACGCTGGATGGCGGCGCCGTGGCGGCGCCGGATCAATACGGCGCCGAAGTGGCCGCACAAATTCTCAAAAAGGGCGGTAACGCTGTCGACGCTGCGGTCGCCACGGCCTTCACCCTGGCCGTGACCTACCCTGAGGCGGGGAACATCGGTGGCGGCGGTTTCATGACCTTGTTTGTCGATGGCAAACCCTACTTCCTCGACTATCGCGAAACCGCACCCAAGGCGGCCACCCGTGATATGTACCTCAATGACAAAGGCGAAATCATCGAGAACATGAGCCTGGTGGGCGCGCGCGCTGCTGGCGTGCCGGGCACGGTCATGGGCTTGTGGGAGGCGCACCAGCGCTTTGGCAAGTTGCCGTGGTCCGAACTGCTGACACCGGCCGTGGGCTACGCGAAAAACGGCTTTAAGGTCGCGAACAAGCAGTACCAATATCGCGAAGATGCGCTGAAGCTGTTTAACGGCTCGACCAACTTCGGCGACTATTTTGGCAGCATGAAAACCGGCGAAACCTTCAAGCAGCCCGAATTGGCTGCCACTCTGGAGCGGATTGCCGATCAAGGTGCGAAAGAGTTCTACCACGGCAAGACCGCCGACCTGCTGATTGCGCAAATGAAGCAGGACAAGGGCCTGATTACTCATGAGGACTTGAACGAGTACAAAGCCAACTGGCGTCAGCCGATGCGTGTCGACTGGCGTGGCAACACGTTGTACACGGCACCGCTGCCAAGCTCAGGCGGTATCGCCCTGGCCCAGTTGATCGGCATCAAGGAGGCCCGTGCAGCCGACTTCAAAGGTGTCGAGCTGAACTCTGCGCCGTATATCCACCTGCTGGCTGAAATCGAAAAACGTGTATTTGCCGATCGCGCCGATTACCTGGGTGACCCGGACTTCGGCAAGATGCCGGTGGCTGAATTGACCGACCCGGCCTACATCGCCAAGCGAGCGGAAGAGGTTAACCCCAAGACCATTTCTGCGACTGAAAAGGTCAAGCCGGGCCTGGAACCCCATCAGACCACGCACTTCTCCATCGTCGACAAGGACGGTAACGCCGTCAGCAATACCTACACCCTGAACTGGGATTACGGCAGCGGCGTAGTGGTTAAGGGCGCAGGCTTCTTGCTCAACGACGAAATGGATGACTTCAGCGCCAAGCCGGGCGTGGCCAACTCCTTTGGGGTTGTGGGGGGGAATGCCAACGCCATCGAACCGGGCAAGCGGATGCTGTCGTCCATGAGCCCAAGCCTGGTGACGCGCGACGGTCAGGTCACGCTGGTGCTGGGTACGCCGGGCGGGTCGCGGATTTTCACCTCGATCTTCCAGGTACTGAACAACCTCTATGACTACAACCTGCCGCTGGAAAAGGCCGTGGCCGCCCAGCGCGTGCATCACCAGTTGTTGCCTAAAGATACGATCTACTACGACGCTTACGCGCCCCTGTCGGGCAAAGTCGCCGATGAGCTCAAGGCCATGGGTTACACCCTGGAAGATCAGGGCTGGAACATGGGGGATATCCAGGCCATCCGGGTTAACGGCACCCAGCTTGAAACCGCTTCCGACCCGCGTGGTCGTGGTGTCGGCATGGTCGTGAAGTAAGCAAACCACCCCCTGTAGGAGCGAGCTTGCTCGCGAGAGTCGCTGACGATTACGCGTGTACTTGCTGGATACACACTGCGTTTTAGACGCCATCGCGAACTAGCTCGCGCCTACAGGTTTTGCAGATGCAGGATTCAGCTTTACAGTTTGTTACCATATGTGACCCGTTTCTCCCCTTCAGGTAACCCATGAAACCTATCCGTCTGCGTGCCGATGTTCTGGCCGGACTCACGACGTCGTTCGCCCTGTTGCCTGAGTGCATTGCGTTTGCGCTGGTCGCTCACCTCAACCCGTTGATGGGGTTATATGGCGCTTTTATTATTTGCACCCTGACCGCGCTTTTCGGCGGACGCCCGGGCATGGTGTCAGGTGCCGCCGGGTCAATGGCGGTGGTCATTGTCGCGCTGGTGGTGCAACACGGGGTGCAGTATCTGCTGGCCACGGTGCTGCTGGGCGGGTTGATCATGCTGGCGTTCGGGGTGCTCAGGCTGGGCAAACTGGTGCGCATGGTGCCGCACCCGGTGATGCTCGGTTTTGTTAATGGCCTGGCCATCATCATTGCCATGGCTCAGCTCGATCACTTCAAGGATGGAGACGCCTGGCTCACCGGAACACCGCTGTACATGATGATCGGGCTGGTGGCGCTGACCATGGCCATTGTCTACGGCCTGCCGCGGCTGAGCCGTGCCGTGCCGCCGGCGCTGGTGGCGATTCTGGGGGTGGGGCTGGCGGTGTACCTGCTGGGCTTGCCGACCCGTACCTTGGGCGATATGGCGCACATTGCCGGTGGCTTGCCGACGTTCAGCCTTCCGGATATTCCGTGGGCGCTGGAGACCCTGGGCATCATCGCGCCCTACGCGATATTGATGGCGCTGGTGGGGCTGCTGGAAACGTTGCTGACCCTCAACCTGACCGACGAAATCACCGAAACCCGCGGCTACCCGGATCGCGAGTGCGTAGCACTGGGGGCTGCGAATATGGTCTCGGGCGTGTTTGGCGGCATGGGCGGTTGCGCCATGATCGGGCAAACCGTGGTCAACCTCAGCTCAGGCGGGCGGGGCCGACTGTCAGGCGTGACCGCTGGCATCATGATCCTGCTGTTCATATTGTTTCTCGCCCCGTTCATCGAGCGCATCCCGCTGGCAGCACTGGTGGGGGTGATGTTCGTGGTGTCACAGCAAACGTTCGCCTGGGCGTCGTTGCGGGTGCTGAACAAGGTGCCGCTGAACGATGTCCTGGTGATCATTGCGGTCACCGTGATCACGGTGTTTACCGACCTGGCCACCGCGGTGCTGTGCGGGATCATCATCGCGGCGCTCAATTTCGCCTGGCAACAGGCCCGCGAGCTGTATGCCGACGCGAACCTTGAGAGTGACGGCAGCAAGCTTTACCGGGTGCATGGCACGCTGTTTTTTGCCTCGACTACTGCATTTCTGAAGCAGTTCGACCCGGCCAGTGATCCGGCCCAGGTGACACTGGATTGCCGTCACTTGAGCTTCGTCGACTACTCAGCCATTGCGGCCTTGAACACGTTGCGTGAGCGCTACAGCAAAGCGGGCAAGCACCTGCGGGTTTTGCACCTGTCCGAGCGCTGTAAAAAACTGCTCAAGCGCGCCCGCGTACAGCACGTTTAGAGTCCTTGCTGCGGGCCCGTGCGCGGGGGCCCGCAGCATTCAGGGGCTAGACCTTGAAGTGGCTCACCATCATTTGCAGTTGATTGCCCAGTCGCGCCAGCTCGACGCTGGACTTGGCGGTTTCGTCGCTCGCGCAAGCGGTCTGCTCCGACACATCGCGCACATTGATAATGCTGCGGCTGATTTCTTCGGCCACAGCACTTTGCTGTTCGGCCGCTGCGGCGATTTGCTGATTCATTGACTGAATATTCGACACGGTACGGGTAATGCCCTGCAGTGATGTACCGGCCTGGCGAGTCAGGGCCACGCTGTTGTCGGTCAGGGTACGGCTGTTGTGCATGACACTGGCCACCTGCTGAGTCCCGCTTTGCAGTGCGGCGACTAGGGTATGGATCTCTTCCGTGGATTTCTGGGTGCGTTGGGCCAGGCCACGCACTTCATCGGCGACCACGGCAAAACCACGGCCCGCTTCACCGGCTCGAGCGGCTTCGATAGCGGCGTTGAGCGCCAGCAGATTGGTCTGTTCGGCCACGGCCCTGATCACGTCCATGACGCTGCCGATCTTGTCGCTTTCCTGTTGCAACACGGCCATGGCCTCGGTCGAACGGCCGACTTCCACTGCCAGGCGCTCGATCTGGTCAATCGCCTGATTCACCACGTTGTCACCTTCGCGGGCTTCGCCGTCAGCCGCAGCGGCAGCTTGCGAAGCCTGCTCGGCGTTACGCGCGACTTCCTGCACGGTGGCGGTCATCTCGTGCATGGCGGTTGCCACTTGATCGGTCTCGATCTTTTGGCTGTTAACACCGGCGCTGGTCTGTTCCGTAACGGCAGACAGTTCTTCGGCGGCGCTGGCGATCTGTGTCACGCCATCGCGGATACCGCCAATCAATTCGCGCAGGGTACTGCCCATGCGTGCAATGCCTTGTTGCAGTACACCCAGCTCATCGCGGCGGGTCACGCGCAGATCCTGACTTAGGTCGCCGCTGGCAATACGTTCTACAACTTCCAGGGTTTCGCGCAGCGGGCGGGTGATCTGGCGCGTAATGATCACGGCGGCACTGATTCCGAACAGCAACACCAACAACGTACTGATCATTTGCAGGCTGTTGGCTTCGGCGCTTTCGATGTCGCGGCGTTCGAGCTGAATTTTATACAGTTCGTTGCTGCGGCTAACGATGCCATTTCCGTACTCGGTCATTTCCTTGCGCATTTCTACGATGGTGTTGTCCGTGTCGGCGTATTGCTGCAGCGCCGTTTTGTACTGGGCGATAGCCTCGCGCAGGGAGCGCAAGGTGTCGGCTGACGTGTTGGCAAAGTGGGCATTCAGCCCTTCGATACTGGCCGAGGCCAGGTTGAGTCGGGTGCGTGCGGCCTGTTCGGTGGTGGCGGTGGGTGAGCCGATGTAGGCCCGTACCTGATCACGGGCCATCAGGAACTGCTCGCGTACCCGGGTCACTTCCTGGAACTGTTCGAAACGTCCGTCTTCGCCGGCAGCGCGTTGCAATACGCGGTCATTCAGTGTGTCGATGGCGGCGAGTGCCGCGTTGGCCTGGCGATCCATAGTGTCTCGGGACACGGCGGATTCAACGTACGCCTTGCGCATGATCACCAGCGCGCTCTGATAGCGATTGATCATGTCGAGTT
The DNA here is from genome assembly GCF_019266105.1 of Pseudomonas sp. D1HM. Lineage (NCBI taxonomy): Bacteria > Pseudomonadati > Pseudomonadota > Gammaproteobacteria > Pseudomonadales > Pseudomonadaceae > Pseudomonas > Pseudomonas sp. D1HM. The sequence goes on along the minus strand of NZ_LRMN01000024.1, from coordinate 28,923 downwards.
GCTCATTGAGCAGCTTGAGGTTTTCCGGGCTCTTGAAGCTGGCGATCAGCTGTTTTTCCTGATCTGCAAACGCTTCCAGGCTGTTTTGCACCACTTGGGCAGCCGTTTCGTCGCCGTTGGTGAGCATGTACTGCAGGCGCGTGACCCGCAGGTTGGTCAGCGCGCTGTTGAGCCGCGTGATGTCACTCATCCAGTTGCTGCGATCAATCAAGGTGTCCAGGCTGAACCAGCTACCGATTGCCATCAGGCACGTCAGGGCCAGTACCAGGCCGAAGCCAAGAGCCAGTTTCAAATTAACGCTGATGTTGCTCAACCAGCTATTCATTTTGTTCTCCAGGAACAGTGCACGTCTGGGGGAAGTTCGCTGGAGGGTTTTATTGTTCTGGCCCAGCAGAAGGTGTGTGGGGCTGTATCGGCGGGATTGCCCAGAGCTGAAACGTTTTTTTCGGTGCATCGCTCCCGGGATGAACACCCCTTTTATTCGTGTGGACAAGTCCGGCGTTCACGTTTTTTTTCACATTCGTTTCACCTGGCTCCGACGTGGGCTTTTTTAGACTGCGCTCATTTAGCGAGATCGGTTGCATTCAGGATCGTCTCTTTCCTCCAGGTCGCCCCTTGCTCCCTTGTCATATTCGTCCGATAGGGTGGCGGCCTGTGTTACTCACCGACGGCCTAAAGGCATGCTTACTGTGATATCGAGTCTTCGTCTGACCGGCGTTAAGCCAGCGCAATTACTCAGCGGGCTGGCACGTTACAAAAATGTGCTGGTGGTGACCGCAGCGACGCTGCTCACGGTGGCGCTCACCCTTAAATTGCTGGCGCCTGCATCGGCGCCGGATTTGGCGCAACCCGGTAACGCCAGCCGGGTGCTCGCATTGACCGAAAGCTGGGAAAGCGGCGATGTGATTGCCCTGGTGCGTCATGCCGAACGCTGTGACCGCTCGACAGCCCCTTGTTTGGGGCCCGCAGACGGTGTGACCGTGCGCGGCGAAGCGGCCGTCCGAAAGCTGGGCATGGACTTTCAACAGTTAGGGCTTAATACCGTCGATATTTACAGCAGCTTGCTGACCCGGGCCCGCCAAACAGCCGATGCCATGTTTATTCGTCCCGTTGAGGCGCAGGACTGGTTGTTCAGCTGCCGGGGAACGATGTTGCGTGATGCGCTCCGGCACAAGGTGCCGGGCCGCAATCTGGTACTGGTGACTCACAGCGAGTGCATGGAGCAGATGGAAATGGACCTGCAGGTGCCAACCGACAAGGCCTTGAGCTACGGTTCTGCATTGTTCATCAAGGTCGATGGCAGCAGCGCCCAGCCGAAAATGCTGGGCTATATTGCCCCCGAAGACTGGGGGCATCTGGTGCCCGGCATGACGGGGGCCGTTACGTCCGGCCTGGAGACATCGCATTTGTGACCTGTCGCCGGTCATGCGGCGGGCCGTCCTTCAACAACCTTTCGCGCAGTCGCAATGACTGCGGCATCAGCAGACCTCATCCGCTAGAATCCCGCGCTTAACGAGTTTCTCCTCTATCTGAAGCAAGGGATGTCCATGATCTGGTTTCTTGAAGGGCAATCCAGCCAACGCGACGTAATTGCAGGTGCCCGCCTGGCACTGCCCGAAGCCGTTCGAATCTTTGCCTCACACCGACAAAGTCGTCCTGAAATCACTGGCCTGGCCGATGTCGCCTGGCGTGAACCGCTGGACAACGAAGAGCGCATCGCCTGGGTTATCGAGCAGGCCCGTGCCAACCAGATCAAGGTGCTGCTGGCCGGACGAGTGGGCCACGTCTATGAAACCCATCGTGCTGATTTTGAAGCCGCCGGGTTGCAGCTGGTGACGGGTGCTCTGGATGGGGACACCTTTGAGCGGGTTGACGACAAGTCGGTGTTTACCCGTGAAGCGCTGGCAGCGGGACTGGCCTGTATTCCGGCCATTACTGTCCACACTCAGGACGAGCTGCAAGACGCTTACGCCCGGCTGTCCCGTGACGGCCAGGTGTGCGTCAAGCCGACCCGTGGCATTTATGGCCAGGGCTTTTGGCGCCTGGCTGATGACGTCGATCCCTTCCGCAGTTTTGCCAACGCGGATGCCCATGAAGTGAATGCTGCGGTATTCGCCCGGGCCTACGGTCAATCGGTTGATCCCAAGCCATTGCTGGTGATGCCCTACATGCCTGGCAGTGAGTGCTCGGTGGACATGGTGTGCGAAGCGGGCAAGGCGGTGGCTTACGTCGGGCGCCGCAAGCAAGGCTTGATGCAGTCGTTCGAGCGTGACAGTGCGGCTGTGGAACTGGCGATCAAGGCGGCGCGGCATTTCAAGTGTGACGGCATCGTCAACGTGCAGACCCGCGATGACGCCGCGGGCCAGCCGCATTTGCTTGAGATCAATCTGCGTTATTCCGGCGGCATTGGTTATACCCGTGAAGCGGGGGTTAATTTGCCGGGTATTTTCGCCGCGCGTCGTCTCGGTCTGCCCGAGCCTGTGAGTGCATGGCGTGAGGACCTGCAGGTCAAAGCGATTACGGTCGTCGTTTCGGTTCGCGCAGATGAGCTGTTAAGGTGCTAGAAAGCCCGAGCAACTGCCGGTCATCGGGTTTGACGGTGGCTGCCGGATCAAGACCGTAGTGGCGTCCGACGCCCATCCATGAACCTCGCGTGCCGGCTTAACCGGGGGGCCGCGAGCGTCTCTCCAGGCATGCCGATCCGGCCCGGCTACACAGGCCGGGTGAGGGTGAATGGATCTTAGCCATCTCCAGTAACCATTTTGCGCTTGTCTTAAATCCTCAACTCGCGAATTGTCCCCCACTTTTTAAGTATTTCCAGGTAATAAACTTTGATGAACAGCGGTAACTCAATGACCGAAACCAAGGCTTTGCACGCAAACCTTAAGCGCGGTCGTCTGGAAGTCGAAGTCAATTCATCGACCTTCGACCCTCAGGCTCTTTTCAGTTTTGCTGAGCGTCGTAACCCCAAGCGCGCCTTTTTGTTTGTGTCCCGCGTGCTGGGGCGACATATTCCGGCCCGACCATCGCTGATGGCCGACAGCTTCAATGCCCTGGCGGCCAAAATCCCTGCAGACCTGCCCGGCCCGGTGCTGGTCATCGGCATGGCTGAAACCGCCGTGGGCCTCGGTGCGGGCGTGCACCGGGCGCTGAGCCAGACCCGCGACGACAGCGTGTATCTGGTGAGCAGTCGACACCCTACTGGCAGTGAGCTGTTTGCCCGTTTTGAAGAAGAACATAGCCACGCCAGCTCGCATTTGTTGCATCTGCCGCAGGACCCTGAGACCCGCGAGTTGATGCTGAACGCTCGGTCGCTGGTGCTGGTGGACGATGAAGCCTCGACCGGCAACACCTTTATCAACCTCTCCCGAGCCCTGGCTGAAGCCGGGCTGCATTCGATTGAGCGGGTTGTCACTGCCACCCTGACCGATTGGTCGCAGGATGCCGTGCGCAAGGCAATGGGGGATCACGTCAGCAGCGTGTCACTGCTCGATGGTCGCTACACGTTCGCCGAAGATGTCACCGCCGAACTGCCAGACATGCCCGAAGTGGGCAGTGTTGCCCAAGGTGACTGGCCGCTCGATCCGAGCCGTGACTGGGGCCGCATGGGCGTGCGCGAGCACCTCGACACTCTGGCGCCGGGGTTGCAGGTCAAGCCCGGAGAGCGTGTGCTGGTGATCGGTACCAGCGAATTCGTGTGGCGTCCGTTTCTGCTGGCAGAGCGCCTGGAACGTGCGGGTGCCGATGTGCACTTCAGCTCCACCAGCCGTTCGCCGATTGCCCTTGGGCATGCGATTGATCATGCGCTGTCGTTCTCGGACAACTATGGCCTGGGCATTCCCAACTTTTTGTACAACGTTGCCCCCGGCCAGTTTGACCGCGTGCTGATTTGCAGCGAAACCCCGGCGGCAGCCGTCGACCCGGCGCTGGTCAGCGCGTTGAGCGCGCAGGTGATCGTTGATGACAAGTAATCGTCCACTGGTGTTCGTTGATCTTGACGACACGCTGTTCCAGACCGCCCGCAAGATGGGTGATGAGCCGCGCTTCCCGGCCACGCTGGATGTGGACGGACAGCCCAACGGCTTTATGAGCGCCACTCAGAAGAGCTTCGTTGAATGGCTGCTGGCCACCAGCGATGTGGTGCCCGTGACCGCTCGCAGTATCGAGGCCTACCAGCGCGTGCAATTACCGTTCGTCCACGGCGCGGTGTGTGCTCACGGGGGCGTGATTCTGGGCGCCGACGGCACTCTGGACGCGCAGTGGCACGCCCGCATGTGCGATGAGCTGGCATTCGAGCAAACCCGTTTGCATGAATTGAGCGAGCAAACGCTGCTCATTGGCGCCGAACTGGGCTTCTCGTTGCGTGGCTGGGTCGTTGAAGAGCAAGGGCTGGCCAATTATGTGGTGACCAAACACAACAACGAAACCGACGAAGCGCTGCGCATTGTCCTCGCAGAGGTCAAGGCGCGAGGCTTGCTGGACGGTTTATATGTCCACGGCAATGGCAACAACCTGGCGTTTTTGCCACTGACGCTGCAAAAGCGTGAGGCAGTGCGTGAGTGGATCCGCCGCGATCAGGCGATCAACGGCAAACGTCCACTGCTCGGTTTTGGCGACAGCGTGTCAGACCTCGGCTTTATGGCGGAATGCGACTGGTGGGGCACGCCAAAGCGCGGTCAACTGGCCAGTCATGTGCTGGCGAGTGTGGATCATGAATAACGCGTTTGAAGGGCTGAGCACCGTTGGCAGCGGCAGCTACGACGCGGATGACGTGCACTTTTTACTGCAGGCGATGGAAATTGAAGTCACCGACGTGCAGGAAAAGGAACGCCTGATTCAGACCCGGCAGCGCCATTACTCCGAGATGATCAGTCAGGAGCATCCGCCGTCCGATACGCATAAAAGCTTGTATCAAAAGGCCCTGGCACAAAATGGCGCCCGCATGGCTGCCGATGTGCAGGCCCTGGCTCTGGCCCTGAACGAGCGTTACAACGGCGCGTCGATTGCGCTGGTGTCATTTGTCCGGGCGGGCTTGCCTCTTGGCGTGCTGCTGCGTCGGGCTCTGGTTGAAATGGGCCGCGATGCCCGGCATTACGGGATCAGCATTATTCGTGATCGCGGCATCGACAACGTGGCACTCGAAGCTATCATCAAGACCCACGGCGCCGAGAACATCGTGTTTGTCGACGGCTGGACCGGTAAAGGGGCGATCAGCGGCCAGATCCGTGACAGCCTGGCGGGAGACTCGCGGTTTCCGGCGGATCCACGCCTGGTGGTATTGGCCGACCCGTGCGGCCGTGCCTGGCTGGCGGCTTCCGCGCAAGACTGGTTGATCCCGTCAGGCATTCTCGGGGCGACGGTTTCCGGCCTTGTTTCACGTTCCATCTGGCCTCAAGCGCCCGGGCTGCATGGCTGCGTGGTGTACGAACACCTGGCCGGACATGACGTGACCATGAGTTTTATCCACAGCATCGAAGCCGAACGTGCACAGCTGGCGCCGGTGGCCGCGGCCCAGCCCTGGACGCCGGAAGAAGCGTTGTTGTTGCAACGGTCGGCGGTGGCTGCTGTCGAACGTATCTCGACACGTTTTGCGGTGAGCAACCCCAACCGCGTCAAGCCCGGCATTGCCGAAGCGACTCGCGCTGTCATGCGTCGCGTGCCTGACCACGTGCTGGTTCGCAGCCGAGATGATCAGGATGTGCAGCTATTGATGCACCTGACTCGCCAGGCCAGCATCGAGGTCGAAGAAGTCGGTGATGAGTTGGGTCCGTATCGCGCAGTGACCGTAATCAGGAGTGTTAGCTGATGAGCCAGTATTCAGCCTATGCCTTGGGGGCCACGCTTTATATGCCAGCCACCCGTCCTGACATCCTGGACGTGGTCATGGGTGAGAAAATTCATGGGTTGCGTTCGCTGGTCGTGTGTCTGGAAGACGCAGTGGCCGAAACCGACGTGCAGCAGGCACTGAACAACCTGAAAAACCTGTTACTTGGGATCGAGGCACGTGGCTGCCGCCCGGTTGGCGGCCCTCTGCTGTTCGTCCGGCCTCGGGATGCGGAAATGGCGGCGGTGCTGAACGAGTGGTCCTTGATGCGTCACGTCGATGGCTTCGTGGTGCCCAAGCTGCGCCTGAGCAATATCCGCGAATGGGAGCTGGCCGTTACGCGCAGTGACTTGATCCTGATGCCGACACTTGAAACGCCGGAAGTCTTTGATCCCGGTGCCATGGTCGAGCTGCGCAGCGCCATGCTTGAGCAACTGCCCGGGCGTATTATCGCCTTGCGCATCGGTGGCAATGACCTGATGGGATGCCTGGGATTGCGTCGCAACCCTGCGATGACCCTGTACAGCACGCCCATGAGCTATGTGATCCCGATGTTGTGCGGAATCATGGGCGCAGCGGGCTTTGCCCTGACGGCCCCGGTGTTTGAACAGCTCAATACACCGCACCTGCTGGAACAAGAGCTGGGGCTGGATCTCGCTCACGGGCTGGTGGGTAAAACCGCAATCCACCCGTCGCAAATAGGCGTGATTCACAAAGCGCTGCAAGTCAGCCTTGAAGATCTCAACAGTGCACGCCACATAGTCAATGAGGCGGCGCCTGCTGTGTTCAGGTTCAACGACGCCATGTGCGAGCCGGCGACCCACTACAAATGGGCGCAAACGATAATTGAACGAGCGCACTGGCAAGGGGTTCGCCCTGAAACCGCCAGCTCGACGGACACTTTTGGAGGCAGCCTGCGATTGGCTGAATGGGTAGGTTGAACAAAGTTTTAAATTCCCCGGCTACATCAAAACAGGTGTTGGCGGCTTTCGATTTCGATGGAACGCTGACCTATCACGACAGTTTTGTGCCGTTTTTACGCTTTGCCTTTGGCAACCGATTGTTCGCCATGCGCTTGCTGCGAATGATTCCGTCTACCCTTTGCTATTTAGTGGGGCGGATATCGCGTAACGACCTGAAGGAAAAGCTGATCACGGTGTACCTGACCGGTGCCAAAGAGGCGTGGGTCAAGGAACGCGCCGAAGCATTTTGTGACGTTTCGTGGCAGCGTCTAATGCGACCTTTGGGCTTAACATCTGTCGCCAGCCAGCTTGAGCAGGGCGCTCGCGTAACGATTTGCTCTGCATCACCCGAACTGGTGCTGGCACCTTTTGCGAGAAAACTGGGCATTGGCCTGATCGGCACTCAACTGGCGTCCGTCGATGGCGTGCTCACCGGTGAGATCGACGGTACCAACTGTCGCTGTGAACAAAAAGTCATCCGGCTGGAGGCGCACTATGGGCCTTTATCCCAATACACACTGCGCGCCTGGGGTGACACCCGGGGCGATGAACAAATGCTCGGGGCTGCTCATGAGCCACATTGGCGCGAGTTTCACGCGCTGTGGCGCCGCAAGCGGCCACTTGATGTGTGCTTGCGTGAAGAACTGTAAGCAAGGCGTAAGCCAGGCATGTCAATAATCAGCAATCCCCTATGGTAAACAGCACCTCGTGCACCATTGCAGACAAGGAGACGCTTCATGGCCATTTCGCTGTCCAAGAACCAAACCATATCCCTTGAGAAAGAAGCCGGAACCGGCCTCAAGAAAATCCGCATGGGCCTTGGCTGGGACCCGGTCAAACCGAGTGGTTTCTTTGCCAAGCTGCTGAGCAGCGATGCGGCTGTCGACCTGGATGCTTCGTGCATCGTGCTCGACAGCGGCAAGCAACCCCTGGATCTGGTGTGGTTTCGCCAGCTCAAATCCAACGATGGCTCTATTGTTCACTCCGGCGACAACCGCACGGGCGAGGGCGATGGCGACGACGAGTCGATCCAGGTCAACCTGGAGCAACTGCCTTCGGCGGTCAAGCATCTGGTGTTTACCGTGAACTCGTTCACCGGGCAAAACTTTGAAGCGGTAGAAAATGCTTACTGCCGTATCGTCGATGAACTCACCGGTAAAGAGCTGGCGCGTTTCAACCTGTCCGAGAAAGGCCGTCATACGGGTGTGGTCATGGCCTGCCTGAGCCGCACGTCGGCGGGCTGGGACCTGACGGCAATCGGCTCGGTTGCCAATGGTCGTACTGCTCAGGATCTGAGCAACGAGGCAGCCAAGGCGGTGCGCGCATGACTACTTTGACCCCGGGCGCCAACACGGCGGTCGCTTCCGGTACGTTGAGCGTCACGATCGGCTACACCCCTGTACCGGGCGCCGACCTGGACGTGTCGGCGTTCCTGCTCAATGAATCGGGCAAGGTGCGTGGCGACAATGACATGTGTTTCTTCGGCCAGCAGAGCGTCAATAATGGCGCCGTAAAGCTGGTTGAGTCAGCTGCCGGGCGCAGTGTGTTCAGCCTGAATCTGGATGCGATTGATGCTGCGATCGAGAAAGTCGCGCTGACCGCAACCATCTATGAGAACAAGGCCAACTTCGCCGCATTCCCACAGCTGACGGTCTCGGTGAGTGGCGGTATTGAAGCACCGATTCCGACCCAGGGCATGCAGGAAACCGCACTGATCCTCGGTGAGTTCTATCGTCGCCAGGGCGTGTGGAAGTTCCGTTGCGTTGCCCAGGGGTTTGCCGGTGGTCTGGCCCCCCTCGCTCAGCATTTTGGTGTCGAAATCGCTGCACCCGCACCTGCTGCACCTGCACCTGCACCTGCACCTGCAGCGGCGCCAGCCCCGGCCCCTGCTGCCCCCGCGCCAGCCCCTGCTTCAAGGGTCAACCTGTCGAAGATCACCCTGGACAAGCAACGGCCGTCGATCAGCCTTGAGAAAAAGGACGGGGATTTTGGCGAGATCAAAATCAACCTCAACTGGAACCGCGCCACGCCGAGCGGCGGTGGCGGTTTCTTTGCTTCCTTGCGCGGCAAGTCGGGCGGCATCGACCTGGATGTAGGCTGCCTGTACGAAATGGACAATGGCCGCAAGGGCGCGGTCCAGGCCCTGGGCAATGCCTTTGGCGACTTCCGTGACGAACCGTTCATCCAGTTGATGGGCGATGACCGTACCGGTGCCGTGAGCGATGGCGAGTGGCTGCGGATCAACGGTAAGGAATGGCGCAAGATGCGCCGTGTGCTGGTTTACGCGTTTATCTACGAAGGTGCACCGAACTGGCAAACCACGGACGGTGTCATCACCTTGTACATACCGGGTGAACCGCCGATCGAGGTGCGTCTGAGCGAAGAGGGCGGTACCAAGGGCATGTGCGCCATTGCTCTGCTCGAAAACGTCGGCGGCAGCGTGAAGGTGAACCGCAAGGTCGAGTTTTTCAAAGGGCATTCAGATATGGATAAAGCGTTTGGCTGGGGCATGCGCTGGTCTGCCGGCTCCAAATGAGCGCTGTGTAATTGGCCGCCTGCCGAGGCAGGCGCTGTTCCCTCAACTTTTGAAAAGGTAACTCCCATGCTCGAATGGCTGAAAACCAACGCAACGGCTGCCCGTGACAAGCTTTCATCGGAAGTCAGCAAGTTCAAGAACCGTGAATTCATGGAAGCCGTGGTTTCCGGGTGTGCACTGGTTGCGGCTGCCGATGGCGACATCAGCAGCAGCGAAAAACAGAAGATGATCGGTTTTATCCAGAACTCGAATGAGCTGAAAGCGTTTGATGTCAAAGACGTGATCAAGTCGTTCAGCGAGGTCTGCGACAAGTTTGAATTTGACCAGCAAATCGGCCGTGCAGAAGCACTGAAGGCGATTGGTCAATTACGTAAAAAAGAAGATGCTGCCCGTCTGCTGGTGCGTGTGTGCTGCGCAATCGGTAGTGCCGACGGCAACTTTGATGAAAGTGAGCGGGCTGCTTGCCGCACTATCTGCAATGAGCTGGGGTTGAACCCTGGCGATTTTGATCTCTGAGGACATCATGGAAAACACGGCAATTGGCTTTCCGCCAACTACCATCGCTGTATTTGTGGCTCTGGCGGTCATTGCTCTGGCAATCGACCTGTTCACCCACAAAAGCGATAAACCGGTCTCGCTGACCAACGCCGCCGTCTGGTCGGTGTTCTGGGTGCTGATCTCGCTCGCGTTTGCGGGCTACCTGTATTACGCCCACGGCCCAAGCGTGGCCAGCCTGTTCGTTACCGGTTACGCACTGGAAAAAGTCCTCAGTGTCGACAACCTGTTCGTGTTCATGGCGATCTTCGCCTGGTTCAAGATCCCTGATGCCTTGCGTCACCGGGTGCTGTACTGGGGGATCATCGGCGCCATCGTATTCCGCCTGATCTTCGTAGCTATCGGTACCGGCCTGCTGGCCTTTGGCCCTTGGGTCGAAGTGCTGTTCGCGGTGGTCGTGGCCTGGACGGCGATCATGATGTTGCGCAGCAAGGAAGAAGACGAAGAGGAAGATTATTCCAAGCACATGGCCTACCGTTTTGCGAAAAAACTGTTCCCGGTCTGGCCGAAACTGCACGGACATAATTTCTTTGTTTCACGCAAAGAGCTTGAAAAAGAGATCACGAAGCCGCAGAACAAGGGAATGACCCTGGTGGGCAAGGGCGCTTTGTTTGCGACGCCGCTGTTTCTGTGTGTGGTGGTGGTCGAGGTTTCGGACATTCTGTTCGCTTTCGACTCCGTACCGGCAGTGATCGCAGTCAGCCGTGAGCCGTTGATCGTTTACTCGGCCATGATGTTCGCCATCCTGGGCCTGCGGACCATGTACTTTGTCCTCGAAGCCCTGAAGCGTTACCTGGTTCACCTGGAAAAAGCGGTTATCGCACTGTTGTTCTTTATCGCCGGCAAGCTGGCCCTGAACGCGACCGATCACTTGTTTGGCCATGGTTATGAAATTGATCCAAACACCAGCCTGATCGTGGTGTTGGTGGTATTGGCCATTGGTATCGTGGCCAGCATCATCTTTCCTGGTAAGGATGAAGAGCAATCCGACGTTAAAAACGACACGAACGCTTGATCGCACATTATTAAGGAGAATTACTCATGGCACTTTCCCTTTCCAAAGGCGGCAACCTGTCTCTGTCCAAAGAAGCCCCCGGGATGACTAAAGTCCTGGTAGGCCTGGGCTGGGATGCTCGTTCCACCGATGGTCAAGATTTCGACCTGGATGCGAGCGCTTTCTTGCTCAAGGCTGACGGTAAAGTCCGGGCTGACTCCGATTTCATTTTTTACAACCAGCTGAAAAGCGTCGATGGTTCGGTTGAGCACACCGGTGACAACCGTACCGGCGAAGGCGACGGCGACGACGAGGCGATCAAGGTCGACCTGTCCAAAGTCCCGGCCGATATCGACCGGATCGCCTTCACGGTGACCATTCACGAAGCCGAAGCGCGCAAGCAGAACTTTGGTCAGGTACGCGGTGCATTCATCCGCATCGTGAACCAGGACAACAACAGCGAAGTCGCACGTTATGACCTGGCTGAAGATGCCAGCACCGAAACCGCGATGATTTTTGCTGAGCTGTATCGCAATGGCGCCGAGTGGAAGTTCCGCGCGGTCGGTCAAGGCTTCGCCGGTGGCCTGAAGCCATTGGCTGAAAGCTATGGCCTGAAATTCTGATCTGTCCCCATCAACTTTTTATATAAGGGTTCACGAACATGGCAGTAAGTCTGAGTAAAGGCGGTAACGTTTCCCTGACTAAAGAAGCACCTGGCCTGACAGAAGTTATTGTCGGCCTGGGTTGGGATCCACGGGTTACCGACGGTCAGGATTTCGACCTGGACGCCTCGGTATTTATCGTGGGTGAGAGCGGCAAAGTGCTGAACGACGGCAGCTTTGTGTTCTACAACAACAAAACTTCTCCGGACGGCAACGTCGTGCACCAGGGCGACAACCGCTCGGGCGCAGGTGAGGGCGATGACGAACAGGTCAACGTAAACCTGGCTGGCCTGGCACAAGAAGCCAAGAAACTGGCTTTCGCCGTGACCATTCACGAAGCTGAAGGCCGCAAGCAGAGCTTCGGTCAAGTGTCGAACGCTTACATCCGCGTTCTGAACAAGGCTGACAACAAAGAGCTGGCACGCTTTGACCTGAGTGAAGATGCGTCGACTGAAACCGCGATGGTTTTCGGCGAGCTGTATCGCAATGGCGAAGAGTGGAAGTTCAAGGCAATCGGCCAAGGCTTTGCAGGCGGTCTGGCACCGTTGGCATCGAACTTTGGCGTTAACCTGGGCTAAACCCCGGCGTTAATAAAAAGGCCCTCTCCGGTTTCGGAAAGGGCCTTTTTTAATGCCGGTCTTGTAGCGGCAGCCGCGGGTAACCCATCAGGTTTTCCTCAGAAGCTCAGCTGCCATTGCCCCATCAGACCGTGGTTGCGGCTGTTGCTGCCGATATCACCGGTGTAGCCGACGGCCAGTGTCTGGTGCGCTGACAGGCCGAGATCAAGCCCGGCTTCGAGCACCAGACTGTTGCGATCCAGCGAGCTGCCTTCAACATTGAACGCTGATCCGCCGAGTACAAAGGCCTGGCGGGTAGAACTGCCGGTATCGCCATAGGTGTGCTTCCAGCCAGCGCTCAGGCGCGGTGTCAGGCTCATGCCGTTCTGCAGGTGGCCCATGTGTGCTAAACGCACGCCCAGTGTGCTGCTGGCGTTTTCCTGGGTTTGCGCCTCCACTCGCAGTGCCGCGGCACCGCCTTTTTCGGTATAGCGCTCGCGATGGTAGCGCTGATAACCCAGATTGACGAAAGGCTCAGCAGTCAGACGCCCGCTGCCCAGCGCATAGCCCAACTCGGCAAAGGCTTGCTGACTGTTGGCGTGGTAATCGCCTTTGGGCTGATCTGAAAAACCGTCAAATGCGACGGTGCGTTTGCTGTCGCCGTTATGGCCGCTATAGGCCGCCCCCAAACGCAAGGCCAGGGCACCGCTTTGGCGAATGGCATATGCGCCGGCATGCCAACTGTTGACCGCACCGTCCATACCGCGGGAGTCAACCTCGGTTTTTGAATACCCCCCCAGCAGACCCATGCGCCAGTCCGGGGTCAGTGCCCAGTCCGCACCCAGCAAACCGCCCTGGGTGCGCTGCGTCATATCGTTGCTGCCGTGCTCGCCGTCCAGTCGACCGTAACTGCCGATCCCTTGAAGCCAGAGTCGACCTTGTGCCTGTGGATCATTGAGGTGGCGTACTCCGGACGGAACCCCGGTAGCCACCAGCGACGGGGTGTCGTGACGGCTGGTTGCCACCTGTAGCCCGTGGCCCGCGCCCAGTGAGTACATGGCTGCCAGCAGGCTGTTGCCGACTTGTCGGGTCGCGCCCAGGGTGGCGCTGCTCAGGCTGGCATTGCTGCTGCCTGCCAGTTGCTCAATGGCTGGCGCAGCGGCTTGTGCATGAGTGTTGAGCAGGGCGTTATACAACGTGTTGCCCGGTTTTAGCTGGCTCAGGCTGAGGGCTGCACTGCGACCGTTGGCGCTGCTGGCGTAATCGGCAAACGCCACGTCATTGCGCGCATAGCTCAGCTCAACGCTGCCCGGGGTGTAGCTGAGGGTGGGGGTGAGAAAGGCGTAATCACTGGTGACTTCACCAAAGGTGCCGTTGACCGAACCTGCGTTCAGCACCGTGTACTGGCTTAGCCAGGGATAAGTGCCACTGCCGGCATTGATTGCCAGGGTGGCACCGTTCAGGTTGACGCTGCCTCCGACGTGCAGGGGCGCACTGCTGCCATCGGCATTGACGCCATAGGCCAGGGTGGCGCCCCGGTCGAGTATCAGGTCATGGATGACGCTTACGCTGCCCCGTTGCGCATCGGTTTGCAGTGTACCGTTGACCAACAGGTTGCCGACACTGCCCCCGCCCGCATAAACACCGCCCTCATCGACGGTCAGGGTGCCGTTGATGGCGCCCTGATTGATCAGGCGTGCGCCGCTGAAAATCTTGCCGCCAGCGCTGAAGTCATCCTGGCTGGTGAGTGTCCAGCTGCCGGCCTTCACGTCCAGCCATTCGAAGTTTCGACTGTTACCGAAGCTGCCGCCCGCCGGGTCCTCAAACACCACACGGTCATCACCCCTGCCGCCGTCGACCACACCGTTGAAGTGGCTGGCACCGCCCAATGTCAGCGAGTCATTGCCTGCACCCAGATCCAGTGCCTGGCCATTGCTGCCACTGATCAGGCCGTGGTTGAGCACCCGATCATCAAACTCGCCGACAAACTTCACCCCAAACCCGTTTTGCCCCTCAATGCTGCCCTGGTTAACCAGCGTCGTTGCGGCGACACCGGAACCCTCGCTGCCATCATCCACCAGCAACGCATTGTTGGCGCCAATGACCCGTGCGCCTTGGGCGTTGAGGACATAACCACCGCCCAGGGCAATACCTTCGCTGCCGTTGGCGAAGCCGTTCTTGTCGACACCCCCGGCGCCGGCGCCCTCAATCACCCCGTAGTTTTCGATATGGGCGACCAGGTCGATGTCCACACCGTCGCCATCACCGTTGGGCTTGAGCCCGGAGTAAGCACCGGTAATGGTGCCGTAGTTGATCACCGTGCCGTTACCATCCGAGCCGAAGCCCGAACCGTTACGCCCGGTCACGTCGCCGTGGTTGTACAGCGTGGCGCCCAGGTCGGTGGTTATCCCGTGGCGTCCGCCGGACACTCTGCCGTGGTTGGTCACGACAACGCCGGGGGCAGAGTCAATGTCGATGCCGTCGAACTTGTCGTTGTCGGTCAGTGCATCGCCCGCAGAAATTTCGCCATCGTTGAGGATCGTTGCATGGGCGCCGGTTTTTATCCCGTCGCTGAACTCCCCGCGAATCACACCTCCCGTACGATTGAGCACCGTGGTGGAAACGCCGGGACTGCGTAACGCGTCGAGGTCAATGCCCTGGCCGCTGCCGGTGGAACGGATCGTGCCACTGTTGTCGATCAGCAGGCTGGCGCGGCTGAAGTTGGTATCGATACGCAAGGCATCGTTGTTGCCCTGAATCGTCGCGCCGCTGCGATTGAGAATACTGTAGCGGTGTTCGCCGTCTTCACTGCCGCTGCTGTCGATAGCGCGTCCGCCCGTGGAGATCAGGCTGCCTGCGTTATCGATCACGACCCCTTTGCCGAGGGTGCTGCCCTTGAGGGTGACGGCCACTTTGGCAGTCGTCAGGCTGGCGTTCGAATGGAGGGTCAAGGAATCCCTGGCGCTCAGTTTCAGGGCGCCGGTCTCGGGGGAAGTCAGGACGGTGTCGTTGGCGAACGTCTGCGAGATAAAACCACTGGAGCTGATGAGCGCAATGGCGAGTGCAAGGCGCTGGGGTGAGGCGGGCATGGCGAACGACCTTTTTTTGTAATAACCGGACCGTCTTGTATAACGGGAGGTTTTTACAGAATGATGTAGCTGACTACCGCCCGAACCTCTGTATCGTGTCGACCATTGCAGGTTTTTTCGCTTTCACCCGGCGCACTCAGGTTTTCTCGATGAAGACCGCGCCCTCTTATCAAAGTGGTTCAGTTCAAACATGGATACAGTACGCGCACGTCTCGCCGGTCTGATTGAATTCGTCAAACAGACGGCGCTCATGCAAAAGCGCCCGGCGCTAACAGTGAGCCAGCACAAAACATTTGGCATCACTGAAGAAAAACTGAGGGCCTTGCCGGGCGTCAGCCTGGATGTGCAAGACGCCGCCGACGATGAAATATGGTTACGGCTTGAGCGATTGCACGAAACCAGGCCTCCGGCGCCACTCAGCCTGTTGCTGATGCAGTGGATTGAACTCAAGGGGACTCC
This sequence comes from Pseudomonas sp. D1HM, assembly GCF_019266105.1. Lineage (NCBI taxonomy): Bacteria > Pseudomonadati > Pseudomonadota > Gammaproteobacteria > Pseudomonadales > Pseudomonadaceae > Pseudomonas > Pseudomonas sp. D1HM. The sequence continues at coordinate 13,285 of NZ_LRMN01000024.1, read as the reverse complement.
GCAGACCGAACCGGCCCTCAAAGCGCGGGTGAACCGCCAGGAGCTGCTCAACAGCGGTGTGCTGTCCGAACCCGAGCGTTCACGCTTAACGGCCACCGGTATCCATGTCGGCGAAGAGGTTTTGCCTGATGAGTGGGTGAATCTGGACGACTGTCTGGATGCCGATGATATAAAGGCTCAGCTCAAGTCCTACACCCAAACCGCGTGGCAGGTATGGGCGGTGGAAGAAAAGCAGCGCCGTAAAAGCATTGAGCTTTACGCTGAACTGTTTTTGCTGGTGCAGCAGATGCAAGGCAACCTGGGGGATGCCCAGCTGGAGCTGGTCTGGGGGATGGGCGTTTCGACATGGGAACACCCCGTGGTCGGTGTCATCCATTACCCGTTGATTAGCCAGTTGGTCGAGGTCGGCATTAACCCGGACAACATGGCCATTGAAGTGCGCCCGCGCTCGGTCGAACCCCGACTCGAAGTGGACGCCTATGTGGCGGCGGAAATCGCCGGTGTGGGGCCACTGGATAAGCAGGCCAAGGCATTTTTCAAGCAGGAACAGGCCGGTATCAGCCCGTTTGATGCCGCCAGCCATGAGCCTGTGATTCGCCTGGCATCCACCTTGCTGGATGCCCAGGGCGTGTACCTGCCACCCACGCTCACTGAAGAGGACCGTTCGGTGCCCAAGGCGGGGGAGCACCTGTGTGTCACAGACACCTGGACCCTGTTTGCACGTGCCCGCGACAGCAATATGTTTATCGAGGATCTGGGGCGGTTTGAAGGCGCAATGGACGCGCTGGAGGTAATGCCACCGGCTTTGCAGGCGATTTTGACCGAGCCTTCAGACGTGCTGGAAGACCTTGAGCTGCCGCCGTTTCGCGGATTGTCATATGTCAGCGGCTCACAAGGAGGTGATAGCCCCGCTGCGAAGGCCCACGAGCTGTATTTCCCCAAACCGTATAACGACGAACAAGTGCAAATCATCCAGTTGCTGGAAGTGCATGACGGCGTTGTGGTTCAGGGCCCGCCCGGAACCGGCAAGACCCACACCATCGCCAACGTCATCAGTCATTACCTGGCCAACGGCAAGCGTGTATTGGTGACGTCCATGAAGGATCCGGCGCTGGCGGTGCTCCAGGAAAAACTCCCCGAAGACATTCGTCCACTGGCGATCAGTTTGTTGAGCAGTGAAGCGGACGGCATGAAGCAGTTCGAGTTCGCGATTCAAAAGATATCGGCAGAGGTTCAGCGTATTGATCGAGCGCTGTACAAGCGTGAAATCAGTCAGATTGATGACGAAATCAATGCGCTTCACGGGCAGATTTCCGGTGTGGATCGGGAAATCACTCACTGGGCCGAGCGCAATCTGTCGGACCTCGAAATAGACGGCGAGCGCCTCAGCCCGACCCATGCCGCGCAGCAGGTCGCCACGCATCAGGACGAAGTCACCCGTTTTGCCGACCGTCTCAGTCTGGGAGATGAGCACCGTCCGCAGTTCACTGTGCAAGACATTATCGCCTTGCGTCAGGCCCGTTCAGAGCTCCGGGAATCGTTGTCTTACCTGGGACACAGCGTACCTCGGCTGGCTGATTTTCCAGAGGCACAGACGCTGATCCAGGTTCATCAGGACCTGGCTCGGGAAAGCCAGCTGCAGCACAAGGAAAGTACGGGCGAAGTGCCTCGGCTGGTGGATTCCAGTGCTCAAACCCTGGAGCAGGCGCAGGCATTGGCTGAGCATCTGGAGCACTTGCAGGCGCTGCGTACACAGATCAAGACCACCGCCCAGGACTGGGTGCCCGCGATGCAGGCTTATCTGTCACGCAGCGGTGACAGCGATGTACTGGGGCTTTTCGACACTCTCAAGGGTGAAATAGAAACCCTCCTGTCGGGACGAAAAGCCTTCGTGGCCCGGCCGGTGAGCTTGACGTTTGAGCTGCAAGCGCAGCCTGAAGTGCTGACGGCCATCGAGAACCTGGCCCAGGGCCGCCGCCCGTTCGGCCTGTCGGGACTGATCGGCAAAGGCGCACAAAGGCAGTTGCTGGACGAAATAGTCGTGCTCGGCAGCAAGCCGCAAAACGATGAAGACTGGGCGCATGTGCATGGGTTTGTGCGCTTCCAGCAGCACAGCCGAACCCTGCTCCTGCGCTGGAATGCACTGGCAGCCGAGATGCCGCTGCCGACGCTGGAAACGGATGCCGAGCATCTGGTGGCCGCCGCCCGGGCGATTGAGCTATTCGATGATCTGGTGCGTGCTCATCACTGGGAAACCCGCGCCCAGGCTGAACTCAGGCAGTTACTCCCGGAGTGGGCTGAAGCCAGCCAGCTGAGTGGGGATGACGCGGTACTGGCCACTGCGCAAAGTATCTTGCAGCACTATTTGATTCGTCATCGCCTGGCCGCCACCTGGGCCACCAAGGAAGCCTTCAACAAGGCGCTGGCGGGCTGTGGCGGGGCGGTGAGCGAGCGGTTGCAAGGGTTTTTCGACCTGAGCCTGGGGCAACCCGGCGTGGATACGTCCGACATTCAGGCGCAGTGGTCTGAGCTGATGGACGAGTTGCGCCGGGTTCTGGCGCTGGCAGACTCGCTCGCTACCGTACAGCGGGTGACGGACCTCATCGCACAGAGCGGTGGGTTGATCTGGGCTGCACGCTTGCGCGAAGAGCCCGGCTTGCAGCCGGTGGATACCCTGCTGGCGGACAACTGCCTGGACGTCTGGCGCCTGAGCCGTTTGGCGCATTACCTCGAGAGCATCGATGGCCGCAAAGACCTCAAGCGGTTGTTTAAAGTACGCGGTGAGCTGGAGTTGAGCCTGTCGCGGCTGTATCAGGATGCCGTGGTTAAACGGACCTGGCTGCGCTTGTCGGAGAACGCCACGCCAAGTGTCAGGGCGGCCCTTGAGTTGTACCGTACGGCGATCCGTAAAATCGGCAAGGGCACCGGCGTACGAGCCGGTCGTTATCGTCAGGATGCGCGGCTGGCGGCCGATGTGGCGATCTCGGCTATCCCGTGCTGGATCATGCCCCATTACCGGATTTGCGAGAGCCTGCCGGCACAGTACGGCGCATTTGACCTGGTGATCATCGACGAAGCATCGCAGTCTGATTTGAGTGCATTGCCGGCGTTGCTACGGGCCAGGAAAGTGCTGGTAGTGGGGGATGACAAGCAGGTCTCGCCGGACGGTATCGGCATGGAAGAAGAGCGCGTGCAGACCATGATGACGCGTTTTCTGGGCAATCAGGTGGCGCTGTATCGGCCATTGATGTCCCCTGAGCGCTCGCTCTATGACCTGTTCAAAGTGGTGTTTGCCAAGAGCGGAACCATGCTGCGTGAACACTTTCGTTGTGTGGCGCCCATCATTGAATACTCCAAGCGCGAGTTTTATAACCACGAACTCAAGCCACTGCGCCTGCCGATGATGATCGAGCGGCTGGACCCGCCGCTGATCGACCTGTTGGTGATGGACGGGGTGAAAAAAGGCAAGTTCAACCTCGGCGAAGCCAATGTGATCGTCGAGGAAATCCGCCGCTTGATTGCCATGCCGCAGATTGCGGGCCGCAGCATCGGCGTGGTCTCGTTGCTGGGAGCCGAGCAAGCGCAAAAAATCATGCAGATGCTGACCCAGGCACTGGGGGAAGAGGTGATCACCCAGTTCCAGATCAGCTGTGGTGATGCGCGTACGTTCCAGGGCAAGGAACGCGACATCATGTTCCTGTCGATGGTCGCGTCCCCGGGAGACTGTTTTGCCAATACCCGTGACTCGATTGCCCAGCGTTTCAACGTGGCGGCTTCACGGGCACGTGACCGCATGTACCTGGTGCGCAGCGTCGAGATCAGCGACCTGAGCCCTGTCGACAGTTTGCGCCGTGGCCTGATCGAACACTTCGAAACGCCGTTTGCCCAGGATGCGGTGCAGGTCACTGACTTGCGCGAGTTGTGTGAGTCCGGCTTTGAGTGCGATATGTACGATGAGCTGACCCGACGTGGTTATCGGGTGATCCCGCAGGTCGGCGTGGGCGCCTATCGCATCGACATGGTGGTTGAAGGGCATAACGACAGCCGTCTGGCCATCGAGTGCGATGGCGATCGCTTTCACGGCCCGGATCGCTGGGACAGTGACATGCGCCGGCAACGCATTCTGGAACGGGCGGGCTGGCGCTTCTGGCGCTGCTTTGCTTCGGCGTTCACCCTCAATCGCCAAGCGATTATCGATGACCTGCTGGCAACCTTGAAGGCGATGGACATCGAACCTGCCAGCGGTGAAGGTGCGGCGCCGAGCATTCATGTCGAGCGGCGCCAGGTGTTTGGATTTCAGCGCGATGATGAGGGGAGCGAAGAGGGCAGCACGCGTCGTCATGACGATCGACCTGCCAAGGATCCGTTCTTGATCTGGATCCCCGATGCGGCCCGTGTCGAAAGTGAAGTCGACTTACTTTTACCACAGACGGTTTAAGTCATTAACGGGCAGGTGCAAGGATTGAATCTGCCCATTGTCGCAATAGTGAACTGCGCAATTATTTGCGCAGTTCAAACTTGATCACGTTGTGGATAACACCTCGCAGGGCTTATCGCTCAAGGCCTGTAGAGGAGTGCGCAAGAAATTGCACACGCTGCGCAACTTCTTGCGCAACTTTTAGTGGTTTTAAGGGTGTTTTTTATCCTGAACTAAACAAAGTTACGCTGCAGTCAGTGGTTTATAAGGGTTGAATATAAGTTGGCATAAGTCTTGAACTCTTGTTGTGGTCTCGCAGACTTTTTTCGCGGGAAAACTACAACTTTTGCAAGGAGAGTTCCATGGCTACGCCAGCGTATATGTCTGTCAATGGCGAGAGACAAGGTCTGATCACGAGTGGTGCTTTTACCGCCGACTCAGTGGGCAATATCTATCAGGAAGGGCATGAAGACGAAGTGATGGTTCAGGCCTTCAGCCATGAAGTCATCATTCCCCGTGATCCCCAGTCGGGCCAACCCACCGGGCAGCGCGTTCACAAACCGGTATGCATTACCAAAGTCTTTGACAAGGCCTCGCCGCTGTTACTGGCAGCCCTGACTTCCGGTGAGCGGATTACTTCGGTAGAAATCAAGTGGTATCGGACTTCGGCTTCCGGTACTCAAGAGCATTACTACACCACCCTGCTTGAAGACGCGATCATCGTGGATATCAAGGATTACATGCATAACTGCCAGGACCCGGCCAACTCGCACTTCACTCACCTCGAAGACGTGCACTTCACGTATCGCAAAATTACATGGACTCACGAAATCAGTGGGACTTCCGGCTCTGACGACTGGCGGACACCGGTCGCCAGTTAAACCCAGGTTTCCCTAACACGTCATCGGCCCTTATACGGGCCGATGACGTACGCAGGTGACTCAGTATGTTTAAACCTGAAGTTTCGTTGTCCGACGGCTTGCCCGTCGATCTGGACTGGCAAGGTTGTACCGGGTTGTTACTGGATGCGGTACGCCTGATCAAATTATCCCGCCACTTGGAACAGTGGACCAATCCCTGGGTCTTTGAGCCTCTTTACACCGCTGCGCATATGGCGGGCCTCGAGAGCCTGTCGCCTCGTGTGGTGAAAGTTGAAGGCCCGCAGCAGGCGGTGTTGCAACAGTTTCTGGCCGAGGCTGATGAAGAGTGGGGCTACCTGCTGTTCTGCGATGGCTCCTGGGAAACCCTGATGGAACATCTGCGCTGGTTAACCGTGGTACGCATGCCGTACGGGCAGGATGTTTTGCTGCGCATAGCTGACCCGGGTGTCGTACATGGGTTGCTGGACAGGGCGGTCGAGGCGGGTGATCCCACGTTGTTCGGCCCGTGTCATCAGATCCTGCTCGCCGACGGCGCCCTGGGTGGCTGGCATCTGCACTCGCGTCCAGGCCCTGCATCCAAAGCGCGACATGGCACGCGCTACGCATTATCCGCGCAAGACCTGGAAGTGCTCGAAACCGTGAGTTTGCGCAACGTAATGATGGTGCTCAAGGCCCACATGCAACATTACTTTCCTGCCTACCTGGAGCATGTCCCGCTGACCGGGCGTTGGGATCGGTTGAATGAGCTGGTAACGGCATCGTATGCGCGGGGATTCAGCAGCGAACTCGATATCACCCTTTACGCCAACATTCACGGTTATCTCGGAGAGGACGCGCTCAATGCCCATCCTGACCTTGAGCATCTTCTGAGCCGTGGCTCGGCGTTGACCCCGTCCCGGCGCGTTGAAATAGCCGCTGAAATCGCCAGATGCAGAGCGCTAGGCCTGCAGGAGCCCTTCTGATGTCGACTGCGTTCTTTCCTAAAAACCCCAACAACGTCATCAAGTCGCGCAGTGATGCACGAAGCTTCATGGGCGTCTGCCCGCTGATGAAGTCCACGGTGCAACTGGTGCCGTTGCGTTACGGGCTCGTGGACAATCCGATGCTGGATCCGTCTGCCGAGGTGACGATGCCGTTTGCCCTCAGTGCGCGTCCGCTGGGGATTCGCTTGTTGCGCGATGGCTGGTTGTACGTGATCGAGGGCAGCAGCGGCTTGTTGTCCGAGTACCGCGTGGAGGACGGTCTGGTCAGCGCCATGCTGTGGCAGGGCCAGGCGGTGGTGGAGGATGAGCGCGAAGCCCCGATCCATCTGCCGAGCCTGATCTTTGCCAAGTCCAGCACCGTGCATGTGGCTTATGCCGAGGTGCAATGGACGGCGAAAAAATGCCATCAGGTGCTGGATGATCCCGGCGAGCGTGATCACTTCATGCAGGCGGTGGATTTGAGTGCCGTCGATTGTGAAACCGGTGCGCCGCATTTGCTGACGTATGACATGGCAGAGCATTGGCTGGCTGAAGCGGCAACCGAGCGGGTCGAGGCCGGGCAGCACGCATCCTCCCTGGACGAGCAGGCAGAAAGCACCCGCCGGCGAATGGATGACGCGCTGCCCGAGCATGAGCGCCAGCCCTATGTGTGGGAACGCCCCCAGCGTTTTGAACAGGTGTCGATGAACCGGCTGACCGCTTGCATCGACCCGCACTACCGTGACGACACGCTGTACCTGGTGCTGGATGACACCCTCGGGGTGCTGCGTGACCTGGCCAACTATCAGGATCAGGTGATCGGCTGGATCGATGACTGGGCCAGCGGCGGTGCGCAGAAGGGCGATAACGAGCGCGATTATCTGCTGGCCTGCTACATCGAATCCCTCAGCCAAATGAGCGAGTCTGATCTTTCGGCTCTGGCCAATACCAGCGATGACCTGGCGATCAATGCCCTGTTTGCCGACCTGGAGCGCTTGCCCGACTCCGAGCGTCGGGAGACTCAGGCCGCGCTGCGTGACTACCTGAACAAGGGCGGTCTGATGCTGCCACCGGCTGGCAGTGCGGTGCCTGAAGCACTGGCGGATGCCCGCGCAGCGGCGCAGGAACAGGCTGCACGGAGTGCTCCTTCGTTTAACGGGGGCCTGGCTATGGAGGCGCTGGGAGCGATGGAAGATGTCGACCGTCGGTATTTTACCCGCGAGCACTTTCGGAGCGCGCCGGCTGCTTTCGTCGACAGCCATTTCGAAGCGCTGGTGGCGCTGGGCAAGCAGCAGCATCGGCAGATCGACGACATCCTGCACGGCAGCAAACTGGGCCAGCGCGGGGTCAATGACCTGATTGACCGTGATGCCATGGACCGCGAACTGACGGCCCACCGTGCCGGGCTGGCGCGCTGGAACCTGCTGCTCGATCGCATCACTGCCGATCGCGTGGCGCTGGTGACGGGCGGCGCCTTTCACAAGGCCGCGTGGTATTTCGACCCGCTCTACATCGCCCATGCCCGGCATGCCTTTACCCTCGAATATGCCTGCCTCAAGGACATTTGCCGCAGCGACGAAGCCTGCGACCAGCTGTTTGACTACATCGAGCGCGAACCGCAGTTCAGCCGCCCGCTCTATTACACCTTGCCCTTTAGTGAGCAAACCGCATTGTGGGTGCAGTACGCGTTTTTGAGCGCCGCCGGCCTGACCCTGTTCAACAACGGGCCTGAGCTGCTGGCCCGTATGATGCGCATTGAGCAGGGACGTTTACCGGTACTGGATGACTTGCCCGAGAGCACGCGGATCGTGGTCAATGCCGCGCAGCACACCTTGACCCCGGCCCTCAATCGGGGGCTGGAGCTGTTGCTCGCCAGCTTTGAGGGCTTGTTTGACGGTAAAGCCATTCCCGATGTCGACGACCTGTTGCGCCGGCTGCCCACTGGCCTCAAAGCCCGATTGTTGGTGGCGGCTAAAACCGAAGGCGTCACGTTCAAGTTCGCCTCGACGCAGGAGCTGGTCAAGTTGCGTTCCACCTTGCAGGAGCTGGCGGAGCAACTGCCCAGAAAGGCCTGGCTCAAGAAAGAGCGCGGCCAGTCCAATCGTCTCAATGGGCACAAGTCCCCAAAATCCCAAGCGCTCATGGCAGAGCTCCACGAGCTTAACCGGCAGATCGAGGTCAACCAGCGACGGCTGGCCGCCAGCATGAGCCCGATCCCGGAACTGCCGGATTACCACGAACGGCTGTATGGGGCCACGCCGGGACGCGCGGGGCTGACGGCCATCTTCCCGCCCGAGGGCCGGCAACAAGTCGCCGGCCTGATGGAAAACTTCCGCAAAGGCATCACCAGCGCGCCACCGCTGAACGTACTGGGGGATGGAGCGGCGCTGCTGCTGTTTGTGGCCCAGGCGGTGAATTTGGTGCAGGTGATAAAGGAGTTGGCAGGTCAGAGCCCAAATAAACAGGACTGGAAACCCTTCTACAGTGCGGTAGCTGCAACTGGTGCCACAGGTTTTGCGGCGGCTCAGGGTATTTTCGACACAGCATTAAGTGCCCAGGCGAAAGTCTTGCAGCTGGCAATGAACACCAACACATTGAGCCGGCTGCAAGTGTGGATGGGAAAACTGCACGTTGGCCTAGGGGGAGGCGCTTACCTTATGGGCTTCATTTCAGCGGGGATCAGTCTTGACGCATATCGCTCCAATTGGGTGCAAGCGGTGCGCAGCGGCAATCGGGCGGCCCAGCACAGTGCCATCGTGACAATGGTCGCAGCGGGAGGCCTGATGCTGAGCAACGCCTACGGTTTTAACCATACCTTTTATTCCGGTTATCTCGTACTGAAGGCTGCCAAAGGAGAAGCCCGGCGGGCCGCATGGCGAGCGGCCGGACAGCGGCTTAGTCGTGTGTTCTTTCGTTCCAGCCCGGCCGGCGGCCTGTTTACGATTCTTGAGCTGGCCGGGACCTGGTTGTACAACCGCTACAACCTCAGCGCCCAGGATAAATGGCTGCAATGCACCCCGTGGGGCCGGGAGGCCGACAAGCGCAAGGCGGTGAGCTTCGAGCTGTTTCAGCTCTACCTGCAGGCTCTGTTGCAGGCGCCCTTTGTCCAGATCAAGGGCGCAGAAGAGGAACCGTTCTGGCGCAGCCTGCTGCTCACCAGCCAACCGGGTGAGGTTTTCCTGGTCTTCCCGGGGCTCAGTCGCGCGGATTTTCAAGCCACGCTGCAGGGTACAGCCTGGCGTGGCTTGCTGATTGGTGCGCAACGCACCACCACCCTTCGCGAGGGCAGCCGCGGCTTGCCTCTGGTACGGCGTGAAGACATCAGTGCCGAGGTGGAGGCCGGTTTGAGTCGGGTGGTGAGCCAGCAAGAGCGCGAAGGCCAGGGCAGCCCGCTGGCATTGACGTTGCGATTACCGCGTAACCCTGAGCGAGCCTCAGCGTTAATGTCCGAGGAGATCGTGCTTGAGTTGGTACTGCAGACCCTGGATGAGGGCGGCGAGGTGCTGGTGCAAACCTATTGCATTCGCTTCAACCCCCGGGAAACCGGGCGCTTTCCCGCTACCGAGCCGAGCCAGCCCAGCCCCGGCCTGCCGTTGCTGGCGGTGCATATCCTGGAACTCGAGGAGGTCGTGCAATGAGCGGCTCCTCAGTGAACGACTCTTCAATGAGCAGTGAGATCAAGCCAGCCCCGACACCTGCCAAACGTGCCGGTGATATCGAGTATTTCCCTGCCGGGCAGAAAACCTACCTGGCGCCCTTGCCGCTGCCCACCGGGGCGCAGCCCTATTGCCCGTATATCAGCGACCACAACGATATCTACCTGGACTTTGGGGGCGGGATGCCGAATGTGTTTTCTTATCAGGCTAACCTTGGTATTCCGTTTATGTGCGCTTGCTTAATTGGCGTCGGTGCTCCGTTATTGCTTGGCTTAGGTTTCGCACTTATGGGGAGTGGCATAGAGAAGATATGGGAGGGAATGACCGGTGCATTTTTGGCAGGCCGGTGGATCGCTTTTAATACATGGCTAGCCGGTTCAACCATGTGTTTCGCCATCTGGCTCTACCATCACCTACTGTTTATCCGGGTCATTCCCACACGCTTCAACCGTCAGCGACGGGAGGTGTGTTTTATGCTCGAGGAGGAGGCGGAGCCGTTGTTTGTGCCGTGGGAGGCGTTGTCAGCCTGGGTGGTGCAGGAGCAGGCCGCGAGCCAGTACGGGGTGGTGCGCGAGTATGAAATGGGCATGGGTTTCGAGCACGAAGGGGAGTGGGTGCGGCTGGAGTTCCAGTGCGAGGGGCTGCAGTTGGCTATCGCCCATTGGGAGGCGGTTCGCGGGTACATGGAGTATGAACTCGATGACCTCAAGGCTGTTCAGGACCCGCTGGAGTTGTCAGGGCCTGACGATCCACCCCACGAAGGCCTGCACACGTTCCGCAATGCCCGCGCCCGTCTGCACCAGCAGATACGGGACAAAGAAGCAGGCTGGGTGTACGGGTTTTTCTGGTACTTCTACCACGTGATGACCCTGTGGACATTGCCGAACCGGCTGGTGGAGTGGGAGATAAAGCGCATCGCCAAAGTCGGACGTCGAGAATTGCCTGACGCCATGCGCGAATGGTCCGAACCCCTTCCACCCGAACAATGGGCCACGCCTGGCCGCGACCTGGTGCGCCTGAGCGCCAGGGTCAACGCCCTGAGCAAACGCTTCCCGCGCAAACCCATCACTGAGGTATTCGCCGAGGTGTGTCGGGGGGAGCCCAAGGAGGGCCGGGCATGACGCAGCCTGACGTTGTAAAGCCCTCTCCGACACCTGCCAAACGTGCCGGTGATATCGAGTATTTCCCTGCCGGGCAGAAAACCTACCTGGCGCCCTTGCCGCTGCCCACCGGGGCGCAGCCCTATTGTCCGTATATCAGCGACCACAACGATATCTATCTGGACTTTGGGGGCGGGATGCCGAATGTGTTTTCTTATCAAGCTAACTTGGGTATTCCGCTTATGTGCGCCTCTCTCACGACTTGGGGGTTTTCAATATTGCTCTGGTTTTGGGGCGTGTTTCAGGGAGGCAGTGCTGCAGAAAGCTGGTTGTTTGCGCGGGATTATTTCTTGGCTACCTGGTCATACGGCGTAAAGACATGGCTAGCCGGTTCAACCATGTGCTTCGCCATCTGGCTCTACCATCACCTACTGTTTATCCGGGTCATTCCCACGCGCTTCAACCGTCAACGACGGGAGGTGTGTTTTATGCTCGAGGAGGAGGCGGAGCCGTTGTTTGTGCCGTGGGAGTCGTTGTCAGCCTGGGTGGTGCAGGAGCAGGCAGCGAGCCAGTACGGAGTGGTGCGCGAGTATGAAATGGGCATGGGCTTCGAGCACGAAGGGGAGTGGGTGCGGCTGGAGTTCCAGTGCGAGGGGCTGCAGTTGGCGATCGCCCATTGGGAGGCGGTTCGCGGGTATATGGAGTATGAACTCGATGACCTCAAGGCTGTTCAGGACCCGCTGGAGTTGTCAGGGCCTGACGATCCACTCCACGAAGGCCTGCACACGTTCCGCAATGCCCGCGCCCGTCTGCACCAGCAGATACGGGACAAAGAAGCAGGCTGGGTGTACGGGTTTTTCTGGTACTTCTACCACGTGATGACCCTGTGGACACTGCCGAACCGGTTGGTGGAGTGGGAGATAAAGCGCATAGCCAAAGTCGGACGTCGAGAATTGCCTGACGCCATGCGCGAATGGTCCGAACCCCTTCCACCCGAACAATGGGCCACGCCTGGCCGCGACCTGGTGCGCCTGAGCGCCAAGGTCAAGGCCCTGAGCAAACGCTTCCCGCGCAAACCCATCACTGAGGTGTTCGCGGAGGTGTGTCGGGGGGAGCCCAAGGAGGGCCGGGCATGACGCAGCCTGACGTTGTAAAGCCCTCTCCTTCACCCGTCAAACGTGCCGGTGATATCGAGTATTTCCCTGCCGGGCAGAAAACCTACCTGGCGCCCTTGCCGCTGCCCACCGGGGCGCAGCCCTATTGCCCGTATATCAGCGACCACAACGATATCTACCTGGACTTTGGGGGCGGGATGCCGAATGTGTTTTCTTATCAGATGAATTTGGGAGGGGTGTTTGCGTACGCCTGTCTGGTTGCTTTTGGGTTTCCTCTGATAGGGGGAGGTATAGGCGTGGTTTTAGGATTAAGTGGCGAGGTTATTCTGAACTCGATCAAAGGGATGTTTTTTGCTGCCTGGAGACCAGCTATCTATGGTTGGCTAGCGGCATCAACCATGTGCTTCGCCATCTGGCTCTACCATCACCTGCTGTTTATCCGGGTCATTCCCACGCGCTTCAACCGTCAGCGACGGGAGGTGTGTTTTATGCTCGAGGAGGAGGCGGAGCCGTTGTTTGTGCCGTGGGAGTCGTTGTCGGCCTGGGTGGTGCAGGAGCAGGCAGCGAGCCAGTACGGGGTGGTACGTGAGTATGAAATGGGCATGGGTTTCGAGCACGAAGGGGAGTGGGTGCGGCTGGAGTTCCTGTGCGGGGGGCTGCAGTTGGCGATCGCCCATTGGGAGGCGGTTCGCGGGTATATGGAATACGAACTAGATGAACTCAAGGCTGTTCAGGACCCGCTGGAGTTGTCAGGGCCTGACGATCCACTCCACGAAGGCCTGCACACGTTCCGCAATGCCCGCGCCCGTCTGCACCAGCAGATACGGGACAAAGAAGCAGGTTGGGTGTACGGGTTTTTCTGGTACTTCTACCACGTGATGACCCTGTGGACACTGCCGAACCGGCTGGTGGAGTGGGAGATAAAGCGCATCGCCAAAGTCGGACGTCGAGAATTGCCAGACGCCATGCGCGAATGGTCCGAACCCCTTCCACCCGAGCAATGGGCCCCGCCTGGCCGCGACCTGGTGCGCCTGAGCGCCAAGGTCAAGGCCCTGAGCAAACGCTTCCCGCGAAAACCCATCACTGAGGTGTTCGCCGAGGTGTGTCGGGGGGAGTCTCGTTGACTGCGCTGCGTGTGATCGTACAACCGCCTT
>NZ_LRMN01000023.1:0-57093 GCF_019266105.1 Pseudomonas sp. D1HM | reverse complement strand
AAGCTCGGCTCCTACAGGGGGCAGGGTGGTGCGCAAACCTCTGTAGGTGCGAGCTTGCTCGCGATCCGGGCGTCGCGGAGCTCTCTGCAAGAACGCGGTGATGCCTTCGCGAGCAAGCTCGGCTCCTACAGGGGCGGGGTGGTGCTCAAACTTCTGTAGGAGCGAGCTTGCTCAGTTCCGGCAAGGATCATTGGTCATCAAAATACCGCTCGTGCCAGTCCACCAGCGGTTGCGGTACGTTGAGTTTTTGCCCGTAGATCACCGAATATGACAGCACGTTTTGTACGTACTGGCGGGTTTCGTCGAAGGGAATGCTTTCGATCCATACGTCGAAACCCAGGTGGTTCGCGCCTTTGAGCCATTGGCGAACACGGCCGGGGCCGGCGTTATAGGCCGCTGATGCCAGAACCCGGTTGCCGTTGAACTGACTATGGACCTGACTCAGGTAGGCCGCACCCAACTGGATGTTTTTGTCCGGGATCAGCACTTGCTGGGGCGAAGCCAGCGGGATGCTGAATTTTCGTGCGGTCTCTTTGGCAGTGGCGGGCATCAGCTGCATCAGGCCGGTGGCACCCACGCCAGAACGGGCGTCGGCCATGAATGCACTTTCCTGGCGGGTAATGGCGAACACCCAGCTCGAGTGCAATCCGCGCACCTTGGCTTCACGCACCAGCGTGTCGCGGTGAGCCATCGGGAAGCGAATGTCCAGGTCATCCCAATACTTGGCCAGGCTGATGGTGCGAATCGCCGGGAAATACCACTGCATGTCGTAGGCCAGTTTGGCCTGGGCGACCATTTCATCACGGCTGAACAACCGGCTGACGTGGTACCACTCGCGACGACCATCCACGATTTGCCCGCGATCATGGAATTCCAGGGCGCGCTGAATACCCGGGGTATTGCGTACTTTTTTGATCACCTGCGGGCTGAGCACCAGCGGACGGTTGTTGAGCTGATAGGGCGTTTGCGCCCGGTCGGCGGCCAGGAAGCCATAAAAGTCACGCTCTTTGGCCACGGTCTTGAACAGAACCTGCGCTTGCGGGTTCTTGGGCTCGGCCAGCTCAAGGCTGCGAGCTTGCCAGTAACGCCAGCGGCTGGTCGTAGCCAGGTCTTGCGGCAGCTTGCGGGTCAACTGATAGGCGTCTTCCCAGCGGGCCAGGCGCAACAGCAGGCGCAGGCGCCACTCGGTGACGGTGTTGTCCCGCAGTTCAGGGTCATACCGGGTCATGATATCCAGGCCGCGGCTGTCGTAGCGGCGGGCGAACGTCAGGCCGATTTCCCGAGCGATGGCGACTTTTTCGTCGCGGGAGAAATGCATGTTGGCGGCATAGGTGTCGAGCAGGGATGCGGCTTTTTCCGGGTTTTGACGTGCCAGGCGGCGCAGGCCCAGGCCAACGGCGTCAGACATGGCCTCGCTGGCCGGTAGAAAGCGCGAAGGCTGGCTCAGCATGTCGGGCTTCTGCGCGACATCAATCATCAGTCTTGCCTGTGGGCCCAGGGTGTTGAGGCCATTGGCCAGAGAAGTGGCCAGCCCGTAATTTCGGGCTTCGGCCGCCAGTTTCACCCGCTGCCAGCGTTTTTGCTCGGTCAACTGGCCCTCGGCGGCCCACTGGCTGAACAATGCATCACAGGCGGCAGGCTGAGCCTTGCCCACCAGCCACAGTTTCTCGGCGGTGGCATAGCCTTCGGCCTTGAGCTTGTGCTGGACCTGATACTGGCCGTTCAGGCAGTCCAGTTCAGTGAAGTTGAGCTTGGGGTCGTAATACTTGACGAAGGTTGCCCAGTCGCCACGCTCGGCCAGCCAGCGCAACCAGCGCAATTTCATCCAGTTGGCCTGGGGCAGGTCGCCATGGTCGGCGAGGAACCGTTCGATTTCCTGATTGCTGGCCGATTTCAGGCGCGCCGTCAGCTCGTCGTAGGCCAGGTAAGGCGTCAACGGATAAGTTTTCAGGGCGTCGGCATTGCGCAAATACGGCCCGGAGTCACCCTTGCCCAAGGCCCGTTTTGCATCGTCATACAGCTGGCGTTGTTGGGTAAGGTCTGCGGCCTGGGCGTAGTGCGCGGCGCAGCCAGTGAGAAGCAGGCAGGATAAAAAGTTGAAAAGACGACTGCGCATGAGGCTTCCGTACTGATGAAAATGCGACAAGTGCAGGGACGCCCGGCACTGATTGGGTCGTAGCTTAGCCTTTTGCCAGCGGGTCGTGAACGGCTTGTCGGCCAACGGGCACAACTTGGCACTAAATGAAGGCAAGAGGGCTGCGTGCAGTAAATACCCGGCCGCCCGAGGCCTCAAATCAGGTAGAATGCGCGCCCAGTTTTTGGAGAAGCTCATGACCCTGCTCAAATTCAGCGATGTGTCCCTTGCTTTCGGCTCTATGCCGTTGTTGGACAAGGTGTCCTGGCAGATCGCCCGTGGAGAGCGGGTGTGCATCATCGGCCGCAACGGCACCGGCAAGTCCAGCATGATGAAGCTGGTTAAAGGTGATCAAAAGCCCGACGACGGCTCTGTCTGGCGCGCACCCGGCCTCAAGATTGGCGAATTGCCGCAAGAGTTGCCGGTTGCCGACGAACGGACCGTATTCGACGTAGTGGCCGAAGGTCTGGACGGTGTGGGCGAACTGCTTGCGCAGTACCACCACCTGAGCCAGAACATCGTGACCGATGCCGATCTGGACAAGCTGATGCACGTCCAGCAAGACCTCGAAGCCCGTGACGGCTGGCGCTTGCAGCAATTGGTCGATAGCACCCTGAGCCGCTTGCAGCTACCGGCTGACAAAACGCTTGCAGAATTGTCCGGTGGCTGGCGTCGACGCGTCCTGCTGGCGCAAGCACTGGTTTCCGAACCGGATCTGTTGCTGCTCGACGAACCGACCAACCACCTGGACATCGGCGCAATCGCCTGGCTTGAAGAAGCCCTGAAGGATTTCCAGGGCGCGGTTCTGTTCATTACGCACGACCGTTCATTCCTGCAAAACCTGGCGACCCGGATCCTGGAACTGGATCGTGGCGGCCTGATCGACTGGAACGGCGACTACGCCAGCTTCCTGGTTCACAAGGAAGCGACCCTGGCGGCTGAAGAAACGGCTAACGCCTTGTTCGACAAGCGCCTGGCCCAGGAAGAAGTGTGGATTCGCCAGGGCATCAAGGCGCGCCGTACCCGTAACGAAGGCCGTGTTCGCGCGTTGAAAGAATTGCGCGTCGAGCGCAGTGAGCGTCGCGAGCGCACCGGTAAAGCCAACATCCAGCTCGACACCGCCGACAAGTCCGGCAAGCAGGTGATGGTGCTGGAAAACGTCAGCTTTGCTCACCCGGGTGGTCCGTTCCTGCTCAAGGACTTCTCGATGGTGCTCCAGCGCGGCGATCGTATCGGTCTGCTGGGTGCCAACGGTACGGGTAAAACCACACTGTTGAAACTGATGCTGGGCGGTCTGACGCCTACCGAGGGTACGGTTGAAGAGGGCACTCGAATCGACGTGGCTTACTTCGATCAGTTGCGTCACCAGCTGGATCTGGAAAAAACCGTTATCGATAACGTGGCTGAAGGCCGCGACTTTATCGAGATCGACGGCCAAAGCCGCCACGTGCTCAGCTACCTGGGCGACTTCCTGTTCAGCCCTCAGCGTGCCCGTACGCCGGTCAAGGCGCTGTCGGGTGGTGAGCGTGCGCGTCTGTTGCTGGCCAAGCTGTTCAGCAAGCCAGCCAACCTGCTGGTACTCGATGAGCCGACCAACGACCTGGACGTTGAAACGCTGGAGCTGCTGGAGGAGGTTTTGCTGACCTTCAAAGGCACCGTGCTGATGGTCAGCCACGACCGGGCATTCCTCGACAACGTGGTGACCAGTACTCTGGTGTTCCAGGGCGAAGGCAAGGTCCGCGAATACGTGGGCGGCTATCAGGACTGGCTGCGTCAGGGCGGTTCACCTCGCCTGTTGGGCGTGACCGAGAGCAAGTCCGGCAAAGCCGACTTGAACTCTGCCGTAGTGGAGGCCGCTCCGGCACCGGTTGCTGCCGCTCAGCCTGCACCTGTGGCAAAAAAGAAGCTCAGCTACAAGTTGCAGCGCGAGCTGGAAGCCTTGCCGGGTGACATTGATGCGAAAGAGCAGGCGATTGCGGCCGTTGAAGCCGAAATGGCGGATGCAGGCTTTTACCTGCTGCCTGCGGCCAAAACTGCAGAAGTGATCGCCAGGCTTGAAAAGCTGCAGGCCGAGCTTGAGCAATTGGTCGAGCGTTGGGCTGAGCTGGATGCCTGATTGAGCGCCTGCTGATATGAAAAAGCCCGGTACCTTGAACAAGGTGCCGGGCTTTTTTGCTATGGCGAGCGCGTGCTCTTATTCGGCTTTCTTCAGGCTTACAGCCAGAACATCGCAGGGTGCACCATGCAGTACGTCGTTGGCGGTAGAGCCCAGCAGCAGTGCCAGGCCGTGACGGCCATGACTGCCGACCACGATCAGGTCGCAGGCTTGCGCTTTGGCCAGGGCATGGATTTCCTGGCGCGGCTGACCATAGGTCAGGTGGCAGTTGTCTTTTGAGAGCTGCGGGTATTTGTGGATAAGGCGCTCAAGGCGTTCCTTGGCCTGATCGAATTGCTGTTGCTGCAATTGTGAGAGGTCCATTGGCACGTCGCCACCGAACGCCATGGCCATTGGCTCAACGATATGTACCAGTGACAGTTTGGCTCCGTTAGCCTTGGCGCTTTCGCTGGCGCGGTTGATCACGGGGTCACATTCTTCGGTCAGGTCGACGGCGACCAAAATATGTTCGTAGGGCATGTGAGTCGCTCCTGTAAATGGCGATTAATTATGAGTATGGACCTTTTACAAGGCCTTGCTTCAAGTCAGGGTCACTCGTTTTTCAAGTAATGAGAGTACAGATATGACGGTATGGATAGTGGTGTCAATCCTGGCGCTGGTTTTGAGCCCTCTGGCGTGGTTGCGACCCTCTCGAAGTCAGAGTGGGCGCATGAACCTGCGCATGGAGGCGCGACGCATGGGGCTGGCCATGCAGCTGGCGCCTCAGGAATGGCCTCATTGGATCGAACCCGAGCCGCCTAGCCCCTGCGCGCAGTATCACCGCCCGCGGCGCAGTACTAAGCCAGATGTATGGTGCTATTGGCAATCAGTACCGGGAAAATGGCTCAACCGCTGGCAGGAAGAATGCGTGGATCCGCGCCTGCTGGAGCAGTTCGGCAAGCTGCCGGGCAACGTATACAAGGTCGAGGCCGATACGCAGATGATTGTGCTGGTCTGGGGCGAGAAGGGCGATGCTGACGTATTGAAAGCGATTGATCAGGTGCTCAGGGCTCTGGCGTGACACAGGCAGCGGCTACAGCGTTTGTCATCATTGTTTTGGACAATTGACAATCGATGGCTTTTCCCTGAAGGTGTCGTCACCCAAATCAAACGGGCGTATGAATCGAGTGTTTGTTATGTCAGACAACGCTCACATAACCCCGACTATCGCGTTGGCGGGTGTGCCTGACGGATTGGCGTTAGCATTGACGCAAAGGTCAATGACTGCCAGACGCTAGCGTCCGACGTGTACTGTTCAGCTTCCATATCGTGGAGATCAGTTGATGATTTACGAAGGTAAAGCCATCACGGTAACGGCTCTTGAAAGCGGCATCGTCGAATTGAAATTCGACCTCAAGGGTGAGTCCGTCAACAAGTTCAACCGTCTAACCCTGAACGAATTGCGTCAGGCAGTGGATGCGATCAAGGCAGATGCTTCGGTCAAGGGTGTCATCGTTTCCAGCGGTAAAGACGTCTTTATCGTCGGCGCAGACATCACCGAATTCGTCGAAAACTTCAAGTTGCCGGATGCCGAGCTGATTGCAGGCAATCTCGAAGCCAACAAAATCTTCAGTGATTTCGAAGACCTCAACGTACCGACAGTTGCGGCCATCAATGGCATCGCGCTGGGTGGCGGTCTCGAAATGTGCCTGGCCGCAGACTTCCGGGTCATGGCTGACAGCGCCAAGATTGGCCTGCCTGAAGTCAAACTGGGCATTTACCCGGGTTTTGGCGGCACCGTTCGCCTGCCACGCCTGATTGGCGTCGACAATGCTGTGGAGTGGATTGCCTCCGGCAAGGAAAACCGCGCTGAAGATGCGCTGAAAGTCAGCGCCGTTGATGCGGTGGTTGCCCCCGCTCAATTGGCGAATGCCGCGCTGGACCTGATCAAGCGCGCCATCAGTGGCGAGCTGGACTACAAGGCCAAGCGTCAGCCGAAGCTCGAGAAGCTCAAGCTCAACGCCATTGAACAAATGATGGCTTTCGAAACGGCCAAGGGGTTCGTGGCCGGCCAGGCCGGCCCGAACTATCCTGCCCCGGTCGAAGCGATCAAGACGATCCAGAAAGCCGCCAACTTCGGTCGTGACAAGGCGCTGGAAGTGGAAGCTGCCGGCTTTGCCAAGCTGGCCAAGACGTCCGCTTCGCAGTGCCTGATCGGCCTGTTTCTGAACGATCAGGAACTCAAGAAAAAGGCCAAGGCTTACGACAAGATTGCCAGGGACGTGAAGCAGGCAGCCGTACTCGGCGCAGGCATCATGGGTGGCGGTATTGCCTATCAGTCGGCCTCCAAAGGGACGCCGATCCTGATGAAAGACATCAACGAGCACGGCATCGAGCAGGGCCTGGCTGAAGCCGCCAAGCTGCTGGTCGGTCGCGTTGATAAAGGTCGTATGACTCCGGCGAAGATGGCCGAAGTGCTGAACGGTATTCGTCCTACTCTGTCCTACGGCGATTTCGGCCATGTCGACCTGGTGGTCGAAGCGGTAGTCGAGAACCCGAAGGTCAAGCAAGCCGTGTTGGCTGAAGTGGAAAACCACGTCAAGGAAGATGCCATTCTGGCCTCCAACACCTCGACCATTTCCATCAGCTTGCTGGCCAAGGCCCTCAAGCGTCCGGAAAACTTTGTCGGCATGCACTTCTTCAACCCGGTGCACATGATGCCGCTGGTTGAAGTGATTCGTGGCGAGAAGTCCAGCGATCTGGCGGTAGCAACCACCGTTGCCTACGCCAAGAAAATGGGCAAGAACCCGATCGTCGTCAACGATTGCCCGGGCTTCCTGGTCAACCGCGTGCTGTTCCCGTATTTCGGCGGTTTCGCCCGCTTGGTCAGTGCCGGTGTCGACTTCGTGCGCATCGACAAGGTCATGGAAAAATTCGGCTGGCCAATGGGCCCGGCTTATCTGATGGACGTGGTCGGCATCGACACCGGTCACCACGGCCGTGATGTCATGGCTGAAGGTTTCCCGGATCGCATGAAAGACGATCGCCGCTCGGCGATTGATGCTCTGTACGAAGCCAAGCGCCTGGGTCAGAAAAACGGCAAGGGCTTCTATGCCTACGAGGCAGACAAGCGCGGCAAGCAGAAGAAAGTCGTTGATTCGAGCGTGCTTGAAGTGCTCAAGCCGATCGTCTACGAGCAGCGCGAAGTCACCGACGAAGACATCATCAACTGGATGATGATCCCGCTGTGCCTGGAAACCGTGCGTTGCCTGGAAGACGGCATCGTTGAAACCGCAGCCGAAGCCGATATGGGCCTGGTCTACGGAATTGGCTTCCCGCTGTTCCGTGGCGGCGCCCTGCGCTACATCGATTCGATCGGTGTTGCAGAGTTCGTGGCCCTGGCCGATCAGTACGCTGACTTGGGCGCGCTGTACCACCCGACTGCGAAGCTGCGTGAGATGGCCAAGAACGGCCAGAGCTTCTTCGGTTAAGCGCCCCATTAGAGTGAGAGTGAAATTATGAGCTTGAATCCTAGAGACGTGGTGATTGTTGACTTCGGTCGCACCCCGATGGGCCGCTCCAAGGGTGGCATGCACCGCAACACCCGTGCTGAAGACATGTCTGCGCACCTGATCAGCAAAGTGCTGGAGCGCAACGTCAAGGTTGACCCGAACGAAGTCGAAGATGTGATTTGGGGGTGTGTGAACCAGACCCTGGAGCAAGGCTGGAACATTGCGCGCATGGCGTCGCTGATGACCCAGATCCCGCACACTTCCGCAGCCCAGACCGTGAGCCGCCTGTGCGGTTCGTCCATGAGCGCCCTGCACACCGCAGCCCAGGCAATCATGACCGGCAACGGTGACGTTTTCGTGGTTGGCGGCGTCGAGCACATGGGTCATGTGAGCATGATGCATGGCGTTGATCCTAACCCGCACATGTCGCTGTACGCGGCAAAAGCCTCGGGCATGATGGGCCTGACGGCCGAAATGCTGGGCAAGATGCACGGTATTACCCGCGAACAGCAGGATGCCTTTGGCGTGCGTTCCCACCAGCTTGCCCACAAGGCGACGCTGGAAGGCAAGTTCAAGGACGAAATCATCCCGATGCAGGGCTATGATGAAAACGGCTTCCTGAAAATTTTCGACTATGACGAAACCATTCGTCCGGAAACCACCCTGGAAAGCCTGGCCGCCCTGAAACCGGCGTTCAACCCTAAGGGCGGGACCGTGACAGCGGGTACTTCATCGCAGATCACCGATGGTGCTTCGTGCATGATCGTGATGTCGGCGCAGCGTGCCCAGGACCTGGGCATCCAGCCGCTGGCGGTGATTCGCTCGATGGCGGTTGCCGGTGTGGATCCGGCGATCATGGGCTATGGTCCAGTACCGGCTACACAAAAAGCATTGAAGCGTGCGGGCTTGAATATGGCCGATATCGACTTCATTGAGCTCAACGAAGCTTTCGCTGCACAGGCACTGCCAGTGCTGAAAGATTTGAAAGTGCTCGACAAGATGAATGAGAAGGTTAACCTGCACGGCGGCGCCATCGCTCTGGGTCATCCATTTGGATGCTCGGGTGCGCGTATCTCCGGCACCTTGCTCAATGTCATGAAGCAAAATGGCGGCACTTTCGGGTTGTCCACCATGTGCATTGGCCTCGGCCAGGGCATTGCCACCGTCTTCGAACGCGTTTAAGCGTTGCGTTGAGGGAAGCCGGGGCCATGTGCCCCGGTTTTTGTTTTTGGGCAGTTTTTATTTTTTTCTTGAGTGTGTTTTTTTATTTGTATGAGGAGGGCCGCAATATGCAGCTACAACCTGGGCTCTATCAACATTACAAAGGGCCGCAATATCGGGTATTCAATGTGGCTCGCCATTCTGAAACCGAAGAAGAAGTCGTGTTCTATCAGGCTCTGTATGGCGATTTCGGTTTTTGGGTGCGTCCCTTGAGCATGTTTCTGGAAACCGTCACCGTCGAAGGTGAGCAGGTGCCGCGCTTTGCTCTGATCCAGGCCGAACCCAGCCTCTTTTCCCGGCCCTGAGACGAGGTCGCGCAGAACCCTGTGCTTGACCTCACCTTGTAGCCACTATATATAGCGGTGCCGCGTCAGGCGCGAACCGCCTTTCACTTCTAGAATTCAGGAATTTTCTGATCCATGGGCAAATCGCTGGTCATTGTGGAATCCCCGGCTAAGGCCAAGACCATCAACAAGTACTTGGGCAACGAGTACGTGGTGAAGTCGAGTATCGGCCATATCCGAGACCTGCCCACCAGCGGTTCGGCTAGCGCCAGCAAAGAACCGGCTGCCAAGCGTGGCAAGGCAGCGGCGGGCGAAGCGCCGGCCCTGTCGCCAAAAGAGAAGGCTCAAAAACAGCTGATCTCGCGCATGGGTGTCGATCCCGATCATGGCTGGAAAGCCAAGTACGAGATCCTCCCGGGCAAGGAAAAGGTCATCGAAGAGCTGCGCCGGCTCGCCAAGGATGCTGACACCATCTATCTCGCAACCGACTTGGATCGCGAGGGGGAAGCCATTGCCTGGCACCTGCGCGAAGCCATCGGTGGTGATGACAGCCGCTACAAGCGCGTGGTGTTCAACGAAATCACCAAGAAAGCCATTCAGGAAGCCTTTTCCAGGCCGGGCGAGCTGGACATCAACCGTGTCAACGCCCAGCAGGCGCGTCGGTTCCTCGATCGTGTAGTGGGTTACATGGTTTCGCCATTGCTGTGGGCAAAAATTGCCCGCGGCTTGTCGGCTGGCCGTGTGCAATCGGTTGCAGTGAAGCTGGTGGTGGAGCGCGAGCGCGAAATTCGTGCCTTCAACCCTGAAGAGTACTGGGAGATCCATGCTGACCTGGGCACCGCCAAGGGTGCCAAGGTGCGTTTCGATGTGGCCCGTGAAAAAGGCGAAGCCTTCAAGCCGCTGAACGAAGCACAGGCCATGGCGGCGCTGGAGAAGCTCAAGAGCTCCAGCTATACCATCGCCAAACGTGAAGACAAGCCGACCAGCAGCAAACCGTCGGCTCCGTTCATCACGTCCACCTTGCAGCAGGCCGCCAGTAACCGCCTGGGCTTCGGCGTGAAGAAAACCATGATGATGGCCCAGCGCTTGTATGAAGCGGGCTACATCACGTACATGCGTACCGACTCCACCAACCTTTCGGGCGATGCGGTCGAAATGGCGCGCACTTATATTGAAGGTGAGTTCGGCGCGTCGTACCTGCCGCCTGCACCGAACGTGTACAGCAGCAAGGAAGGCGCCCAGGAGGCTCACGAAGCGATTCGTCCTTCTGACGTCAACATGCATCCGACCAAGCTGTCGGGCATGGAGCGTGACGCTGAGCGTCTCTACGAGCTGATCTGGCGCCAGTTCGTGGCGTGCCAGATGTTACCGGCCAAGTATTTGTCGACCACCGTCAGCGTCGCTGCTGGCGACTTTGAGCTGCGGGCCAAGGGCCGCATCCTGAAGTTCGACGGTTACACCCGTGTCATGCCGCAAATCGCCAAGCCGGGCGACGATGATGTGTTGCCGGACATGGCGCAGGGCGACGTGCTGAAATTGATCGATCTCGATCCAAGCCAGCACTTCACCAAGCCGCCTGCGCGTTACTCCGAAGCCAGCCTGGTAAAAGAGATGGAAAAACGCGGTATCGGTCGTCCTTCGACCTATGCGGCAATCATCTCGACCATTCAGGATCGCGGCTACGTGGCGCTGCACAACCGCCGTTTCTACTCCGAAAAAATGGGCGATATCGTCACCGAGCGCTTGTCCGAGAGCTTCTCTGACCTGATGGACTACGGCTTCACCGCCGGCATGGAAGAAAACCTCGATGACGTGGCGCACGGTGAGCGCGACTGGAAAAACGTGCTGGACGAGTTTTACGGCGACTTCAAAAAGAAACTCGAAGTCGCGGCGGCTCCAGATGGCGGCATGCGTGCCAACCAGCCGGTGATGACTGATATTCCATGTAAGGAATGCGGTCGCCCAATGCAGATTCGTACGGCATCGACCGGTGTTTTCCTCGGGTGTTCGGGCTACAGCCTGCCGCCCAAAGAGCGCTGCAAGGCGACGGTCAACCTGGTGCCGGGCGACGAAATCGCTGCTGACGATGAAGGTGAGTCCGAATCGCTGGTGCTGTTGGGCAAGCATCGCTGCCCGATTTGCAGCACCGCGATGGATGCCTATCTGCTGGATGAGAAGCACAAGCTGCACATCTGCGGTAACAACCCGGATTGCACTGGCTACGAAATCGAAGAAGGCAGCTACCGCATCAAGGGTTACGAAGGGCCTAGCCTGGAGTGCGACAAGTGCGGCAGCGAGATGCAGCTCAAGACCGGCCGTTTTGGCAAGTTCTTCGGTTGCACCAATGCCGAGTGCAAGAACACCCGCAAGCTGTTGAAGAGTGGTGAAGCGGCGCCGCCGAAAATGGACCCGGTGAAAATGCCGGAGCTCAAGTGCGAGAAGGTTAACGACACGTACATTCTGCGTGACGGTGCTTCGGGGCTGTTCCTGGCTGCCAGCCAGTTCCCGAAAAACCGTGAGACCCGTGCGCCTCTGGTGATCGAAATTGTTCCGCACAAGGACGAAATTGATCCCAAGTACCACTTCTTGTGTGAAGCACCGAAAAAAGACCCGGATGGTCGTCCAGCCGTGATTCGCTACAGTCGCAAAACCAAAGAGCAGTACGTGCAGACTGAAGTGGATGGCAAGCCGACCGGCTGGCGTGCGTTCTACGACGGTAACAGCTGGAAGGTTGAAGACAAGCGTAAGGAAAAAGACGCTTGATCTGAGCCACTGGCTTTAAAAAAACCGCGCAAGGGCTTGTCTGCCTTGCGCGGTTTTTTGTTTGTGAGTGCTCCTCTATCCCGTAGCAGTTGCCGCAGGCTACGTCCGGCGTAACCCAGGCACTGCGAGATGACAATTGAACCTGACGCTGCGTATTGATGATTATCACGCAATCGGGCTCAGCCTGCGGCAACTGCTGCGAAGCGGGCATCCGGCTTTGCTCCTTGCGCCCACAGCCTCTCATCCCTGAGACTGCTGCCAGCCCTAATTCAATTCGCTGTGGAGCGCCCTCATGGCTCATGAACTCTATACCCGCACCAATCAGAAAATCTATTTCGCCGGCCTGGCCCTGGATGCCATGAACAAGGCCGGGGAAGGGCGCGCCATGAATGCGCAGGGGCTGGTCCAGGCTGAGCGCGAGTCTGCAATATTCCATTTGTATGGTGCGCTTTTGGGTTTGTGCCATGAGATCGCAGGTTTTTATCGCCTGCCACAAGCCAATGCGCCTCGTGTTGAGCTACTGCTGACACAGGACGTGCTGGACGCAACGGCCATTCCCGAGCTCGCAGAAATGGTCGAACTGGCACGGGCTCCGCACACATGGCTGGCGCAGCTGGTGGCCATCCATGCCGCGCTGTACCAGCCCTTGCAAGCGCCCCAAAAGGTCAAGGTCGATGTATTTCAGCCGTTGATCGAGGCGGTCAATCTTGAGAATGAGGCGCCCGAGGAATTGAGCCGGGAAACCCTTGAGGCGTGGCGCCAGTCCTTAAAAGACCTGGCCATACGGTTCCGTGATGGACTCAATGAGTGCTGAAGTTTATTGCTGATACCGTGCAGTCATTCATCAGTCCAGAGTGATTGCGGCGTATATCCTGGAAAATTTGTAAACGATGACTGGTATAATCTCGCGCTTTCGTGGAGAACAAACTTAATGCCAACGTCCTTTCTAGAAATTGTCGAGTTGCCAGACGGCCGTATCGAGTTGCGCCGGGCTGAAGACGAAGGGTCTTTGGTGACGCTGAACTTCTCTGAAGATGCCAAAGAGTTTCTTCAGGGCCAGCACGTCGAGGTGGCAAAAGCCATGCTTAGCGTAGGCGTGCAGATGGCTGGTCGGCTGGCTGAAGGCGAGCTCGAAAAAGATGATGGGCCGCGTATTCTTCATTAAGCGACCCATTACCGAGACATGTCACAGGGAGGCTTTTGTGTTCTGCAAAAGCTCTGCGGCAGTAGTGCCTGTTTAGCCCAATCGGATATTCAAGCTTTGCCCGTGGCCCGTGCGCGCTGCGCCAATGAGCTGTTGGCGTGCCGTGGCGTTTAGCGGGTTGATCCAGCTGACGACGGTGTGACTGCGGCCCAGGCGCAGGGCTTCGCACGTGAGTTGCAAGGCGGTTTTGTTGCCGTTGGGTTGAAGCAGCAGAATGCGTTCACGGTTCAACCCTGCCTCGCGCAGCCAGCTTTGTGTGAGGCTCGCCGGGGGGGCGATCAGGGTCAGCCAGCGAGCGTCTTGCTGCTCGCTCAGTTCACGCAGCATGGGAGCAAGCAGGTTCAGGCAGTTTCCGGCAGCACCGCGTAACGACAGTTCACTGAATACTTCAGGTTCGGCGCTCCAGGATGAATCGAGCACGTCTTTGATCGCAGGTGCCATGGGTTGTGCCATGAAGACCTCGAACAGCGGGAGTTGTGCTGGAAGCGGTGTGTGTGGGAACTGCATGAAGCCTCCTTTAGCGGCGAATGACGCCGACACTCAAGCCTTCAATGACCAGTTCCTGGTCTTTGAGGTTGACTTCAATGGGCGCGAAGTCCGGGTTTTCAGCGATGAGCCAGACCTTGCTGCCTTCGCGCTTGAAGCGTTTGACCGTGACCTCGTCGTCGATACGGGCGACGACAATCTGGCCATTGCGGGCTTCGCGGCACGTGTGAACGGCCAGCAGGTCGCCGTCGAAGATGCCGACGTCTTTCATGCTCATGCCTTGTACCCGCAGCAGGTAGTCGGCGCGTGGATGGAAGAAGGTCGGGTTGATGTTGCATGACTCTTCGACATGCTCCTGCGCCAGAATCGGGGCACCGGCCGCAACCCGGCCAATGATGGGCAAGGTGGATTCGTCGGACTTGGCTTCGAAGCCAGGGATGCGAATACCGCGCGAGGCACCGGGTGTCATCTCGATGGCGCCCTTGCGGGCCAGGGCCTTGAGATGCTCTTCGGCAGCGTTTGGAGACTTGAAGCCCAGCTCCTGTGCGATCTCGGCACGGGTGGGCGGGTATCCGTTGTCATCCAGGCATCGCTTGATGAAGGCCAGGATCTCAGCTTGGCGTGGCGTCAGTTTTAGCATGATGATCGCTCTGTCTTTTTATACAGTGACTGGGATTATATACAGTGAAAGCTTATTGGCAATCACCCATTTCAAGCCGTCCGCTGGACGGTCGCTTCAACGTGGCGTAAAGGGCGGTGGATGAGGCAAGTCCTGATTCGCCAAGGCTGTGGTTAAATGCAGAACTGCCCGGTCGTAAAACGAATGCGTCATCTTGACTTTTTACAAGCTGAAACGTATGTTTCAAACACCTGTTTAAATGTTTGTCAGGCGGAGTAGCCATGGCCCAGTCGGAAACCGTTGAACGTATCCTTGATGCTGCCGAGCAGCTGTTCGCGGAAAAAGGTTTTGCCGAAACCTCATTGCGGCTGATTACCAGCAAGGCCGGGGTTAACCTCGCGGCAGTCAATTACCATTTCGGTTCGAAAAAGGCGCTGATCCAGGCCGTTTTTTCGCGTTTCCTGGGGCCTTTCTGTGCCAACCTCGACCGTGAACTGGAACGCCGTCAGGCCAAGCCGGAGAATCGCCCGGGGCTTGAAGAGCTGTTGGAGATGCTGGTCGAGCAGGCACTGGTCATTCAGCCGCGCAGCGGCAACGACCTGTCGATCTTCATGCGCCTGCTGGGGCTGGCGTTCAGTCAGAGTCAGGGCCATTTGCGGCGCTACCTCGAAGACATGTACGGCAAGGTGTTCCGTCGCTACATGCTGCTGGTTAATGAAGCTGCGCCGCAGATTCCGCCTATCGAGCTGTTCTGGCGTGTGCACTTCATGCTCGGTGCGGCGGCTTTCAGCATGTCCGGGATCAAGGCACTGCGTGCCATTGCCGAGACCGACTTCGGGGTCAATACCTCGATAGAGCAGGTGATGCGCTTGATGGTGCCCTTTCTGGCCGCGGGCATGCGAGCCGAGAGTGGTGTGGTCGATCCGGCGATGGCTGCAGCCCAGTTGCGTCCGCGCAATAAACCCCCGACGGTCGCCGCTAAGGTTTGAGCCGCTGCGGGTGGGCGTGGCAGCTGAGTTCCGCTAAGCTAGCTGCCATGCCTAACCTCGATTCATTCCCTTCATCTGTACACCTTGCCGACGCGCTGATGCCTTGTCTGCCCGAGGTGCGCATGCCTGTACCCGGGTATGCCGAGCGGGGGGTGAACATTCTCTTTTTAAAGGATTACCCATGAGTTCTGCCTTGCAAGGCTCCTTGATGGTCGACGTCGCCGGCACCTGGCTGACGGCTGAAGACCGGCACTTGCTGCGCCAGCCTGAAGTGGGCGGGCTGATTATTTTCGCACGCAACATTGAGCATCCACGCCAGGTGCGCGAGTTGAGTGCCTCGATTCGTGCCCTGCGCCCGGACCTGCTGCTGGCGGTCGATCAGGAAGGCGGGCGGGTGCAGCGCTTGCGCCAGGGTTTTGTGCGTTTGCCGGCCATGCGCGCCATTGCCGACAACCCGAATGCCGAGTATCTGGCAGAACAATGCGGCTGGATCATGGCGACCGAAGTGCTGGCCGTCGGGCTGGACCTGAGCTTTGCACCGGTGCTGGATCTGGATTACCAGCGCAGCGCGGTGGTGGGCAGTCGATCGTTTGAAGGCGATCCGGAGCGGGCCGCTGTGTTGGCAGGTGCTTTTATTCGCGGGATGAATGACGCGGGCATGGCGGCCACGGGCAAGCATTTTCCGGGGCACGGCTGGGCGGAGGCGGACTCCCATGTGGCCATTCCGACCGATGAGCGCAGCCTTGAGCAGATTCGGGCCCATGACCTTGTGCCGTTTGCCCGTTTGAGCAAACACTTGGCCGCGGTCATGCCGGCCCACGTGATCTACCCTCAGGTCGACAGCCAGCCCGCCGGTTTTTCCCGCCGCTGGCTGCAGGACATCTTGCGTGGTGAGCTGCAGTTCGATGGCGTGATCTTCAGTGATGACCTGTCGATGGCCGGTGCCCATGTGGTGGGCGATGCCGCCAGCCGAATCGAGGCGGCCCTGTCGGCCGGTTGTGACATGGGGCTGGTGTGCAATGACCGTGCTGCGGCAGAGCTGGCGCTCAGCGCGGCGCAACGCATGAAGGTGACCCCTTCGCCGCGGATCGCACGCATGCGGGGTCAGGCCTGGGCCAGCACCGATTATCGTCAGGATCCGCGCTGGCGGGTGGCGATGGGCGCCCTCAAGGACGCTCAACTGATCGATTGAACCATGCCTGGCAGGCGCGAGGGGTGCTTTCAGCGCTTCTCGTTCTTCGGCGGCAGCGGCGCAAACAGGGCGTCGATGTCGTCGTCCTGCAGTTTCCAGTCTCCGGCGATTCGCCCATCCAGAATGCCGGCTGCCAAGTCTGACTTTTCCTGCTGCAAGTGCTGGATTTTCTCTTCCACGGTGCCGCGCGCGATCATTTTATAAACGAACACCGGTTTTTCCTGGCCGATACGGTAGGCGCGGTCGGTCGCCTGGTTTTCGGCGGCCGGGTTCCACCACGGATCGTAGTGAATCACGGTGTCCGCTTCAGTGAGGTTCAGCCCCACGCCACCGGCCTTGAGGCTGATCAGGAAGATCTGCAGCTTGCCACTCTGGAAATCCTTGACTGGCGTGCGGCGGTCACGGGTTTGTCCGGTGAGCAAGGCGTAGCTGACATTGCGCTTTTTTAGTTCGGCCTCGATCAGGCCGAGCATCGAGGTGAACTGTGAGAACAGCAAAATGCGCCGACCTTCAGCAAACAGCTCATCGAGCATCAGCATCAGGCTGTCGAGTTTGCCCGAAGTGCTGCCTTTTTTCGGCGGGCTGTCGCTGACCAGACGCAGGTCACAACAGACCTGACGCAACTTGAGCAGCGCTTCGAGGATGATGATCTGGCTGCGTCCCACCCCTTTGCGGGTGATTTCGTCGCGAACTTTTTTGTCCATCGCCAGGCGCATGGTTTCGTACACGTCCCGCTGTGCCTCGTTGAGGTCGACCCAATGGATAATCTCGGTTTTGGGCGGCAGTTCGGTGGCCACTTGTTCCTTGGTGCGGCGCAGCAAGAACGGCTTTATCCGTGCATTGAGGTGCTGCAGGCGTTCGTCGTTGCCGTGACGTTCAATCGGTACCCGGTAATCACGGTTGAAGGCTTTGACGTCACCCAGCCAGCCGGGCAGCAAGAAGTGAAACAGTGACCACAGCTCTCCCAGATGGTTTTCCAGCGGCGTGCCGCTGAGGCACAAGCGTTGCCGTGCAACCAGTTCACAGGCCGCTTGCGAGGCCTTGCTGCCGGGATTCTTGATGTACTGCGCTTCGTCCAGCACCAGGATGTGCAACGGCAGTTTTGCCAGTTGCTCAATGTCTTTGGGCAGCAAGGCGTACGTGGTCAGGATCACGTCGTAATCGTTGAGTTGCTCGAAATGCTTTTTGCGCGTGGCGCCAAACAGCGCCAGCACCTTGAGTTGCGGGGTGAAATGCGCGGCCTCGTCGAGCCAGTTGGGGATCAGGCTGGTGGGCATCACCACCATGGCAGGTCGATCCAGTCGGCCGGCATTCTTTTCACACAGGATATGCGCCAGGGTTTGCAGGGTTTTACCCAGCCCCATGTCGTCCGCGAGAATCCCGCCCACCTCAAGCTGACGCAAGGACTGCATCCAGCTCAGGCCTTCAAGCTGGTAGGGGCGCAGGTTGGCATTCAGCCCCTTGGGCGCTTCGACGGTGAAGTCCTTGATGTCGCGCAGGCGCTGGGCAAAACCGCGAATGTGTTCGCCGCCTTCCCAGCGCAGGGGCAGCGCATCCAGGGCATTCAGACGGGGTGCATCTGCACTTTTGATCCGTAGCGTGGTGGCCCCGGGCTCGTTCAGATAAAACTCGCCCAGGGTCGCCAGCACCGGTTTCAGGCGGCCATAAGGCAGGGCAACTTGCAGTGGGCCATGAGTGCTGTTGGGCGTGGACGGGATATTCACCAGGATCAGCTCGTTATCCTGGCGCCGGGCGAGCTTTTCAGGGCTGAGAATGTCGGTGTGCGAGCGCATCAGGTTCAGCAGGATCGGCAGCAGGCTGAGGCGCTGGCCATTGACGATAATCCCCAGCTCCAGGTCGAACCAGTCACGTTCCGGGGCTTCATCGACGTTGGCATACCAGTCTTCCACCGGGCTCAGATCAAAACCGAAGTCTTCATCGATCTGCAGTTCCCAGCCTTGCTCGCGCAGGCCGGGCATTTCGTTGAGGGTGAAGTTCAGCCAGGCACTGTCGTTGACCATCTCGAACAGTTCGCCGGCACTTTCCGGCAGCGCCTTGCTTTGCCGCGTGGCAATTTTGAAGCCCAGGCTGCGCAGTTGTTCGCGGCAGGCGTTCTCGGCTTCGGGGTGACGCTTGATGCGCAGGGTCTGCTGCTCCTGGCGAATCAGGATGTCAGCGTTTTTTTGCCCCGAAACGTACTGGTCAAGGTAGTTGAACGACAGTGCCGCACGGTGCTGGATGTAGCGTTGCATTTTGCCGTTGCGCGGTTCAAAGGCGCTGAACTCGACACTGGCCAGCCACAGGCGAGGTATGGGGCGTGCATCGTCGACCACCTGTTCGGGCAGTTGGGCGGGGCGGCGTGAGTCGAGTACGGCCTGGAGTTTTTCCAGAAGCTCGGCGTCCCGGGCTGCGGCAGGGTAATTCAAGGTGTCTTCAATCTTCAGTAATACGGCTGCGGTGTGTTTGCAGTTCGTGCGGACGGGGCAGGTACAGTTCGCGCTCACCAGGAGCAGTGTGCCCTTGGCGGACTCGCGTAATTGAATGGTCTGGCGGTAAGTATTGTCGCTTGAGCCCTGGCAGCTGGCGGTGATCAGGCTGTCGCCGATTTCCACGATCCTGACACGGTTTTCCAGCGCATAGCGCCGTCCGCGCTCAAGGCTTTGCTCTTTGAAACGACTGATCCAGGTCGCTGCGAGCGGCTTGGTCAGCCGAGGTGTCTGGCTCAAGGGCATGGGGACGTCATTGGCTGGCCATCAGGACGACTTCGGCGTCAGGCGTTCGAAGAGCGCTTCAATGGTATTGAAGCGTTCTTCAGCGCGCTCCATCGGCACCATGAATTTGAACAGCGTCGCGCCTTCGAATTTGTAACGGTTGGGCTGGCCCTGAATCAGTTTGATCAGGACCAGCGGGTCAACCGGCGTGTCGGCCGCAAACTCAATCCGCCCGCCTTGCGGGCCGGCATCGACTTTTTTGATGCCCAGTTGCTCGGCCTGCAATTTAAGCAGGGTGATACGCACCAGGTTTTTGGTCGGTTCCGGCAACAGGCCGAAGCGGTCGATCATCTCGACTTGCAGATCCTTGAGGCCTTCTTCATCGCTTGCGGAGGCAATGCGTTTGTAGAGGATCAGCCTGGCGTGAACGTCGGGCAGGTAGGCTTCGGGAATCAACGCCGGCACGCGCAGGTTGATTTCCGGGCCGCCACCCAGCGGTTGGTCAAGGTTGGGCTGTTCGCCCTTGCGGATCGACTTCACCGCGCGTTCGAGCATCTCCATGTACAGGGTAAAACCCACCGCCTGGATCTGGCCGCTCTGGCCGTCACCGAGCAGTTCGCCCGCGCCCCGGATTTCGAGATCGTTGGTGGCCAGGACAAAGCCGGCGCCCAGATCCTGGGTGTTGGCGATGGCTTCGAGGCGCTTTTGCGCATCCCCGGTAATTTGCTGGCGCGGCGGCGTCAGCAAATAGGCATACGCCTGGTGGTGGCTGCGTCCGACACGGCCGCGCAACTGGTGCAGCTGTGCCAGGCCGAACTTGTCGGCGCGCTCGATGATGATGGTGTTGGCGCTGGGGACGTCGATGCCGGTTTCAATGATGGTCGAGGCGATCAGCACGTTGAAGCGCTTGTGATAGAAATCGCTCATCACCTGCTCGAGTTCGCGTTCACGCATCTGGCCGTGTCCGATGCCGATCCGGGCTTCCGGTACCAGTTCGGCCAGCTCGGCGGCGCATTTCTCGATGGTCTTGACGTCGTTGTGCAGGTAGTAAACCTGGCCACCGCGCAGCAACTCACGCAGCAGGGCCTCTTTGACCGTGCTGTTGTTTTGTTCCATGACAAAGGTACGCACCGACAACCGGCGCGCAGGTGGCGTGGCAATGATCGACAGGTCGCGCATGCCCGACACGGCCATGTTCAATGTGCGCGGGATCGGTGTTGCGGTGAGCGTCAGGATATCGACTTCACTGCGCAGGGCCTTGAGCTGTTCTTTCTGGCGAACACCGAAACGGTGTTCTTCGTCGATGATCACCAGGCCCAGGTTTTTGATTTTGACGTCGTCTTGCAGCAGCTTGTGGGTGCCGATCACGATGTCGATCTTGCCCTCGGCCAAATCGGCGACGGCGGCATTGATCTCTTTGGCGGACTTGAAGCGGCTCATCACTTCAACCGTTACCGGCCAGTCGGCAAAGCGGTCGCGGAAACTGTTGTAATGCTGTTGGGCGAGCAGGGTGGTAGGCACCAGGATGGCTACCTGGCGACCGCCATGCACGGCAATGAAGGCCGCGCGCATGGCCACTTCGGTTTTGCCGAAGCCTACGTCGCCGCACACCAGCCGATCCATCGGCTTGGGCGAGAGCATGTCTTCGCGCACGGCTTCGATGGTGGTCTGCTGGTCGGGTGTTTCTTCAAACGGGAAGCCGGCGCTGAAGGTTGCATAATCAGCCTTTGGGTCAGCAAAGGCGTAGCCTTCGCGAGCAGCGCGACGGGCATAGATGTCGAGCAGCTCGGCGGCGACATCCCGTACCTGTTCGGCGGCCTTGCGCTTGGCTTTTTGCCAGGTTTCCGAGCCCAGGCGGTGCAGCGGCGCCAGCTCATCGTCACTGCCGGTGTAGCGGGCGATCAGGTGCAGGTTGGCCACAGGCACGTAAAGCTTCGCGCCTTCGGCGTATTCCAGGGTGAGGAACTCGGCCACCTGGTTGTCGACTTCCAGGGTTGCCAGCCCTTGATAGCGCCCGACACCGTGGTCTATATGCACCACCGGTGCGCCTTCGCGCAGCTCGGTGAGGTTTTTGATCACGGCATCGTTATTGGCGTCTGCGCGCTTTTCGCGGCGCCGGCGCTGCATCACCCGCTGACCGAACAGCGGGCTTTCGGCAATCAGTGCCAGCGCCGGATCATCGAGCAGCAGGCCCTCATCCAGCGGGGCAATGGTGATGGCCAGGCGATGTTTGCTGGCAACGAAATCGGGCCAGCTGTCGACCGTTTTCGGGCGCAGCTTGAGGCGTTCAAGCAGCTCCAGCAACACCTCGCGTCGACCGGCCGATTCGGCGGTAAACAGCACGCGACCGTCAAACTGCTCGATAAAGCCCGACAAGGCGGCCAGTGGCTGATTGGCCTTGGCCTCGATCGCAAGATTCGGCAGCGGCCGGGCGGGGAAGCGCTCACGGCGGGTGTCGGTGTCCAGGTCGTCCTGGCTGACGACTACCCGTGGCCAGCTTTTCAGCCGGGCGAAGCAGTCTTCGACCGGGAGAAACAGCTCGGCGGGCGGCAGCAAGGGGCGTGACGGGTCAACGCGCCGCTCTTCATAGCGGTTGCGCACATCTGACCAGAAATGCTCCGCCGCGTTCTCGATGCCTGGCAAGGAGAACACCTGGGTATCGCCCGGCAAGTAGTCGAACAGGGTCGAGGTTTCATCGAAAAACAGTGGCAGGTAGTACTCGATGCCGGCCGGTGTAATTCCGCTGCTCAGGTCCTGAAAAATCGGGCAGCGGCGGAAGTCGACATCAAAGCGCTCTCGAAAGCGTGCCTTGAAGCGGGTCACGGCGTCTTTTTGCAGGGGGAACTCGCGTGCCGGCAGCAATCGCACCGATTCGACCTTGTCGATCGAGCGCTGGTTTTCCGGATCGAAGGTGCGCAGGGTTTCGATTTCGTCGTCGAACAGGTCGATCCGGTAGGGCAGTTTGCTGCCCATCGGGAACAGGTCGATCAATGCGCCGCGAACGGCGAATTCGCCGTGTTCGTAGACCGTATCGACGCAGCGATAACCGCTGGCCTCAAGCCGGGTGCGCATTTGCTCCACGTCCAGCTTTTGGCCGATATCCAGGACCAGGCTGCTGCCGAGCAGAAATTTGGTCGGCGCCAGGCGATGTAGGGCCGTGGTAATAGGTACTACCAAAACGCCATGGTCGAGCTCGGGGAGTCGATACAGGCTGGCAATGCGCTGGGAAATGATGTCCTGGTGGGGCGAGAACAGGTCATAGGGCAGCGTTTCCCAGTCGGGAAAATGCAGCACTGGTAATTCGGGCGCGAAAAACCGCAGCTCCTGCTCCAGGCGTTCGGCGCTTTGGCTGTCGGCGGTCAGGAGTAAGGTGAAGCGCTTGGCGGCGCTGGCGGCCTCGGCAATCGCGAGGCTCAGGGCGGCACCGGGCAGGTTGCCCCAATGCTGTTTACCTGCGGTGGCAGGGAGTTTCGGTAGACGCAGGACGGGCACGGAAGGTTGAGCTCCAAGCGTTGCGACAAAGTTGGCAATTGTAACGGGCCAAAGGGCTGGCTGTCAGTTGCCGTCTTTAGTGGAGGCCTGAAATCAGCGCAGGAGGCTTGAAAAGAGGGGCGTGCAGAGGAGTGTTGCAGGGGCTGAAGTCCTGAAAGTGAACGCAGTGAAAGTTTTTTTGCCTTTGTTTATTAGGGCTTAATCGTTTCAGTTACAGCGTATGACAGGCGTGCATTGCCCCTGTATGGCCACAACTGCATAATGTAGCCCCTTTTTTCAGCCCCTACATGTGGAAGGTTCCCGTGACTCAGAAGCCCGACCAGTGTCTTGGTGAATGGATCGACCGTGAAGCACTCGCTGAAGCGATGATTCCGCTTATCGGTCAGCTTTACCGCAATAACAACGTGGTGAGCTCGATCTATGGCCGCAGCCTGATCAACCGTTCAGTCATTGCGATTCTCAAAGCTCACCGCTTTGCGCGTCATCGTCAGTCCGATGACAGCGAATTGTCCGTGCACGAAACTTTCCCGCTGCTTAAAGCAATGAGCGAGCTCAAGCTCGGCGCTGCTTCAGTAGACCTGGGCAAGCTGGCCGTCAAGTTCAAGACCGAAGGCAATGGCCGGACTGCCGAGCAGTTCGTACGCGAAGAACTGGCCGAAGTTGTAGGTCAGCAAAACGCTTCTGCGCGCAAAGGCACTGATGTCGTACTGTACGGCTTCGGTCGTATCGGTCGTCTGCTGGCGCGCATCCTGATCGAAAAAACCGGTGGTGGCGACGGCCTGCGTCTGCGTGCCATTGTTGTGCGCAAAGGCGCCGAAAACGATCTGGTCAAGCGTGCCAGCCTGTTGCGCCGCGACTCGGTGCACGGCCCGTTCGATGGCACCATCGTCATTGATGAAGCCAACAGCACCATCACGGCCAACGGCAACCTGATCCAGGTGATCTACGCGAAGAATCCGACCGAGGTGGACTACACCCAGTACGGCATTCAGAACGCACTGCTGGTGGACAACACCGGCGTATGGCGTGACGCCGACGGTCTGGGCCAGCATCTGGCCTGCCCGGGCATCGATCGCGTTGTGTTGACCGCGCCTGGCAAAGGCAAGCTGAAGAACATCGTTCACGGCATCAACCACGGCGAAATCACCGCAGACGACAAGATCGTTTCCGCGGCATCCTGCACCACCAACGCCATCGTGCCGGTGCTCAAGGCTGTCAACGACAAGTTCGGCATCGTCAATGGTCACGTTGAAACAGTTCACTCGTACACCAACGACCAGAACCTGATCGACAACTTCCACAAGGGCGATCGCCGTGGCCGTAGTGCCGCGCTGAACATGGTTATCACCGAAACCGGTGCTGCTACCGCTGCTGCCAAGGCTCTGCCTGAGCTGGCCGGCAAGCTGACCGGTAACGCGATCCGCGTTCCGACGCCAAACGTTTCGATGGCCATCCTCAACCTGAACCTTGAGAAGCCGGCGACCCGTGAAGAAATGAACGAGTACCTGCGCTACATGGCGCTGCACTCCGACCTGCACAAGCAAATCGACTACGTGAACTCGCAGGAAGTGGTTTCCACTGACTTCGTAGGTTCGCGTCACGCCGGTGTGGTGGATG
Source organism: Pseudomonas sp. D1HM (assembly GCF_019266105.1). Lineage (NCBI taxonomy): Bacteria > Pseudomonadati > Pseudomonadota > Gammaproteobacteria > Pseudomonadales > Pseudomonadaceae > Pseudomonas > Pseudomonas sp. D1HM. Next base: position 32,774 of record NZ_LRMN01000023.1, on the reverse strand, counting down.
CTGAGGCCACTATCTGCAATGACAACCGCGTTGTGCTGTACGTTTGGTACGACAACGAATTCGGTTATAGCTGCCAGGTAGTCCGCGTGATGGAAGACATGGCCGGGGTCAACCCGCCAGCGTTCCCGCGCTAAGCAATCGCCCATAAAAAACCCCGATCATTCGGGGTTTTTTTATGGGCGTGATTTGCCGGGCGGACGCTACAGGTTTTCGATGCGCACCTGTTCGCGATGAAATCATCGTGGTGACCCGGTTAAACCGTAGTCTGAAGTGTGCCCCAAAGGTTGTAGGCCCCATGTGTGGGCGCTACACGTCCGGGTCAGGGCCTTGGCGCAAGCAAATCGCGACGCAATTTTTCCGGCAGGCCGTCGGGGGCCAGCCATATCCCGAGGTAGAGCTTGGCCAGTTCATGGTTCCGGCTACTGAAAATGACCGTGCCATTGCGCTCGACATTCAGCCCCCGTTGGGGGGTGTAGTCCAGAGCGTAGCGGTCTGCGCGTTTGATATCGCCAAAACTCGATTGCAGTTTTTTTAGCGGGGCATCAAGGATGGCCAAAGTGGTCGCGGGATGTTGACGTTTGAGGATGGTGGCGGATGCTCGGGTGATATCGCTGTGCTTGAGGTCGCGCAGATAGTAGAGCTCCAGACGCAAGTCGCGCTGTTCGTCAAAAGCCTGCTGCGGGCTGATATCCGGTGGGGTGAACAGGGCTGCGGCGTAGATGTCGGCCCAAAGATAGGTCAGCACAATCTGGCCTTTGCGTTCCATGCGTTGTGATCCGTCTCGCGATTGGGCAGGAAAATTGGCTTCCTTTAAGCGTGAAGACTCCTCTGCCAGGCTGGCGGCGCTGTAGATCATTACCAGTACGATCCATATGTGGCGCATGAGGGTGGGCTCTGGTGACTGAGTTGTTAGAGGTTATGTCATATTTTGAATGTGTGTTGATCTCTGGAGGCCCTCTCCTGAAGGGCTGCGGGGAAGGGTTTGCTGCTGTGAACGCAAAAATAGCCATCGACGAGACCAAGGGTTAATGTTCGCAGCGTTCAGGCTTCTATAGACTGTGCACCACGTTTTGATCTTTCATGGCGCTGGCCGCGCCATGAGTTAGCCGCAGGTGCCCAAAGAGGGACCTCGGCCTGTTCTGAGGAGTACGCATGGCTGTCTACAACTACGACGTAGTGGTACTGGGCTCCGGCCCGGCAGGAGAAGGTGCGGCAATGAACGCCGCAAAAGCAGGGCGCAAGGTGGCAATGGTTGATAGCCGGCGTCAAGTGGGCGGCAACTGTACGCACTTGGGCACTATCCCGTCCAAAGCCCTGCGTCACTCGGTTCGGCAGATCATGCAGTTCAACACCAATCCGATGTTTCGGGCCATTGGTGAGCCGCGCTGGTTCTCGTTCCCGGACGTACTGAAAAGCGCTGAAAGAGTCATCTCCAAGCAGGTCGCCTCACGCACCGGCTTCTACGCCCGCAACCGGGTAGACCTGTTCTTCGGCACCGGCAGTTTCACCGACGAGCAAACCATCGAAGTGGTCTGCGCCAATGGCGTCGTTGAAACCCTGATGGCCAAGCAAATCATCATCGCCACCGGTTCGCGTCCGTATCGCCCGGCGGATATCGATTTCAGCCACTCGCGTATCTACGATAGCGACACCATCCTCAGCCTCGGTCATACCCCGCGCAAACTGATTGTGTATGGCGCCGGTGTAATCGGCTGTGAATATGCATCCATCTTCAGCGGCCTGGGGGTGTTGGTCGAACTGGTGGACAACCGTGAGCAACTGCTGAGCTTCCTCGATTCCGAGATCTCGCAGGCGCTGAGCTACCACTTCAGCAACAACAACATCACCGTGCGTCACAACGAGGAGTACGAGCGGGTTGAAGGCGTCGAAAACGGCGTGATCCTGCACCTCAAGTCGGGCAAGAAGATCAAGGCGGACGCCTTGCTCTGGTGTAATGGCCGTACCGGCAACACCGATCTGTTGGGTCTGGAAAACATCGGCATCAAGGTCAATGGCCGTGGCCAGATCAGCGTCGATGAAAACTACCGCACCAGCGTGCCGAACATCTACGGCGCCGGCGACGTCATCGGCTGGCCAAGCCTGGCCAGTGCTGCGCACGACCAGGGTCGTTCCGCTGCGGGCAGCATCGTCGACAATGGCAGCTGGCGTTTTGTGAATGATGTACCGACCGGCATTTACACCATTCCCGAGATCAGCTCGATCGGCAAGAACGAGCAAGAACTGACCCAGGCCAAAGTGCCGTACGAAGTGGGCAAGGCGTTTTTCAAGAGCATGGCGCGCGCGCAGATTGCCGGCGAACCCCAGGGCATGCTGAAGATCCTGTTCCACCGTGAAACCCTTGAAGTACTGGGCGTTCACTGCTTTGGTTACCAGGCTTCGGAGATCGTTCACATCGGCCAGGCCATCATGAACCAGCCGGGTGATCTCAATACCTTGAAGTACTTTGTGAATACCACGTTCAACTACCCGACCATGGCCGAAGCCTATCGGGTAGCCGCTTACGATGGTCTTAACCGGCTTTTTTGAGCGGCTCCGGCCGGTGGCCTGAGCCGGCCGGGGAGACCGATTTCAGCTATTCCCGAGGGTGGCAGTGGCCAAACCGGGAAAGTCTGTAATCAGGCTATCTACGCCGAAGTCGGCGAGTCTGCGCATCAGCGCAGGCTCGTTGACTGTCCATACCGACACGTGCAGCCCCATACGCTGGGCTTTCTCCAGAAATTCCGGAGTGCAGAGTGTCCAGTTCAGCGCCAATATCTCGCAGCCATAACTCTGGGCGACCTTCAGCGGGTCGAGCAAGGCGTATTCGGCGACCAGTCCGCGTGATACGTCAGGTGTCAGCTCCACGGCAGCCTTGAGCACTTCCCGCGAGCTGGAAGTGATGGTGATCTTGTCCAGTAGCCCATGACGCTGCGCCATTTCGCGGATGGCCAATACGGTGCTGGCGGCACGGGTGCGCGATGCACTTTTGACCTCCAGTTGCCAGTGCTCGAAGTTGCACTTTTCAAACAGCTCTTCAAGTCGCGGGATCGGGCACGGCTGTACCCAGCCCGGACCTCCCTGGCGTGCGTCGTACGTCACCAGCTCAGCGGCAGTGTGTTCGGCGACCTTGCCGCGGCGGTCGGTCGTGCGCTTGAGGGTGGAGTCATGGATCACCATCAACTCACCGTCCTTGGACAGGTGCAGGTCGAGTTCACAGCGGTGAACGCCGTGCTTGAGGCACTGTTCAAAGCTGGCAAGGGTGTTTTCCGGTGCTTCGCCTTTGGCGCCGCGATGGCCATAAATCAGAGTCACATTTACTCCTTCATGCAGCATTCGCTGCGTTTCGATGGGGCGCCGGTAGGGGCTTACTCCGTTGCGGATTCGTTCAGTTCACGGGCCTGGCGGCGTGCCTGCGCCTGTTTTTGCAAAATGTAGCGCGCCAGCAGCTGGCGTTGTGTGTCAGTGATGGATTCAAATTCGCTGCCGATCTCATACCCGCCGTCCTGTGCCCGGCAATGAGTGACGCGTGCGCGCAGCAACAAGCCAAGGGCTTGAGGCATCAGTACCAGTTTGGTCGCAAGATGACTACCGATCGGGTAGGCGTGGGCGTGATGAAACTCGATGCCGGCTTCGGACAGTTTGACTGGCTGCAGCTCGCCCACCTTGCCCAGTAGCGTCTGTGCGACGATCTGGCTGAGCAGGTCGACCCGCTTGTTCAGGGTCTTGAGGTAGCTGGAAAGCGTGCGGTCGCGTTCGCTGATCTGGCGCAGCAGGTGCTGGGACTCGAACTCGCTCAGGTGTAATTCACTGAGCAAATTGAACAGGGGAGAAGCATCCTGCAACACTTCACCACTCTCGGCCTCAAGGGCTGACAGCGGGGTTATTTCCAGTGCGATCACATCCTCGATACGGTAGTATTCGCGGCGATCTGCTTCATCTAATGTCGACATGGCGAACCCATGATGGCGGCTGTGGTCTGAGTGTAAAGCTGCTTATCAGGCCCCGCCACAAGGACGTCTTCTTTTCCCTCGAACAAGCCCCGACATGTTCAGACCTCTCTTCGTATTTATTGGCACGCGTTATACCCGTGCAAAGCGTCGCAATCATTTTGTGTCGTTCATTTCACTGACGTCCATGATCGGACTCGCCCTCGGCGTGGTCGTAATGATTGTGGTGCTCTCGGTGATGAATGGCTTCGATCATGAGATGCGTACCCGCGTGCTGGGCATGGTGCCCCACGCGACAATCGTCGGTGATCAACCGATCAGCGACTGGCAAAGCCTGGCCGTCAAGGTCCAGGAAAACCCCAAGGTGCAGGCGGTAGCGCCGTACACCCAGATGCAGGGCTTGCTGACCCACGATGGCAATGTGCAGAAAGTGCTGCTCAATGCTGTCGATCCGGAGCAGGAGCGCAAGGTATCGATCATCGACCGCTTCATGCAGCAGGGGCAGCTCGACTCGCTGACTCCCGGCAGCTTCGGCATCATCATTGGCGACAAGGCGGCTAAAAAGCTCGGCGTGGCCATTGGCGACAAGCTGACGTTCGTTGCGCCTGAAGTCACGGTGACCCCGGCGGGGATGTTCCCGCGTATGAAGCGCTTCACCGTGCAGGGCATTTTTCATGTCGGCGCCGGTGAGATCGACGGCTTTCTGGGCATCACCAACCTGCAGGATCTGGCACGCCTGCAGCGCTGGAAACCCGATCAGGTCCAGGGCTTGCGCCTGAAGTTCGATGACTTGTTCGAGGCCCCGCGCACGGCATGGGAAATCGCCGAGAAGCTCGGTGAGAGCCAGTATTACGCTCGTGACTGGACCCGTACCCACGGCAACCTGTATCAGGCAATCCGCATGGAAAAAGCCATGATCGGGTTGCTGCTGTTGCTCATCGTGGCGGTCGCTGCCTTCAACATCATTTCCACGCTGGTGATGGTGGTCAATGACAAGAAGGGTGATATCGCGATCCTGCGTACCCTGGGCGCCACACCTGGCCAGATCATGGCGATCTTCATGGTCCAGGGCACGGTGATCGGCGTGGTCGGTACCGCCATTGGCGCCGTGGTCGGCATGCTCGCCGCGCTGAATGTCAGTGCCGCAATCTCGGGCCTTGAAAGCCTTCTGGGTCATAAATTTCTCAACGCCGACGTATATTTCATCGACTACCTGCCTTCGCAATTGATGGCTGAAGACGTGTTGATGGTGTGCGGCGCGGCATTGGTTCTAAGTTTCCTCGCGACCTTGTACCCGGCCTGGCGTGCTGCGCGCACCCAGCCTGCGCAGGCGCTTCGTTATGAGTGAGTTGGGCATGAAAGAACAAGCAGTGTTGAGTTGCCGCGATCTGGGCAAGTCCTACGAGGAAGGCCCGGAGTCGGTAGTCGTACTGTCGGGCCTGCAGCTTGAGCTGCACCCGGGCGAGCGGGTGGCGATTGTCGGCACCTCGGGCTCGGGTAAAAGTACGCTGCTGAATTTGCTCGGCGGCCTGGATACCCCGTCCTCTGGCAGTGTCTGGCTGGCCGGTGAAGAGCTTTCGGCGCTGAATGAAAAGGCCCGTGGCCTGTTGCGTAACCGTTCGCTGGGCTTCGTTTATCAGTTCCACCACCTGTTGCCCGAGTTCACCGCGCTGGAAAACGTCTGCATGCCGTTGCTGATCGGCAAGACGCCGATCCCGCAGGCCCGTGAGCGCGCCACGGCCCTGCTGACCCGGGTTGGCCTGGGCCATCGCCTGGAGCACAAGCCGGCCGAGTTGTCGGGAGGGGAGCGCCAGCGTGTGGCCATTGCCCGGGCGCTGGTCAATAACCCGGGGCTGGTGATGCTCGATGAGCCTACGGGCAACCTCGACTCGCATACCGCGCAGGGCATTCAAGACCTGATGCTGGAGCTCAGCACTTCGATGCGCACGGCGTTTCTGGTGGTGACCCACGATATGAATCTGGCCCGTCAGATGGATCGTGTATTGCACCTTCAGGAAGGTTGCCTGACCGCGATTTGATCGAGCAGCACCCGACACCGGTTGACGGTGTCGGGTCTTTAATTTTTATACGGTGCCCGCGAATGTTCAGACCGTTATCGATTTTTATCGGCACGCGCTATACCCGTGCCAAGCGCCGAAATCGTTTTGTTTCTTTTATCTCCATGACCTCGATGATCGGCCTCGCCCTGGGCGTGCTGGCGATGATTGTGGTGTTGTCGGTGATGAACGGTTTTCAGCGTGAAATGAGTAACCGCATCCTTGGCATGGTGCCGCACGCCACGATCGTCGGTGTGAAACCGATAGATGACTGGCGCCCGGTCGCCGAGGCTGCGCTGAAAAATCCTGAGGTCACCGGGGCCGTGCCGTTTACCGAAATGGAAGGCATGCTGTCCTACAAGGGATCGATGCAGCCGATTCAGATCAGTGGTGTCGACCCGGCCCTGGAAGGCAACGTGTCGATCGTTGCCCGGCATATTGTCCAGGGGCGTCTGGAAGATCTTAAACCCGGCGAGTTTGGTGTGGTGCTGGGTGAAATTACCGCGCGGCGCTTCCGTTTGGGTGTCGGAGACAAGATCACACTGATCGTGCCTGAGGCCAGTACCGCGCCCGGCGGGATTACCCCGCGTCTGCAGCGTTTGAACGTGGTGGGTGTCTTCAAGGTCGGGGCCGAGCTGGATGGCTCGATGGGCTTGATCCACGTGGCCGATGCGGCTGCCCTGCAGCGCTGGGAGCCGAACCAGGTTCAAAGCGTGCGCCTGGCGGTCAAGGACCTGTACGCCGCGCCGAAGGTGTCGCAGCAGGTTGCTGCGGGCTTGGGGGCCGGGTACACGGCGGATGACTGGACTCATACCCAGGGCAGCCTGTTCAGCGCCATGAAAATGGAAAAAACCATGATCGGCCTGTTGCTGCTGATGATCGTTGCCGTGGCAGCCTTCAACATCATCGCCACGTTGATTATGGTGGTGAACGACAAGGGCGCCGACATCGCCATTTTGCGCACCATTGGCGCCACGCCTCAGCAGATCATGGCGATTTTCATGGTCCAGGGCACGGTGATCGGGATTGTCGGCACGTTGATTGGTGGCGTGCTGGGGGTTATCGCGGCGCTCAATGTCAGTGAACTGGTGGGCTGGATGGAGCGGGTGTCCGGGCAGCATATTTTCAGTTCTGATGTGTATTTCGTGAGTAACCTGCCGTCAGAGCTGCAAGGTGGCGATGTGGCCTTGATCTGCGGTGCGGGTTTTGTTCTGAGCTTTTTGGCCACCTTGTACCCGGCGTACCGTGCCGCCAAAATCCAGCCGGCGCATGCGTTGCGCTACTCCTGATCGTTGAGCGGGGGTATTTGTAGCTGCTGACGAACTGGGCGAGGACACAGTCCTCGTCACGTCGGTCTTCGCGGTTTATCTGAAGCGCCGGGTAGTCGGGTTCACGACGGCTGCGCCGCCGGACGCGGCCTCGCTACGCTCGACCGCAGCTACGGATTTGGAGTGATGTTGTAGCCGCTTTTGAAGGTCCTTCGGCCCTTATCGCAGCCTGCGGCAGCGGCTACAGGGGCCCTTTGTACATTTCCATTGAGCGTGACACGGTGCTGCCTTTGCGGCCGGCGGGGTCGGTTCGATGTGGTGCTGTTGTAGCCGCTGCCGAAGGCTGCGACGGGTTGCGCAGCGACCCTGCTTTTGAAGGTCCTTCGGCCTTTGTAGCAGCGGACGAGCGGAGCGAGGCCGCGTCCCGCTACGAGGTCTGTCCTAGCGGCAGCTCAATCACAAATCGGGTCAACCCCTCTTGCGATTCGCATCCTATCTGCCCGCCATGGGCACGAATAATGGACTGGGTAATCGCCAGCCCCAATCCGGCATGTTCACTGCTGCCTTCTCGGCGGGCCGGATCGGCTCGATAAAATCGGTCAAACAGGCGCGGAAGCTGCTCTGCGGGGATTACGGTACCGGTGTTTTCCAGGCTGATGCGCAGGTGGGAAGCCGTGGCAGTGATCAACACGCTGATCGTTCCGCCCGCGGGGGTGTAGCGCAGTGCGTTATCCAGCAGGTTGGAGAGGGCGCGGCGCAGCATGCTGCGGTCACCCGCGATCTGGCCGTTACCCGTGCGGCTTAGAGCAATCAGCGAGTCTTCGGCCAGGGGTGCATAAAACTCAAGCAGGGCGTCCACTTCCCGGGCCAGCTCCAAAGGCTCGCGTCGAGGGGTGAGCAAACCGTGGTCGGCCTTGGCCAGGTACAGCATGTCGTTGACCAACTGGGCCATCCATTGCAACTCTTCAAGGTTGCCATGCAGCGCCTCGCGGTATTCTTCGAGGCTGCGGGGGCGAGTCAGGGTGACTTGGGTGTGGGTCAGCAGGTTCGACAATGGCGTGCGTAACTCATGGGCAATATCGGCAGAGAACGCCGACAGGCGCTGAAATGAGCTGTCCAGTCGCTCCAGCATGGCGTTGAAGGCCTTGGCCAGGTCAGCCAGCTCGGCCGGCATTTGCGCCTGGGGCAAGCGCGCATTGAGCGAGTCCGCCGAGACGCTGCCTGCGATCGCGCTCATGCGACGCAAGGGTTGCAAGCCGCTACGGGCAGCCCAGGCACCGAGAATGGCAGTGGCCAGGGCTGAGAGCCCGACAGTCATCCAGATCAAGTGCTGCATGCGCTGCAAGAAGTGCTGGTGGTGGGTGATGTCCAGCAGCAGTGTCAGGCGCGGTGCGTTTTGGGTGTCGGGCACCGGATTCAATACCCGGTAATCAATGCCATCGATCTGCAGACTGCCCAGTCCCGGGCGCGAAGGCAGTTCCAGCGGCAGGCGCGGTGAGCTGTCAAACCACAAATGCCCGTCTGGACCTCGCACCCGGACGGCAAGATCCGGTTGATGGGCGAGGTCTTGCAGGAGTGCGGGCAGGCGCCCGGTGAAGATCTCCAGGGTGTCGGCACCCTGCAGCGTGCCGCGCAGAACAGCGAGGCGGCTTTCCATCAGCTGCTGGTCCAGCTCCACGAAGTGCACTTCACTGGCCCGTCCGAACAATACCCCGGCAAACAGTGAAACCACGGCCGTGCACCCGGCGAACAGCAGCGCCAGGCGGCTGCTCAGCGACAGACGGCGCATCACGGGGTGCGCTCTTCGAGGACGTAACCCATGCCGCGTACGGTATGGATCAGTTTGCGCTCGTAGCTGTCATCGATTTTCAGGCGCAGGCGGCGAATCGCGACTTCGATCACATTGGTGTCGCTGTCGAAATTCATGTCCCATACCTGCGAGGCGATCAAGGATTTGGGCAGCACTTCGCCCTGGCGGCGCAGCAGCAACTCCAGCAGGGAGAACTCCTTGGCGGTGAGGTCGATGCGCTGCCCGTCACGCTCGACGCGGCGACGGATCAGGTCCAGGCGCAGGTCGGCCAGTTGCAGGCTGGTTTCCTGGGGGGCGCTGCTGCCACGGCGTAACAGGCTGCGCACCCGGGCCAGCAATTCGGAAAACGCGAAGGGCTTGACCAGATAGTCGTCAGCCCCCAGTTCCAGGCCGTGTACACGGTCTTCAACAGCGTCGCGGGCAGTCAGGAACAGCACCGGCATGCTCAGTCCGGCACTGCGCACCGCCTGCAGGATTTGCCAGCCGTCACGGCCGGGCAGCATGACATCGAGAATCAGCAGTGAGTAATCACCGGTCAGTGCCAAGTGCTGGCCAGTGATGCCGTCGGCGGCCAGTTCGGTATTGAAGCCGGCCTCGCTCAAGCCCTGGCGCAGGTATTGCCCGGTTTTGGCCTGGTCTTCGACTATCAGCAGTTTCATGGGCAACTCATCGCAAAAAATGACCTCAGCCTTATACCCCGACTCCCGCGAAGCGGGGCCAAACTGACAAAGTTGTAATCTTACGGTCAGTTGAGTGCCAGCGCCGGCCTTTTAAAGTAGGTGCCTGTTCGATCATTTATTTCCGGAGTCGGTATGACGGTGCGTTTTCGTTTGGCCCTTGCGGGATTTCTGCTGGTATTGAGCATGCCGGCGCTGGCATCGCCTGCGGGGCACTATGCTTTTGGTCAGCCAGCGGCTGCCGCCAGTGCCACGCGCACGATTGAAGTACAGATGACGGACATGGCCTTCACGCCCACGTCTCTGGAGGTCAAAGCAGGGGAGACGGTGCGTTTTGTCCTGGTTAACAAGGGGCAGTTGCTGCACGAGTTCAACCTGGGAGATGCAGCGATGCACGCCGGGCACCAGAAAGAAATGCTCGAGATGCAGCAGGGCGGGATGATGACCCCGACCGGCATGAATCACGACATGGATCATGCCGCGATGGGGCACGGTGCCAGCGCCGAGATGAAGCACGATGATCCCAACAGTGTGCTGGTGGAACCGGGTAAAACCGCTGAGTTGACCTGGACGTTCAGCCAGGCGGACAACCTGGAATTCGCCTGTAATGTGCCCGGCCACTATCAGGCGGGAATGGTCGGAACGGTAAAGGTTGGGCCTTGAACACGGCTGATCGTCTGTGAACGCTGAAAGACAGGCGTAAACCCGCTAGAATTGCCGGGTTTTTCTAGCCAGGTTTTTGTTATGCATCCCGCAGCCGAACATTCGCCGCTGGGCAAGTCCAGTGAATACATCAGCACTTACACGCCGTCCTTGCTCTTCCCGATCCCGCGCGCAGCAAAATGGGCCGAGCTGGGCCTGAGCGCCGAAACGCTGCCTTATGTCGGGGTGGATTTCTGGAACTGCTTCGAACTGTCATGGCTGTTGCCATCAGGCAAGCCAGTGGTAGCCATTGGCGAGTTCTGCTTTGCCGCAGACTCGCCGAACATCGTTGAGTCCAAGTCGTTCAAGCTGTACTTGAACTCCCTGAACCAGACCGTTTTTACCGATGTGCAAAGCCTCGAAGCGACCTTGCAAGCTGACTTGTCGGCGGCCTCCGGGAAGCCGGTCAGTGTGCGCGTGCGCAGCTTGAATGACGTCCAGGCCGATGGCGTGGGTGTTTTGCCGGGTGTGTGCATCGATGACCTGGATATCAGCGTCAGTGATTACGCCCAGCCACGTCCTGAGCTGCTCAAGTGCGATGAGTCGCGGGTCATTGAAGAAAGCCTGTACAGCCATCTGCTCAAATCCAACTGCCCGGTGACCAGTCAGCCAGACTGGGGGACCGTGGTCGTCGAGTACCGCGGTGCGGCGCTGGATCACGCCAGCCTGCTGGCGTACCTGGTCAGCTTTCGCCAGCACTCGGATTTTCATGAGCAATGCGTGGAGCGGATCTTTCTCGACCTGCAGCGTCTGCTCAAGCCTGAAAAACTGACCGTGTATGCGCGTTATGTGCGTCGTGGCGGGCTGGACATCAACCCGTACCGCAGTACCGAAGCGGTTGAGTTCCAGAATCTGCGCTTAGTGCGTCAGTAATAACGCCCCGGCACCTGTTGCCTGTGCAGGAGCGAGTATGTTCGCTCCTGCAGCAGGAATCAGGCCTGGTTCAATGCTGTTGCCTGTTCCAGCACCGCTTCAACATGACCCGGTACTTTCACGCCGCGCCATTCATGGCGCAACACGCCGTCCTTGTCGATCAGGAACGTGCTGCGGTCGACCCCCATGTATTCCTTGCCATAAAGCTTTTTCAGCTTGATCACGTCAAACAGCTGGCACAGGGTTTCGTCCTTGTCGCTCAGCAACTCGAACGGGAAACCTTGCTTGGCCTTGAAGTTTTCATGGGACTTGAGGCTGTCACGCGATACACCGAAGATTTCGGTATTGGCCGCCTGAAACGCCGGGTAATGGTCGCGAAAGCCCTGGCCTTCGGTGGTGCAGCCCGGCGTGCTGTCCTTGGGGTAGAAGTAAATCACCACCTGCTTGCCTTTAAGCTGCGACAGGCTGACGGTTTGCTCGCCCGTTGCCGGGAGCGTGAATTCGCCTACCGGCTGATCAATTGCTACGGCCATGAGTCGGCTTCCTTACATTGGGTTCTGTGGGCGCCACGGTTCGATCAGTGCATCGAGGTTCAGCGCGTCGGCGAAGTCCAGGAACTGATCACGCAGCCAGCTGATTTGTACGCCGGCCGGCAAGGTCACGGTGAACGTGGCGTTGAGCATGGTGCCGCCGGTTTGCGGTGCCTGATAGGTGTCGCAGGTCAGGTTTTCCAGTTCGACGTTGTGGTCGGTGAAAAACTGGCATAGCTCATTGATGATGTCCGAGCGGTACGCCGAGCTGACATAAGCCACGTACGGCAGCGCCTGGGGCCGGGTTTCGAGCGCGGCACTGCGCACCACGTTAACGCTGAAGGCGTGTTTCTTGGCGAGAGCCGGCAGCCCGGCTTCAAGGCGGGCCAGGGCGTCCCAGCTGCCGGTGACTTCCAGGACCAGCGCACTGCATTCGCCGTGGCGAGTCAGGCGGGAGGTCACGACGGCGCAGCGATTTTCATGGCTGGCGCGACACAGGACGTTAGTCAGCTCCATTGGGTTGGCGCCAAGGGCACTGATGACAAGGAATTGTTCGCGGACTGTGGGGGTGGACATGCAGCCTTCCTAAAACGATGAGCGGTCAGTACGGTCGACGCGGTACGAATCCAGTATCAGGTTTCTTGCAAGCACCACAACCCCGCCAATACACCGCTGCAGACGATTTGCAGGCTCTGCAAATCGCGACCGGAAGCGTTTGGGCGGGGCTTTGGGCGCTTGATATAGAGCTGTTTGGCAGACTCTCGCGCGCATCAGTACCAATCAAAGGCTGAAGGGTAGCGAAAAGCAACGCGAAGGGGAATGCTCATCGGGCGCGCTGTTGCTTGTGCAAGGGTCATGGCGCCAGTACCATTACGGCTCTCTTTTTCCGGCAGGAGCGGTTGCATGATTGCGGGCAGTATGGTGGCACTGGTCACACCGATGGATGCACAAGGTCGTCTTGATTGGGACGCCCTGAGCAAACTGGTGGACTTTCACCTGCAAGCGGGCACCAACGCCATTGTTGCCGTTGGCACTACAGGTGAATCGGCAACGCTGGATGTGAACGAACACATCGAAGTGATTCGTTTTGTCGTCAAGCAGGTTGCAGGGCGCATTCCGGTGATTGCCGGCACGGGCGCCAACTCGACGCGTGAAGCGATCGAGCTGACCACCAACGCGAAGGCCGCCGGCGCTGATGCGTGCCTGCTGGTCACGCCGTATTACAACAAACCGACCCAGGAAGGCCTGTATCAGCACTTCCGTGCGATCGCCGAAGCAGTCGACATCCCGCAGATCCTGTACAACGTGCCGGGCCGTACGGCCTGCGACATGCTGCCAGCCACCGTCATACGCCTGTCGACCGTACCGAACATCATCGGTATCAAGGAAGCCACCGGCGACCTGCAGCGCGTCACGGACATCCTGGCCGGTGTCAGCAGCGACTTCCTGGTGTACTCCGGCGATGACGCGACGGCAGTCGAGCTGATTCTGCTCGGCGGCAAGGGCAACATCTCGGTCACCGCCAACGTGGCGCCGCGTGAAATGAGCGAATTGTGTGCGGCGGCCATGCGTGGCGATGCGGTCACAGCCCGTGCGATTCACGAAAAGCTGATGCCGCTCAATAAAACCCTGTTTATCGAATCCAACCCGATCCCCGTGAAATGGGCGCTGCACGAGATGGGCCTGATGCCGGACGGTATCCGTCTGCCGCTCACCTGGCTCAGCGAACCCTGCCACGAACCGCTGCGTCAGGCTCTGCGCCAGTCCGGTGTTTTGGTTTAATTGAGGAAGCACTACGCATGAAGCGATTGGCCGGACTTTCCGCACTAGCCGTGATTATTTCGAGCACCAGCGGCTGTGGTTGGCTGTGGGGTCCAGAAGGTTATTTCCGGGACCGTGGTAGCGATTATCTGGAGGCGCATCAAGCGCCGCCGATGCAATTGCCGCCGGGTGTCCAGACTGACAAGCGCCTTGTGCCGCTGTTGCCAATCCCCGGCAACGTGCCTGACGACAGCGTCAAGGGCGAGTATGAGGTGCCGCGCCCGCAGCCATTGCTGGTGGCCGCGAATGCCAGCGACTTCACCCTGCAAAAGAGTGGCGATAGCCGCTGGGTGATGGCGCAGCGTTCCCCGGCAGAAGTCTGGTCGGTGGCGACGCAGTTCTTCCAGGACAACGGTTTCCGTATCGACGAGCAACGTCCGCAGACCGGCGAGTTCACCACGACCTGGCAGCGCGCTGACGAGCTTTCGGCACCGATGGCCCGCCATATCGGCAGCAGCGGCCTTGCCGCCGACAGCGAAACCCGCCTGCGGGTCCGCATCGAGCCAGGCGTGCAGCGCAATACCAGCGAAATCTACATCGTCAGTGCCAACCGGCCTGCCGGCAGCACCGCCAATGCCGAGTTCAGCAACCGTTCGGTCAATACCGGTCTGGATGCTGCTCTGGTTGACGAAATGCTGATCAGCATGAGCCGCAACGCCGAGAAGGGCGGTTCGGTGTCGTTGCTGGCCGCACGGGACTTCGATACCCCGACCCGCGTCAGCCTGAGCGAAGACGGCAGCGGTAACCCGGTGCTGAGCCTCAACGAAGACCTCGATCGTGCCTGGTCGAGTGTCGGCCGTGCGCTTGAGCAGGGCGAATGGCGCGTTGAAGACATCAACCGTACCTTGGGCCTGTATTACATCAACCTGGCCGAAAAAGCCGAGAAGAAGGACGAGAAACCCGGTTTCTTCTCCGGCCTCTTTGGCAGCAAGCCGAACCAGGAAGAAGTTGAAGCACGTGCCGAGCGTTATCAGGTGCGTCTGAGCAAGGTTGGCGAGACGGTGCAAGTGACTGTCGAAGAAAACATCAACAAGGTTGCCTCGCCGGAAGTGGCGCGCAAAGTGTTGGGCGTCATTCAAGACAACCTGGGCTGACAGCATGCGTTTTGCCGTTCTCGGCAGTGGTAGCCAAGGGAATGGCACGCTGATAGCCAGCAACAACACCTGTATCCTGGTCGATTGCGGTTTCTCCTTGCGAGAAACCGAGCGCCGCCTGGTTCGGTTGGGCGTCAGCCCACACCAGCTGAGCGCGATTCTGGTCACCCACGAACATGCCGACCACGTGCATGGCGTGGGTTTGCTGTCTCGGCGCTACAATTTGCCGGTGTACATGAGTCGTGGTACTCAGCGCGGGATGCGCAAGCCGTTGGAACCTGCCGGCTTCGTGGCGGATGGCGAGACGTTGCAGATCGGGGCATTGAGTGTCCATGTGACCCGCGTTGCCCATGATGCCCAGGAGCCTACCCAGTATGTGTTCAGCGACGGTCAGCGGCGTTTCGGCCTGTTGACCGATCTGGGTTCATATTGCGCAGGCATCCTGGACAGCTATCGCGACCTGGATGCGCTCATGATCGAGGCTAACCATTGCCGCGACCTGCTTGCCCGTGGTCACTACCCCGCGTTTCTCAAACGGCGGGTCGGTGGTCAGGAAGGACATTTGAACAACCATCAGGCCGCAAGCCTGGTGGCCGAGTTGGGCTGGCAGGACCTGCAACACCTGGTACTGGCTCACCTCAGCAGCAAGAACAACCTGCCGCAGCTGGCCCGGCAATGTTTTGTCGACACCCTTGGGTGCGACCCGGACTGGCTGCAACTGGCCGATCAAGATTCAGGGCTCGACTGGCGCACAATCGCCTAGCCCACCTACTTAGCATGCGGAGCCCATCATGGAAAAACGTGAAGAACTCTATCGCGGTAAAGCGAAATCGGTTTACAAGACCGATGACGAAAACCGCTTGATCCTGTTGTTTCGCAACGACACCTCGGCGTTCGACGGTAAGCGTATCGAACAGCTCGACCGCAAAGGCATGGTGAACAACAAGTTCAACGCCTTCATCATGCAGAAACTCGAAGAAGCCGGCGTGCCGACCCAATTCGACAAACTGCTGGGTGACAACGAATGCCTGGTGAAAAAGCTCGACATGATCCCGGTCGAATGCGTTGTGCGTAACTACGCAGCGGGCAGCCTGGTCAAGCGCCTGGGTGTCGAAGAGGGCATGAAGCTCAACCCGCACACCTTCGAACTGTTCCTCAAGGACGACGCCAAGGGCGACCCGTTCATCAACGAATCCCACGTCGTGGCATTCGGTTGGGGCACTGCCGAGCAGCTGGTTCGCATGAAAGAACTGTCGCTCAAGGTCAACGAAGTCCTGAACAAACTGTTCGACGACGCCGGCTTGCTGCTGGTGGACTTCAAGCTTGAATTCGGCGTATTCCACGACGGCTCCATCGTCCTGGGTGACGAATTCAGCCCGGACGGCTGCCGTCTGTGGGACAAGGCCACCGGCAAGAAAATGGACAAGGACCGCTTCCGCCAGGGTCTGGGCGACGTTATCGAAGCCTACGAAGAAGTTGCCCAGCGCCTCGGCGTCCCGCTTTAAGCCGTAAAAGCGCGCAAGCAACTGATAGCACGCGATTTTTTTGAAATAAGGCTTTGCCTGAAACAAAAAGCGCTGTTATCATGCGCGCCGTTGGAGAGATGCCAGAGTGGCCGAATGGGACGGATTCGAAATCCGTTGTACTGGCGACAGTACCTAGGGTTCGAATCCCTATCTCTCCGCCATTATTGAATAAGACTAAGCCCCTGAAATGGTTGAACATTTCAGGGGCTTTTTCGTGGGCGGGGATAAAATTAGGGCAGTTTTAGGACAAGGCTGCATCGTAAAAAATTGCTTTCTGCATGCGGGCTACCTAGATGCGCACTTATAAATTCCGAGTATGAGCCTTTCTCGCTCGTATTTTTATCCTGCCTTGTGACCCTTGAGGGGAGGCGAGCAGGAATCTTTTTCAGGTCATATTGTGGGAGTTCTAAACCCCAACATCTCCGACACAACCCCTGCCATGCTCTTGGTGTCTCGAGGTATCCATCTTCCATAGTGTTTTCGCACCATAGTTGTATCTGCATGTCCCAGTTGTCGTGCGACCCATTCAACTGGCACATAGC
Source organism: Pseudomonas sp. D1HM (assembly GCF_019266105.1). Lineage (NCBI taxonomy): Bacteria > Pseudomonadati > Pseudomonadota > Gammaproteobacteria > Pseudomonadales > Pseudomonadaceae > Pseudomonas > Pseudomonas sp. D1HM. Next base: position 15,927 of record NZ_LRMN01000023.1, on the reverse strand, counting down.
TCGATAGCATCTGACTGGCAAATGTATGCCGGCACTGATTGGCACCGCGGTGCCGGATCTCTGCCTTTTTTAGGTGCGAGGTAAACCAGTTGCTCAGGGTCTTGCCGTTCCAAAGCAGTCTGCTGGTACTACTACGGAACAAGAATCGGACCTTTTGTTTTTTGCTGGTGATGTTGTCGCGTTGAATCACTTTAATCTCTACGCATGGAGCTTGCGAGGCGTCGGCAAGAATCTCACGCATTAGTGCTAGAGCAGGGTCGATCAACTCGACGGTGCGCAATCTAGAGCGTTCTTTGGGCACTTTGAACTCGCCAACGACTGACGCTCTGCGCACATGAACGGTGCCTGCTTCAAGATCTACGTCTTCCACTGCGAGTGCGATCACTTCAGACAATGACAGCCCGGCCCAGCAGTTGAACATAATCATGCGGGCTTCAGGCATACGAGTAGGGTCTGCTTTGCCTATTTGCGCGATCTCTTCCCGGCTGAATGGGTCGGCGTGCTCGAGGTCGGCGTCAGTACCCACATTGCTGATTCGATCTAGAGGGTTAGCTTTCAGAATCCCGTCGCCAAAAGCGTTGGCCCAGACGCCCCTTATAACCGTAAAAATGTCATTCACAGTCTTGGGGGCGAGCCCTTGTTTTAGCAACTGAGCCTGGAACAGTTCAATGTCACTTTTGCTGATATCGACGATCTTCGATTTGCCGAACTTTTTCTCGACGTGCAGTGCCTTGCTCGCGTAGTTGGTGGCTGTGCTTGAGGCCCGTAGGGCGCGCTGGACTTCCATCCAGCGCTGAATGCCTTCTGAGACAGTTCGCTTTGTAGAGTGGCCGCCAGTGCCTGAGAACATGGCCGCGCGTGGAGAGTCGGGAAAGTGGGTCGCGTAATCAAAACGACCCTCTTTAATTTCAGCCAAGATCGTGCGGCGCTTGTTGTCTGCGTAAGCAATTGCGGACTTGTTGACCTTCACGATGCCGGCCAGTGGCTCTCTACACCGCTGGCCATGAAGCATGAACGATATGCGTAATTGCTTACCGTTCAGCTCCACGCCGGTTGGCATTTTGTCTGTCATGGCTGGCCAGCCATCCACTTCTCAATCTCTGAGCGGTTGTAGACGATCACATTGGCTGGGTCCCAACGCCAATGTCTGCCTTCTAACCATTTACCGCTGGAGCGGTATTTACGAGCGGCCTCGGTGCTGATGCCAAAGGTGGGCGGCAATAACTCCTGGCGGAACCAAGCACCTGGGGTAATAAAAAAATCCATCTTTCGTACGGCGCTCATGGTTTAACCCTCTGGAAATCGTTGCTCTTGCAGTGCGTATACCCCACTACAAGCTGCGCGGGCGGGCGATTCTTAGCGTTTAGCGTTGCATCAACATGTGCTGCCCCGCGCAGCTTTACGTGGGGTATAAGCACCCCCGCAGTGGCGCGAAAAGCTTTAGTAATGCCTGCTGCTGCGCAGCAGAGACTGTTTTTTACAGGCGTGTCGATCCCATTGGTGTTGCGGAGTAAAGCGGGCAGGGGCAAGTGGTTGGTCAGTAAGTGCGTCATGCCGCTTTTCTCCGGGTGCAGGGTTCGGGTTGATGCTTGCGGCCATCGGCCTGGCCGTTGCGGTAGCCGAGCCAATAGAGCAAGGCCGCGCTCAATATCAAAAAGATCAGTGCGCTGATCTGGGTAGGGGTCATGTGGTGTGCTCCTGGTACGGCGCTGGTGGTGGCAGCGTCTAGCTAGTCGTCTTTATTCGGTGAATCGCTTTGCGCTCTGGCCAGCTCCTCGTCGGCCTTGTACGCACGAATGTCGATCAGCGCGGCAATGTGCCGGATGTGAACGAACTTCGGCGCCTTACGGCTGCTGTCGAGCGTGATCACGGGTATTTGAATCCGGCCGCTGATGATCTCTGCCGTAAACGACTGCTCGTTGAGGTGCCGGAAGTACTGCACGCGCAGCTTGTCGAGGGGGATCAGCACATCACCGAAATTTCGGTACAGCAGCTCTACGGTGTCCGCATCCGGTGCTGGCAGCAGCCGTAGCGGGCTTTGATTGGAATTACTCATGGGCTGGCGTACTCGGTTTGGGGTGAAGGCGGGCCGGGTGGTTCCAGGCATTCAGGCAGTGGCGCTTGGTCAGTTCGCGCAAATGTTCCGGCACTTCAAGGAGCGCAGCGTTGCGCTCCTCGCGTGTCGGCATGGCCACGATCTGCCGAGCGTATTCCCTAGGCCACGTCACGGTGATCAGCCGGAATTGCTGGAAGAGCCAGGCCCAACTGCTCGGCCAGCCAAGCGATACCGGGCTGACGCACACGGGTTGATTGGCTGTACTGCATGCCAAGTTCAGCGTGGAACCAATTGCTGTCCTTTATCCGCAGATATTCACGGTCCCGAACCGGGAAGGCCGGCAAGTTACGCTCGTTGAGCAGGCCTTTTTCGCGCATCAACTTAATCAGTTTTGGACGGGTAGTGCTCAGGCACACAGCGGCTTTGGCGAGGGTGCGTTCCATAACACCCCCTAGGCTGCGAGTGCGGCAGGAGCTGCCGACGCGACCAAGTGATCGAGCGACTGCAGTAGCCGGTTAAAGCTGTGCTGATCGTCGCCATAAGCCGTAAAGCACTGAGTGCGCGGATAACTGTCTCCGGCGACCAGAATCGCCGTGATGCCTTTACGGCTCTGCGTACGATGCACTGCCAGGCTGACAGCCTCGTCCAGACCGACATCAAGCAACAACGAGCCGCCATAGCGCACCAGCTGGCGCAGCTGCTCTTGTTGATTGGCATCCAGTAGCTGGCCGCGGTCTACAGATTCAGTACGCAGCCGCGGAATGGCGGGTTCGGCAGTGTCCATGCGGCCAGTGGCGATGGACTCAATAAATTCTGCGAGCATCAGGTGCTTGTCTTTTTCGGCGTCGTTCACCGTCAGGCTGTGCTTCTCGTCGCCGGTAACAATGGTGAAAAGCGTGCTGGTGGAGCTGCGCTCAACCTGCAGCACGAAGATCAACGGCAGGTTGGTATTTTTGAAGCTGCACGAGTGGTGAAACGCGCCGTTCAAATTGACCTGCGCAGCCAGCAGGCGAAGGGTTTTATCAGTCAAAGAAAACCGGTTCATGCTGCATGCCCTCCGTTGTTCGGATCGAACGGGGCAGGGTGCTTGCTGTGCGGGACCAGTCGGGGCTTGCGGTTGTGGAGGATGACCAGACAGCCGGTGGTGGCTTGCAACTGCTCGATCATTCGACGGTCACTGGCGCACGCTGGGTGGACGTGCAGGGTTGCTGTGGTGTGCATGGTGTTGCCTCGCTCTGTGGTGGGAGAGTGAGGCTAATATCAACCAGTGGTTGCTAAAAGTCAACTGATTGGCCTTGTGTGCGTGATGGCATATTGACCTAATCTTTTGATAGAGTGAATAAGAAAGCTGTTCAATCCGAGTTAATTGGCTTTGTAAAGTGAAATTACTAGGTGCTAATACTTACAAAGTCTGTGCTCAGAAACTTAAGGAAATATATGCTTGGTTATTTCTCAAGAAAATCTAAGGGCGTAGGGAGCGGGGTCGATATTATGAAGAATGAACCAAAAGCAGAAGCTGTGAAATCGATTCCTAATGATGTTCCAATGATTTGTACGTTTGATTTGGAAAGAGAAGCTGTTGAGTTACTTGAAAAAAACTTATTCAATTGCGTAACTGGTAGTCTTGGTGGCGTGATGGAGGTCCCAAATACTCAGCGTGATTCTCAACATCTACTGCAGGCGCAGCATCTAATTCCTGAGAACTTACATGAGTTTGATATATCTATAATTGATCTGGGATGTAAGAATAGAGTTGCTTATAGTCGTAACGAGCATCTTGATTTAAAACATGTTGGAGCAAATGTTACCTACGCGCTTTTAAGCCAATTTCCTCAACATGTATTTGATTTTAAACCTTTTGGTGTTAACGCACTGCGGACTAGGCTTGAAGATTTTTTATCTAAAGGTTCTATATTAATTATTTTTTCTGACTCTAAAAATATTGTAGACTATCAGTTGGTTAAGATTGCATCAAATGGTAATACTTATGACGATAGTTTGAATCATTCTAATATGAATTTTTATAATGATTTCCCTAAGGCTATAAATAGAAAGGGTACTAGGGTTAAGCCCGTAGAAAGTTCGTTGGGGCTAACTGAGTTGGTGTTAAAATATATGCAGGAGGGAGAATATTCTGTTGTATTCGAACATCCTGAGCATTGGGACTATAGTTTAAATAAAAGAGTTCTCAATAATGAGTTTGTCCCGTTGGCTTTGAATGGGGGCGGAGAGATAGTTTCTTATGTTCATGATGTAAGTGGGGGGACTGTTTTTGTTTTTCCGCAAGTTTCGGACAAAGGATCATTTTTGTACGAGCTTTTTAATGTACACCTTGCTCAGCATTTTCCCAAGATATTCCCATATAGTGGTCAGTTCGGTTGGCTTGATGATGGATCATACCCATTGCCAGGAGAGGCTGAGTTACTTTGTGAAAAAGTAAAATTGCAAAATAAATATCAAAAGGATATTGAGCAAAATCAAAAATCTTTAGCTGCAATAAAAGAAGATAGTAAGTTTTTGAGAGATATTCTTACTGAGTCGGGGGATAAGTTGGTCTCTGCGATTAAGGTTTATTTAGAGTGGCTAGGTTTTGATTCGGTTGTTAATATGGATGAAACGCAGCGCGATGGTTTTGAAGAAGACTTGCAAGTGGATTGTGGTGACAAACTGTTAGTGGTTGAGGTGAAGGGGATAGGTGGGACTTCTACGGATAAGGCATGCTCACAGATAAGTAAAATAAAATTTAGGCGCGCGGAGCAGCGAGGGCGATTTGATGTTTTTGGTCTTTATATAGTCAATCATCAGCGTTATGTATCCCCTGTAGATAGACAAAACCCACCATTTACCGATCACCAAGTTAACGATGCTCGGCTAGATAAAAGAGGATTGGTAACAACTTATGATCTTTATCGGGCGTATTTTCTTGTTGTAGGCGGCGTTATTAAAAAAGAATATGTAAGAGAGCAGTTGTTTCAGTTTGGGGTCGTAGGGTTTCATCCTTCAGGAATGATAAGTTTTGGTCAGCCGAGAGAGATGTATAAAAATAATACAATATTAATATTAGATATTGATAAGGTGTCTTTGGCGATCGGTATGAGGTTAGTGGCGAAAAAGGGTGATCTGTATTCGATTCATATAATTAAGTCGTTACGCGTTAATGAGGTTGATGTGCCTGAGGTAAGTTCTGGGCAAGTAGGTGTTGGGCTTGATAAGGGGGTGCCTAATCGCTCTGAAATACTGCTTTTGTCTGATATTTAGTTACTCTGGAATAAACGACCCAACCACCTTCCCACAGATCTGCGTCTCTTCCGTGATATCAATGATTGGATATTGCGGATTGATTGGCCGTAGATAAACCCTTCCTGCATCCGAATCCAGCACCTTGAAAGTCACTTCATTGGTGCGCGGCACCCGTGCGACCACTCGATCACCGTTATTGAACTGAGTTTCAGGATCAACAAATATGATGCAGCCAGTGGGATAGCTTCTACCTGGTCCCGGATTGGTCATGGAGTCACCCAAAACCTTCAGCGCATAACCGCTTTGGCTGATAGGCACAGGGCAGGAGATCCAGGTGTCAGCATCGTAAGGCTCGAAATTACAGATGGCCTCACACCAGGCGCCAGCCTGTACCCACGATATAAGCGGAACCTTGCCGAAGCGTTCAACTATGCCGCTGACATTGCTTTCGTCGCCTACCTTCAACTGATGAGCAACAATCTCAGTGGTCTGCTCTTTTGGCAGAACCCCGTATTCCAGCCATTCCCGGCGCACTTTCAGCCAGTCGCACAGGGCAACCATGCTGTCCGCTTCTGCCATAGCCTCGCCATTCAGCCACTTACTAATGGCTTGGGTGGTTTTGTGAACTCCCACGCTTTTCAGGCGCTTGTGAATGTCCACTCCGCGTCCACGGCTACGGATGCCGGCGTCGTCGAGTGCTTCGTGTAGGCGCGAGCTGAACTCTGCGCGTAATTCGTCTTTATCAACCATAGGTTGAGACTCTCATAGAGCTTGCGCAATTGTCAGTTGATGTTTAATATCAACCGCGAGTTGATAAGTGGAGCTTGCAATGCTGAACCCCGCGGATTTTCCGAATGCCATTGCGTTCGCGTTTGAAGCTGTAGGTGGTATCGGTGCCGCAGCCAGGGTGTGTGAACGTAGCTACCAGGCGCTGAATAAATGGCGTCTGGCGGCATGTTTGCCCCGTACTGATTACACCGGTGAAACCCGTTATGCCGAGTTACTGGCAACAGCAGCACAGAAAAAAGGTCACTCGTTTGAGGCTACCTGGTTGCTTGAAGCATCTTCGCCCCATAAGGCTGCAGCATAGTTTAGAAAGAAAAAAGGCGACCAATAAGGCCGCCCAGTTCCTCCCGGGGCACACCACCACAGTGTCGCCGGGTCGCGGACAAGATAGGCGGGCACACCACATGCAATTCCGCCTCCCTTAACCGCGCTTTCCAAGGCTCGGAAGCTTTGGGTTGCTGCCTTATCCACCACAGATCTGGCAGCTGTTGCGCCAGAGGTGAGCGACGGATCGCTTGCCTCGGCACGGTGCCGGTTTTGGTCTTGCGGACCTGGCCGGCTTTTGGGCCCTTTCAAGCCACGCGGCAAATGTACCACCACAGCACGCCGCGCGGCACTGGCAACATTCAAGGATTAATGCCATGAGCCGTATTGCTCTTAGTTGCACCCAACGAGCGCGCCGCGAAATTCTGCCGCTCGATCTGGCCCTGTATCACGCTGCCCGTGACTACCCGGGTGGCGCTGCCGCCATCGCCGCCACCACCGGCCGCAATCCCACCACGCTGCAGCACAAGCTGTCTCCGACCCACCCAAGTCACACGGTGAATGTTCAAGAGTTCGCTGAGATCCTGGAGCTGACCAAAGACCGCCGCATCCTTGATGCGGTGCACGCGTTAGTGGGGGACACGATCTGGCAGGAGTTGGCTGAGGCCTATACCGACGATATGCCCGAGACGCTAACCACTGGCCTTGCCGTGTATTTCCGTCAGGTAGCCGATCTGGCCGACACCTGGGCCAAGAGCATTGGCGACGGGGTGGTCAATGACCGCGAACTGGCCGAGATTCGCCTGCAGGTGTTTCGTGGCATTCAGGGGCTGCTGGGCATGTTCAATCGCGCCTGCTACGTCAACTCGACCACGCGGGGTGCTGACCGTGGCTGATATTGCAGATTTTGCTAATGACCTGGTGCAGGAACGCATTGACCTGGCACTGGCGGCGCGCAAAGCGCAGCCGGCGTTTGCGTCTTTCGAGTTTTGTGTGGACTGCAATTCATCGATTCCCCTGGCCCGTCGTCTGGCCGTCACCAGCTGTACGCGCTGTGCAGTCTGCCAACAACTGAACGAACAAGTAGGTACCCGTTATGCTCGATGACGTTCTCGGTCAATTCGCTGACCACGGCCTTGAGCCTGCGCAACCACTCACGTTCGGCAAGCTGACCCGCTGCAAGACTACGCAGGACAAGGGTAAAGAGAAAAACGGCTGGTACGTGATCCATGAGCACCGCACCGAGAAAAACGAAACTCTGATTTTTGGTAGCTATGGTGATTGGCGGACGGGCGACAGCAACAAGATCAAGGTCAAGGCCGGGCGCATGAGCCAGGAGGAGCGTGACGTTATGCGCGCTCGTCAGGAAGAAGGTAAGCGCCGCGCCGCTGAGATTGCCGCGAACGCCGCACGCCGTGCTGCCAATCGTGCATCTGGTCTGTTTAAGCGTATGCCGGAGAAGGGTCGTAGCGCTTATCTGGATCGCAAGCAGATCGTCGGCATGGGCGTGCGTTATGCCCCGCGCTCCGGTGCTGTGTTGGTGCCGATGAGCAACGTGCGGGATCAGATCGTCGGGCTACAGGTGATCTACCCCGAAAAACAACAGGACACCGGCCGCGACAAATCCTATTGGCCCTATGGCATGTCCAAAGAGGGCGCTTTCCACCTGATTGGCCCACACCCTGAGCCGGGCGAACCCGTCCTGGTGTGTGAGGGCTACGCCACCGGCGCAAGCCTGCATATGGCCACCTCGTTGACGGTGGCCATTGCGTTTGACGCGGGCAATTTGAGCGTGGTGGCCAAGGCCATGCGCGAGCGTTTCCCGGGTCGTGCCCTGATCGTCTGCCGCGATGATGACTGGAAGACCAAACGCCCCAATGGCGAGCCTTGGAACCCGGGTGAAGAGAAGGGCAGCAATGCGGCCTTGATCGTTGGCGGCCAGGTGGTTGGGCCGGTCTTTTCGGGCGAGCGCGAGATCAAATGGACCGACTTCAACGATCTGCATTGTGCTGAAGGTTTGGATGCTGTCCGCCGCCAGGTGTTGTCGGTGGTCCGGCCGCCTGCTGCAGGGGGCTGGAAAGACCAGCTGGCACGCACTGAAAACGGCTCGTTGATCGCACATATGCAGAACGTCGAACTGATCCTCGGTAACGATGAGCGCTGGGCCGGTGTGATCACTTTCAGCGCCTTCAGCTCCAAGATCGTCAAATTGCGCACGCCCCCGTACGGCGGCGGCACCGGGGACTGGGGCGATATCGACGATATCCGGGTGATGAAGTGGCTGGCCCAGCAATACAACCTGCGCGTCAAAGCCTCTAGCGTGATTGAGGCGGTCAGCGTTGTTGCCCATGACAACTCCTTTCACCCGGTACGCAACTACCTGAACAAGCTTGAATGGGACCGCGTGCCGCGCCTCGAGACCTGGCTGACCACGGTCATGGGTGTGGCCCAAAGCGGTTACAGCGCCAAGGTCGGCAAGCGCTGGATGATCTCGGCGGTTGCCCGGGTGATGCGCCCAGGCTGCAAAGCTGACTCGGTGATGATCCTTGAAGGCGGGCAGGGCGAAGGCAAGTCCACGGCCATGAGCATCCTCGGCGGCGACTGGTTTATGGATACGCCGTTTGCTCTGGGCGACAAGGACGGCTTTCAGGCGATCCGTGGTAAATGGATCATCGAACTGGGCGAGTTGGATAGCTTCAACAAGGCCGAAAGCACCAAGGCCAAGCAGTTTTTCTCGGCATCCACCGACACCTACCGAGAGAGCTACGGCCGCAGAACAAATGACGTGCCACGCCAGTGTGTTTTCGTGGGTACCACGAACCAGGACGAATACCTCAAAGACGCCACGGGCAACCGCCGTTATTGGCCGGTGGCCTGCACCAAGGTCGATCTGGAGCAACTGCGCGAGATCCGTGACCAACTCTGGGCTGAGGCGATGTTTTGTTATGAGGCAGGCGATATCTGGTGGGTCAACCGCGATGAAACCGCGATGTTCTCCGAAGCCCAGGACGAGCGTTTTGTGGTGGATGAATGGGAAGGCCCGATCCTCAACTGGCTGGAAGAGTCGCAGATCGGCGAAACCACCAGCGGCAGTGAAGTGTTGGCCAGCGCGCTCAAACTCGACTTCGGCCACTGGGGCAAACCCGAGCAGATGCGCGTAGGCGCGATCATGCACCGGCTTGGATGGCGTCGCGTGCGCTTGCCAGCTCTGGCCAAGAGTGGTCAGCGTCCCTGGGCGTACAAGAAGCCTGATAACTGGGGTGGTCACTCAGCCCTGCAGGTGCAGAAGATCGAGGAGCCTTGCTTTGATTAAGCATATCGACACCATGCTCAAGCTCTGGGCAGAGGATCTGCACAGCGCAGCGCCTGAAGGTGCAGGCAGTGGCAACATGATTGCCATGCTGATGGAAACCAAAGGCGAGCTGATTCGCGGCACACGGGGTAGTCGGGTACTGCTCGATGAGTCGGCCGACATTGAGTTGATCGTCAATAAACACCTGCCGCCGCAGTTGTCGGTGGTGGTACGCGAGCACTACTGCAACCACGACAGCTTCCTGTCGCAGAAGATCACTCACTGCGGGTGCTGCCGGAAAACCTACTACGAGCGGCTGCACGAAGCTCATGAATGCATTGCTGATCTGCTGCTCGGGAAAAAAGCTGCGTGATCGATGCCTCTCCCTTTGCTCGCCAATTATCTACGGCCCACCTTGTCCCGCTGCTTTCAACGGCAGTGGGTCAAGCGCAGCCCGCGCCGTTGCTGGTCTGTCCCACTGTCCCGCCTGTTAGTGCCCCTCGCACATGTGAGCGTAGCGGGCAGCGACACGCGCGTTTCACGCGCATGCGTGCTTTTAATAATCTTTCTATATACGAGGGAAAAGTAAAAGAAGTAGGACAGTGGGTCAGAGCCTTTGATTTAGGCGCCCTCCTTTGTCCCACCTTGACCCAGAGCAGTGGGGCAGGGCAGACAACCGCCAAAAGCGCTAGCCGGGGTGATGTATTCGCCGACATTCCCCCGGCGTTCAGCTGCCTAACCCACTTATTCGCCGGTGGCATTAAAACCCGCTTGCTGCCAGTAAATTCCACCTGTAAAAAGTAGTCATCTTCGATAGGTGCGACCGCAGAGAGCGGCCGACACCCACCACTAAACCCGGCCATTGCGCCGGGTTTTTTGCGTTTAGGGGCAGGTAATGACAACAGAGCAACAAGCGTTAGCAGATATGCCGATCTGGTTAGTGATTGCACTGTCCTTGGTTGGCGGGGTGTCGGGAGAAATGTGGCGAGCGGACAAGGACGGTGCAAGCGGCTGGTCTTTGGTGCGGCGCTTGGCTTTACGGTCAGGTGCCTGTGTCGGCTGCGGCTTGTCCACGATGATGTTGCTACACGCCAACGGTGTGTCGATCTGGGCAGCATCGGCAGTGGGCTGCCTCACAGCGATGGCCGGGGCGGACGTCGCAATTGGCCTTTACGAGCGCTGGGCTGCAAAACGTCTCGGAGTTTGTGAAATTCCTCCCGGTTCTGACAAATCAGAATAATTATCGTCTCTCAAATCCTGCCGGGGACCCTGAGGAATTTCGGGGGGTACGGGGCAGGAAACCCGCGGGAAATCGTTAGCCGCAGGGCTGGCAGCTTATTGAAATTCAATCCATTGAAATTGAAAGGCTTGCATTGAAAAGCCATTGAAAAGGAGGGTTTGTGACAGCCCCCATCTTTCTGTCGAAGAGTGCCTTTGCGGCCTATATCGGCAAGGCGCCGAGCTACATCACCTGGCTTAGAAAGAACAACCGGCTGGTCCTGTCGGCGGATGAAAGACAGATCAATGTTGAAGAGACCATTGCCCTAATCCGCGACACGGCAGACCCCACTAAAGCCGCCGTTGCCGCTCGGCATCAGGAGGGGCGAGTGCAGCGCGACGTGACCAGTCAGTTGTCTCCTCTGGTCGAATCCACGCCGAACATGGCTGCGCCGCAGCCGGCCATCAGCCCGGCAGGCAAGCAACCCGACTTTCAAAGAGCCCGTGCCCACCGCGAGTACTACCTGGCGCAACTGGCCGAGGCCGAATTTCACAAGGTCCAAGGTTCACAAGTCGAGCTGGAGGCGGTCAAAACCGGCGCCTTCAATGCGGGACGTTTGCTGCGCGATCAGTTGCTGGGCATGCCGCCGCAACTGGCGCCGGAGCTGGCCTCTATGACTGACCCTTGGGAAATCGAGCGCCGTTTGACCGCTGCCATCCGCGCCTCGCTGGAGGACGCTGAGCGTATGTCCTCGGCTGATCTGGTTCACGCCCTCAACAACAAGAGTTAACCCATGCCCACGGAAACCCCGAACGGTGCAGAGGTGTACCGCGAGGCGTATTTCCGTGGGCTACGGCCTGACCCGTCGTTGTGGGTCGACCAGTGGGCCGATGAATACATGCGTATCCCGCGTGACACCGGCGCCGCCGAGCCCGGTCAATACCGCACCTCGCGCACACCTTATGCACGCGAGCCCATGCGCTGCCTGTCGCCGGGTCACCCCTGCAAGCGTGTGGTCACGATGGTGGCCTCACAGCTGATGAAAACCCAGATCGCTTTGAACTGGATTGGCGGCCTGATCCATATGGTGCCGTCCAATATCCTGACCCTGCTGCCAAGCCTCAGCCTGGCCAAGCGGGTGTCGTCGCGCATCAGCAAGACCATCAAAGCCACGCCGGTACTGCGTGAGCGTGTCGCGGCCAACCGCTCGCGGGACGCACGCAACACAATGGACACCAAAGAGTTTGAAGGCGGCTCGCTGTACGTCACCACCGCTGGCTCTGCGGCCAACCTGGCCGAGCTGTCGGCCCGCTACATCTACGGCGATGAGATCGATCGCTGGGATGTGGACGTGGGTGAAGAGGGTGACCCGATCGAGCTGGCCGAAACTCGGGGCAGTACCTTCGGGCGTAACGCAAAGTTTTACTTCTCCAGCTCACCGACGATCAAGGGCGCCTCGCGTATCGCCGACCTCTTTGAGACCAGCGACCAGCGTTACTACTACGTCCCATGCCCAACCTGCGGCCACATGCAGGTGCTGGAATGGGAAAGCCTGCACTACTCGGCGGATTACAGCGTGGTGCATTACCAATGCGCCGGGCCCGATTGTGACGTGCTGATTGAGGAGCACCACAAGGGCCAGATGCTGGCCCGGGGCGAATGGCGATCCCATGCTCAGGGAGACGGCGAAACCATAGGCTTTCACCTCAACGCCCTGTATTCACCGCTTGGCTGGATGGATTGGCGTTCGCTGGCCAAGCAATTTGAAAAGGCCAAGAAGGCGCAGAACCGTGGTGATCTTGAACCCATGCAGGTGTTTTACAACACCCGCCTGGCCAAGGTTTGGGACAGCGCCCAAGAGCAGACCAAAGCGGACGTGCTGAAAGAGCGCGCGCGCCGCGAAACCTACGGTTTGGGGTCGATGACCCAGCGCGTATTGATGCTCACCGCATCGGTCGACGTACAAGCCAATCGCCTTGAACTGATGGTGATGGGCTGGGGTGTCGGCATGGAACGCTGGATCATCGACTACCAGGTGATCTGGGGCGACCCGGCAGACGATCGCACCTGGGCCGTGCTCGATGAAAAGCTCAAGGTGCGTTATCCGCATCCTTGTGGCGTTGGGCTCGGCATCCTTGCCACCGCCGTCGACTCCGGCGGTCACCACACGGACGAGGTTTATCAGTTCTGTCGCCTTCGCCGGTGGCGCAATATCTTTGCCATCAAGGGTGCGAGCAAGCCGGGCAAACCGGTTATTGCGCAACGCCCGTCAATGGTCGACGTCACCTGGAAAGGCCAGACGGAACGCAACGGCGCCGAGCTGTGGTTTGTCGGTACCGACACCGCCAAGGACTGGATCTACAACCGATACCCATTTGAAGATGGGCCGGGCGCGCTGCACTTTGCCAACGACCTGCCGGATGACTTCTTCGACCAGTGCGTGGCCGAGCGCAAGGTGGCGCGCTACGTCAAAGGCTACAAGCGCATCGAATGGGTCAAAGGCAAAGCCGAGCGCAACGAAGCGCTCGACCTGATGGTGTACTGCTTAGCGATGGCGCATTACCTGGGCCTGAACCGCTACAAGGAACACGACTGGGAGCGCATTCGCCAAGCTCTGGCGCAGGCCGGGCTATTCGATGACAAACCGCCCGCAGTCGAGCGTATTGCCGTCACCGCTGCAACTGAGCCGGCACCTGTGCAACAACCAGTTGATCCTGCTCCAGCATCCGAACTAACCCCGGCGGCACCACCTCAGCCGGTTGCACGACTCCCTCAACGTCGCAGCTCCAGCAGCGGCTATCTCAAGAGACGCTGATTATGTCCTTTACCCAAAAGCACCTCGACGCGGTTGAGTCGGCCATCGCGCGCGGCGAGAAAACCGTGCGCTACGCCGACCGCACCGTGGAGTACCGCACGGTGGATGAGCTGCTAAAGGCCCGCGATCAGATCCGCACTTCGCTGGTCGCTTCGGCGGGGCCGCGCTCGCGGGTGATCCGGCTTTATCACGGAGGCAAGGGACACTAATGGCACGCCAATATCCAACCCTGACCCGCAACGGCTTTTTACTGCCGGAGCGGATCAAAGCCAGTTACGAAGGGGCTGGTGAGGGCAGGCGTTCGGCCAGTTGGGACGCGCCCGATATCGGCATCAACAGCATCAATACCCCGGCCTTGCGCAATTTGCGCGCCCGTTCGCGGGCAGCGGTGCGCAATGATCCCTACGCCTTTAACGTCATCGACAAGCGCGTCAGTAACCTGATCGGCACTGGCATCACCCCTCGACCCAAGATCGAGGACGATGCTCTGCGCAAGTTGCAGCAAGACTTGTGGGACGACTGGGTGGACGAATCGGACCCCGATGGCCTGACCGACTTCTACGGCCAGCAGGCCTTGATTGCCCGCACCGTGGAAACTGCCGGTGAGTGCTTTGTGCGTCTGCGACCACGGGGCCAGGACGAGGATCTGGCGGTACCGCTGCAGCTTCAGGTACTGGCTCCCGAGTTTGTGCCGCACGACAAATTTGAGCCGGCCAAAAACGGTAACAGCATCCGCGCCGGGATCGAGTTCAACCCGGCTCACCAGCGCGTGGCCTACTGGATGTACCGCGTTCACCCGCGTGATGCATCGTCGTTGAACGCCGGTTACAACCAGTTGGTGCGGATACCGGCGGAACAGGTGCTGCATATCTTTGAGCCGGTCGAGCCCGGCCAGTTGCGCGGGGTGCCGCGTTTGGCACCTGTGCTCAAGCGTTTGCGTAGTCTGGACAACTACGACGATGCAGTGCTGTTTCGTCAGGAGGTGGCCAACCTGTTTGCCGGGTTCATTAGCCGACCGCCGCCCGAAGCCTCGCAGCAGCCCCGGGACCCGGTCACGGGCCAGTTGCTAAGCGAAGACCGCGACGGCTTCACGCCGATGGTCGCGCTGGAGCCAGGCACCATGCAAGAACTGGGGCCTGGTGAAGAGGTGGAGTTCTCCAAACCACCGGACGCCGGCAACAACTACCCGGACTTTATGCGTCAACAATTGATGGCCGCTGCCGCCGGTACCGGCACGCCTTACGAGATCCTCACCGGCGATATGCGCGAGGTTAACGATCGTGCGCTGCGTGTGGTGCTCAACGAATTCCGTCGGCGACTGGAGCAGCTGCAGTTCGGCGTATACGTGCACCAGCTGTGCCGCCCGGTGCGGGCCGCATGGATGGATATGGCTGTGTTGGCAGGGCGCCTCAAGCTCGACAACTACGCGCAACGGCGCCGCGAATACCTGCGCACCCGCTGGGTACCGCAGGGCTGGGCCTATATCCAGCCGGTGCAGGACATTCAGGCGCGAATGATGGAGGTCAATGCGGGCTTCAACTCCCGCAGCGAAATGGTCCTGCGTTCGGGCTATGACGCCGAAACCGTCGACGCTGAAAACGCTGCCGATCAGGCCCGCGCCCGAGACCTGGGCCTCAACTACAAAACGCTCGTCGACTTGCCAGAAGAGCCTGCCGACAAGGAGAAACCATGAACAGGCTACGCATTTTCAACAAAGCCGGAGACCCACCGGCGACGCAAAACAAACACTGGTACAGCCTGAAGGCCAGCGGCGAGGCCGAGACCCGCAGCATTGAGGTCTATGTCTACGGTGAGATCGGTACCTGGGGCATCACTGCCAACCAGTTTG
Organism: Pseudomonas sp. D1HM; assembly: GCF_019266105.1. Taxonomy (NCBI): domain Bacteria; kingdom Pseudomonadati; phylum Pseudomonadota; class Gammaproteobacteria; order Pseudomonadales; family Pseudomonadaceae; genus Pseudomonas; species Pseudomonas sp. D1HM. The sequence continues at coordinate 406 of NZ_LRMN01000023.1, read as the reverse complement.
TGCGTGACCTTGCAGCGCTCGATGACGGCGTGTCGCCAATCGTTGTGGCCTTTAACAGCATCGGCGGCGACCTGTTTGACGGTCTTGCCATTCACAACGCGCTGTCGCGACTTGGCGAGCGCTGCACCGGCCGAGTGGATGCTTTGGCAGCCAGCGCGGCCAGTGTCGCGGTGTGCGGCGCTCACAAGGTCGTGATCGCGTCCAATGCCATGCTGATGATCCACAACCCCTACACCTACGCATCCGGCGATGCAGAGGGTCTGCGCAAGGTCGCCGCCGCACTGGATCAGGCGCTGGAAGTCATCATTGCAGCCTACAAATCCAAGTCGCCGAACATTGACGAGGTGGAGCTGCGGCGTCTGGTCAATGCTGAAACCTGGCTCACGGCGAGCGAGGCAGTGGCCTT
>NZ_LRMN01000021.1:0-3363 GCF_019266105.1 Pseudomonas sp. D1HM | reverse complement strand
TTTGGAATTTAATCTTGACGATGACCTACTCTCACATGGGGAAACCCCACACTACCATCGGCGATGCATCGTTTCACTACTGAGTTCGGGATGGGATCAGGTGGTTCCAATGCTCTATGGTCGTCAAGAAATTCGGTAGCCAGGTCGTTTACCTTTCGGTTCACGCTCCAGCGAATGGGTATGTAATAGAGTCGGTGTTTTGTGAGTTGCAAACTTTCGGTTTGTATCGTCTTCACACACCGCAATCTGGTGCTCTTTCGAGTCAGCAAATTGCTTGGGTGTTATATGGTCAAGCCTCACGGGCAATTAGTATTGGTTAGCTCAACGCCTCACAGCGCTTACACACCCAACCTATCAACGTCGTAGTCTTCGACGGCCCTTTAGGGAACTCAAGGTTCCAGTGAGATCTCATCTTGAGGCAAGTTTCCCGCTTAGATGCTTTCAGCGGTTATCTTTCCCGAACATAGCTACCCGGCAATGCCACTGGCGTGACAACCGGAACACCAGAGGTTCGTCCACTCCGGTCCTCTCGTACTAGGAGCAGCCCCTCTCAAATCTCAAACGTCCACGGCAGATAGGGACCGAACTGTCTCACGACGTTCTAAACCCAGCTCGCGTACCACTTTAAATGGCGAACAGCCATACCCTTGGGACCGGCTTCAGCCCCAGGATGTGATGAGCCGACATCGAGGTGCCAAACACCGCCGTCGATATGAACTCTTGGGCGGTATCAGCCTGTTATCCCCGGAGTACCTTTTATCCGTTGAGCGATGGCCCTTCCATACAGAACCACCGGATCACTAAGACCTACTTTCGTACCTGCTCGACGTGTCTGTCTCGCAGTCAAGCGCGCTTTTGCCTTTATACTCTACGACCGATTTCCGACCGGTCTGAGCGCACCTTCGTACTCCTCCGTTACTCTTTAGGAGGAGACCGCCCCAGTCAAACTACCCACCATACACTGTCCTCGATCCGGATAACGGACCTGAGTTAGAACCTCAAAGTTGCCAGGGTGGTATTTCAAGGTTGGCTCCACGCAGACTGGCGTCCACGCTTCAAAGCCTCCCACCTATCCTACACAAGCAAATTCAAAGTCCAGTGCAAAGCTATAGTAAAGGTTCACGGGGTCTTTCCGTCTAGCCGCGGATACACTGCATCTTCACAGCGATTTCAATTTCACTGAGTCTCGGGTGGAGACAGCGCCGCCATCGTTACGCCATTCGTGCAGGTCGGAACTTACCCGACAAGGAATTTCGCTACCTTAGGACCGTTATAGTTACGGCCGCCGTTTACCGGGGCTTCGATCAAGAGCTTCGCGTTAGCTAACCCCATCAATTAACCTTCCGGCACCGGGCAGGCGTCACACCCTATACGTCCACTTTCGTGTTTGCAGAGTGCTGTGTTTTTAATAAACAGTCGCAGCGGCCTGGTATCTTCGACCGGCGTGGGCTTACGCAGTAAATGCTTCACCCTCACCGGCGCACCTTCTCCCGAAGTTACGGTGCCATTTTGCCTAGTTCCTTCACCCGAGTTCTCTCAAGCGCCTTGGTATTCTCTACCCAACCACCTGTGTCGGTTTGGGGTACGGTTCCTGGTTACCTGAAGCTTAGAAGCTTTTCTTGGAAGCATGGCATCAACCACTTCGTGTTCTAAAAGAACACTCGTCATCAGCTCTCGGCCTTAGAATCCCGGATTTACCTAAGATTCCAGCCTACCACCTTAAACTTGGACAACCAACGCCAAGCTGGCCTAGCCTTCTCCGTCCCTCCATCGCAATAACCAGAAGTACAGGAATATTAACCTGTTTTCCATCGACTACGCTTTTCAGCCTCGCCTTAGGGACCGACTAACCCTGCGTCGATTAACGTTGCGCAGGAAACCTTGGTCTTTCGGCGTGGGTGTTTTTCACACCCATTATCGTTACTCATGTCAGCATTCGCACTTCTGATACCTCCAGCAAGCTTCTCAACTCACCTTCACAGGCTTACAGAACGCTCCTCTACCGCATCACCTAAGTGATACCCGTAGCTTCGGTGTATGGTTTGAGCCCCGTTAAATCTTCCGCGCAGGCCGACTCGACTAGTGAGCTATTACGCTTTCTTTAAAGGGTGGCTGCTTCTAAGCCAACCTCCTAGCTGTCTAAGCCTTCCCACATCGTTTCCCACTTAACCATAACTTTGGGACCTTAGCTGACGGTCTGGGTTGTTTCCCTTTTCACGACGGACGTTAGCACCCGCCGTGTGTCTCCCATGCTCGGCACTTGTAGGTATTCGGAGTTTGCATCGGTTTGGTAAGTCGGGATGACCCCCTAGCCGAAACAGTGCTCTACCCCCTACAGTGATACATGAGGCGCTACCTAAATAGCTTTCGAGGAGAACCAGCTATCTCCGAGCTTGATTAGCCTTTCACTCCGATCCACAGGTCATCCGCTAACTTTTCAACGGTAGTCGGTTCGGTCCTCCAGTTAGTGTTACCCAACCTTCAACCTGCCCATGGATAGATCGCCCGGTTTCGGGTCTATTCCCAGCGACTAGACGCCCTATTAAGACTCGCTTTCGCTACGCCTCCCCTATTCGGTTAAGCTCGCCACTGAAAATAAGTCGCTGACCCATTATACAAAAGGTACGCAGTCACCCAACAAAGTGGGCTCCCACTGCTTGTACGCATACGGTTTCAGGATCTATTTCACTCCCCTCTCCGGGGTTCTTTTCGCCTTTCCCTCACGGTACTAGTTCACTATCGGTCAGTCAGTAGTATTTAGCCTTGGAGGATGGTCCCCCCATATTCAGACAAAGTTTCTCGTGCTCCGTCCTACTCGATTTCACTGCAAAGATGTTTTCGCGTACAGGGCTATCACCCACTATGGCCGCACTTTCCAGAGCGTTCCGCTAACATCAATACAGCTTAAGGGCTGGTCCCCGTTCGCTCGCCACTACTAAGGGAATCTCGGTTGATTTCTTTTCCTCAGGGTACTTAGATGTTTCAGTTCCCCTGGTTCGCTTCTTAAGCCTATGTATTCAGCTTAAGATACCTAACTTATGTTAGGTGGGTTCCCCCATTCAGACATCTCCGGATCAAAGTCTGTTTGCCGACTCCCCGAAGCTTTTCGCAGGCTACCACGTCTTTCATCGCCTCTGACTGCCAAGGCATCCACCGTATGCGCTTCTTCACTTGACCATATAACCCCAAGCAATCTGGTTATACTATGAAGACGACATTCGCCGAAAATTCGCAATTTAACTCACAAATTTTACCTTAGCCTGAATAAACACCAGTGAAAGTGTTATCCAGTCTATCTTTCTATCACATACCCAAATTTTTAAAGAACGATCTAATCAAAAGATCAGAAATCAACATTCACCA